>CAYYAR010000060.1:0-4299 GCA_964470065.1 uncultured Verrucomicrobiota bacterium | reverse complement strand
CCCAAAATGGGCCGCCGCGATGCGGCCGGATGCCGCGAGCCATCACCCACGCCAATGGACGATGCCACAGATAAGCTGGTCGCCATACCAAGCCACATAGCATGAGACACCCAAAATGACCCCGATCAAAACTTAACCCTTGCCATTCTATGACTTGCAATAGCAGGCGTTTGACATGTTGAACTCAAGTCCGGCAATAAACCAGAACGGAGCGCCCCTTGTCCTCGCCGATAGCATCTTTAAGCCGGTCGACTTGCTCGTGAGGAATATTCAGAACGCCGGGCAGATGACCGGGGTTGAACTCGCCCTCGGTCCGGACATCGATCACCAACGCCCCTTCTTCGATCAACTTCCACGCCTCGTCCGGCTTGACCTCCGCACCCGCCCCACCCTGCAGGAAGAAAAAAAACACGACAGCGAGCAGAATGAAAATGATAAAAATATCATTCATCTCGCCGCGTCGACTCTACGTCGGGTCTTCGCCGCGCACCATCAGCACCTTGCCGGTGCGGACGAGTTCAACCACATCAAACATTTGGATCATGTTGATGAACGCATCGACCTTGTCGGAGGCGCCGGTGGCCATGATGATCATCGACTTCTCGGTCAGGTCAACGGTCTTGCACGCGAAGTGCTCAACCACCTGCAAAGCTTCCGATCGGCGATCGGCTCCGCAACGAATCTTCACCAGCGCGAGTTCGCGCACCACCGCAGCGTCATCGCTATGATCCTTGCAGGTAAGCACATCGATAAGCTTGCTCACCTGCTTGATGATTTGGTCGAGCATGTCCGGATTGCCACTCACGCCGATGGTCATGCGAGAGAACTTGCCGTCCATCGCGGGCGAGACCACGAGCGACTCGATATTGAATCCGCGGCGGGCGAATACCTGGGCAATGCGAGCCAGCACGCCGGGCTTATTGGCGACGTACACGCTCAGTGTGTGAATAACAGTCGGGGTGGTCATAGCTTCCTCAGGTTGATCCGGTCGGTTTTTCCATTTTGTGACGCGGGCGCTCGATGATCATGTCTTCCAGCGCGCGGCCGGCCGGAATCATCGGGAACACGTTGTCGGTTTTTTCACACTCGGCATTAATCACCACGGGACCGTCGTTGTACTCCATCGCCCGCTTGAGAATTTTGCGGATGTCGGCCGCGCGCTTGAGCGTGAAGCCTTTCGCGCCGGGGAACGTATCCGCGAGTTTGGCGAAATCCGGATTGCCCTGCAAATCCACGCCGCTTTTACGATCGTCGTAGAACAGCTCCTGCCACTGGCGCACCATGCCGAGATAGTGATTGTTCAGCACGAGGATTTTCACCGGCAGTTTGTGCACGCACGCGGTGGCGAGTTCGCACATGGTCATTTGAAAACCGCCATCGCCGACAATCGCCCACACCTGTTCGCCCGGCTTGCCCCACTGGGCACCCATCGCGGCCGGAAAGCCATACCCCATCGTGCCGGCGCCGCCGGAACTGAGCCAATCATCAGGGCGCACGGTCTTGAGAAACTGCGCCGCCCACATCTGATGCTGTCCCACATCGGTCGAGACGATGATCTGTCCGTCCGTCATCTTGTACAGCTCATCCAGCACCTGCTGCATCTTCAGCCCGCCCTGCTTGCCGTACTTGAGCGGATACTTCTTCTTGTAACCGTTCAACCGCTGCAACCATTCCTTGGTGTCGAGCTCGCTGGCATGCTTCAACAATTCTTCCACAATGAGCCGCGCATCGCCGATGCAATGGTGATGCACGTGGATCATCTTGTTGATCTCGGCGATGTCGATGTCGATGTGAATACGCACCGCGTCACGGCAGAATTTTGCCGCCTGGCCGATGATGCGGTCATCGTAACGCGAGCCGATCGACATCACGAGGTCGCACTCCACCATCGCTTTGTTCGCGTAGGCGGTCCCATGCATGCCGAGCATGCCGAGCGAGAGCGGATGCTCCTCGTTGAACGCGCCTTTGCCGAGCAAGGTCGTGGTCACCGGCGCCTTGAGCGTCTCGGCCAGCTTTTCGATCGCCGGGAACGCGCGGGCAATCAACGCACCGTGACCGGCGAGAATCACCGGACGCTTCGACTTGCGCAGCGCCTCGGCGATGCCTTTGATGTGCTCCTGGTTGATTTCGATATGCGGATTGTACCCGGGCAGATCCATCTCGGGATCAAGGCTTCCGGAAAAGGCGCCGGAGCTGATGTCCTTGGGAATATCCATCAACACCGGTCCCGGACGTCCGGTATTAGCAATGTGAAAAGCCTCTTTCACGACACGCGGAATGTCGTTCGTCTTCTTTATGAGGTAGCTGTGCTTCACCACCGGCATGGTCAACCCGTACACGTCAGCTTCCTGAAAGGCGTCCTTGCCGAGCATGGGGGTGATCGTCTGGCCGGTAATAATGATCATCGGAACCGAATCCATGTGCGCGGTCATGATGCCGGTAATGGTATTCGTCGCGCCCGGGCCACTGGTCACCAACACCACGCCAGGCTTGCCGGTGACGCGGGCATAACCATCCGCCATGTGGGTGGCACCCTGCTCGTGACGAACCAGGATCAGCTTGATCTTCGTGCCCGTGGTAATCAAAGCATCGAAAATCGGGATAGCAGCCCCTCCAGACAATCCCCAAATGTATTCAACCCCCTGCTTTTCCAAGCATCTGACCAGGGCTTGTGCTCCGTCCAACTTTTCAGGTGTAGCTGCTGCAATCATAGTTACCTCAAAATTCGCCTATTT
Organism: uncultured Verrucomicrobiota bacterium; assembly: GCA_964470065.1. GTDB lineage: Bacteria > Verrucomicrobiota > Kiritimatiellia > CAIVKH01 > CAIVKH01 > CALMUP01. The sequence continues at coordinate 1,564 of CAYYAR010000060.1, read as the reverse complement.
GAGTACAAAATAAACCTTTGCATTTTAATTGCAACACAAAAGTCGACATTTTTTTTCACAACTTTGGGGTCATGAAAAGTAAAGTTGTCCAAAAACGACTATTTAACGACTAAAAATAGACCACAACCTCCGAACCTCGCACCAAACCATGGGTCAGCGAGGCATTACCCGCATGTACCGCCACCTCCAAATGCTCGCTGGAGTTGATCAGGGCCAGACTTTTTCCGGGAGAAACGTCGCCATATACCCTCTTTAGGGGCACTTCCGTGCCAAATGGAAGCATGACCTTGGCCCGAGTCCGGCGGTATTTCTCCAGATGAGTGCGGGTAATGCCGGTTATGGCATTGCCAAACCGGTCAATATGAATGACTTGGCCGATAATCTGCCCATCCTTGGCATTGACCAAACTCTCCGGCAATCGCATCGGCGGGTAATCCAGCGGGCTCAGTACGCCCTCGGGCATCTTGCCGGCGGACATCAGAACCGCCGCATAAGCCAGAATATCACGGCCATGAAAAGTGGCGCTGGCACCATTTGGACGATGCCAATCCCGGCGAATTTTCCACGCCTGGTAGTCCGGCTGACTACCCAGCCAAATCCCGATGAGGCCATTGTCCGGCGCCAGGATACGTTGCCCCCCCGCCTCCACCACAATCAACTCGCGGCCCGTGCCCACCCCTGGATCAACCACCGCGACATGGATGGTGCCCGCCGGATAGAAAGGGACAAAATTCGCCAACGCCCAAGCGCCCGCCGCAATATCCTGCGGCGGAATATCATGCGTGGCATCCACCACCGTTTCAGCCGGCGCGATCGACGAGATCACACCCTTCATCGCCGCCACATAACCATCGGCCGTACCGAAATCGCTCATTAATACAATCATACTTACTATCCTCGTCCGCCATTCATAATAACTATCGACAAAAATAACATGCAAAACACGCCATGTGCAACCTCGCGTGGCATCGCCGGAAGAGTTCCAATCATTGGAACTTTTTTGAGGCCGGTTTTCCAATGATTGGAACTTACCGCGCAGAACCGACACCCCTCAACCTCGTCTACTGACAAATTTCCGTACCTATAGCGTTAAATGCTATAGGTTATCTATTATCGTGGCGGCAGATGAAACAGAAATCCGCTATCCTCATTGAACGTTGGACGTTGCCCGCCGAAGGCGGACTCGCCTCCGGCGGGAAAGTTGAGCGCTGAAAGTTGATCACTTGCCCCACAACCTCCGCTCCGTCCTCACCCGCGCATCAGCAACCGACCCGGTTGATTGATCTGGTGCGCCAGGAACTTCGCGTCCGGCACTATGCCTACCGCACGGAGCGCACGTATATCGACTGGATCATGCGGTACATCCTTTATCATCAAAAGCGCCATCCAAGGGAAATGGGACCGGCTGAAGTCCGCGCCTTTTTAGGTTATCTCGCCGATCGGAAGAATGTGGCTGCTGCCACCCAAAATCAGGCTTTGTGCGCCTTGGTGTTCCTTTACAAACATGTTTTGGAAATCGATCTCGGGGATTTGGGCGATGTCGCGTGGGTCAAGCGACCGCCAC
>CAYYAR010000059.1:0-4331 GCA_964470065.1 uncultured Verrucomicrobiota bacterium | reverse complement strand
AATCTATGACCCTTACGCTATCTACGCATAGAGGGGCTTGGCGTGACGCTTACGAATGTTGTCTTGATGCTCGGCTCCATCGCTGGGGGTGCGCTTGTTGCTTTCGATATATTCAAGGGAGAGGTCAATGTGCATAGCTCTCTCACTGATGAGTCACAATAGCGGATGTCTTGACCCCTTATTCAGCCGCTCTATCAAAGTCCCGCCAGTCTGATTCTGTTTAGGCGGTTGAAATAGGATTTAATTGGTATTTGTGGCGTTTGCACCAATAACCCCAGCCAGAGTCCCAGTTCGGTAGTTTTTGGCTTTTGACAAGGTTTTGAGAGGCTAAATCTTGCTAGAAAATCAGGCTCGATACATTATGCGCTGTCGGAAGTGTTGTTTTCGAGCTCAGATGCACTAGGCACACCGCCAGCAATGGAAGAGGACCGAAGTGCTCGACCCGCCGCTTTCGAAATCCTTTTGCTGGCATCTGTTGCCTTATCACCCTCCAGCAGTTCTCGCTTAATAACCTCATGTGCCATGACCGACTTTATTTCATCAGCATCAATCCTGACATCGGGTGAGAGGCGTTTCAATTCACGGCGAACGACACCAACAACAGGATCAGACAACAGCAATGCCCCAATCACATATTTGCTTAATGCTTGTCGCTGTTCATGATACGCATCAAGCAAAGACTTTCCCTGTGCCTCCCGACACAAAAGAAAAAGCATATCCAAGTCTGAGTCGTCTTTGTGATCTAGTTCTGTAAATGTTATTTCACAAAGTAATTCACTTGTTACCGGCTTGCTGAAGTTGAGTTTGTAGATCTGCCAGTGAAGTGCATTGGTTAACACAACCCACTCGATACCTTGGTTGGCTGCATAATCAACAGCCTGTTTGATGAAAGATTCCTTGAGGGCTGCTCCAATGGCTTTTACCTCGATGAGCAATCCAATCTTGCCGTCAATTCTAAGCGCAAGGTCGCAATATGTTCCTTTTATCTGAAATTCTGCGGTAATTTCAGAGTATTTGTCATACCCAAATAAGTCGGCGAGTATGTCTTTTACCAGCGTAGACGTGTCTGCCTCTCCTACATCTCGAGCTTTAGCCTGTTCGATCACAGGTTTAAATCGCTTTATACCTTCCACGATACGACTTTTTACTTTTGCAGGTATCTTTGACATGTAGCCTCCGCTGCTTTGATGTCATTAAACAAACAGCCCGTGAGTTTGAAAAGGATAAACATTTTAGATTCGCTTCATCAACTTCGTCGTGGATTATTTGACCTAGAACGGCTTAATGGAACCTGAGCTACTGTACGAACCACCATTCACAGACATTCACCATGAAGGTGTGGGTGGAGTTTTTGGAGATACTCAGGCGACCGAGTTGATTGGCTTAATTCGGCGGGTGAATGAGACGGTATTGGTGGAGTGAAGGTTCGATTACAGCCAGTTGGCTTGAAAGTCTTGTCGGAGGAAATTCAGCCGATGATGGGACTGTTGCGATAGCTTTTTTTCAGCGTCTCAAATCAAATCATACCCGCTTTTGGTCCCCCTATCTTGTCCCCCTATCCAGTAAAATGTCAGTTTAGGACAAAAAGTGCCAGTCGTTGCAACTGGTTGAGTCAGATGGTGGTGGGAGAAGGATTCGAACCTTCGAAGACATAGTCGTCAGATTTACAGTCTGATGCGTTTGGCCACTTCGCTATCCCACCGGAAGATGAAGCAAGGTAGAAAGTATTACAGCGTCGCATCGATGACAAGCGCGTTTCCGGGTTTCCCGCCCGGAAACGATCACAGCCGGTTCACGTCGAGGCCTTCGCGCACCTTGATCACGGCGGCGATTTTGGGGACATACATCCGCGTTTCCGACGGCAAGTAGTCGGCAATACCCTCAAACGTGCTGGCCTTGTGCTTACTCAGCAGCTTGCCGACCCGGCCCTCGCCGGCATTATAGGCGGCCAGGGCAAGCGGCCAGGAGCCAAACCGGCCGTGCAAAAATTTCAAGTACTTCGCCGCCGCCTCGGCCGAGCGTTCGGGAATCACGCGCTCGTCGTCCGGCCTGACCTGCAAACCAAAACGCTCCGCCGTCGCCGGCATGAACTGGTACAACCCAAGCGCACCCACCGGACTTTTCGCCTCCGGATCGAAACTCGACTCAACCTCGGCCAGCCACACCAATGCATCCGGAACGCCGTGCGCACGAAAAACCGGCTTCAACTTCGGCACATACGCGGCGGCGCCTTTGGGCATGCCGCGGCTCTGCACGCGTTGAACCCACCGCTGGACATCCATCGATTTTTTGGCCGCCACCGCAGGCGCCGGGCGCGGCTTCGCCGGTGCGGGCGGTTTGATCGTTTGCGGCGGCGGCGGTTTCGAAACGGATGGCGGCCGCGCTTCGCTCACCACCTGCTCGGCCATCCACAAATAATCCACGCGCTGACGCAACCAGTCCGCCAGCGGGCGTCCATCCTCGCGCTCGTCAAGAAATTGCAGCGCCATCTCGGCATAAGGGCGCACTTCCGCCATGTCCACCAGTGACCCGCTTTGCAGCACCCGGTTCAGATGCTCCCACATCTGGCGCCACTCCTCGGGCGTCGGCTCCCGCAACTGCGTGAGATCAATCTCGTAATCGCCGGGCAGTTGCGATGCTATTTCCGACAGCGCCTCCAAATCAAATTGTCCGCGCGCCGCCGGAAAAAATCCAAGCATGCCAACGGCCATCATCGCCACGTTTTTCACCAGCGCCATCGTTTCCTGCCCATGAGAGAAAAGGCCTGCTCGATATGCCGCACCACCGGCTGGCCGCCACCCGGCGACCCTACCACCTCGACGACATCAAAACGGAAATATTCCGGACGGGGCCGCACCTTGACCAGATAATTCCATGCCGCACGGGACAGCGCCCGCTTCTTCCGGCGGTCAATGGCAAAAAACGGCCGGCCATACATCTCGCTCGCCCGGGTCTTGACCTCCACGAAAACAAGAACACCTTCCGGCGACCGGACAACAAGATCAAGCTCATCGCGCCGGATGCGAACCCGCCGCCCAAGCACCGTGTATTTCTTGCCCGTCAGGTGTCGTTCCGCCACCTCTTCGCCCCAGCGTCCGGTTGCGGAGCGATCCGGAGGCGCCGGCGCACGTCCGCGCATGAAGAAGCTACGCAGGCGGGAAAAAAGTTTCATGGATCACGAGACATCACAGTTCTAAAAGCCGCTGCCGGACCGGATCGAATGACCGCCGGTGTTCCGGGCAGGGGCCCAGTCGACGAAGGGCTTCGAGGTGTTCACGGGTGCCGTACCCTTTGTGGGAGCCAAAGCCATAGCCGGGATACTGCTTCTCCATATCCAGCAACTCGTCATCTCGCGTCACCTTGGCAATCACACTCGCGGCGGCAATCAACAAACTTTTCCCGTCGCCACCGACAATGGCCTCGTGCTCCACCGGCAAGCCCTTCACCGGCAAGCCGTCGACCAGCGCACGGTCGGGTCGAATGGGAAGCGCATCGATGGCACGCGCCATGGCCAGATGCGTGGCCCGGAGAATGTTCAAGGTGTCGATTTCGCGGGCATCGCATCGCCCCACGCCGACCACCACGCCATCGATGCCGCGAATGGAATCAAAAAATATTCGCCGCGCTTTGACGCTCAATCGTTTGGAATCGGTAAGTTTCTGCCAGGGTCCAGCGAGCAATTGTTCGCACAGATCTGCGGGCGCGCAGACCGCCGCCGCCACCACGGGACCGGCCAGCGGACCCCGACCGGCCTCATCCACGCCGGCTATGTTGCCATGGCCTTGCGACCACCAACGTCGTTCGTGGTCGAGCATGGCATCCCAGCCTTAGGCCCGCTGGGATTGCTCCTCGGTGACCTTTTCCTTGATCTTGGTCTTCTTGCCGGTCAAACCGCGGAGGTAATACAACTTGGCCCGGCGCGCCTTGCCCGCGCGCTCAACCTCGATCTTGGCCAATCCGGGCGAATACACCGGGAAAATACGCTCCACACCCTCGCCATAGGAAATACGGCGGACCGTGAATGTTTCGGTGCTTCCGTCGCCATCGCGGGCAATAACCGTGCCGGCATAAAGCTGGATGCGTTCCTTGTCGCCTTCGCGAATCTTCACGTGCACCTTGACACTATCGCCCACACCAAAGTTGGGGATCTTGCGCCCTTGGCGCTGTTCCTGATCGATTTTCTGAAGAAGTTGAGCGGTCATGATTCTTTCCTCGGTTATTGCAAAGGGGCGTAATAGTAAGGAGAATGAACCTCCCGTCAAGGCTTAATGGCTTTCAGGACATTCCCCATTTTTGGGGTGTGATTTGTTGTAAGTGATTGATGTATCGAT
>CAYYAR010000058.1:0-4429 GCA_964470065.1 uncultured Verrucomicrobiota bacterium | reverse complement strand
GAAAGCGCCCAAAATGGGCCGCCGCGATGCGGCCGGATGCCGCGAGCCATCACCTACGCCAACGGACGCTGCCACAGATCAACTGGTCGCCATACCAAGCCACATAACATGAGACACCCGAAATGACTCCGATCAAAAACTCAACCCTTGCCATTCAATGACTTGCAATAGCAGGCGTTTGACATGTTGAACTCAAGAAACGTGGCTGGGTGGAAACCTTCAACCCGCAACCGCACCTAAAACGCCATGCCACCGTAATCGATCGGCGATGTCAACCGCGGAACGAAACCGGTTTGCTCGACGATTCGCTGTCCCTCCGGCGACTGGACGAACTTGATGAAGGCCCGCGCGGCGCGTGAGGTTTGGCCGCGGATGGTGAACAGCCGCACCATGCGGGCGTAGGGATAAATTCCTTCGATCACGGCAATGGAGGAAGGGTGCATGCCATTGATCAGGATGCCGTGCAACCCGAGTTCGCGCATTACATTCAGGCTCACATATCCGATGCCGGCCGGATCGGCTGCCACGGCAGCGCCGAGTTCATGGTAGTTCGACCTCTCCGTCACATCCTGACGGTAAGGCTTGCGGGCCATGGCCAGTTCCTGAAATCCCAGGTAGGTGCCGGCCTGGGCATCGGGAATGTAAACGTGGATGGGTTTGTCGAGGCCGCCCGCCTCTTTCCAATTAGTGATTTCGCCGGTAAAGATTTTTTCCACCTGCTGGTCGGTCAGCGCTTTCACCTGATGATTTGCCGCGACGACCACGGCAATGCCGTAATAACCTACGGCATGATTTTCGACTTTCAGGCTGCGAGACTTGAGGATCCTGAGTTCATCCTCGTTCAGCGGGCGCGAGCTGGAGGCAATGTCGCAATCCCCGGCGAGCAGCGACGCGATACCGGGGCCGCTGCTTTCCGATACCAGGTCAATCGTGATGCCGGGCTTTACTGATTTAAAGCCGGCGATAAGCGCGGGTCCGAGATCCTCGCCGAAGGTGTTGGAGCCTTTAATGGTGACCTTCTGGGCAAGAGCGCTGGATGCAACAAAAACAAGCATCGCGGCGGTGATGGCGGACAGTGCGGTTGCTCTCATATCAGCCTCTCTTTCTCTAAGAGTATGTTAGTAAATAGGAAGGGATACCTCAATTATCAAACTTCTAAAATATGCATGAAAAAAACATTGATTGTTTGGCTCACGTGGCTGTACTTGAAAGTTCCCGATCGGGAATCATTACCAACGATTTTCGCCCGGTGTAAAATATATTCCTTATCGGGAATAAATATTGTTGATATAGACAATTATCGGCAATATATTCCCGATAAGGAACATGAAGAGGGTTTTATCCAGTTCAGAGCTCGGGGATGTGATTCGATCCGAGAGGAAGAGGCTCAAGGTCACGCAAAAGCAACTGGCGATGGTCGCCGGTGTGGGGCTGCGTTATCTCATCGAGCTTGAGCGCGGTAAATCCACGGCAAGGCTCGAGGGCGTTTTCAAAATAATGCAGGCGCTGGGACTTCAGATGAGTGTGGATCACAAATCGCAACCGCAATCTAATGCGAAGCTGTGAAAAAACTCGGCGTTTTTTTGAATAGTGATTGTGTCGGAACGCTTGAGCAGGGCGCGAGCGGAATTCTCCGGTTTGTGTATGCGCCGGATTGGTTGGCGCGAGAAGACGCAAGCCCGCTATCGAAGACCTTGCCGCTCTCGCCTGAGCCTTACGAAGGCAAGCAGGCGCGCCCATTTTTTGCCGGTATCCTTCCGGAGGAGGGACCGCGGGCGCGTGTGGCGGCGATGCTGGGTATTAGCGTCGAGAACGACTTTGGTCTATTGGATCGAATCGGAGGCGAGTGCGCGGGATCCGTAAGCTTGATACCCGAAGGGGAGAAGCCATCTGGTCCGACCAATCGCGTGCGAACGTTGAAGGAGGATGAACTGGCAACCATCACTAGCCAACTGCCTGAGCATCCATTTTTGGCGGACGAGCAGGGGGTTCGACTCTCGCTTGCTGGTGTGCAGGACAAGTTGCCGGTGGTCATCGCGGACGGCAAAATTGCCGTGCCTTTGGGTGGTACACCAAGTACGCACATTATAAAGCCTGAGCCGGATCGTTTTCCGGGATTCGTTGCCAACGAGTTGTTCTGCATGAAGCTTGCCCGGCAGGTTGGGCTGAATGTCGCGGAAGTTACATCGCTAAAAATCGGCGGAAAGCCCTGCATGGTCGTCACGCGCTATGATCGCATTCCCGGTAAACTGGGCATTGTGCGATTGCATCAGGAGGACTTTTGTCAGGCGCTCGGCCGTCCGCCGGAGCGCAAGTATCAGCAGGAGGGCGGTCCCACGGTCGATGAAAGTATTGGCCTTTTGCGCGAGTGGTCGACGATGCCCGTGTTGGACATCCTGGGTTTTGTAGATGCCCTCATTTTCAACGCCATTATAGGAAACGCAGATGCCCACGGGAAAAACTATTCGATCCTCTATGACCACGGCTCGCGCCGTCTGGCACCACTATGTGACTTGATTTCGACCGTAGCGTGGCCCGGGCTGTCCAGTCGCCCGGCGATGAGCATAGGGAATCAGGCCAACATCAACGATTTGCAGGCGGGTCATTTTCAGCGCATGGCCTTGGATAGCGGGCTTGGCTGGCCGAGTGTTCGCGAGCGGTTGTACGAGTTTGCCGGAATTATTCTCGCGGCTAACAAAAAAATCGGCGGTGCACATAAAGACAAAATGTCGCGCCGGGTCGGTGAAATCGTTACCGAAAGGTGCGAGCGAATTCTTGGCCAGCGCTGAACCTCGCCTTGAACTGTTGTATACTCACGCTTAAAGTACCGGCGCATAGCACCCGTAGCTCAGCTGGATAGAGCATCGGATTTCTAATCCGGCGGTCGCAGGTTCGAGTCCTGCCGGGTGCGCCACGCTTTTAACCAATAAAATCAAGGCTTTTTATTAGGAAAACAGAGAATATTTCCGATACCTCCGGTCGGGGCCGAAATGGCACTAAATGGCATAGTTAAGCCCTTTTTTTGTCACTGGATTGTCGCTGGATTTTTCAGTCGACTTCGCTCGCTCCCGCCGCCGCTGGCCATTTGCCGCCCGCTTGAGCTGGGGCGGCTCCGCCCGCGGCGAATGGCCGGGCGACGGCTTGGCCCGTTAGAAGAGTTCAAAGCGGTCGTCGCTCGCTGACTCGCGTCGTTTATGGTGGCGCTTCCGTTGCGCGGGCGTCAGACGGCCCGGCTCTTTGCTCATACGTTCCGCTGCGCTCCATCCGCTCGTGCAGACGAGGGCGCGTCACCGGTCCGCCCGGCCGGCCCAAGGGCCGCATCGGCGATCGCGCAATGACCCTGCAAAACCTCGACGCCATGATGGGAGAGGAACGGAACCAGGAAAATCTCCGCCTTGCATTGTAGGCGAGTTTCGACAACGACCCGGTGAAGTTCTTCAATCAAATCATCATGCCTCTGTTGTCCACCGAGGTGAAAATGAAGCTGGGTGAGGAAGGGGAAGGAGGTACCCGCCTCCGGCGGGCAACGTTCAGCGCCCAACATGGAACATCCAACGTTCAGTTGCATCCCGCTGTATTGGCGTGTAGGATTTATGTATGGACTACAGCAAAATCATAACCATAGAACCGGGCAAGCGAAGCGGTAAGCCCTGCATTCGGGGTATGCGTATCACTGTGACGGATATCCTTGAGTATCTTGCCTCTGGAATGAGCATCCCGGAAATTCTAAGCGACTTTCCTGAGCTTAATGAGGATGATATCCGTGCTTGCCTCGCATTTGCGGCCGAGCGGGAAAAGCGTCTTTCCGTGGCCGTTGCATGAAGCTCTTATTGGATCAAAACCTTTCACATAAGCTGGTTAAATTACTTGATGCACCATTTCCCGGCTCGAAGCACATCAAAGATTTTGGTTTTACGAAAGTAGATGACGTCTCGATCTGGTCTTTCGCAGAAAAAAATGGCTTCACGATTGTTTCCAAAGACGCAGACTTTGTTCATCTGGCTCTTGTGCGGGGGTATCCGCCAAAGGTTGTTTATTTGCGCCTCGGGAATTGTTCGTCGGACCTGGTGGCTAAACGCCTGATCGCAGAAGAGAACGTAATAAAAGAATTCATTGCCAGTCCGCATGAATCTCTATTGGATATAGAATAAACCGGCGTCAAAAGCGGTCAAGTCCACCTCAAGGTCTCGGTGAATGATAGGGACAGACAAGAGGTGACGATGGGTTGACGCAGACGCGGGGACAGACAAGCAGTGACGTTTGGGACGAGACACAGGGGACGGTACGCGGGGACAGACAAGCAGTGACGTTTGAGCCGCGCTCTTAATCGAAAGGCGATAAATTTCGCTGAACGGATCAAACGGGATCAGAAATTTGTCTCACCAACCGGGTGTCCGACGAGAAATAGAGCGGTTTGGGGTGATACATC
>CAYYAR010000057.1:0-4668 GCA_964470065.1 uncultured Verrucomicrobiota bacterium | reverse complement strand
AAACACCAGTAAAACCGGAAATTTAATCGTCCAACTGCGGAAGATGGGTTAGCTTCTGCGCCGTGACCGGGAAACCCATAACCATCCCCGACAACACCGAGCGGCCGACGGTGGCGCATGTCGTTCCGTTTATTGCGTGGTTGTTCATCGCGCACATGCTTGGTGATCCGGAGGGATGGAAGTATGCGGTGCGGAGCGTGGCCTGTCTGGCCTTGTTTGTCTGGCTGCGCCCGTGGCGCTGGTATCCGCGGCTGAATCCCAAAAACATTCCGATCGCCATCGTTTGTGGTGTCGGGGTCCTTGTGGTCTGGGTCATTGGCGAAACCGGATGGGTGATCCAGCATCTGCCCTGGTTGTATGAGTTGTATGGCAAATACGGGATCCTGCCGTTTGGCGAGTTGCGCGAGCCGATGACGGAATTTCCTTACTCGCCTGCCGCCACCGGCTGGCCGTTGACGTTGGCCCGTATCGCCGGTTCGGCGTTTGTCATTGGTATCATCGAGGAATTTTTCTGGCGCGGCTGGCTGTACCGGTGGATGCAGGGCCGCAACTTCCTGAAGGTTGATCATGGCGCGTACGACAAATTTGCCTTCTTCGGCGTGGCCATCGTTTTCGGGATTGAGCACAAAGAGTGGCTCGCCGGTTCTGCCGCCGGTTTGGCCTACGGCTGGCTCTATATAAGGACGCGGGATGTGTGGGCGGTGGCGTTGGCGCACGCCCTGACCAACTTCCTGCTCGGCTGGTATGTCATCTGGGCCGATGCCTACTATTTCTGGTCGTAACCCCTTGATTTTCCAATCGTTGGAACTTTTCGGGACCGGTTTTTCCAACCATTGGAACTTTTTAGCGTTTACATCGGCCGGTGCACTTACTATAAGTCGCGCAAACCAACTAAAGGAAAAAACACAAGGCGGGCCGACCGTCGGCTCAGAGAAATATGGAAAACGTTGCCAAAGCAGCTATTAAGAAGGAATACCAGACCCACGCGTCCGACACCGGATCCGTGGAGATTCAGGTGGCCCTCTTGAGTCAGCGTATCAAGGACCTGACCGGGCACCTTCAGAATCATACGAAAGATCACAGTTCCCGTCGCGGATTGATCGCCATGGTCAGTCAGCGTCGCAAGCTGTTGGATTATTTGCGCAGCAAAGACGAAGCCCGTTACCAAGGGCTCATTCAACGTCTTGGCCTGCGCCGGTAATTCCTTCTTCATTCGCATGAACAAGCCGATTCCGGCGTGGCGGCCATCCGCACGCTGCGTCGGCTTTTTGTGTTAACGGCCACGGGCAATTCCCCGCCTCATCCAAGGAAATAAAATGAAAGAACTCCGCAAGTCCGTCTCAGTCAACCTGGGCGGCAAAACCATGACCTTTGAAACAGGTCTCATCGCCAAACAAGCCAACGGCGCGGTCTCCGCCCGTATCGGGGACACCATCGTGTTCTCCGCCATCACTGCCACCAAAACCCCGCGCGAGGGTGTCGATTTCTTCCCGTTGCAAGTGGAATACCGCGAGAAGTTTTACGCGGCCGGCCGGTTTCCCGGCGGTTACTTCAAGCGCGAAGCCAAGCCGACCGAGCGCGAAGTCCTGACCGCCCGCGTGACCGACCGCCCGATCCGGCCGTTCTTCCCCGATGGCTATCGCTGCGACGTGCAGGTCAACAATTCGTTGATGAGCTCCGATGGCCAGCACGAGCCGGATATTCTGAGCGTGAACGCGACCAGTTGCGCGTTGACGATTTCCGACATCCCCTTCTTCGGCCCCATTGCCGCCGTCACCGTTGGCCGCATCAATGGCCAGTTTGTGGTCAATCCGACCCACGACGAAATGGCCAAGAGCGACATCAAGCTCACCTACGCGGCTTGCCGTGAATACCCGATCATGATCGAGGGCAACGCGAATGAAATCAGCGACGCCGACATGGTCGCCGCGATGAAGTTCGGCCACTCCTTCATCCCCGCGATTCTCGATGCCCAGTTGGAGCTTCGCCGCCAACTCGGCCTGCCCGAGAAAGTCGTCACCGAGACGCAGCCGGATTCCGCCAAGCTCGACGCCGCCCGCCAAACCGCCGGCGCACAACTGCTCGCGGCGCTCGGCACGGTCGGCAAGCAGGACCGTCAGGATCAAGTCTCCGCGATCAAGAAGTCGCTCGAAACCGCCCTGAAGGAAAAATTTCCGGAGATGACCGGCGAGGAATACTTCCAGTTGTTCGATGCTTTTGAAATCGAGTGCACCCGTCGCCTGGTGCTGGAGAAGAAGACCCGCATCGGCGGCCGCAAGTTCGACGAACTCCGTCCCTTGTACGGCGAGGTCGGACTGCTTCCGCGCACGCATGGTTCGTCGCTGTTTTCGCGCGGCGAGACACAGTCGGTGGCCACGGTTACGCTGGGCACCAGCGACGACGTGCAGGACCTCGACGCGGTGGCCGGTGGACCCACGGAGAAGCGGTTCATTCTGCACTACAACTTTCCGCCCTACTCGGTCGGTGAAGTCGGCCGTCTCGGCACGACCAGCCGCCGCGAAATCGGCCACGGCAATCTCGCCGAGCGTTCGCTCGTACCGGTGATCCCCGACAATTACCCCTACAGCATTCGCGTGGTGTCCGAGATCATGGAGTCCAACGGCTCCTCCTCGATGGCCAGCGCCTGCGCGGGAACCCTGGCGTTGATGGATGCGGGCGTGCCGCTCAAGCGTCCGGTCGCCGGCATTTCCGTGGGCTTGTTCACCGGCGAGAAAAACCAGGCCGAACTCGTGCTGGATATTCTCGGCGCCGAGGATCATTGCGGCGACATGGATTTCAAGGTGACCGGCACCCGTCAGGGTATCACCGGCTTTCAGGTGGACCTGAAGATCCGCGGCCTCCGCTGGGATCTGGTCGAGCAAGCGTTCGCCATGGCCAACAAGGGCCGTCACCAGATTCTCGATTACATGCAAACGGTTATCGCGCAACCGCGCGAGGATTTGTCGCCCTACGCGCCGCGGATCCAGGTGCTCAAGATCAACCCCGAGAAGATAGGCGCCCTCATTGGTCCGGGCGGCAAAAACATCCGCCGCATCACGGATCTCTCCGGCGCCAAGATTGACATCGAGGACGACGGAACCGTATCCGTGTTCGCGAGCGAGAAGAGCGCGATGGATGTCGCGGTGCGCGAAATCAGCGCGCTGACCGCGGAACCAGAGGTGGGCAAGATCTACCAGGGCACCGTGACGGGCACGAAGGAGTTCGGTGCGTTTGTCGAGTTCATGCCGGGCAAGGAAGGCCTGGTACACATCAGCGAGCTCGCGGATTTCCGCGTCAAAACCGTCGAGGATATCTGCAAGATCGGCGACTTGATGTGGGTCAAGTGCCTGAACGTCGACGAAATGTCCGGCAAAGTCCGCCTTAGCCGCAAGGCCGCACTGGCCGAGATGGACGGCGGCGACCAGCCGAAGTGATGAAGGCCGGCGCGGCGTGACATCGCCGCGCCGACTTCAATAAACAGCTTGGACAAGGCCGGGCAACGCATTAATGTAGCGACTGAGGCATCGTACCCGGTGCAAGTAGACGCCACATGATGAAAAGAACCATACTTTTACTTCTCGCCGCGTTCTGGTTGATCGGCCGTCCGGCGGTCGCGCAGGATGCCCCGAGCATTACCGCGGCGGATCTCAAAAAATCTCCGCAACGTTACTGGGCCTCGTATTTTGTCTTTTCCGACCGCCTCGAATCCGGCCCTTCCGGCCGCACGATGCGCATCGATGATCGTGAAGTCACCCGCTTCAAGACCGCCACCATCGGCGAGTTGTATGCCGAGACGGATGCGTTGGAAGCGCTGTCCGCCATGGAAGAGGGCGAGGAATGTTTGCTGTACGCCACGGTCATTCAAAAGAAGAAATCCTTCTGGGGTGGCGGCGATGATTTTGCCGTGATCGTGCGAAGCGCGGCGGCCATGGCCTCCGCGGAAGCGGCGAGCGCCCCGGTGGCCGCCAGCGAGCGGCAGGCAGCTATCATTGCTCTGCTGGAGGCGGTTAAAAAAGAAGTGCGTCAGGAAATGTTCGGCGTAGCTCAAGCCGAGGGTGTTTCGCTGGATGTGGTGCTGAGCAGCGACGAATATCGCGATCGCGTGGGAAGTAGCATCCGTTCCGCCGTGCGCAAGATCGAGGAGCAAGAACGCTCCAGCGGTTACGAGTTCATGATCAACATCATCTGGGCAGTCATGAGGCAAATGCCGGAAACGCCGGAAACTGCGGCCGCGCCGGAGTATGCTCCCGGCCAGGCGTATGAGCCCGGTGACATGGTGGCCCTCGAGCGCGAGGCCGCCGCCCGCGCCATGTCCGAGGCGCGCGTGAAGGAGCTTTCCGGCGTGGTGGATGAGCAGGCCGACAAACTTTCCGAAGCGCTCGAGGAAATTGCCCGCTTGAATGAAGCTCAACAAGCCTCTGCGACTGCCGGCGAGCAGGTGAAAAACCTGACCGGGGAACTTGCCGCGGCGCGTGCCGAAGCAGGCCGTGAATCCGCCGCCCGCATCGCGGCCGAGACAAAACTTGCCGAGCTTGAAGCTGCAGCCGAGGCGCAGCGCGCAGAACGGTTGCAGTTGATTTTGGGCGCGCCGCTCAAGCGTCAATAGGCTGGAGCAGGACATTCCCCAGTTTTTAGGCGGGATTGAGGACGAGATCTAGTTCGGGATGA
>CAYYAR010000056.1:0-4764 GCA_964470065.1 uncultured Verrucomicrobiota bacterium | reverse complement strand
TCCGACGAGCCTGGGCGGGGCCCATTCTCGCCGGGCGCTCGTCAATCGCGCGGGCAAAGTTTTGTCCTTGTTACCTGTCCAACTTTTGCGGGGGACAACCATCATGGTCTGGACAATAGCGGCCTTTCCCTAGGAGGTGAAGGGAAATCAGGCGGGCGCAAGGAAACTCTCGATAGAAAGTCTGGCTTCTGGAATACCGACGAGCCTGGGCGGGGCCCATTCTCGCCGGGCGCTCGTCAATCGCGCGGGCAAAGTTTTGTCCTTGTTACCTGTCCAACTTTTGCGGGGGACAACCATCATGGTCTGGACAATAGCGGCCTTTCCCTAGGAGGTGAAGGGAAATCAGGCGGGCGCAAGGAAACTCTCGATAGAAAGTCTGGCTTCTGGAATACAAATCCATCCCAAAAAGATAACTCCTTTTCAGTGAGTGTCCAGATCCGTTTTGCTGATACTCGGCAATGCGGTTCCATGCGTCATAAAGGAAAACGGTGGACAGGGTGCCTACGCTTCTTGAGATGAGACGGGATTGGGCGTCGTAGTGATATCGGACGAGCGGGCCGCTCGTCCCTACCGTTGTTTCAATGAGGCGGTTTTCGGCATCCCAGGTCAGGGTGCTGGCCGAATCAATGTCGGTCGGCAAAGGCCCGCTGGTCATGTTGCCGTCGTCATCATGGACGGGGGAGACAGCCGCACTCCCCAAGGTCACAGCAGAGTATTGGTTGAGGGCGTTGGCGGTATAATTGGGAGTGCCGGTCACCGTGGTTGCTCCGTCCACGGATTCAATGCGGTTGCCGATCGTGTCGTATTGGTAGGCACGGTCGTAATTGTTAACCACGCTGTGGTTGGCGCTGGTGACCTGGCCAAGCACGTCATACCCCCAAATCCAGCCTGGCACGGTTGGGAAGGCGGTGCCGCTGGTGGCAACCGACTCGCGCTGGCCAAGCGCGTTGACGGAATAATCGAATTTCGAAATGGTCTCCGTGCCCACCTTGTTGTGTTTGAAGGCGAGGACGTTCCGGTTGGCCTCCCAACTGTTGATGACGGTGTGGATCGGGCCGGTGACACTCTCAATCAAGGACGAGCCAGTTGCATAGCCATAGGCGAATTCGGGAGACGGAAGACCTGAAGACGCAAGACCCAAGACTTTGGACAGGCGACCTTCGGTCGCAGAGTACTGGTAAATAGCGCTGTTTTCGACGGTTGTTCCGTCCTTCAACTGCCAACCGGTGTCGCGGCCAAGGGTGTCCTGGCTGCGGTCGATGACACGTGATAACTCGAAGCCGGGCTGACCATCAAGGTTGTAGGAAACGGTCTCGGTGTCTGCGGCAAGCGTTGTGGCATTGTAGGCGAACTCGGATTTGGCGATGCCGTTGGAAACGGATGACTGCCGGTTGAGGCGGTCATAGGACATCGTCACGTCCGGCGTGGTATCGCTGTAGTCGGTGGAAACGAGGCGGCCTGCGCTGTCATAGCCGTAGGTGGTGACGATGCCGCGCGCCCAGGTGCGGGTAAGGAGCTTGCCATCGGCGGTGTAGGTGTAATTCGCGCCTTTGTTGGCGTCGTCGCGCTTGGCAAGCAGGAGTCCGGTGGCGGATTCGTAGACCCAGATGGTTTTGTCATAATCCGGGGTGCTTGCGGTGGGAGCGAGGGCCAGATTGTTGCTGCGGAAGGTGCGCAGTTCCACGAGGCGTCCTTCGATGTCGTAGAGTCTGAAGGTCGGGTTGGTATTGGTGCCCCAGCTCGCTGCGGGCTGGCCGCTAGGATGGTAGCTGGTGTTGACCGTAGCAATCAGCGTGTCGTCCGCCTTGTAAGTTTGCTGGGTCACCGGGCGTGCGGCGCTGTCGAGGGTGATTGGTCTGAGAGCCCGTCCGCATCGCTGTCGGTGGCGCTCCATCCGCCCTGTGCCATCAGCGGCAGGCACCCCGCACCTAGGACGAGCCACCCGAGAAAAACACCGGAACGTGAAACATTTGGGGAGAAGATAGGGAGAATTTTCATGCGGAAGGGATTCGTTCGGGCTGAAGACAAATCAAAACGACAAAAACAGAAACACGATAGAAACGTCAATTTCCAAAATCTAATTTTCCCATCCCCTGGCAAAGACCAGGGGGAGCTGTAATTATTGCAGGATTTGATAAAATCCGCGCGGATTTGGCAACAATCCGCTTGCGCTGATAACCCAAGACCTGAGTAGGAAGTTGATTCCGCATTGTGAGATTTTTTCGTTCTATGACCGCAACGGTCTGTCATCTTCACACCCATGTCAGGCAAATCGGGCGAGAGAAACTTGTTAGGGATGAGGGGGAGAAGGACCGGAGGCGCACCCGCCCCGCCACCTGTCCACCACGCGTGCGGCAGCCTTGCGGCCAGCGCAGAGGGCTTTCTGACGCATCTCGCCGCTCGGGCTTATTCTCCACCCTCAATTGAAGCCCATCGCTGGGCTCTCAAGGGTTTTGTCGAATGGGCCGGGAGCCAGGGACTCACGACTCCCGCTTCCTTCACCCGCGCCCGGATCGAGGCTTTCCAGCTTTATCTCCATCAATACCGCACTCCACGCGGAGGAAAACCGCTGGTCACCAACACCCAGCTTGCGCGGCTCGGCTGTGTCCGGCGTTTTTTCGCATGGCTCTGCCGCTCCGGCGTCATCCCGGCCAATCCGGCCGCCGATCTGGATCTGCCCCGCAAGCAGGCGCGCCAACTTCCCAAGGCCTTCAGCGCCAAGGAAATCCAATCCCTGATGGCCATTCCGAACACTGCTGATCCCTTTGGCCTACGTGATCGCGCCATTCTCGAACTCTTCTACGCCACCGGCATCCGCCGAACGGAAATGGTCAATCTCGATCACGGAGATTATGATCCTGCCTCCCTCACGCTCACGATCCGCAAAGGCAAAGGCGGGAAAAGCCGGATGCTGCCGGTCGGCGAGCGTGCCGCCGCATGGCTGGACCGCTTCCTCGCCGAATCGCGCCCGCTTTTTCATCACCTGCCGCAGGAAACAGCCCTTTTTCTCAGCGGCTACGGCACGCGCATCACCCCCGCATACATCGGAAATTGGATCAAGGGACTCATGAAAAGCTGCGGCATCGACAAGCCCGGCTCCTGCCATCTTTTTCGCCACTCGTGTGCCACGGACATGCATCGCGGCGGCGCGGACATCCGATACGTCCAGGAAATGTTGGGTCACGCGAGAATGGAAACCACGCAAATTTACACGCATGTCCACATCGATGCCCTGAGAGAAATTCACGCCCGAACCCATCCGCATGGACGGCTGGATGAAACCAAAGACATGTACGGGCCGATCCCGACCGCTGAAACCCCGGAGCACGATTTGCCTTCACCTCCAGCGGAGAACCCGCTACAACCCGAAGCCATGTGGGTTGCCACCGCACCGGATCCAGAAGTTTCCGCCGCACAAGCGGGGATTTCTAACGGATCATGCCCGGAGCCGCCGGATGAGGAACCGCCTGCTGGAGGAAGCCCCTGCGCCACGCCAAAACCGCCGCCGACAGGCGGCCCCTCATCCGCGAAGTCGCCGCTCGACCCTCATGAACCCGCCCAAATATCGACGAAAATTCAACGATTTAGGCCGGGTGTGACTTATTACGGATACCGGTGGTTTGATTCCGCGACAGGCCGCTGGCCATCACGCGATCCCATTGAAGAAAGTGGCGGATTCAATCTCTATGGCTTCGTAAATAATAACGGAATATGTGGAACAGATCATCTAGGTCTATTCCTCGGAATCAGTTTAGACTTCACGAAAACAGTCGAATTAAATGGCTGTCTGCAACTTTTCCCCGCTTTCCCTTTTGTATCAGTATGCTTTGGAGGAGGTTGGGATGTAAAAATGAACACCTGCTGCAAAGATGGTGATAGAAAGCTGCAAACTACAGTGAGTGGTTTTGTTCAGGTCAAACTTAAACTATCTCGTCCCGAGCCACTGGATGTCGATGTAAGTGCGGCCCTCTGGGTCGACATTGATCCTCCGCCTCCTTGTCCACAAGGAAAGACGCAAGCGGATGGTTGTATATTCTTTGGATTCTCCGCTGGCAATTTTGAATATGAGTGCACGGCGTGCATCGAAAGCGACCTTCAATGTCGTCCCAAATTTAATGCTATTCCAAGTTGGGAAGTATTTGGCGGTGGTAAGATCGTTGTTCATAACTACACAGTAAATTGAAGTGAATGTGTTATTTTTACTAGTTTGTATTGGGGTTGCAGCCATCTTTGGCTACTCACACTTTTTTCGAAAAAAAGCTACTATATATTGCAAAAATTGCAACTCGCCTATCAGTTTATGTAGAAGTGAAGTTTACAAAATGCAAAGCAGTCATAAACCAAGAATATTATCATTAGTGTGTAGTGTTTGCGGGAAATCGCACACTCTTGAAAGCGCAAGTCAGACTGGGTTGAATGGCAGTTATGACTGGCTTGTTGATTTAGATAATAATGAAAAGATTCATTTCCGATAGCAATTCCAGAAGCCAGACTCTATACCGAGAGTTACCTTGCGCTCGCTAGAGCTTGGTAAGCTTGGTCCTTGGTGAAGGGGCCGCGTAAATTTTTTTCTGTAAAATTCTTCAATGCGTTTAGTTGAAGCAGGTGGGTGTGGTTATTGTTTTCGGTTAGTTTTTTGGGTTCAGGTAGGATTTTCCGGATTCCCAGGCTTCGGAGATTTCGACAAGGACGGCGGTGACGAGTCGTTGCAATGTAAGCGCTCCGCAGGCGGCCCCTTTTGGGGTTTCTCATAAACAGCATACA
>CAYYAR010000055.1:0-6073 GCA_964470065.1 uncultured Verrucomicrobiota bacterium | reverse complement strand
AAAGTGTCACCCCAAATCGCTCTCAATGTTTACTCACGAACTGGTCGCTACCACACCGAATGCGGGCGGATAGGCCCAGCCGATGCTCAGGTGGTCGCCTCCGGTCCCTTCCTTGAGCAGGGCCTCGAGGTAATAGGATTCACCCTGTTGCAGGCGCACTTTGCGCGACCGCTGGCTGGGGTGCTTGGTCCATTGTTCCAGAGTGGTCGTGCCGCGATGGAAGGCGATCATCTCCTTGTCGAAGGGCGCATCATCAGGTGAGAGCCAAAGCTCGACGTGTTCGTCGCCCGCCACGAAGAAGGTGTAGTCGGCCGTGACCGGTGCCTGCACCCAGCCGCGCAACCGCAGGCCGTAGTTGTCCGTCACGTTGACGCCCGCGCTGCCGCCCGTCGTGGTGCCGGTCACGTTGGCCGCCCGCAGGTTGATTTGCTCGCGCAGCAGTTCGACGGTGCCACCGCTCACGCTGTTCCAGCGTTCGGAGGCGAGGCCTTGGGCCTTGACGGGAATCACGACGCCGGTGAGCCATGTGGCGGCGGTCAGAAGGATGGCGGAAAATACGGATGGTTTCATGTCGGAGGGTGGTCTAACGATAAGGAATGAGTTTCGGTTCCCGGCGGCCTTCCACACGGGCGGCAAGCCGCTCGATGGCGGGACGGGCGGCCTGGGCGAGGCGGTTGTTTTCAGCGGCACAACGGGCTAACAGATCAGAATCATCCGGACCGCCCAATTGGCCGATAAGATGGATCGCGGCCTTGCGCAGCATCGTGTCGGCGGCGGCATCCGCCGCAATCGCCCGCGCCGCAGGCAGGGCATCCTGGTATCCTCCGTCAACCGCCGTGTGCACCGCGCTCACGCGCACGTCCGCGTCCCGGGCCGGGTCGCTGATGATTTTCACCACCGCCGCGCTGCGATCTTCCTTCGGAATGCTTTCCCCATCCCCGCCCAGCTCGCCCTTCCACTGTTCCATGACCAGAACCGCCGTGCCTGAAATCTCGTCGTCCTCGCCGTATGCCAGCGCCGCGACCCGTCGGCCGATTTCCCCGCGCAGCGGCTCTTTCGCCCGTGGCTGGTGGATCGCAAGATGCTGCAGGGCATACAGGCGCATCACCTTGTCGGTGTCGCGCTCCATCACCTCCATCAACACGCGGGCAATCGCATCGGAACCGACACCCGGCGTGACGGCCAGCGCGTTGAGCGACGAATTGAAAAAGTGCCGCCACGAGACAAGCGTCATGCTCGCGGGAACCCCGCCGCCGAGGCCTTCCAGCAGCCGGTCTGCGAGAACGCGGTCGATTCCCGTGCCTTCGCGCGCCGCCGTGTCCAGTTCCGCGATCAGGTTTTCAAGCTCCAACGGGCCGAGCGGTTCCGCGCTCCAGACCCGGTCGAATCCCTCGCTGGGCGTTGCGGCCACGCCGCCGCCATCGGTCGCATGGCCAGACTTCCGATCACATGCCACCTGGGCAAGGATCAAGACCGCCATGAGGATGTGAGGGAATTTCAAGGTGATGGTTTCCCCCGGTTGGTGATGGATGCGAAGACGGCGCGGATGGAATCGCGCGGGTTCTTGCTGGATGTTCTGATTTGAATGACCGCCGCCATGTCCTTGTCGGTGGATTGGGGACGCACGTGCACAATATAATGGCGGCCCGCCTCGACCGTTTCGGAACGAACCTCAAAATGCGGCAGATTGCTCGAAACACCGGTGATTTCCATCGAAGGACCGGATTCCACGCGGATATCGACCTGCTGCTCGCCCGCATCACCGCCTTTTTTCCAGACCAAATCCACCGGACGGATGACCAGCGTCTCAGGAATGACCACTTCGGCCACCAATTCGTGACGCTCGCCGTTGGTGAAACGCAGCCACATCGACTTGGCCACCGTGCCATGCAGGCCCTTGAGTTCCATGAGGCCCTGGATTTCACCGGATGCGCCCGGCTCGACGATCTCGAACAGTGGCTTGCCCTTCAGGCATCCGCAATCCTGTTCGATCTGCTCCACGGCCACCGGCTCACCGGATTGGTTTTCGAAACGGAATGAAAATACCAGCTGCGTGGCTCCATGTTCGGCCCGCAGCGTGATTTTTTCCGAATCGAACGAGAGCCCCGCCGCGCTAACACATGAAACCGCCACGACCAACCACGCCAGAATGCCCGCCACCGAAATTCGGACAGGCATAATAGAAAAACGGTTTGACCGGATGTCGGTCGTTGGGGGGAAAGAAAACATGCGTGAAAAAATCGAGCCAAGCCCGAATCGTTGCGGATCCAATCCTGATAGCCAGCGTGTGGCAAGATTTTACGCGAGATTTTTTTGTGAATTGTTTGATTTGCACAAAATCTAGCAAAATATGCGGAATGATGAAATTTCATTCCACGACTCCGCACCATTTGCCATTTCAGGATCATGTCCGGAAAGCCAGGCGTCAGAAATTTGTTAGGAATGAAAGAGAGAATTCGCGGAGGCGCACCCGCCCCGCCACCTGTCCACCACGCGTGCGGCAGCCTTGCGGCCAGCGCAGAGGGCTTTCTGACGCATCTCGCCGCTCGGGCTTATTCTCCACCCTCAATTGAAGCCCATCGCTGGGCTCTCAAGGGTTTTGTCGAATGGGCCGGGAGCCAGGGACTCACGACTCCCGCTTCCTTCACCCGCGCCCGGATCGAGGCTTTCCAGCTTTATCTCCATCAATACCGCACTCCACGCGGAGGAAAACCGCTGGTCACCAACACCCAGCTTGCGCGGCTCGGCTGTGTCCGGCGTTTTTTCGCATGGCTCTGCCGCTCCGGCGTCATCCCGGCCAATCCGGCCGCCGATCTGGATCTGCCCCGCAAGCAGGCGCGCCAACTTCCCAAGGCCTTCAGCGCCAAGGAAATCCAATCCCTGATGGCCATTCCGAACACTGCTGATCCCTTTGGCCTACGTGATCGCGCCATTCTCGAACTCTTCTACGCCACCGGCATCCGCCGAACGGAAATGGTCAATCTCGATCACGGAGATTATGATCCTGCCTCCCTCACGCTCACGATCCGCAAAGGCAAAGGCGGGAAAAGCCGGATGCTGCCGGTCGGCGAGCGTGCCGCCGCATGGCTGGACCGCTTCCTCGCCGAATCGCGCCCGCTTTTTCATCACCTGCCGCAGGAAACAGCCCTTTTTCTCAGCGGCTACGGCACGCGCATCACCCCCGCATACATCGGAAATTGGATCAAGGGACTCATGAAAAGCTGCGGCATCGACAAGCCCGGCTCCTGCCATCTTTTTCGCCACTCGTGTGCCACGGACATGCATCGCGGCGGCGCGGACATCCGATACGTCCAGGAAATGTTGGGTCACGCGAGAATGGAAACCACGCAAATTTACACGCATGTCCACATCGATGCCCTGAGAGAAATTCACGCCCGAACCCATCCGCATGGACGGCTGGATGAAACCAAAGACATGTACGGGCCGATCCCGACCGCTGAAACCCCGGAGCACGATTTGCCTTCACCTCCAGCGGAGAACCCGCTACAACCCGAAGCCATGTGGGTTGCCACCGCACCGGATCCAGAAGTTTCCGCCGCACAAGCGGGGATTTCTAACGGATCATGCCCGGAGCCGCCGGATGAGGAACCGCCTGCTGGAGGAAGCCCCTGTGCCTCGCCAAAACCGCCGCCGACAGGCGGCCCCTCATCCGCGAAGTCGTCGCTCGACCCTCATGAACCCGCCCAAAAATCGGCGGAATTTCAACGATTTGGGCCGGGTGTGGCTTATTACGGATACCGCTACTACGATCCATTTACAGGCCGCTGGCCATCCAGAGATCCGATTGGAGAAAAAGGAGGAGTTAATCTGTATGGATTCGTGGGGAATAATGGACTTGCTATATGGGATTATTTGGGGATGGAACCATTACTTCTTGGGGGTGGACCACAACTTGAAGGAGCGCTCTGGATCGGTTTCGGAAACAAAAAATGTGATGGATCTATTTCAAAAGTCGATATTATAGGAACTATATTTAGCTATAATAATTTCAAAAATAAATTATATGATCGCGCTGGGAACCAATTAAAAGATTATGAAGGAGGCCAGATCGTGGTTGCCCGGGCGGACATTGAGTCATGGAGAAAGGCAACTCCTAATATTGACGGGCTAATTTTCCGAATCGAACTCGAATCGGGAGAATATTACTTCGTCGGAGTTCAAATAAAATTTAATGAAGGTGGCGGCTTTTGGCCTAACGGGTTAGCCGTAAAAGATTACCATGTTAGACCCAATTCAAATCCGCGAGGAATTCTTCAAAACTGTGATGCGCCAGATGCAAATTGCGATTCTATTGGAAAAACCCATTAATACACATGATTTTTAATAAATTATTAGTTAGCAAATGCACACTAATGCTAAGCACTAACTTTTTTTCATTGTGTTTATTAGTTAGCGCACGCGAAGTTTTAACAGTTGAGTTAGAAGCAATTGTCTGGAATAAATACGCAAAGCCAATAGACCCATCATCTAATCCTCGAGTATTTACTCACACATCTTTTGGAAAAATGACTCATGGTGGTCTTTCAGAAGCAGGGAAGCCACCTCCTAAAATGAACAAAGCTCTTGAAGAAGACATTTTTTTCATTGAGTCTTCATTCGATATTGAAGGGATTTACAAAGATACGTTACAAGTCGTCCCGGAAGCAACTAATCATGGATACCGAGCTAGCGAAATTTACGCATACAAAAATAATTCACTTATACCATCGCAAAATACTACCCTTGTCTTTGAAAAAGGGCAGCAACGGGATCAAGTTATGTCTAAAAAATTTAACAACATAAAGTTGTTAGGTTTGAATTTACTAGATCTCGATGGTTGTGCCGCAAATAAGGCGGATCTTGAAAGGTTTATTCAGCATTGTCCAAATCTAAAAACTTTGCGGATGCCTCCATGCATTGATTTCTCAACAGGCGCTATTAAACTACCCGAAGGACTGCACAGCCTTACTGTAAGTGGGTCTTCTCTAGGTGAAGACTTTTTTCAGTCATTGACAAAAATTGAAACATTAAAAAGCCTGAGTTTAAGAGGCTGCCGAATACCAGCAATTGAAACTAGGCATGGCGTGAGCACTGAAGCAAGCATTCATTTGCTCATGACTAGATTAGAAGCTCTCGAGTTATCTCTCTGTTCTTCAAGCCTAGAGGCGTTGTTCTTTTCTTCTGATCAATCCAGTGTGGCTGACTTATCGATCATTTCTGATTCTGTGAGCGCTCTAAACAATTTAATACGTCAAAAAGTGATAGGAGTTGATGAAAAATTTGTTCATAAATTCCCAAACTTGAATGCTCTTAGCGTTAATGTTCTAATAGGTGCAAATAATTATGAAAAGGTGGAAAATATTTGGTTGAATAAATATGACGGAATAGCTCCTAAAACTCTTAAGCGTGTCACATTGGTTTTAGATACAAAAAACAAGGTTTTTCCTTAGACCGGCAGTGATGGCCGCCTTCGTGTAAGCGTGGATCTTGGGCCCTGCGAAAAAGCTGCCGGATTAGCAAATTTATCACAAGTGTCGTAGTCATCTTGTCCCGGCCCGAATCCTCTACTTTCAACCTGTCGCATGACAAGGGAAGCCTACAGGAGGTCAGCGCGGGATGGCGGGGCTCATTCTGCCGGCGCTTCTTCAGCCAGGAGACGAGCGTCTGGTAATTGACGCCGTGCAGTGAGGCGAAGCGCGGGCCACTCAGTCCGCTGGCTTCGTAGGCATCAACGAGCGCCTGCTTCTGCCCGGCTGTGTAACGCAGCCGCCCCCGACGATCAGCCTTCAGAATCACTTCATTCATATCCGTCATAGTTCCTCATCTATGACGGATATGATGTAAGCGCTGGAGCGTCCCCCGCAAAAGTTGGACAGGTAACAAGGACAAAACGTAAGCGTAGTCCGAAGCACCGTGCATATGCGTTTGCGACGCTTCATTTATAGCGGTCATAGTATGCGATTTCGTAAGCGCTCCGCGGCCGGCAGAGCCGGTCCGGAAAAACGGAGCCAGGGGCTTAATGTAAGCGCTCCGCAGGCGGCCCCTTTTGGGGTTTCTCATAAACAGCATACAT
>CAYYAR010000054.1:0-6216 GCA_964470065.1 uncultured Verrucomicrobiota bacterium | reverse complement strand
TATAACCCGTTGATGTTACGATATCTTGTTTTTCAAACTGCGGAACTTAGGCTAGTACCGGAAGCTGCTTTTCCCGATAAACTCCCGCAAGATCGAGGTTGGCGGAATCAAGTCGTGCGCGATCCCGAGAAAGCTCCCGAGAAAATCCTGCAAACGCCGCGCTTCGGAGTAAACCGGATCATCCGGTTTGACTTCGGCTAGCAGCGGTTCGGCAAAGGGCTTCAGCACCGCCAATTCGTAGTCGAGCGCGGAATTGAAAGCGATATCCGCCTGCTCCTGGAAGGGGAAAATCCATTTTTTCTCGCCGCGCCTCACGCTCGGCCACATCCGCATGGTCTGCAACGCCGAGTGCCCGCGAAATTGATTGTCGCGCACGAGCCGGCGGACCAACCGGTTGTCGGTAGTGGCGATCCGGTTGTGCGAGTCGAGGTTCAGTTGGGTGAGTGCGCTGATGTAGATGTTGAATTTGTTGTCCGGGGCGATGGCCTGGGTGAGACGGGGATTCAGGCAGTGGATGCCTTCGAGAATCACCACCTGATCTCCCTTGAGCTGAAGTTGCTCACCGTGAAACTCCTTGACCCCCTGCTCGAAGTTGAATCGCGGCAGGTCAATCGCCTTGCCGTCCATGAGCTCGAGCAGATGCTGGTTGAACAAATCAAGATCGATCGCCTCGATATGCTCGAAGTCAAAGTCGCCATTCTCATCACGCGGGGTGTGTGCCCGATCAACGAAGTAATTATCCACCGAGATGGCCACCGGATTGAATCCGTTCACCCGGAGTTGCACGCTGAGCCGTTTGGCGAAGGTGGTTTTGCCGGATGACGAGGGACCCGCAATAAGAATGAAGCGGATGCGTTCCCGCTCCTCCTTGATCTTGTCGGCCACCTTGGCAATTTTCTTCTCGTGCAGCGCTTCCGCGATGCGGATGAAGTCGGCGCTTTCCTTGGCCGCGATGATTTCGTTCAGCCGCCCGACCGTGTTGACGCCAAGGATGCGGCCCCACTTCTTGTGTTCCTGGAACACGGTGAACAGCTGGGGTTGCGGGCGCAGGGCGGGAATGCGCGGCGGCACGCTTTGATCCGGGAACATAATCACGAAACCCGGAGCCACATGCAACAAGTCGACATGCCGGATCGCTCCGCATGTGTGGGCGAGGGGCCCGTGGGCGAGATCCGTATAGTCTTCGCAGGTGTAAACCACCACTTTGGGCGGATTGCGGTACTTCAGCAGGTGCGCCTTGTCGTGTTGTCCCTGATCTTCAAAGTGTTTCACCGCAGCGGTGTAGATCGACTTGCGCCGCTCGATCGGCGCATTGCGCTCGATCAAATCCTTCAGCCGCGCCCGGATCTGTTCGACCTGGTCGTGATGAATGCCCTCCTGTCCATCCTGCTCGAACGAACAGTAAAAGCCGGTGCCCATCGAATGTTCGACGGTCAGCCGGGCGGAGGGATATAGATCCTTGACCACCTTGGCCAGGAGGAAGCACGCGGTCGAACGGTAAATCCGCCAGCCGTGGGAGTCGGCGAAGGTCAGGAATTTAACATCGCTGTCGACCTCGAGCAGAAACTCCAGCGTGACCACGGTGTTGTTGACCACGGCCCCGAGATAATGCCGGCCCACGTCATCGGTTTCCTTGTCGAGCAGCGCCTCCACCGGCGTACCAAACGGGCACGAAATTTCCCGGCCATCGCTCAGCCGGGCCTTCACTTTTCCTTTGAGATGCATGATTTGCCTTCTTTCTAATCAGTCAACCCGCAACCATACACCAACCCGGATGCGAACGTCGATGATCAAGCTTCGGGGTTCCGGGAGGCGGGAGGCGCCGAGGCGTGTTGGCCATGCTCGAGTTGGCGCAATCCGTCGCGCAAATAAATCGCCCAGCTGGCCGCGGTGAAGAGCGATGCCAGTATGATCACGCCCGTGAGCAACATTTGGTCGCCCCGGGCCAGTACCCAGGCAATCACCACCACCTGCATGACCGTCGCGAGTTTGCCGGTGGCGTGCGCGCGTATGTGCACATCGCGCGCGAAGTAGCGGATGAGAAAGGCGCCGGCGACTAAAAATACATCGCGGCTGATGACCAGGCCGCTGAACCAGATCGGGATGCGCGGCTCGAATTCGGGTATCGCCGGTTTGGTGAGCAGAATCAGTCCGGAAAGCATCAGCGCCTTGTCGGCGATGGGATCGAGGATGGAGCCGAGGCGCGAAATTTCCCCGCGCTTGCGGGCGAGATAGCCATCCAGTGCATCGGTCGCGGCAATCAGCAGAAACAGGATCAATGCGCCCATGCGATAGGTGTCATCCGGTTGTCCGTCGCGGATGCTGTCGAGGTAATACATCAGCAGGACAATAAATACCGGCACGCCGAGCAGTCGCACCATGGTGACCTTGGTGGCAAGCGTGATCCTGGTCCTGGTGTGCATGCGTCCAGCATAAACCTCTGCCCATGCAGGATCAACTTCCGGCTTGCGCCGGGGGTGGGGGGTGGTAGCGTCGACGCCATGTTAACCAAACGAATCATCCCGTGCCTCGACATTGCCGGCGGGCGCGTTGTCAAAGGCGTGAAATTTGTCGAACTGCGCGATGCCGGCGACCCGGTCGAATCCGCCCGCGCATACGAAGCGCAGGGGGCGGATGAGTTGACCTTTCTCGACATCACCGCCTCGCACGAGGACCGCGAGACGATTGTCGAGGTCGTGCGCAAGGTCGCGGAGCAGGTGTTCATGCCGCTGACCGTGGGCGGCGGTATTCGCACCGCCGCCGATATCCGCCGCATGCTGCAAGCGGGCGCCGACAAGGTATCGCTCAACACCGCCGCGCTCAGCAACCCCGGCGTGATCGATGAAACATCCGCGCAATTCGGCAGCCAGTGTATCGTGCTGGCCATCGACGCCCGTCGTCGCGAGAACGGTAAAGGATGGCTCGTATACACCCACGGCGGACGCCGGGCGACGGAACGCGATGCCGTGGCGTGGGCGAAAGAGGGTGTGGATCGCGGAGCCGGGGAGATTTTGCTGACCAGCATGGATGCCGACGGCACGAAGAACGGCTACGATCTTGATCTCACGCGCGCGGTGGCCGATGCGGTTGGCGTGCCGGTGATCGCCTCCGGCGGCGCCGGGAATCTGGACCACCTCTGCGAAGCGGTCCAGCGGGGAGGCGCGGATGCGGTCCTCGCCGCCTCGATTTTCCACTTCGGCGAATTCACGATCCGCCAGGCCAAGGAACACATGCGGGCAAGGGGAATCGAAGTGCGGCTGTAACTCGAGGGCAGCACTTGCCGGTTACTGAAGAAACGTCAGATTGATGAATATCTGTAGCCGGGGTCGGTGACCCCGGCAGGATGTTGGACGAGCTACCGGTTTGACTTTACGCGGATTTCCGCCTACACAATCCCCCGTATTTTCGCGGAGAAACGAATGAAAGAACTGGAAGAGGGCAGTACCCTCCAACTTGATTTCGACAAATTGGCCAAGGCAGCCCGTTGCCCGGGCGTATTGCCGGTGGCGGTTCAGAACACTGACACGAAAGAGGTCATCCTTGTCGCGTATATGAACAAAGTGGCGCTGGACAAAACCATCGCCACCCGCACCCTCGTGCTCTGGAGCACCTCACGCAACGAATTGTGGGAAAAGGGAAAAACCTCCGGGGAAACCTTTGACGTGCTCGAAATCCGGGTGAACTGCGAGCAGAACTCGCTGCTCGTGATCGTCCGCCCGAAACGCGGCGGTATCTGCCACACAAAAAACAAGGCCGGACAACCGCGGAACTGCTACTATCGCCGGCTGAACATGGACAGTGGCGCGCTGGAGAATCTGGACCCCTGATCGATTTCGTATTTTGCAATGAGCCACCTTGAACCTTCAACCTTGAACCGTTAACCGCATGGCCTACCTCCCCTCCGAATCCGACTTCCTGAAGCGCGCCGAGCAGGGCAACCTCGTCCCGGTGTGGCGGGAGTTGCTTGCCGACCAGGAAACGCCGGTGTCGGCTTACGAGCGGTTGCGGACGTATTTCCGCCGCGAACATCCGAACGCGTCGACGTTTCTGCTGGAGAGCGTTGAAGGCGGTGAAAAAATCGCCCGCTACTCCTTTTTGGGCGGCGATCCGCAAATTGTATTTCAGAGCGATGGCCGCGAGGTGATCATCACCCACGCCGGCGGACGTGTGGAGAGAAAATCCGGCGCCGATCCCATCGCCGAACTCCGTGCCCTGCTGAAACCCTACAAGCCGGTCCACGATCCCGCGCTGCCGCGTTTCTTCGGCGGCCTGGTCGGTTTCATGGGCTATGATGTGATCCCGCAATTCGAGCCGCGCGTCGGTCTCGCCCGCGAGCGCGATCAGAACTGGCCGGACATGCAGTTCATCCTCACGGACACCATTCTTATCTTTGATCACGTCCGCCACACCGCCAAGGTGGTTGCGAATGTACTGATCGACGGCGACCCGCGGAAAGCCTATCACGAAGCCATGGTCCGCATCGACCGCATCTGCGAAGCGCTGTCCGGTCCCGTGGCTCACACCGTGCTCGACATCAGCGAGAAGCCCGGGCCCGTGGACGTGCGCTCGAACCTTACCCGCGAGGAGTTCGAGGCGTCCGTGCTCAAGGCCCAGGAATACATCCGCGCCGGAGACGTCATTCAGGTGGTGCTGTCGCAACGATTCGAGACTTCATACGAAGGCGACCCGCTTGATCTCTATCGCGCCCTGCGCTGCGTGAATCCGTCGCCGTATATGTTCTGCCTGGAGTTGGGCAACCGTAAAATTGTCGGTTCCTCGCCGGAAGTGCATGTGCGGCTCGAGGATCGGAAGGTCGAGGTGCGACCCATCGCCGGCACGCGCCCGCGCTCGGACGATCCGAACGAGGATATCGCGCGTGAGCATGATTTACTCGCTGATCCGAAGGAGCGCGCCGAACACATCATGCTGGTCGATCTCGCCCGCAACGATCTCGGCCGCGTGTGCGCTTTTCGCTCCGTGCATGTGCCGGAGCTGATGGTCATCGAGCGCTACAGTCACGTCATGCACATCGTCTCGGATGTGGTAGGCGAGCTCGATGGCCCGTCCGATGCCTTTGATGTGATGAAGGCGACGTTCCCGGCCGGAACGGTCAGCGGCGCGCCAAAAATCCGCGCGATGGAGATCATTGCCGAGCTCGAGCGAACGCGCCGCGGTCCCTATGCCGGCGCGGTCGGCTATTTTGGTTTTGGCGGAAGCCTTGACTCCTGCATCACCATCCGCACCGTGCTGATCGATGGCGGCAAAGCCTACGTCCAGGCCGGCGCGGGCATTGTCGCCGATTCGGTGCCGGCGATGGAATTTGCCGAAACCCAGAACAAGGCCCGCGGCATGATGAACGCCATTGCCCTGGCGCGGCGGTATGCGCAAGCGCGGGCGGGAGGAAAATAATCCATGTTGCTGGTCATCGATAACTACGACTCCTTTACCTACAACCTCGTCCAGTATCTTGGCGAGTTGGGCGCGGAGATGAAAATCTTCCGCAACGACCAGGTTACCATCAGCGAGATCGAAAAAATGAAACCGGCGAGGATTTTGATCAGTCCGGGACCTTGCTCGCCGAACGAGGCGGGAATTTCGTGCGATGTGATCAACACCTTCGGACCGCGCATACCGATTTTTGGCGTCTGCCTCGGGCATCAATGCATGGGGCAGGTCTATGGCGGGCGCGTGGTGCGGGCCGGCCGGCTCATGCACGGAAAAACCTCGCCGATTTTGCATCACGGGGAGTCGTTGCTGAAGGGGTTGCCGAGTCCATTTGATGCGATCCGTTATCACTCGTTGCTGGTTGAGCGCGAGAGCTTGCCGGATTGTTTGAAAATCACCGCCGAGACCGCCGAGGGGGAAATTATGGGGCTGCAACACAAGACCCTTCCCGTTCACGGCGTGCAGTTTCATCCCGAGTCCATCCTCACGCAAAACGGCAAGGCCATTTTGCAAAACTTTCTCGATTTGCCCACGGCCTGACCGGCTTCCGGCGCGGGAAGCCGCGCCGGAGCGGATGCGCTTCCGCATCCGGGGGACGCCCCGGCGAGAATTGCCTGACTCCGCCCGGCCCGGAAAGCCTGACCGCTCCGTGATCACGCGACCATCGCGTTGGCGTCCGGATCTTCCTGACTTCAACAATGGGACACCCTGACGCACATGCCTACGGGAGTCAGCTTGCGGAGAATACGGTTGTTGATGCGTTCTTCATCT
>CAYYAR010000053.1:0-6720 GCA_964470065.1 uncultured Verrucomicrobiota bacterium | reverse complement strand
GACTCCGATCAAAAACTCAACCCTTGCCATTCAATGACTTGCAATAGCAGGCGATTGACATGTTGAACTCAAGAAAATCCGGGTGAGCGCCATCGATGGCAAACGTTTTTGGCGGCACGTTTACAACCTTTTATCGCGATTTTCAATTTACCCGGCCGGCTGGTGCGCAAGCAAGTCATACAACCGCTTGTAATAGCCATCCGCGGCAAGGAGGTCTTGGTGGTTGCCTTGCTCGACGATTTCGCCGTGGCGCATGACGAGAATGCGGTCGACGTGGCGGATGGTGGAGAGGCGATGGGCGATGATTATGCTGGTACGGCCCTGCATCAATTTTTTCATCGCGTCCTGAATCAACCACTCGGTCTCGGTGTCGACGTTCGCGGTGGCCTCGTCGAGAATCAGTAAAATATCCGGATCCTGGGCAATCGCGCGGGCCAAGGCAATCAACTGCTTTTGGCCGGTGGATAGTCCCGCCCCGCGTTCGCGCAGCATCACCCCGTAGCCGCCCCGCGCCTCGATGAAGGCGTGGGCGTTGACATACTTCGCCGCCTCGACCACTTGCTCCTGCGTGATCGCTGGATTGAAGAGACGGATGTTATCGGCCATGGAGGCCGAAAAAATAAACGGATCCTGCAGCACGATGCCGATTCGTCGCCGCAGGGCGCTCTGGGCATACGCGCGGACGTTGCGGCCGTCGACCTTGACCGCCCCGCGTTGCACATCATAAAAGCGCGAGACCAAACTGATCACGGATGATTTCCCCGCGCCGGTCGCGCCGACAATCGCCACCGACTCACCGGGCGCGATGCGCACATGCACATCCTTCAGCACCCAGTTCTCATCGTTATAGGCAAACCACACCCGGTCCAATTCGACCTCGCCGCGAAATTTTTCCAGCGGTGCCGGCGCGGGCGGATCCTCGATTTCCTCCGGCACTTCCATGAGCGCAAACACCCGCTCGGCCGAGGCCATGGCCGATTGCAGGAGGTTCGATTTTTCCGACAAGTCGTCGAGCGGCCGGAAAAACTCCCGCAGGTAGGCCAGGTACGCAATCAGCACGCCCATCGTGATGACGCCATCGCCCTTCATCAGGCTGTAACCGCCGATGGCGATCACGAGCACGAGCGTCATGGCATTAAGAATTTCCGTGGCGGGAAAGGAGTAGCTGAACCACTTGATTGATTGCAGCAAGGCTTCGCGCAAGCGTCCGTTGAAGCCGGCGAAACGGAGGCGGGTGTGCTCCTCGCGATTGAACAGTTGAATGGTGAGCATGCCGGTGATCATTTCCTGCAAAAAGGCGTTCAACGCGGATTGACGCTTGCGCACTTCGCGATGGGCGGCGCGGTGGCGGGCATTGAGAAAAACCAGTACGGCAAGCAGGAAGGGAAACAGGACAATCAGCACCGTGGCGAGCCGCGGACTAAGATAAATCATGTAACCGAGGATGCCGATGATGGTAAAAATATCGGCGGCGAGGCCGACCATGCCGTCGGTGAGCAGGCGCTGCATGGCGTCGACATCCGATCCGATGCGCGTCATCAGCCGGCCGACCGGATGGCGGTCGAAATACCGCAGGGGCAACCGCATGATTTTTGCGAAGATATCGGCGCGCATGTCGAAGATGATTTTCTGACCGATGAGGGTGAGCAAATAACCGTGGGCAAAACGGAAGACAAACACCAGCGCGGCCAACACCAGAAACTGCCAGGCGATGGACACAATTCCCTCGAGCCGGACTTCCGCAGGCAGGGTCGCCGCCGGCGCGAGATAATCATCCACCGCTTTTTTCACCAGCATCGGCAGATAATTCATCATCAGGGTCATCGGGATGATCATCGCGAACGCGGTGAGCATCGACGCGCGGTACGGACGCACATACCGCGCCATCCGCCGCAACAAGCCCCGGTCGAACAATTTCGACGGGATATCCGATTCCACGTGCTCGGTCATGTCACATCGCCCTCCAGGCGGGCCTCGAGCCGTTGCATTTCATCCTGCTCGCGATAGTAGCCGGCCTGACGGATCAAGTCGGCGTGGGAACCATCCTGGGTGATGCGGCCGTCCTCGATCACGAGGATACGATCGGCGTGCTTGAGCGTGGAAACGCGATGACTGACCATAATGGCGGTGCGCTGACGCAACACGGGAATCAGGCTGGCGAGAATTTTTGCCTCGGTCTGTGTATCCACGGCGGAAAATACATCATCGAGAATCAGAATGGACGGATCCAACGCCACGGCGCGGCTGATCGCGGTGCGTTGCCGCTGTCCGCCGGAAAGAGTCACGCCCCGCTCGCCGAGCATGGTGGCAAATTTTTGCGGAAACTGGTCGACATCGTCGCGCAGGTGGGCAATGCCGGCGGCCCATAACACGTTGTCCTCGTGTTCCGATCCACTCAAGCCCAAGGCAATGTTGTTGGCGAGCGTATCCGAAAACAAAAAGGCCTCTTGCGGAGCCAGGCCGATGCGCGCCCGGAGCGCCGCCAGCGGATATTCGCGGACGTCCTTGTGGTTGATCATCACGCGACCGCGGGTCGGATCAATCAGCCGGCAAATCAAGGAGATGAGCAAGGTCTTCCCGCTGCCGGTGGGCCCGGTAATGGCGATCACCTGGCCGGCCGGAATGGTCAGGGATATGTCCTTCAACAAGGTGCGCTGATCAACGTCATACGAAACAGCCTCGAGCACAATGTCGCCTTCGAGCTCGGTGAGCCCGGGCCGGCTCAGGGGGCCGTCGGTGATATCCGGCCTGGCATCGAGAATCGTGCTGACGCGCCGCCAGCTGGCAATTCCGCGCTGGAATAGATTGCTGGTCCAGCCAAGGGCCAGCATTGGCCACTGCAAATAGAGGAGATATTGATTGAATTGAACGTATTCGCCGAGTGTGAGCGTGCCCTCAATCACCTGGCGACCGCCGGCCAGCAGAAGCAGCAACGTTCCCATCCCGAACATGAAAACCATAAACGGCCACACCGGTTCCTCGATCCGGGTCAGTCGCATGTTGAGATCGATATAGTGCTGGTTCAGTTCGCGGAACCGGCCCTTCATGCGCTCTTCGATACCGAAGCCCTTCACGGTGCGGAAGCCGCCGAAATTTTCCTGGCTGAAATTTTGAATGACCGAGAATTGTTCCTGGGCCGCATCGTAGCGCTTGCGAATCACGCGAATAATCAGGAAGAACACCAGGCTGATGACCGGCATGATCGCCATGATGGTGAGGGCGAGCTGCACATTCAGCGCAAACATGATGCCGAAGGCGAGCGGAAAGCCGATCACGATGCGCGAGCCTTGCAACAGGCCCTGTCCGATCATCTCCTTTACCGAGTGCAGATCCGAGGACATTTTGGTCATGATGTCGCCGGTGCGTTCGCGTTGGAAGAAACCGTGGTCGAGCCGGGTGAGATGGGCAAAGACTTCTTCGCGGATGTCGTATTCCGCACGCTGGGCAAGTCCGAGAAGAATGCGGCGCATGAAAATGGAAAAGAGCGAGGCCAGTATCGAGGCGGCGAGAAAAATTGCGATCAGGCGCGCGAGTCCGGCGGTGTCGAGCGATTGGGCCTGCAACTGATCGATGGTGAGTCGCAACACGTAAGGCACCGCCAGCCCCATCGTAATCGCCCCGACCACGCTGGCAAAACCTGTAATGGCCTGCCGGCGGTAGTGCAGGACATAGGCCTTGAGGGGTTTGGGGGCGGATGACATACCGGTTTAAGATGCCTGAACAGATGAGGTTAATCAATCATTGGCAAGCCGCGATTCCTGGAACATTGCAAAGAGACCGTCATTTCGAGCGCCACGAAGCGGAGTCGAGAAATCTCAACACCCACCAGATTGGCTCGCACGGTGGAAGCGCCTGAGCTCCTCAATAACTCATCCGTTTTCTGTTCATGCATGGCGGCTCAGCCGGAGGCTTCGCCCCACCCATGGATTGATAGCATGCGGTAGGGCGAGGCGTCCCGCCGAGCCGCTGACTAACCGGAAAACGCGCTTGTGCATCAGGGTCCAAACCATGGGTATATTGAATAACGCGCACTCGTTATGCTAACTTTAAACCTCTCATGACCGAATCGCTTCTTCATATTGGAATATACAGCATTCCCGAGGCGGCGCGCTTTACCGGACTTGAGGCGAGCCGGATCCGCCGTTGGCTTTCCGGTTATTCATTTACAAGTTCCGGTCAAAAACGATCATCGCCGCCGGTTTGGTCGGGCCAGTTGCTGCCGGTGAAGGGCCGGCGCGCGGTGTCGTTTCGCGACGTGATTGAAATGCGTTTTGTCGACGCGTTTCTGCGCGCCGGCGTTTCCTGGAAAACCATTCGCGATGTGCAGGAGCTGGCGCGGAAGGAGTTTGGCCTCGATCATCCTTTTTCAACCAATCGTTTCCGCGCGGATGGCCGGCGCCTGCTCATGTCGGCCCTGGAGGAGGAACAGCACGCGGGGCTTTTCGATGTGGAATCCCGCCAGCAGATTTTTTTGGATGCCGCCGAACCTTTGCGCGGGGAACTGGAGATGAACGAACGCGACGAGGTGAGTCGCTGGTGGCCGCTCGGGCGGCTTCGCAAGGTCGTGCTTGATCCCGCCCGGCAATGGGGTCGACCGCTGGCGGCCGAATCCGGCGTGGCGACGTCGCTGATTGTTCGCTGGCAACGGGGCGGCATGAAACCGGAATTGATTGCCGGTTGGCTGGAGGTTTCGCCGGAGGAAGTCACGGATGCACTGGCTTTTGAATCCCGCAGGGGCGACGCCACATGATATTGATTTGCGACGCCACACTTCCACCGCGCGTCGCGCGCGCTCTGCATTTGCTGGCCGGGCCGCAGCAAAGCGTGATTCATCTGCGCGATGCCCTCGGAGCGCATGCGACCGATGAAGCGTTGGCCGGCTTTGTGCAATCGCAACCGGACGCCGCGGTCATCTCGATGGATCTGGACATGAGCGATCAGCCGCATCGCCTCGCCGCATTGCGCGAATGGGGCCGCCCCGTGTTTCTGCTTTCAACCGGCTGGCTGGAACTCGCGTCATGGGACTTCGCGTGGATGCTCGCGCGTCTTGTGCCCGCCATGTCGAACAAGGCACGGGCGATTCCGGGTCCAGCCATGTATGTCGTGACGCCGGGACTGAACAGCCGCATGCGCAAGGTCGCCTGATGCATACGACGCGACTTCTTCTCGGCATTCTACTCTCGTGCGGGCTGGCGGGGTGCACCAAAAAACCGGATGACCCCCTGCCCCGCGCCGAGCTCGACCTGTTGATGTCGGCGATCCAAACCGTGAACGAGCGTTATGTGGATGCCGGTGATGCGTCGATGGATCGCCTGATTTCGAACAGCATACTTGGGATGGCCACGGCGATCGATCCGTATGCCGCGATTGTTCCCGCGCGCGAGGGAATGACGTCTGCCGCGCCGGAGACACCGCTGATGGAGTCGTACAAATTATCCGGCATGGACGTGCGAATTATCCGGGTGTTTGGATTTGAGGCCGGATTGCGCTCGGAAATCGAGGCGTTGGAGCAGGAGGTTCGCCCGGACCGGCCGGCCGCCATTCTTCTGGATGCCCGCGGCAGTTACGGAAGCGACTATGCCTCGGCGGCGAGGCTGTTGGAGTGGTTTCTGCCGGCCGGGTTGGCGTCGGGCAGTGTGATCGAAAAGCAGGGTGCCGAGCCCCGCGTGTTTATCTCGGCGCGGCAGGAGCTCTGGCCAGGCGCCCCTCTTTTTGTGCTGGTGGATCGCGACACGTTCGGCCCGGCGGAATGGCTGGTGGCGGCGTTGAAGTTTCACGAACGCGCCCTGCTCCTGGGCGAACAGACGCGTGGATTTGCCGCCCTTACCTCGCTGATCCCGCTCGGCGCGGATTACCACCTTCGCATTAGCACGGGACGCGCGCTTGATCCGGCCGGGCAACCATTGAACGATCGCCCGCTCGAACCATCCATCGCGCTGACGCGTCCACCGGACGAGCCTGAAAATATTGATTGGATTTACCGGATGGGATTGGATCACATCAAGGAGACGCTATGAGCAGATACCGGACAGCCGGATACGCATGTTTCGCGTGGATCGTCTTTTTCGCCGGAGCCGTCCGGGCGGAAGCAACCAACACGCCAGCGATTCCCAAAAAGTGGTTGTCGGGTGTAAAGGGTTACGAGGAGGCGTTGGATCTGCAAAAACAAACGAAGGCGCCGATGGTGGTTTACTTTTCCAATTACGGTGAGCCCGGCGAGAAGGGACTCTGCGGATGGTGGGAGAAGACCGGGATGCAGGATGGCAAAGTGAACAAATTTCTTCGCGACCACATCAAGGTTAAGATCGACTTGCCGGTCAAGAAACGCGAGCAGGCGCTGTTTGCCGCGTATCGTTTCAACAAGACGCCGGCGATTTTCGTGGTTCGCGCGGACGATGGTTATCCGGCTCGATGCAATGTCTTCAATTATGAAAACAACCGCCCCCGGCCCAAAGAAACGGATGAATTGATCGAGCTTTTTCG
Organism: uncultured Verrucomicrobiota bacterium; assembly: GCA_964470065.1. Taxonomy (GTDB): domain Bacteria; phylum Verrucomicrobiota; class Kiritimatiellia; order CAIVKH01; family CAIVKH01; genus CALMUP01. Next base: position 237 of record CAYYAR010000053.1, on the reverse strand, counting down.
CAAGGCCGGCGAGCCATCCGGATGGAACACATCAACGACCGATGCCACGCCTTCCGGAGAATCCGCGGATGCGCAGGAACCGTAATCAACCTTCCTGCCTCCTGAATTCAACAATGGGACACCCTGACGTACATGCCTACGGGAATCAGCTTGCGGAGATTCCGGGTGTTGATGCCTTCATAATCTATCCGCCGTCGGCGGCGGATAGATGCGTGCGTGCGAGTGGCATCCGGTCAT
>CAYYAR010000052.1:0-9389 GCA_964470065.1 uncultured Verrucomicrobiota bacterium | reverse complement strand
ATCCGCCGCCGACGGCGGATAGATTAAGAAAGCATCAACACCCGGATTCTCCGCATGATGATTCCCGTAGGCATGTACGTCAGGGTGTCCCATTGTTGAAGTCAGGAGCGCTAATCGTGGATTGATCGATTCATCATCGCGTTTTTTTCTTCCCGCCCCGACGGCGCGGGGTGCTCCAACAAGCTCGGGTGGAGGGACGCGTTTCGTCGCGTCCTGCATGCTGAAATACGATGATGCCCGGGGTCAGCTTTCCGCGTTTTTGCGGCGCTGCAGAAATTCCCGGGCGAGTTCGCGGTAGGCGGCGGCGCCAGTGCTGTGGCGATCGTAATCGATGACCGGCTTGCCGAAACTCGGCGCCTCGCTGACGCGCACGCTCCGCGGAATCAACGTCTTGTAGACTTTGTCACCAAAATACTCGGTGACCTGTTGCACTACTTGTTGTGCCAGGTTGGTGCGATGATCGTACATGGTCATGACGATGCCCTCGATCTCGAGGTGCGGGTTTGCCTGGCTTTCGCGCAATTGTTGGATCAACTTGGCCATGACCGACAGCCCCTCGAGCGCGTAGTACTCCGACTGAATTGGCATGATGAGGCCGTGCGAGGCGCAGAGCGCATTCATGGTAAGGATGCCGAGCGAGGGCGGACAATCGATGAAGATGTACTCATACCGCTGCTCTTCGACCAGCGGTTGCAGCGCGTGCTTGAGCCGGTGCAGGTAGCTGTCGAGCCGGGCCACCTCGATTTCGGCGCCGGCGAGGTTCACCTCGGCGGGGATGATGTCGAGCCGGTTGATGCCGGTCGGTTTGATGAACGCTCGCGGGTCGGCCTGACCGATCAGCACCGGATACAGGCTCATGCCCTCGATTTTCTCGAGGCCGAGCCCGCTGGTCGCGTTGGCTTGGGCGTCAAAATCGATGAGCAGCATGCGTTTACCGCGCTCGGCGATGGCGGCGGCGAGGTTGACCGACGTGGTGGTCTTGCCGACGCCGCCTTTTTGATTGGCCACCGAATAGATACGGGTACTCATGCCGGGGAACAGGGTTGCCCGAGGCCGCGCGGGTGTCAAGCGAGAGGTGGTTGGGTTTGCTTCAACTCCACTCCTCATCTTAATCCCAATCCTAATCGTAATCTGGATAATGATTATGATTAAGACCACGATTCGGAACGCGATCGCGAGGCGGAACAGCCGGTCATCGGGATGAGGATTGACACCCCCGGAAAAGCTGCTACTTTCGTCAACCTTTTGGGTGGGAGAGTATCATGAAACGAACATATCAGCCTTCACGTATATCACGCAAGCGGACGCACGGTTTTCGTGCCCGCATGGCCACCAAGGACGGACGCGAGGTATTGGCCCGTCGTCGCCGCAAGGGCCGCAAGGTCCTGATCCGTCCATAATCACGCACGCCATGCATGGTTTACCCGTTCCGCCGAAAGGCGGCCCGCCGGCGCGCGGGAGTGGCGGGGAAACCCGCGGACCGGATCAACGGCTGGCTAAAAACCAACGGTTGATCCGGTCCGCGCATTTTGATGAAGCCTTTGCCCAGCAGCGAAAAATCGTGGGAAAGACCATGGTGCTGTGGCGGCGCGAGGGCGAGGGAGCGGCGCTTCGCCTGGGCGTCGTCACCAGTCGCAAAGTCGGAGGAGCGGTGCAGCGCGCGCGGGCCCGTCGATTGTTGCGCGATGTATTCAGGCGGAATCGACACAGGCTTTCCGGCTCGTACGATGTGGTGCTGGTGGCGCGGGCTTCGATCCTGCGGGCAAGCTCTGCGGCCATCGAGACGGATTTTATGGTTACGGTAGCACAGGCGGGACTAGTATCGCAGACATGAAACAACCAACCATAGCGGCGCGCGCGGGCATTGGACTGGTCTGGCTTTATCAGGCCACACTGGGCATGTGGCTGGGCGGACGTTGCCGGTATTATCCGAGTTGTTCGCACTATGCCATCGAGGCGATGCGGGCATATGGTTTATGGCGCGGGGCATGGCTGGCGTTGCGGCGGCTGGGTCGTTGTCATCCCTGGTCGCTGGGTGGGATCGACCTCGTGCCATCGCCCGCATCCAACGAAGGAGTTCAACTTTCATCATGAAAAAACAAGATTACCTGATTTTCTTTGCCTTGGTAGCGCTGCTGTTTGCCTGGCCCGGCATCTATCAGAAGTTCTTCGCGCCGCCCGCGCCTCCGGCGCCCGCCGTAATGCCGCAAGATGACGTCGAACCGGCGCCCACGCAGCGCGATGATGCGCCCGCGTCTACGGAGTTGATTCCGGAAGAAAAAACGGAGAGCCCTGACACGGCGGTAATCGAACCGGTGGAAGCGACCCCCGTGACGGAGGAGTCGTTGATCGTGTTGACGAACGACAGCATCCGTATGGTGGTTTCTTCGCGCGGCGCCGCTGTTCTCGAAGTCACGTTGAACGATTACCGGGAGCAACTGGCCCCGTCGAGTCCGCCGGTGATTTTCGATTTTCGCAGTCGTCCGGGCCTGACCTATGGCGGCTTGCCCGAGCTTTCCAGTCAGGCCGGATATCTCGTGGAGGTCGACGAGTCGCCGTCCCGCGTGACACTTGCCCGTACCACATCGGCGGGGTTGACCTTGCGGCGCACCATCACGATGGGGTCGAATTATCTTGTCCACGTGAGCGATACGTTCGTGAATCAAACCGGCGCGGACCTCGAGTTGGGTAACCACTCGATCCGCACCGGGCCCATCGGTCAGGAAACCGCGCACGCTGACATGGTGGGCATGATCAATATCGGCGTGGATGTGCTGCCCCCGGCCGGCGGCGTGGAAAACTGGGGCGCGCGCATACAGAAGGAGTTCCGCAACATCCGCGAGGAGCAGGGACTTGCCAGTCTGCCCGGGGAAATTCATTTCCGCCCGTCAGCCAAGGCGGCGGATTGGGTTGCCGCAAAAAATAAATATTTCGTGCAAATCCTGATGCCGGATGGGGACGGAGCTGACTCGGTGGATATTTTCGCCCGTCGCGAAATCACCGCCGCCGAATTGGCCGGGGCGCGCATCAAGGATGCCTTCGTCAGCGAGGTGGCGGCGGAGCTGGGCTTTCTGAGCCAGACGCTGGCCCCGGGCGAATCCTACACGCGCACCTACGAATACTTCGCCGGCCCGAAGAGCTACAAGATTCTTTCCGCCTTGAGCCATGGCCGTGAAGGGGCGATGGGATTCGAGGAAAATGCCTACATGGATGTGGTGGTGGTGCCGTCCGCGAAGCTGCTCATCCGTCTGCTGGGCTTTCTGCATGATCATGTCTATGCCAACTATGGCGTCGCCATCATTCTGCTGACGCTGATTGTGCGCATTGTGTTCTGGCCCATCACGCACAAGGGCACGGAAAGCATGCGCCGCATGGCCAAGGTCCAACCGCTGATGACGGAAATCCGCGAGAAGTACAAAGACAATCCCCAGAAGATGCAGCAGGCGATGATGGCGCTTTACAAGGAGCACAAGATCAATCCGCTCGGAGGTTGCCTGCCCATGCTGGTGCAGATTCCGGTGTTTTTCGCGTTGTTTGTCGTGCTGCGCATTGCCATCGAGTTGCGTTTCGCCGATTTTCTGTGGATTTCGGATTTGAGCGCGCCGGAGCGTTTGATCGAGTTTGGATTCACCATTCCGTTGCTTGGCTGGGATGCGCTGAACATTCTTCCCTTGTTGATGACCGCGACCATGGTTATTCAGCAGAAGATGACGCCGACCGCGGGCGATCCGGCCCAGCAACGCATCATGCTGATCATGATGCCGGCGATGATGTTGTTCTTCCTCTACAATTTTGCTTCCGGACTGGCGCTGTACTGGACCACGCAGAATGTGTTGATGATTGTTCAGCAGATGCTGTACCTGCAGCGAAAGAAAAAGGAAGAGGCCGCCGCGCAACCGGCCTGAGCCTCGTCCCGAAAAACCTTGTCCCGGGCCGGACATCCAAGATATCCTGTAGGGCTTCATGAAAATTCACGAATATCAGGCGAAACAATTATTCCGCGACGCCGGGATTCCGGTGCCACAGGGCTTGCTCGCCCTCACCCCCGGGGAAGCCGGCGATGCCGCGCGCGATCTTGGCGGACTGGTCGCCATCAAGGCGCAGGTGCATGCCGGCGGACGTGGCAAGGCCGGCGGCATCAAGGTCGTGCACACGCCGGACGAGGCCCGCGCCGCGGCCGAGAAAATCCTCGGCATGAACATCAAGGGCAGTGTCGTGCACAAGGTCTGGGTGGAAAAAGGTTCATCCATCGCCCGCGAGGCCTATTTGGCGGTCACGTTGGACCGTTCGCAGCGAGGCATTCTGTTCATCGCCAGTGCGGCGGGCGGCATCGATATCGAGGAAGTGGCGGCGAAGACGCCGGAAAAGATCATCCGTTTTCATACGCTCAATAAAACGTTTCCGGAGGCGGCGGCTCGCGATGCCGCCGCGCGCTTGTTCGAGGACGCATCCGTAGTCGAGCCCGTGCTTGCGATCATGCGGAAGCTGTTTGATTTGTTTATCGCCAAAGACTGCTCGCTGACGGAGATCAATCCGCTGGTGTTGACCAAGGATGGCCAGGTGATTGCCCTCGACGGCAAGGTGAACTTCGACGACAACGCGTTGTTTCGCCGGCCGGAAATCGAGGAGTTGCGCGATATGGCCGAGGAAAACGAAGGCGAAATCCTCGCCAAGGCCAAAGGGCTCAGTTTTGTGCAGTTGGATGGCGATATCGGCTGCATGGTGAACGGAGCCGGACTGGCGATGGCCACCATGGACATGGTGCAGTTGTTCGGCGGCAAGCCGGCGAACTTCCTCGATGTGGGCGGCAGCTCGAATCCGGAGAAGGTCATCCACGCGTTCAAACTCATCCTCGCCGCCGGCCACATCAAGGCGGTGCTGATCAATATTTTCGGCGGTATCACGCGCTGCGACGACATCGCGCGCGGCATTCTGGAATCATTCAAGCAAATCCAAATCAGCGTGCCGGTGGTGGTCCGCCTGACCGGCACCAATGCAGAGGAAGGATTGAAGATGCTGGAAGGCACATCGCTGATTCCGGCGAAAACATTTGCCGAGGCCGTGCGCAAGGTCATCCTCGCCGCGGGCGGCACGGTGGCGGAGGAGCATGCGTCATGAGTATTCTTCTTGATCAATCGACGCGCGTGCTCGTGCAGGGCATCACCGGTCGCGACGGATCGTTTCACGCCCGGCAGATGATTGACTATGGCACGCAAATTGTCGGCGGCGTGACGCCCGGCAAGGGCGGTCAACTGATCCATGGCGTACCGGTGTTTGACGATATGGCTTCGGCGGTGAAAGCCACCCGGGCCGATGCCTCGGTCATCTATGTGCCGGCCAAGTTTGCACCCGGTGCGATCATGGATGCCGCCGATGCCGGCATCAAATTGATTGTCGCCATCACCGAGGGCATTCCGGTGTTGGACATGCTCGAGATTTACCACGAGGTGCGTCGCCGGGGGATTACCTTGATCGGCCCTAATTGTCCGGGATTGATTTCGCCCGGCAAGGCGAAGATCGGCATCATGCCGGGAAGCATTCACCGCCCGGGACGCATCGGTGTGATTTCGCGCAGCGGCACGCTGACGTACGAAATCGTCTATGCCTTGACCAATCTCGGCCTCGGTCAGTCCACCTGTGTGGGTATCGGTGGCGATCCGATTGTCGGCACGGGTCCGATGGATTTGTTGCCACTGTTTGAAAACGATCCCGATACGGACGCGATGGTGCTGGTCGGTGAAATCGGCGGCGACGAGGAAGAGCGCACGGCCGAATTCATTCGCCAGCACATCAAGAAACCGGTGTTTGCCTTCATTGTTGGTCACACGGCGCCGGAGGGCAAGCGCATGGGTCATGCCGGCGCGATTGTGTCCGGCGGAAGCGGTACGGCGGGATCCAAAATCAAGGCGTTTGCCCATGCCGGCGTTCCCGTGGCAAACACCATTGATGAGCTCGCCGACATTACCCGCGCGGGCTTGTCGTCCTGAATTAAAGGCTCCACATGATAGCAGTCCCGAAACGACTGATTGCGCTTACGATCGCGTTTATTTCGCTGATCACCATGAGCTTTGTGGTCGCTCCGGTTGCTCCGGCCGGCGAATCCGCCAACCTGCTGGTTCAGAAGCTGGGGCTTGATCTTTTCCCGAGTTTTCGCAATCCGGTATACGGATGGGTTGTCGCCTTGTTGGGCCAGCTGGCCGGATCGCACGCGGTGTATGCCGTCAATTTCTTTAGCGCTTTGTGTGGCGCGCTGTTGCTCGGCCTGGTGTTCAGTTTTGTCTATCACGCCACGCGCCGTTACAACCAGTTGGATCTCGTGCCGCATTGGTTTATGCATCGTATTCAGGCGGGAGCCGGTCTGGCCGCCGTGTTGTACTTGTTGGCTTCGAGCAGCTTCTGGCAGGCCGCCACGCGGGCTCATCCTTTGACCTTTGATCTCCTGCTTGTCCTCGCGCCGTTTTATCTGGTTGTCACATACACGGGAAAATCCGGCGCATCGCGCATTCTGTTGGCCTCGCTGTTGTATGGCGTGGCCATGGTGGAGTTCAGCACGGCGATTCTTTTGGGGCCGGTTTTTGCCCTGGCGATGCTGATTCAGTTATATCAGACCGGCACCATGCGTCCCTCGCTGGTCGGGCAAGCTGCCGGTTGTGGGCTGCTCGGTCTGTCGCTGTATCTTCTGCAGGCCGGTCTCTTCACGATGACGCCCACCTACGAGTGGCGCGAATTCAAGGGATTCTTTCAAGTCATCTGGTACATCTGGATTGACCAGTATCATCTGTTTACGCGAGGGCTCCCCCGCGTGGGTTGGTTGACGATTGGCCTGGTCAGTTTTCTGCCCTGGGTGATCACCTCTTTTTTTCCGCTGCCGTTTGGAGCCAACCGGACCCGCAGCAGTTTGTATGGCGCGGTCGCGCTGAATGGCATTTTGCTTGGATTGGGAGTCTTCCTTTTGCACGACGTGCCGCTGGCGCCTGTGAACATCACCGGCAGCTTTCGCCTTTTTCTGACCCCGTATTTATTTGTCGCCTTCTGGTTCGGCAACATTTTCGCGTTCTGGATGGTTTTTCTGCTTCGAATCAAGCGGTTCGAAAGTCCGGGCATGCTTAAAACGCGCAAGGCGCTCGGCCTTGCGTTGGCAACGGCCGTGCCGGTCTACTTGCTGGTGCTCATGGCCACGACGGCCTTGCCATCCACCTCGTCGAGGAATGACCGGCTGGTGCAGCAGTTTGTGGAAGCACTGGTGGACAATGCTTCCGGCAAAGAGTGGCTGGTCACCAATACGCTGCTGGATGATCAGATCGCCCTCGAAATACATCGCCGCGAATTACCGATCAATATGATCCGCCTGGGCTATGGCCGCTCAACGGCCATGATGCAGTACATCGCCTCGCTGTTTTCCGCGCATCCCCGGCTGGAGAGTCTGGCCCGCGTCGGCATGGAGCCATTGATGGATCAATGGTTTGTGCTTGCCCCGGAGACTGCCGGGAAGGTCGCGATCGTAGGTATTCCGGATATCTGGTTGAATGCCGGATTGGAAGCCGTGCCCCACGGTCTCGTCTTCGACGGGTTTGCGGACATCGATGCGGTTCCGCTCGACGACATGCTGGCCATCGCCCGCGATCTGTGGGCCGGTCCGGGAGCGGACATCGCGACGGCGGCCGCCGCGACCAACCAATCCGTCGCCGGACTCAGTGTCGGTTGGATGAATGTCCACATCAGTAAAATGGCCAACAACCTCGGCGTTCTCATGGAAAATGCCGGACGCCTCGACGATGCCGCTACCTGCTATCGTCAGGCCCGGACGCTGGTGCCGGATAATTTGAGCGCACTAATGAATCTTCACGTCCTGGCGCAGCGCGAGCAGTGGCCCGAATACCAGGCGCTTGAGGAGGAGTTGATTGAAAAGACCAAGGACATAACGGGTCGTCTGCGCGCCGTGTCGCTATCGCAGGTCTATGGCTATGTGCGCGTGCCCGAGGCCTTCGTGAGCCGCGGCATCAGCATGGCTGCTTCCGGTCGTTCGCGTCAGGCCATCGGCGAAATGAAACGCGCCCTTTCCCTGCGCGAGGGAAATCCCCGGCTCCAACTGGCGATTGCCGATCTGTATTTCGGCCAACAGAACGATGCCGAGAGCGCGGGTTATTACAAACAGGTGCTGGAAAAGGATGCCGGGAACACCGCGGCCTTGCTCGGGTTGATGCGTCTGGCCACCCGCCAGGGTGATTTTGATGCATCACGCCGCTTGCTGGCGCGACTGAAGGAAGCGGGCGCGTCTCCCTTGGCCGTGCGGATGGAGGAGGCTGTGCTGGAGGCGCTTTCCGGATCGAGCGCGCTGGCCTTGAGCATGCTCAGGGATGTGACGAAGGAGTATCCCGAAAATCTCGGAGCCTGGACGCTGCTGGCCGCGGTGGCGCAGGATGTGGGTGATCAGAAGACGCTCGATGGCGCGGTGAAAAAACTGGAAGAGGAAAATGTCTACTCGCCCGCCATTCAGTTGATGATGGCGCAATCAGCCTTCAATCGCCGCGACCGCGACCGGGCGCGCAACATCCTCGCCGAGTTGTTGCGGCGCCAACCGGGCAATATTCAGGCCTTGGAGATGCGGTTGCGCATGGATCTCTCGGAGAGCAATCGCGACGAGGCTCAGCGCACCGTGGAGCGCATTTTGAATGTCGACCCCCGAAATGCCTTCGCCAATTACATGCTCGGTGTACATCACTATTATCGCGAGGAATACCTTCTCGCGGAATCGGCCTACCGGGCCAGCATACAAACCCGGGCCAGCCCGGAGGCTTTGAACGATCTGGCCTATGTACTTTATCTGCAGGGGCGCGTCGACGAGGCGGAAAAAATGGTGAAGCAATCCCTCGACATGAACCGCGAAAACAGCGCGGCGTGGGATACGCTGGGGGCGATTTTGATGGCCCGCAATAAATTGACCGATGCCGAGGCCGCCCTTCAGCAGTCGCTCGTGCTGCGAGCGGATGCGCCGAGTGTCATGCTCACCATGGCGTTGCTGTATGAAAAGCAGGAACGCTTGGAGGATGCCCGTCAGTTGGTCGGCGAGTTGGAGGGCCGGCTTAATGAGTTGGGTTCCCAGCATCAGGGTGATTTGCGCAACTTGTCAAAACGCCTGAGCGACCGGATGTAATTCCGAAAGCCGGTTGATTGGCGAAGCCGGACCGCTCCACGTCGTTATCAACGCGGGATGCTCAGCCATGAGCTCATGTTTCCTGAGTTCAACATGTCGATCGTCTGCTATTGTACGTCATTGATGTGCAACGGTTGAGTTTTCGATCGGAGTCATTTCGGGTGTCTCACGCTATGTGGCTTGGTATGGCGACCAGCTGATCTGTGGCATCGTCCGTTGGCGTGGGTGATGGCTC
>CAYYAR010000051.1:0-10041 GCA_964470065.1 uncultured Verrucomicrobiota bacterium | reverse complement strand
CGCAAGCTGATTCCCGTAGGCATGTACGTCAGGGTGTCCCATTGTTGAAGTCAGGTGTTGAAGTGGTTATGTTGACCGGGTGATGCAAAACAATACGCCAAATGGTCTGCCTGATTGGTCCGACCGGTTGGATGCGTCGTTCTGGTGGTTGAACTGGACGCAGTTTCAGGGCGCACTGAACGACAACATATTCAAGCTTCTCGCCACATTCTATCTGATCCGCCATGTCGGCGAGGGCAAGGCGGAGATGGTCAGTGGCCTGGGCGGTATTCTGTTTTCATTGCCGTTCATTCTTTTTATTCCCGCCGCCGGGATACTGGCCGACCGCTTCCGCAAGTCGCGCATCACCCAGCTATCCAAAATTGCCGAGCTGGTTGTGATGCTTGTCGCCTGCCTGGTATTTTGGTCTGGGCATCCGTGGATGATCTTTGCGGTGCTGTTTCTGATGTCCACGCAGAGTGCGTTTTTCTCGCCATCCAAGTACGGCATCATTCCCGAATTGGTCGAAACGAGCCAGTTGTCGCGGGCGAATGGCTATCTCGTGTCGCTCACGTACCTGTCGATCATTGCCGGCACGGTGCTTGCGCCATGGCTGACCGCGCACATCGTCGGTCCATCGATGCATGATCGCGAGGGGTCGCGCTTCGCGCTTGCTGCGCTCGCATGTGTCGCCGTGGCCGGCACCGGCATCTTCACCAGTCTCAAGATCCGCCAAACACCGGTGAGCGGCCGGTCGCGCCGGGCGTCGGTTTTGTTCTGGCGCGATGTGGTGGCGACTATTCGCGCGCACCGTCAGGACCGGTTGATGATGCTGGCGATTCTCGCCTCGGCCTACTTCTCGCTGATCGGCGCTTTTCTCCAGCTCAATCTGATCCCCTACGCGATGGAACATCTCGCCCTGTCGGAGATTGCCGGTGGTTATCTCTTCCTGTTTGCGGCATTCGGCATCGGGGCTGGTTCGCTGCTGGCTGGGCGGTTTTCGCGTCGCAACATCGAGTTCGGCATCATTCCGCTGGGTGCACTGATGATCGGTCTCGCCACCATCCTGCTTTTCCTCCTGCCGTACAGGCACGACACCACCCGTGCGCTGGTTTTTTTGGCCGGCGTCGGGGCCGGATTGTTCATCATTCCAGTCGAAGCGTTCATTCAGTACCGGGCGCCTCGCGCGCAAATGGGTTCCATCATGGCCGCCAATGGTTTTTTGAGCTGGGTGGGTGTGTTGCTGGCTGGTGTGCTGATGTTTGCGTTGAGTTTCATTCCATTCTGGCAGGCCGCCTATACATTTCTGCTGCTGGGCGGCATGACGCTTCTGCTCACTGCGGTCTGCCTGTTCACGCTTCCGGATTTTCTGGTTCGTTGTATGACAATATTGCTGGTTCGTCCGGTCTTGGCCATCCGGCGCATCGGGCTTGATCAACTGCCCGGCGAGGGCGGGGGATTGCTGGTCGCCAATCATGTCTCCATCCTTGACCCGCTTCTCGTTCTGGCCTGTCAGCAACGCCGTATTCGTTTTTTATGCGGCCAGAGATTCCTGGATGAACATCCCTGGCGCTGGTTGTTGCGCCGGATGCATGTCAGAGGTTTGCCGGAACGTGACGATTCTTCTGCCCTGCAGGCGATGCTGCAGCAGGCGCGCGCGGATATGGATCTCGGCTACCTCGTGTGTTTGTTTGCTGAAGGAGCACCGACGCGTACCGGTCACATGCGCCCCTTCCGGCCGATGGTGGAACGTCTGGTCAGCGGTACCAATCATCCGGTCATACCCGTGCATCTTGGCGGAATTTGGAATTCGCGTTTCAGCGCGTACCGCTCCATGTTTGAACATCGCCCTCCACCGCGGTGCTGGCGCGTGCCGGTAAGCGTGGCTTTCGGTGCGCCCTTGCCGCCGACCGTCACGACCTGGGAAGTTCAAGCCGCCATCCGTAAAAATTCGTGCGCCCATTTCGATATCAGGCGGGGGCCACGCCGCTCCATGGCGTACGCCGTCATTCGTTCCGCCCGCCGTCACTTTCGTCAACCGGCCCTGGATGACACGACCGGTCGCGCGCTTACCCACGGCAAGACCTTGATCGCGGCGTTGATGATGGCGAGGTTGATCCGCCGCAAGCTTCCCGCCGGCGAGCGCCACGTAGGTGTGGTGCTTCCGCCCTCCGTCGGCGGCGTGGTGATCAATCTTGGATTGATGCTGGCCGGCAAGGTGCCCGTAAATCTGAATTTCACCACGGCGGCCGAGACATTTGATGCTTCGCTCGCGCAGGCCGGCATCCGCACGGTGATTACGGCCACCAAAGTCATGGAAAAAGTGACGCATCTCCATTGGCCGGGGCAGGGGTTATGGTTGGCCGACACCCTGAAAGAACAGTTGTCGCCACTCGACAAGGTGGTTGCGATCGCCCAGGCGTTGTGTTGGCCGGCCCGATGGTTGACGCCTGCGATGCCGGCGAATGGCGACGACACCCTCACCATTATTTTCTCGTCCGGCACCACGGGCGATCCGAAGGGGGTGGTGTTGTCCCATCATAATGTGCTCTCGAACATCGAAGCGGTGTCGGAGGTGATTCGCCCCGACTCCGCTGCTCATCTCTGTGCCGCGTTGCCGTTGTTCCACTCGTTTGGCTTCACCGCCGGCATGTGTCTGCCGCTCGTCGCCGGGTTCCGGGTCAGTTATCATGCCTCCCCGTTGGATGCGGGGCAGGTAATCGATTTGATCAAGACCCGGCGATGCAATCTTCTGTTCAGCACCTCCACTTTTCTCTCCTCGTATGCCCGCAAGGCTGAACCGGATGATCTGGCATCGCTCAAGATGGTCGTGCTGGGCGCCGAGAAAATGAAAAAGCATGTGGCCGACTATTTTCAGCACAAGTTCGGCGTGCGGCCGGTCGAGGGGTATGGCACCACGGAGTTATCCCCGGTGGTTTCAATCAATCTTCCCGCTTTTCTCGATGACGATCGTTCACCGGTGCCGTTGTGTCACCGGGAGGGGAGCATTGGTCTTCCGTTGCCGGGCATTTCCGTGGAGGTGGCTGATATCGAGACCGGTGAACGATTACCACCCGGGCGGGAGGGTATGTTGCTCGTGCGGGGTCCGAATCTCATGCGTGGCTATTTGAACAAAGAGTGGTTGACCAGCGAGGTCATTCACAACGGGTGGTATACGACGGGCGACATCGCGAAGGTAGACGCTGACGGCTTCATCTTCATCACGGATCGTTTATTGCGATTCAGCAAGATCGCCGGTGAAATGGTGCCGCACGGTGCCGCCGAGGACGTGCTGGCCAGCGGACTCAAGGTCGTTGAATTGTCTATCGCGGTGACCGCCGTGCCCGATGAGAAAAAGGGTGAGCGCCTGGTCTTGCTCTACACCGATACGGCCGGCGACCCTGCCATTTTGAAGCGATTGTTGGACGAATCCAATCTCCCGAATCTGTGGCGACCCGCAGAAAACTATTTTCTGAAGGTGAACAGCATTCCCATCACACCCACGGGCAAACTAGACGTTCGCGCGATCAAAAACCGCGCGCTCGAACTAGTTCGCATGTTGCGGATGTGACCGGAATTACTCCACGAAGCGGTAGCCGACTCCACGCACCGTCTGAATGTAAGCTCCGGCCGGACCCAATTTCCGGCGCAGTCCGGTCACTTGCACATCCACGGCGCGCTCCGTGCAGTTGTAATGGTTGCCATGCACGGCATGAATGATTTTGTTGCGGTCAAATACCCAGCCCGGATGCGACGCCAGCGTGTGCAAAATGCGGAACTCACTGAAAGTCAGGGTCACTACCTTGCCCTTCACGCGAACTTCATGACGACCGGGAATGATTTCCAGTTCCCGGATCTTGAGATTCGAAAGGGATGAGGACGGGACTGCACGCGGATCTTCCGCCTCTGTATGCGTCTCGTGTACGGCCGCGGTGGTGCGACTGGGCGATACCAGCGACTGGGTGGACTTCCGCAGCGTGAACACGGATGTCGTAAGGACGCCGCGCTCATCCTGTAATGCCCGGCATACGCTGGCCGCCTTCGCGGCAGGCAAAATCATGCCCAGCACCACGTAGTCGTCGCCGCGGCGCGTGGCGTTTTCCAATTCGTGATATTGCTCCATGGCGGAGAGCGTGTACAACCCATCAGGCGGCTTGGCCGACGCCATGCGTCCTTGCGAGGCCGACCGGGTATTTTCTGCAGCTTTTTCTTTGGTCATGATCATAAAGTCACCTTTTTGTTTAGTTGGTATGGAGATAAGCATATCGTGTGCCAAATATCGGGTGGGTGGTGATAATGAATTGTAAACCATTGGTATTCAGCGTATAATGAAACATTATATCCACGTTTACACTTCTTTAAAGTCCTGCGAGATGACGTCAAATATGTACATATCATACAGGCATAGTACAATAATGTATTATCCTGATGATTCTGTACGAATTACGTTAGGGAAAAGTCTTCCGTCGCCGGTCAAAAACAGCTCGGAAAGCCATGGTTGACCGTGCTCCACTTGGCCTTGTTACGGCAGCCCCTTACCCGATAGCGGCTATTTTATGCCCATTTTTCCGAGGATTTTTTCGGCCGGGCAAAATCCGGTGAATGCCGACTGGATGAGGTTGATGCCGACAAATACACCGAGCCAGAGCCAGTAGGGGTGCACGAAATGACTCAAGGCAATACTCGTGAGTATTAGTGTTCCAGCCAGTACGCGAATGGAATTTTCCATGTTCATTTGTCTCTCCTTGGCGGATCTAGGCCTCACCGGGCATCCGGTTATCGCCTTGATCCGACCGGTACAGCATGACGTACGCCACCGGAACCACGACCAGTGTGAAAGCGGTGGATACAAACATTCCGAAAATGATCGACCATGCGAGTCCGCTAAAAATGGGGTCGAGGGTGATCGGCCAGGCCCCGAGCATGGTGGTGCCGGCCGTCAGGACGATGGGGCGCAAGCGAACCGCACCGGCTTCGAGCACCGCCTCCCGCAAAGGCTGACCTTGCTCGACATTGGTCCGTATGAAATCGATCAGGATAATACCGTTGCGCACCACGATGCCCGCCAGCGCAATCATTCCGATCATGGCGGTGGCCGTGAAAAACACGGGATTGTCAAACCCGCCCACGGGATGATTCACCAGCAGATTGAGCAACGAAAAGCCCGGCATGATGCCGATCATGGTTAACGGAATGGAAAGCATGATGATGCCCGGCAGGGCATACGACTTGGTCTCGTAAACCAGCAACACATAAATGGCGAGAAGGGCCGCGGCAAAAGCGATACCCAGATCGCGGAACACATCAACCGTGATTTTCCATTCACCTTCGCCTTTCCAGTCCATGGTGATGCCTTCCGGGAGCGGATTCTTTTTGAAATGCGATGCCAGTGCGAGCACGGCATAGGCCGGACCGCGACCGGCCATCTCCGCGGTGACATACACCACGCGACGGAGATTCTTGTGAAAAATGGTCCGGTCGACCGAGGTCGTCTCGAACCGGCCCAGCTCGCCCAGTTGCACTATGTGGCCGTCGCGCCCTTTGACAGGTAGGGTCTCCAAATAACGGGCATCCGACCTTGCCGCTTCCGGCAGTTGTAGCAGAATGGGCCATTCATTTTGCTCCCGCGGGCTGTGCAGATGGCCGGCAATCACGCCGCCCAGCGCCACGCGCAGCGTTTGCGCCACATCATCCGTGGATATCCCATTCAGGGCGGATTTGTCACGATCGACGCGGAAGAAAAGTCGCTGGCGATCGGCTTCGGATTTCACATCCGCCTCGACCACGCCATTCTCCTCCTGCATGCGCGCTTTAACCATCTCGCCGGCGGCGAGAAGCTCCTCGTAGGTGTGATGCGGTTGGCCGTAGATCTCCGCGACCACAGATGCGAGTACGGGTGGTCCGGGCGGTGTTTCCACAATCTGCACCAGCGCGCCGTGCCGCGATGCGATCGCCGTAATTTCCTGACGGATGCGAAGCGCGATGGCGTGACTCTCCATCTCGCGTTGCTCCCGGCCGAGAAGATTGATGCGTATTTCCCCGAGATGGGAACCCTGTCGCATGTAATAATGCCTGACCATGCCATTGAAATCCATCGGCGAGGCGATGCCGGCGTAAGTGGTGAAATCCGTGACCTCGGGCTGCGCGCGCACATAACGCTCCAGTTCGCGGAGGACCGCATCGGTCCGCTCGAGGGTGGCATGTTCCGGCAGGTCCACCACCAGCTGAAGTTCGTTCTTGTTATCGAACGGCAGCATTTTCAGCGGCACGGCGGCGAGGGCAAGAATCACCGAGCCGGCAAAAAGCAGGGCGACGAGGAGCATGAGAAGCCGCGATGTTCCCGCCGACTGCAGAAACGGCCTCATGAGGCGGTGATACAACCGATAGATTGATGAATCACGCACATCCTGTGACTCGTGGTGGAATCCGGGATCAAGTTGAACGCGTTTGAGCATGCGGGCGGATACCCACGGTGTAATCATGAACGATACCAACAGCGAACTGATCATCGCCAGCGGCACATTCAACGCCATCGGCCGCATATACGGTCCCATCATGCCGGTGATAAAAAACATCGGCAGGAAGGCGACGATGACCGAAAGCGTGGCCAGCACGATGGGGGGCATCACTTCGTTCATGGCATCCGAAATGGCGCCGAGCGTGGATTTTCCCCGGCGGGTCAGGTGACGATAAATGTTTTCCACCGCGACGATGGGGTCATCGACCAGCAGCCCGAGGGCAAGAATCAGTGCAAAGAGGGTTACGCGATTGATGGTGTATCCGGCCAGCATGTTGACCAGCAGGGTGAGGGCGTAGGTGATCGGTACGGCCAGCGCGACAATCAGTCCGACCCGCCAGTTCATGACGAGGGCAATCAGTACAATCACCGTGATGATTGCTTCGGTGAGGCCTTTCACCAGATCATTCACTTTTGTATTGGCCGTTTCGCCGTAGTCGCGGGTGATGCGTATCTGCACGTCGTCGGGAATCATGCTGCCGCGGAGATGCTCAAGACGGTCCTTCACATCGCGGGTGAGCCACACCGCGTTGCTGCCCTTCTTTTTCGCGACGGCTATTGTGACGGCAGGGTAGGAAATCTCGCTGGCCGGGTCATGTCCGGCCGATCGCAATCCTGCCGGGCCCAAGCCGATCCGGGTGAGCGATGTGATCTCCTCCGGGCCGTCGCTGACGGTGGCGACATCGCGCAGGTAAACCGGGCGATCATCCCGCCGTCCGATCATCAGGTTCATGACATCGCGTGCATCCGTGAGAAAAGGTCCGGCCTCCACGGTCACCATTTCATTGCCTTGCGCAAAGGCGCCGCTTTCCATGCGGGCGTTGGCCGCGGTGAGCGCCCGCGTGATTTCCGGCGGTGTTATTCCGTAGGCGGTCAGGTGGTCGCGATTAAGCTCCACCCGCACCACGCGCTTTTGTCCACCGTGAATGGTGATGCCCGCCGATGCCGGGATATCCTGCAATTTGGGCACCACCTCCTCGGCAATCCGGTATAGCTCATGGGTGTCATAGCGCTCGCTGTACAACGCGGCGGTTACCACCGGTACGTCGTCAATTTCCACTGGCTTGACGACCCACCCGCTGATGCCGGGCGTGGTCTTGTCGATGTTCTGAAAGATTTTGTTATACAGCTTGATCAGGCTGTCTTCGCGGCTTTCGCCGACAAAGAAACGGACCGTCACTACGGCGAGCCCCGGACGCGACATCGAGTAGACGTACTCGACACCATCGATTTGATAGAGCATCCGCTCCAGGCGTGTCGACACCAACTTCTCGACTTCCTCGGCGCTGCCGCCCGGATAGGTCACCAGCACATCGGCCACCGGCACGACAATTTGCGGTTCCTCTTCCCGCGGAGTCGCCCACAATGCCACCGCGCCAGCCGCCAAGCTAACGATGATAAGAAGGATGGTCAGGTGCCCGGTCAGGAAGGCATCGATCAACCCTGACATCCATGTTCGTCGGTTTTCCATGGCGATCAATCCTCTGCCACGAAAGGCAGAACAACGCGCTCGCCGCCTTGCAGGCCCGAACGCACCTCTACGTCGTCCCCGGGTCCCGGTCCGGTCTTGACCAGGCGGCGTATCATGCGGTCACCTTGCACGACATGCACCATGTCCAATTGACCCACGCGCATAATCGCACTTGCCGGTATGAAGATCGCCGGGCGTGATTCCTCCTGCACCGGAATCGAGCCGAAGGTGCCCGGCAGCAAGTCGTCCCCGGTTTGGTGCAGGCGTAGCTTGACCCGGCGGGTCCGGGTCGCCGGGTCGATTTCGCCCACGATCTCCGTGACCTCGGCGGGATAGGTGCGGGCCGGATATTCCAGGCGCGCCTCGAAGGTGCGGCCTGGTGCAAAGGAGTGAATCAATCGAATCGGCACCGGTATTTCCAGTTGCATGCGTGCGGGATCAAAAATACCCAGCAGCGATTGGCCCGCGGTCGCGAAATCGCCGGCCTCGACGCGCAGCTCGGTAATCTTGCCGTCGATGGGCGAGGTGACCACCGCGTAGGAAAGCATCACGTGGATCCGCTCGACATTCGCCTGCGCGGCATCGTAGGCCGCCTGCGCGGCGGTCATTGCTTGGCTGGTTGTCGCATTGCGCTCGAATAATTGGCGCGTGCGGTTTAATTCCGCCTCGGCCTGCCGGAATTGCGCTTCCGCGCCGGCCAGTTGCTCGCGTAGTTCGCGATCATCCATTAAGACCAGCGTCTGATTTGCGCGCACGCGATCGCCCGCGCGCACCAGAACTTCGATGATCTGCGCATGGAGCCGGGCTCTGACCTCGATACGCTGATCGGATTGCACCGTGCCGACGACGTCAATGCGTGGTGACTCCTGCCGCGCCACCGCCTCGATCACGCGGGCATCCCCCGGCACCGGCGAACCGCTGATCACCTCGACCTGACCGGGCGCTGTCTTTTCATGGAGCAATCCACCCGCATAAATAATCATCACGCCGAAGCCGGTGATGGCCACCAGAGGCTTCCAGATTTTTTTCAGATGGGGCAATACGTTGGGCATGATCATTCTCCGGATTGAAGAGGTTTGGCGAAGTGGCCCGTCGCTCGCTGCAGGTTTGCGAGGGCAATCAAGTAATCGTGCCGGGCGGCGACGGCGCGGGCGCGGGTGGCAGTCTGGTTGACTTGCGCGGTCAATAATTCGGTGATGTCCGCGGCGCCCTCGCGGTAGCGCTCCCGGGTGATGCGCAGTGCCTCGTCGGCGCTACCCACCGTTTGCCGTGCTACCAGCCATCGCTCCCGGGACTCGCGGGCAAGCATTTGGCTCTGCAGAAGATCGAGATGTAGTTGATCCAGTATGTTGGCCGCTTCCGCGACAGCCTCCTGTCTTCGCGCTTCGGCCGCCGCGACTTTGGCCTTGCGCTGAAATCCGGTAAAGAGATCGACTTCCGCGAGGGCGCCGACGAGGTAACTGTCCTCAAAATCACTGACGGTATCGCTGTCGTAGTCCATCGATCCAAAGGCGCTTAAGCGGGGCAGGCGATCCCGGCGTATGCGCCGGGCATCAAGTTCCGCAGCTTGTGCGCGCAGCGTGGCGGCTATAAATTCGGGTCGTTGCCCGGCGACAGATAAATCGACGTCCGCGGCGGGCGTATCGGACGGATCGCTTACGCCCGCGAGCGATGGTTTGTCCGTGATGAGGTCATCGCCGATGGCGATGGCGAGCGCGGCGATGGCGAGTCGGCGTCCATTATCCGCGCGGATCAATTGTTCGCGTGCTTCCGCGAGCTGCACTTCAAGATGAAGCAGATCGCTATTCAAGGCCGATCCGGCCTCGAAGCGCTCGCGTGCCACCCGGACGTGCTCTTCAAGGCTCGCCACACTTTCGCGCCGCACGGTCATGAGGGCATCGGCTTGGTGAACAGAATGGAATGCCCTGATGACCTGGTAGGACAATTCATTGCGAGCGGCCTCCCGCATGGCCGCGGCGGTCTGTTCGCCCGATTCGGCCATGCGTGTCGTCAGGCCTCGCTGACCGCCATCGAGCAGCAACAGTTTGAAGGCGATCGAACCGCGATAATTGGA
>CAYYAR010000050.1:0-11110 GCA_964470065.1 uncultured Verrucomicrobiota bacterium | reverse complement strand
ATCCCGAACTAGATCTCGTCCTCAATCCCGCCTAAAAACTGGGGAATGTCCTGTTAATGGCTTTCATGCCTCGCCGGATCAATTCGCCTGCTGATTCGTCTTGTCTATCATCTTGCGGTCGCGAAATTCGTTCCCCATCCGGCCAAAACAACTCTATACCCCCAAATCCGGTCGCCGTTTGGCCGTGCGGGCCTTCGCCTGTTCCAACCGCCAAGCCGCGATCGCCGCGTGGTCGCCGGAAAGCAGCACGTCCGGCACGCGCCGCCCGTCGTATTCCTCGGGGCGGGTGTAATGCGGATATTCCAGCAATCCGCCGGTAAAGGACTCCTGCTCCGCCGCCCCTTCCCCGCCCAACACACCAGGCAAAAGGCGCACCACCGCATCGATGATCACCGCCGCGGGTAAAACGCCATTCGTCAGCACATAGTCGCCGATGGAAATCTCATCGTCCACCAGGGCCTCGCGCACCCGCTCATCGATGCCCTCATAGTGGCCGCAAATGAAGACGAGGTGGGTTGTCTGCGTCAATGCACGCGCAACATCTTGCTTGAAAACACGCCCGGACGGGCTCATCAGGATGACGCGGGAGTCCGGCCGCTTGACCGAGGCCACCGCCTTGAA
The DNA here is from genome assembly GCA_964470065.1 of uncultured Verrucomicrobiota bacterium. Taxonomy (GTDB): domain Bacteria; phylum Verrucomicrobiota; class Kiritimatiellia; order CAIVKH01; family CAIVKH01; genus CALMUP01. The sequence goes on along the minus strand of CAYYAR010000050.1, from coordinate 10,489 downwards.
AATGGGGTCCGCTTTCATGACCATGCCGGGCCCGCCGCCGTAGGGGCGGTCATCCGTGGTGCGGTGGCGATCGGCAGTAAATTCGCGCAGATCGATCGTCCGGAACTTCACCGCGCCCATACTGGAGGCCCGCTTCATCATGCTCTCCCGGAGAAATCCGTCGAGCATGGCGGGAAAAATGGTGATGACGTCGATCTCGAGCACGGTCGCGCCCGAAATGTGCTACTCGACAACTTCGACGGTGGCGCGCAGGCCGTGACGGGCTGCGGCCAGACTCAACAACGTGCGAACGGCCATGATGGCCTTGCCATTCTTTCCGATGACCTTGCCTATGTCGCTCTCGTGACAACGCAACTCGAACACCGTGGTTTTCGCGCCGGCAAGCTCGGTCAATCTGATGTCTGACGGGTGATCGACCAGTTCGGCCAGCACCGCGCGCAGATAGAAAGATAACGACATGACTACGCTTCCGAAGCTGCCGGGGCCGCCGGTTCCGCCGCCGGAACGGGACGCTTCTTGTTCTTCTTCATCAGATTCTTGATCGTCGATGAAATCCGCGCGCCTTTTGAAAGCCAGTATTCGATGCGATCCTGCTTGATCAGGTAATTGTCACCGGTGGCCAGCGGGTTGTACCAGCCAAGGTTTTCAATGTAGGCGCCCTCGTGCTTTTTGAGCGTATCGGCCACGACCACACGGAAAAAGGGCTGACCCTTTTTTCCCATCTTCTTCAATCGAATCGAAATAGACATACCTTTTTCTCACCTCATCTCGGGCCGGCTTGTTCTACCGGCCCATCCTAAGCAACCGTTTCTGGTGCTTCTTCATTTGCTTCGCCATTTTCTTCGCCGACTCAAACCGCTTGAGCAGGTCGTTGACATGGCGCACTTCCAACCCGCTTCCGCGGGCAATTCGCTTGCGGCGACTGGCATCCAGGATGCCGGGGTTGCGCCGCTCGCGCGGAGTCATACTGAGGATGATGGCTTCGGTGCGCTTCATTTCGTTCGCCCCGGCATCCCCGGAAAGACCCTGCTTCACGCGGTCGGGCAAGTTACCAACCCCCGGGAGCATTTCAAGCAGATTTTCGAGGGGGCCCAGCTTTTTAATCTGGCGCAGTTGGGCGAGAAAATCCTCCAAGGTCAAGGTGTCCCGGGTCAGCGAGGCCTGCATTTCCTCCAAATTCTCCCCGGCCATCGCCTCCTGGGCCTTCTCGACCAGGGTGACAATATCACCCATGCCAAGGATGCGGGAGGCCATGCGATCGGGATAAAACGACTCCAGATCGGTGGCTTTTTCGCCGGTTCCCACCAGCAACACCGGGCATCCCGTCACCGCCCGCACCGAAAGCGCCGCGCCACCGCGGGCATCACCGTCAAGCTTGGTCAGGATAAGCCCGGTCAGGCCGACTTCCTTGTGAAAGGTGCCGGCCACATTCACCGACTCCTGACCGATCGCCGCATCGAGCACCAGCAGAACATTGCGGGGCTTCACCTCGGCCCGCAACTCCTTGAGCTCATGAACCAGCTCCTCGTCAATCTGGAACCGGCCGCCGGTATCGAAGATAAGCAAGTCGATCATCCGCTGCGCCGCCTCGGCGAGCGCGCGCCGTCCGAGCGCCGGCACCGTTTCGCCGGGCAAAGGAGCCAGGCACTCCACGCCAATCTGGCCGGCCAGAATCTGCAACTGATCCACCGCCGCCGGGCGACGAATATCGCACGCCACCACCATGACACGGCGACCCTCGCGCCTGAATTTCGCGGCAAGCTTGCCGGTGGTGGTGGTTTTGCCTGAGCCATGAAGACCCAGCATCATGATGGTCGCCGGGCGACCGCCGAGATCAAATTCCGCCCGGGCATCGCCCAGCAGGTGGACCATCTCGTCATGCACATGCTTGGTAAACTGCTGGCCCGGCGTGATGCTTTCGAGCACATCCGCCCCCATCGCCTTCTCGCGGACGCGGGCGATGAAGTCCTTCGTCACCTGAAAATGCACATCCGCCTCCAGCAGCGCCATCCGGATATCCCGCAACGCATCCTGGATGTTTTTCTCCGACAGCTTGCCGTAGCCGCGGAGCTGCTTGAAGGTTTTCTGGAGGGATTGGGAAAGTTTATCAAACATGGCGAATGAACCTCGAATTTACCTTCACAGCACGAACCGTCCTGCGCCGGTGATGCCTGCGCGCCGTGATGATCGCTTGATCATGCCAGAGAAACGGGAAATCCGGCCCTGCCCGAAAAAAATCAACGAATGGCTCCCGGGCATTCCACTTCTTCCCGTGGAAACTATGTACGCGCGCGCAATCAATTTTAGTCTTCCCGTTCCCTGACCGACTCTACCGGTACCGTTTTTTCCCAGTCATCCGCCCGGTGCAGGCCGCGCCCGTCGCAACGCCGGCAGGTCCGCCAGATCTCTTCCTCCTCGATCCGTCCCATGCCGCCGCACGCCGCGCAAACCACATCCTGATCGTCAAAGCGCCGCAACGTCTTGGACCCGACCCCGAAACAAACCGGACACATCCTCATGACGCGCTGATCATGCGCATCGCGCAACGTGCCGCGATGCGCGCAGTGATCGCATGGTATCCGCGTGGTGGTGAAAGGCGCAAACAACTCGCGATTGCCCGACAACCAGAAAGCCTGACCAACCAGAATCAACAGCACCAGCAACGCCACCGGCGCCACGTAGCGGTTTCGTCCGCCGCTCCGCGTCGATCCTTTGGTCATGCCTTTGAGAATGGGGAGCATTACTTCACCGCTTCGGCAAATCGCACATTACCATACATATCGCAACTGATTTCCACCTCCCGGAATCCCGCCGCCGTCAGCAGCGCGCGCACCGCCTCGCCCTGCTCGTCCCCGATCTCGAGAAAAATCCGCCCGTCCGCCTTGAGCGCGGGCATGGCCTGCGGAATTATCTTCCGCAGCACCTCGAGTCCATCCGCGCCCCCGCACAAGGCCGTGAACGGTTCGTAGTCGCGCACGGATTCATCGAGCGTATGCATGACATCCCGCGCAATGTAGGGTGGATTGCTGACCACCGCATCCAGGCTTGCCTTGGCCACGCCGTCCAAGCCGTCGCACAGCCGGAACTCAATCCGCTCCCGCACGCTGTGGGTCTCCGCATTCGTCCGCGCCAGCTTCAACGCATCCGCCGAAACATCCGTCGCGAGTATCCGCGCCGCCGGATAGCGCAACGCCATCGCGATGGACAAGCAACCCGTGCCGGTGCCGACATCCGCCACCCGCACATCGCCGCGCGCCCACAACGCCCCGCATCGCAACACCCGCATCGCCAGCTCTTCCGTCTCCGGCCGCGGAATCAATGCCCGCGCGTCCGTCGCCACGCTGAAATGCAAAAACGGCGCGTGTCCCAGCACATATTGCAAGGGCTCGCGCCGCTCCAACCGGATCACTCCCGCCTCCAACGGCACCCGCACCGCCTCATCCACCTCCAGCGTTTCCAATGCCTCCCGCCCCACATGCAAAATTCCGGCGAGCAACCACTCCAGCTTCACCCGCCCCTCCGGCACCGCCGCCGCCTCGAGGCGCGGCAGCATCTCCTCCACCAGCTCGCCGGCGATCATCGCGCCCCCAGCTCGTACTTCAACCGCTCCTCGACATCGCGCTGGTACAAGGCATCGATCAACTCCCCCATGTCGCCCTCGACGAAGGCCTTCAGGTTGTACATCGTCATGTTGATCCGGTGATCGGTCACGCGGTTCTGCGGAAAGTTATAGGTGCGGATACGCTCGCTGCGGTCGCCCGAGCCCACCTGCGATTTACGTTCGCTCGCCACCTTCGCCGCCTCTTCCTGCCGCATTTTATCGCGCAGACGCGTGGCCAGCACCTTCATCGCCTTGGAACGGTTCTTGTGCTGCGAACGCTCGTCCTGGCATTGCACCACAATCCCCGTCGGCAAGTGCGTAATGCGAATGGCCGACTCGGTTTTGTTGACCTTCTGGCCGCCCGCGCCTTGCGCCCGGAACAAATCGACGCGGATTTCCTCCGGCTTGATCAGCACTTCATCCTCCTCGTCCGCCTCCGGCAACACCGCCACCGTCGCCGCCGATGTATGCACGCGGCCCTGCGCCTCGGTCTCCGGCACGCGTTGCACGCGATGACCGCCGCTTTCATAACGCAACGTGCGGAAGACATGTTCGCCTTCAATCGAGAAAATGATTTCCTTGAATCCGCCAAGGTTCGCCGGGCTCGCATCGATCATTTCGATCCGCCAGCCGCGTTGTTCGGCATAACGCGAATACATGCGGAACAAATCGCCGGCAAACAACGCCGCCTCCTCGCCACCCGTGCCGGCGCGAATTTCCACAATCGTATTCCGGCTGTCATCGGGATCGGGCGGCAACAACGCCACCTTCGCGGAACGCTCGGCCTCGGGCAGACGCTCCTCGATGCTCCTCAACTCCTCCAGTGCCAGCTCGCGCATCGAGGCATCGGTATCCGCACTGTCCAGCATCGACTTGAGATCATCCCGCTCGTTCAGCAGATTCACATAGCCGCGGCATCGCTCAAGGATCGACTTCACCCGTTGATGATCGGCGATTTTTTCGCGCAAGCGGCGGGGATTCGCCGCCATCTCCGGCTGCGCAAGCTCATGCTCAAGCTCGCCGACCCGGAGGGCCAGTTTTTCAACATACGCGTGATCAATCATTGGGATTTTGGATTTTGGATTTTGGATTGAGCGAGAAAGGTAGGGCACGCCGCCGTCCACGGGCCGGAATTGCGGCTCGGCGGGACGCCTCGCCCCACCACTGAACATTCTGAAAAAGTTCCAATCATTGGAAAAAACACGGGCCAAAAGTTCCAGTCATTGGAACTTTTGGCCCGTGACCTTGTAAAACACCTAAGCGTCGCGTTTTTCGTCACGCGGCAGCACCAACTCCAGGTGCACATCCTTCAACTGCCGGCCATCCACCGTCGACGGCGCGCCCATCATCAAATCCATGGCCTTCTGCGTCTTGGGGAACGCGATCACATCGCGAATGCTTGATCCCCCGACCATCAGCATGACCAAACGGTCCACGCCCAGCGCGATACCGCCATGCGGCGGACAACCAAAACCAAGCGCGCTGATCAAATGGCCAAATCGTTCGTTGATCTCCTCCTGCGGCAAGCCGAGGATCTGGAACATCTTCGCCTGCACATCGGGATCGTGAATCCGGATACTGCCTCCGCCCAGCTCGACGCCGTTCAGCACGATGTCATACGCGCGGGCGCGCACCTTGACCGGATCGCTATCAAGCAACGACATATCCGCCGGATTCGGCGCCGTGAACGGGTGATGCATCGAGGCGAGGTGACCATCGGCGCCGCGCTCGAGCAACGGGAAGTCCGTGACCCAGATGAAGTTGAACACCCCCGGCGGAACCAGCTTTGCCGCGTCGGCGGCCAGCAGACGCAAGCGGCCCAGCGCGACATTGGCCGTGTCGAGCTTGTCGGCGGCAAACAGGATCAGATCGTTCTTCTCGATGCCGAGCGAGGCGGTGAGACCGGATTTTTCCGCATCGCTGAAGAATTTCGCGATCGGCGACTTCCAGGTGCCGTCTTCCTGCACGCGGATGAAGGCGAGGCCGCCGAGACCAGCCTCCTTGGCCAGCGTGGTCCATTCATCGATCACGCCCGCCGACACCCCGGCGAGTCCCTTCGCATTGATCGCCTTTACCACACCGCCGCCTTGCAGGACATTGGCAAAAACCTTGAATTGGGTTTGCGCGAAGACGCCGCTAAGGTCAACGAGTTGCATATCGAAGCGCAGGTCGGGCTTGTCGCTGCCGTACTTGTTCATCGCATCGCGGTAGGTCATGCGGGCGATCGGCGTCTGGATTTCCCCGTGGCCGGCCACGCGCATGATCTCGACGAGCATGCCATCGATGATTTTGTAGATGTCTTCTTCGTCGATGAACGACATTTCCACGTCGATCTGCGTGAACTCGGGCTGGCGGTCGGCGCGCAGGTCTTCATCGCGGAAGCAACGGGCGATTTGCAGGTAGCGGTCCATGCCGGCCATCATCAACAGTTGCTTGTATTGCTGCGGGGCTTGCGGGAGCGCGAAAAACGAGCCCGGCACCACGCGGCTGGGCACGAGGTAGTCGCGCGCGCCCTCGGGCGTGCTCTTGGTGAGGATGGGTGTCTCGATTTCCACGAACTTGTGCGCGTCCATGTAGGAGCGGACGGCGATGAGAATCTTGCTGCGGATCTCGAGGTTTTTCTGCATCGAGGCGCGGCGGATGTCGAGGTAGCGGTATTGCAGGCGGAGGTCCTCGCTGACCTTGGCGGCTTTGGCGTCATCGAGCGGGAACGGCGGGGTTTTGCTCTTGTTGAGGAGGGTCGCCTTCTTTGCGAACACTTCGATCGCGCCGGTGGGCAGCGCCGCGTTCACCATCGAGGCCGGGCGGGCGGCAACCTTGCCTTCGACTTGGATCACGAATTCCGAACGGGCCTGATGGGCGATTTGGTACGCCTCGGCGGCGTCCGCCGGATCAAACACCACTTGCGTCACGCCGTAGCGGTCGCGCAGATCCACAAACAAAATGCCACCGTGATCGCGCACCACGTCCACCCAGCCGGCCAGCAAAACGGTTTGCCCGGCATGCTCCGCACGCAAATCACCACACGTATGAGATCGATACGCCATAAATTTTCCCCGTAAAATAGAACGGCAAGTGTAGCGCGGACGGTGCCGAATAGCAAGCGGACCGGCAGGTGAGGCCACATGCGACACCGCTGCGTCATTGCCGAAATATGTGAAAACGCCTAGTCTATGCCACATGTACTACTTCGACCGTCCAATCGATCGCACCCGCACCGGCAGCCTGAAATGGGATAAATATGCCGGCCGGGATGTGATGCCATGCTGGGTGGCGGACATGGATTTCGCCTCGCCGCCCGAAGTGATCGATGCCCTGCACGCGCGGGCGGAGCACGGTGTGTTTGGCTACACGATGCCTTATGAGGAGGTGGAGCAAGCGGTCATCGCCTACCACCGGCAACGTCATGGCTTGACGATCGATCGTGACTGGCTGGTCTGGGTGCCCGGCCTGGTGCCGGCCATCAACCTCGCCTGCCGCGCCACCGGCGATGCCGGCACGGGCGTGATGATTCAAACGCCGGTGTATCCGCCCTTTTTGAGCGCACCGGGATTTTCCGGCCGCACGCGCGTCAGCGTCCCCCTGGTGTGCCGCGATGGACGATGGGAGATGGATTGGACGGCAATGGAAAACGCCGTCAGCCCGGAAACCAGGCTTTTCATTCTGTGTCATCCGCATAATCCGGTCGGGCGCGTCTGGCGGCGCGACGAACTCGAGCGGTTGGTAGATTTTTGCGCGCGGCACGAACTCACCCTCGTCTCCGATGAAATCCACTGCGACTTGATTCTCGATCACATCGCACACACCCCCACCCTCGCCCTCGGCGAGAAGGCGCAAGCGCGAACCATCGCATTGTATGCGCCGAGCAAAACCTACAACCTGCCCGGATTATGCTGCGCGTATGCCGTGATTCCCGACGAGCGCGTGCGCGCCGATTTCAAGCGCGCCGCCCGCGGCATCATCACCGAGGTCAACGCCTTTGGATATGCCGGCTGCGCCGCCGCCTACCGTCACGGCGAACCATGGCGACTGGCGCTGCTTGATTACCTGCGCAAAAATCGCGACCTGGTGTTCCGTTTTGTGGCGGAACGCTTGCCCGGTGTGGTAATGCATCCGATGGAGGCGACGTACCTTGCCTGGCTGGATGTGCGCGGACTTCGCCTCGATACCCCGGCCAAGTTTTTTGAAGACGCTGGCGTCGGCCTTTCGAACGGCGTGGACTTCGGTGCGCCGGGATTTTTGCGGCTGAACTTTGGCTGCCCGCGGGCACGCGTGACGGAAGCGCTGGAGCGAATGGCAACGGCGCTCAAGCAAATCGCCTGATCCGGATGATTCACTCACCCGATCGTCGATCGCATCTTACCAGAAAACCGGATTAATGCTACGCGGCGGTTGCGCGGGCCGCCGGGCCGGCTTCACGGGCGGCGCGTCATTTTCTTCCGCCATGATCACAGGTTCGCGCTCATCCGCAGGCCAAGCGCTAGCGTCAGCCGCCGGTTCCATGTCGATGGCGTGCGTAAGCCAGGCCCGATCGTCGGGCGAGAGCATGCCAATGCGGGTGTGAATGATTTTGCCGCTGCGGGTTTGCAGGGCAACATGGTCTTCCGGGAGATCCGCGGGCTTTTCCGCCATGTAGCGGGCCGTGATGGTACGACCATGCACATCCGTCCACTGCCGCATCGTCGTCAAATCAACGGAACCGGCAAAAACCGGCGCCACCAGCAGAGACATCAATACAGGAAGTATCTTTTTCACGGACGACAGCATGAAAAGCTTTCCCGGCAAAGAAAAGGGCAAAGTGATGTGGGCCCGGAGGGACTTGAACCCCCGACCAAGGGATTATGAGACACAAACCCAAGAAACCCCGGATCATCAAGAACCCCCAACGAAATGCCCGGCTCCGCCTGCGCCGCCGCAAACCCGAGGAATGGCTCGCCGCCGTGGAAACCATCGAGGACCGGAACCTCCGCACCCAAGTCGCCTGCACCATCCGGTGGGACTACTTCAGCAACCGGGAAGGCAAGAACGCCTCGCACCATCTCGACCGGTTTCTCGCCGCGTGGACCAAGGACATCAGCATCACCGCCGCCGACCACCGCGCCGCCCTCGTCCAGTGTGGATACACGCAGAAGTTGGCGGAGGAACGCGTGCCGGACAATCACAGCTTGTTTAGGGTAAATGACAATCAGGAGAACGACCCTGGACCTCAACGAACTACGAGACCAACGTTATGAACGCGAGTGGTCAATCTGCCAAACCCTCCAACCCAGAAAAGAACGACACAATCATCGCGAACGCCTGATCCATGGTAACGGCAACACGACATTCATCCGCCAATGCGGCGAATGGCGCCGCCCACAAATCGGGTGGTGGCAGCAACAAAGCAGGAACGGTATGCGTCTTCCGGCGGTCAAACACCGCACCAACGGCTTCAACGATGCGGTCAGATTGAACGCCGGCACGAAGTAGCAGATACATGTCCAGAAGGTCACGCACCCGTGTATTAGGCCTGCCTTCGCGAGTGAGTGTGTAGGCATGCAGTTTTTCCGCGAATTGCTGTTCCCTGGAGATACTCGGGAATGACACAGAATGTATACCCGCGAATTCGAGCCACTCCTCCCCGCGCAACAATTCGACCGGATCCACGACCGGGTCCCCGTTGCCAACATCTACATGAAAGCGCACGAATACCCGGCCCGCCAGTCGGGCATCGATGGGATATCTAGCGCCCCCATACGGCGCTCCCGCTAAATCTTGCGTGGACGCTCCGACCACAAATACGAAAAAGTCCCCCAAGTCCATCGAAGCCGCGGCCTGCAGTAAACGCAAAATGCGATCAGTCAGTCGCCCGGAACCCCGCATCGGACCGCGAGTTGTGAGATCAATATCCCTCGTCGCTCGGCTCTCATGCGATCGAAGCTCCATCGCATAGCCTCCCTTGAGAAGCCAACGATCACCGGAATGTAAAAAGAGCCTGCACAAGAAACGATCAAACGCTACTTGTCGGCGCAAGCGCTGAATATCAACGCCCCTTTGGTGTGCCAATCCATTCAATCGAGTTTCAAGGGCTTGGCGGAAGGCCGCCGGCGTTGCATACGGAGTTGGAGTCACGAATAACCTCCGCGTAGTAATTCTTTTAACTTCTGCCGTTGCGCATGGCGGTCAAGCTCATCGCGAGAGATAAGTCCTCGCTCCAGCCCCTGCCGCAATGACTGTCGCAGATGGTCCGGCGACACCGATGAGTCGGCCAGCAAGTCGGCCACGGCCCGTATAGGTCGTGCCACCCGAAAACCCTGACGGTCTTCGAGTTCACCCGGAATGAAAACACCGCGATGTAAAATCAACACCCCGGGAATCGGCGCGCTCGTCCGAAAGCCGGGGGGAACCGTCATGTGCAACCGGGGCGGCATAAGATCGGAAAGGTCAAACAGCGAGAGCGCAGTTTGATGCGAATACACACCCCGAGAAACACCTTGCCGATTTCGCGACCAGAGTGACCAAAGAACATATTGTGCACTATCCGATAACGGAAACCGCGTTAACCGGTATATCCCGCGATACTCTCGCTTCCATGTTCCGGCCTTGAGGTGATAGACGTGACTGGATGTCGGATATCCGCACGCCATCGCCTGCTTGGCCGTAAAATACCCCTGCTGCGTTTCCGCCACCCTAAAAAGGCGACCTTCGTTTTCGATCATCGCAGATCTCTTCATACACAATTACTACAATCTTTATAGTATTTGTGCAAACTCCAAAAGCACGCCCAAAGCGGCCAAACACCACCCCAGCCGCTCCGCCTGTCGGCACGCACACCCCATATCACCCGGGATCATACGTAAGCGTCACGCCAAGCACCACTTGACGCGTGTCACTTCAGAGATGGCGTAG
>CAYYAR010000049.1:0-12944 GCA_964470065.1 uncultured Verrucomicrobiota bacterium | reverse complement strand
CATCCCGAACTAGATCTCGTCCTCAATCCCGCCTAAAAACTGGGGAATGTCCTGTATATCAGGAGTTGACAAATTGATCGCATGATATTAATAGTGCGTTATCAATAAAGGAGACCTCATGCGCGCACAGATTCAGATATCTTTGATGGCTGCCCTTGTCTTGGGCGGATTTGCCGCCACCTCGGCGGAGCAGACTAACCCCGAACCGTCGTGGCTTGCGCCGACGCTCGGACCGGTCACGCCACACGTGCATATGCATGGCGCGGTGGGTGATTCATCCGGTGATGTCGCCGAGTTGGCCACCGCTCATCATGATCCCTCCCGCGAAGATGGATCACTGCAAGGCCTCGAGCTCGGCGCTTCACTTCGAATGAATCAACTGGAAGGCTTCGCGACCTATGTTTTCATCTACGGCGCAGAGGAGGAGTTGGATGACGAGTGGGAGGAAGCCTTTTTGAAATTGCGCGATCTACCGGGCGGGTTTGAGGTGCGCGGTGGTCGTATGCTCACAAGATTTGGTCAACAAAATGCCAAGCATCTCCACGCCTGGAGTTTCGTCGACATGCCGCTGCCGTTGTCGCGCTTCGGCGGTGAACACGGTTTGTGGGTTGAAGGCGGTGACGCGACCTGGCTCAAGCAGGATATTCTGATTTCCTATGGCATCACGGTCGGCTACGGCGATGCCATTGAAGCGCATGAGGAGCATGCGGAACATGATGAAGAGTTCGAAATGGAGGAAGATGCCGGTCACGATGAGCACGGGCATGATGAACTGGCATTCCATGACGGGATTCTATCCTCGCGCGCTTTTGTCCACTTCCACCGCAATGACTACCATCAGCACGAAGCCGGATTCTCCAGCGCAACGGGCGAAGAGGAGGAAGGGCGGGAGATGATGGTGTTCAGCTTCGATCACTTATATAGCTGGCGCGAACATGGGCAAGAGGCCGGTGGACAGGAGGTCACATGGACCACCGAGTTAATGTATCGCGAACTGGAGCGAGGAAAAAACCGGTTGGACGAGGAGGGCAATATCCTGCCGGTCGGTGGCGAGTTCGGTTTTTACTCTCAAGGCGTTTGGCGATTTGCCGATGCCTTCGATGCCGCCGCGCGCATTGATTTCGTCGAGGGGAACGAGGATCTGGGCACGGAAAAAAGGTATCGCCTGAGCCCGTCGCTTACTTATTATCCCGATCCGTATCGCCGCACCTCCGTCCGCGCCCAGTATAATTATGATGACGTGGAGCATCATGAAGAGGAACATACCCTCTGGATCCAGCTGGGAATGAACTGGGGTGGATCGGAAGTCCGGTAATGCGCGATGCTTTGTTCAGTGCGAATCACTCAATGAAATTATTCGAAATGCTTGCCGGGCGGGAACAATCAGGGCAGCTACCCGCCGCGACGTTCGGCCGGATGCAGTCAGTCACATCCAGCGGTTACCGGATGCTGATGCTAAGTCTATGGTGGTTTGCCGCGTGCAGTGCGGTGGCCGCGCCGCTGCGCATCACTTCGTTGCACCCGATCATTTCCGACCTCGCCCGGCAGGTCGGCGGGGACGAAGTGATTGTGCAGGATTTGATGCCTTCCGGGTCGAATCCGCATGTCTTTTACCCAACCCAGGCGGATTTGAAAAAGGCCAGCGATGCCGACCTCGTGCTGGCCAGCGGCAAAGGCATGGAGACATACATTGATGAGTTTGCCGAATCGCTCGGTGGCGGTGTCGATGTATTCGATGTCGGTCGAGCTGTGCCGTCACTCAAGATCGAAGTAGATGAAGTTTTTGTGTGTTGCCCTTCCCATGCCAGGGGCGCCGTCGATCCGCATTGGTGGCACAGCATTCAAAATGTGCGCCGGGCATCGCTGGCCCTCGCCGGGGAGTTTGCCCGTCGCCGCCCGGACAAGGCGGACTATTTCCGCGAGCGCGGAGAAACGTATGCTCAATCTCTCAACGAGTTGTATGCGTGGGCCAAAAAAGAAGTCCGTTCCATTCCGCTGGCCGACCGCGAATTGACCACGGCCCATGCGGCATTTGGCTATTTATGCCGCGAACTCGGCTTGCGCTCGATCACGGTGCTTGGCTTGACCGATGAGCATGATGCCGATCCGGACCACCTGAAGGATGTGATTCAAACCTTGCGCCGCGAAAACGTGCGCGCGGTTTTCCCCGAGGACGGCGCCAACCCGAAGATTCTCGACACCATTGCCCGCGAAGCGGACGTTCGTATTGGCGGGATGCTGCATGGCGATATGATGGGCGGTCATGATAGCAGCTACGTCTCCTTCATGCGCTGTAACATCAGCACGATCGTGGAAGGTTTGGGGTCCGCGGAATAATCACCTATGCGCGGTCGTCCGGTCATTCAGTGGGTGATGTTTATCGCGGTGTGGTGCGGCCTTTTCATCCCGATACGGCTTGTCACCTCCACCGAGGCTGGCCGGGCAAAGGAAAACGCGACAAAGAGTTCAGTGGCCTTAGTCAGCGAGCCCGTGTGGATGAGTCTGCGCTTTTCCTCCGACCCCGCGTCATTTTCCATCATCCAGGACGAAAAAGTGATGTGGGAGGAATCTCAGCCGGACGGTCGTTTTTTTGAAAAAGCCTTGCCTCTCCGTATGCAACCCGAAGGATTGGAGTTTATGGTTGTCGCCCGCGTGTCCGGGGCCGGAACAGCGATGGAGGTGAAGGCGGAGGCGGCCGGTTTTCCGGGCCGGCACTACACGGTGTGGGGCGGGGGCGACATCCGGGAAACAATTTCATTCACGTGGTCCGTTCATGAATAATGTCGCCGGCGAACATGGTCATCACGTCCTCAAGGTCGAAGGGTTGCATGTCCATTATGGCGCCATTTGCGCCCTGCATGATGTTTCATTTGAGGTCACTTGCGGCACCTCGGTCGCGCTGATCGGCGGCAACGGCGCTGGCAAAAGCACGCTGATGAAGCGTATTGTCGGGCTGGTGCCATCGACCACCGGGCAGGTGATTTGGCGCGGAGAGCCGGTTTCAAAAAGCACGCACGAGATCGCCTATTTGCCGCAGCGTTCGGATATCGACTGGAGTTTTCCGCTCACCGTGCGTGGACTAGTGGAGTTGGGGCGATATCCGCTCTTGGGCCGCTGGGGTCATTTTAGAAAAGCCGATCGCGAGGCGGTCGAGCGCGCGCTCGCCACCATGCATATCGGCGATTTGGCGGGACGACAAATCGGCGCGTTGTCCGGCGGACAGCAACAGCGGGCGATGATCGCCCGCGCCCTTGCCCAGGAGGCCCATGTGCTTTTGCTCGACGAACCATTCGCCGGGCTTGACCAACCATCGCAGGATTTGTTGACAAAACTGATGCGCGACCTCGTGGTCAGCGGACATCTGATCGTGGCGTCGCATCACGACCTGAAAACGGTCGGTCATATTTTCGATGAGGCCCTGTTGCTCGATGGCGGACTTATTGCGAAGGGGCCGGCGGAAAGAGTCATGACCGGGGAAAACCTGCAAAAACTATTTGGAGCGGGCACATGATCGAGGCCGTCGGTGAGATGCTGTCCTATCAATTCAATCAGCGCGCGCTCCTCGCCGCGATGATGATTGGTTTTCTCAACGGGTATATCGGCGGCTATGTTGTGTTGCGGCGCGGGGCGCTGTTTGCCGGCGCGTTGTCGCACACCTTGTTTCCCGGCATCGCGGTGGGTGCGCTCATCGCGGGATTGAATCCGTACAGCGCGCTGATCGGGGCGTTTCTGATGGCGTTGCTTGTTGGTCTTGGCAGTCAGAGCGTCGCTTCGAATTCGCGGATCGATCGCGAAGCCGCGATGGCAATTTTCTACACCGCGGCCACGGCGGGCGGGTTGCTGGTGCTTGAGCGGCTGGGCACGTATGTGCGGGTGGAGGATTATTTGTTTGGCAACATCCTGCGCATTTCCAACTGGGATTTGTGGTTCATGTTCCTCGCCGGGCTGGTGGTGTTGTCGGTGGCGATTCTGTTGCAGCGTCCGCTGTTGCTTTTCATTTTCTCGAATGACCTTGCCGCATCGCAGGGCATTTCCACGCGGCGCTTGGACTATCTCCTCGCCGCGTTGATTGTGATTACCATGGTGACGTCATTGCAGGCGGTGGGGGCGTTGCTAGCAATCGGGTTGCTTGTAGCGCCGGCGGCCACGCTGTATCTATTCTTCAACTCGCCGCGCGCGATCATGTGGGGCGGGGGCGGGGCGGGGATGGTCATTGCGGTAGGCTCGGTATTTCTCACGAACCATCTCAATGTCCAGACCGGCCCGGCGATGGTTATTCTGCTCGCGCTCTTTTTCCTCCTCGGCTTCGCCCTCAGCCCGCGCTACGGCCTCCTCGCGCGTTTGCGGGCCGGAACGCATGTGAGGCACCGCTAAAGATTCCGCCCGCGACTATCCATGCGAGACGGGACAAACCGGGATCTTGGTGGATCAATAACCGGTCAAATCAAGTTGCGGAATGTGGGCGAAGTGTTTTTGATTGCGGGTCAGCAGACGGCTCCCGGTGGCCCGGGCGGTGGCGGCGATCCACAGGTCGTTGTGCGAATAGGGAGTGATCTTGCCTTTCTTCCTCAAATGCCCGGCGATGCGCCCGTAATGCTCCGCGATGACCAAGTCGATCATAATTACGCGCCGCTGTTTCAAAATCCCGAGCGCTTCCTGTAAGCGTTCTTCGGAAATGTAAGCCGCGCCATCCATAAACTCGCCGGCAGCAACTGCGGGCACAATTAATTCTTCGTTTCCGTGCTTGAATAGCGCCTTGAATACAGGTGCGGCGGCGTTTCCGGCCGACCTGAACTCGTCAATTAACACGGTCGTATCGATACAGATCATGACCAGGCCGGTTTGTTCCAGCGCGTGTTGCGGCGGTTTTCGCGGAGGACTTTTTCCATGTCATCCGCCTCCCGGCGTGATAATGGCTTTTTTACGATCTGTGAAACGGTTTCGTAGGCGTGGCCGCATGTGTACGTGGACCTCGCCTCTTTGAGCAGGCGATCAATCGTTTTGGTAAACGACTCGGATGGCCTCTTCGCTCGGCTCAAATCTTCGTAGGTCTTAACATCCACGGCGATGGTTTTAAAGCTCATGTATATAAAATTACATGTAAGCAGTATGCTGTCAAACCGAACCGGGCAAATTACTAAACCGGCTCGCTCACGTCTTTGAGCCAGCGCGCGTAGGCCGCTTCATTGATTTCACTGGCGTCGAGGGCGAGGGTTTGAACGACGACGTCTTCCTCGGTGGCTTTGAATGAGAAACCGTTAATTTCCAGAAACAACGCGGCCGCCATGAATCCGGCACGCTTATTGCCATCGAGGAAAGGGTGGTTTTTAACGATCCCGCAAGCGTAAGCTGCAGCCATTTCGTGCAAGGATTGTTTTCCATAATGAAACAATTGCACGGGCCGGTTCAGCGCGGATTCGAGCAGTCCCTGATCGCGGACACCGCTCAATCCTCCGTGTCTCGAAAGCATTTCCTCGTGAAAAGAGAGGCAATCGTTCACGTCGATCCAAACCCGCTCTTTCATTTGGCTAATTCGCTGAGGGCGTTGCGATAACGGCGCATCAATTTATCCGCAATGGCCATTTTCTCGGCGAATCCCATTCGATCCGGTGTAATACGCATCGAGCAATTCGGCGCATCGGTCAAATAGACGGCATCGCCTTCCTTTACCTTCAGTTGATGAATGGCTTCTTTGGGCAGCACAATTCCGTAAGAATTGCCAATTTTGCGGATTTTGGTTTTGATCGTCATGTTATAACTATAGTGGCAACGCGCCCCGGTCGTCAAGTTTACATTCAGTCCGCTATCCAGTATATTGACCAATTACGGGGATTTTATGGCCAAATCGAAAGTAGCAATTCTGAGGACCACGCCGGCAACGGTGCTGGAGGATTATCACCGGTTGATGAATCTGGCGGATTACCAGCAGGTTCTGTCGAAACAGATCGATACCGCGCTGAAAATCAATATCAGTTGGCACTTTTTCTATCCGGGTTCGTCCACGACGCCGTGGCAACTCGACGGCGTGATCCGCGCGATGAAGCGGGACGGGTACAATCCCGACCTCATTCACGGTTGCCACAACCGAACCGTGGTCATCGACGCCCATCTCGGCGAGCGCGAGAACAAGCAGGTGAATGTCACCGATGCGCACAAGCTCAAGAATGTTCACCTCTACGAAGGCGAGGAGTGGATCCATATTCGCGATGCAGTAGGCGATCTGGCCGATAAATTCATCTGCCTGAACGATGTCTACAAAGACGGTTTCATGATTCCGAAGCGGTTCATCGGCGAAAACATCCTCCATCTGCCGACGGTGAAAACGCACATTTTCACCACGACCACCGGTGCGATGAAGAACGCGTTTGGCGGACTGCTCAACGAGCGTCGCCACTGGACGCATCCGGTGATTCACGAGACGCTGGTCGATCTGTTGATGATCCAGAAGAAAATCCACTCCGGCGTGTTCGCGGTGATGGATGGCACGTTCGCGGGCGACGGTCCCGGTCCGCGCTGCATGATCCCGCATGTGAAAAATGTCATCCTCGCTTCGTCCGACCAAGTAGCCATCGACGCGGTGGCGGCGAAACTGATGGGCTTTGATCCGTTGCGCGATTTGAAGTTCGTGCGCCTCGCCCACGAGAAGGGCCTCGGTTGCGGCGATCCGCGTGACATCGAAATCGTCGGCGACCTAGATGCGGGGGCGCAAAACTGGAACTTCGTCGGACCGTTCAAGAAGATGACCTTCGCGAGCCGGATGCAGCACCTGATCTATTGGGGCCCGCTGAAAAAGCCGGTCGAATGGACGCTTAAGACCGTGCTCGCTCCGTGGTCCTACATGGCGAGCGTGGCGTATCACGATTCGTTCTGGTATCCGACCCATCAGCACTACATTCACGAAATTCTGCGGAGCGAGTGGGGGCGGCTGTTCCAGAATTGGGACGATCTCGCGATCCCGCCCGATGACCTCGAGGCCAAAGGCTGGGAGTATGTCGGCAATCTTCCGGCCGAGTTGAAAAACGAGGGCATGAAGTACTTCAAGGAGTCGCTGCGTATTCTCGGTCTGTGCGTGAAAGAAGCGCCGGAATTTGCCGCCCGCAAGCGTTTGAAGCAGCGTCGCGAGACAGGTGTGTCGGCCTAGGGAATACCCGGTCGCCTGGCAACGGAGCGCGCCATGCCCGAAATGATGTGTCCAGGTTGCGGCCGGGAAACACTGGTGATTAAAGAGCCGGTGTACGATGGATTCACCCGGATCGGCGAGCGGATGAAGTGTGCGGTTTGCGGTCATTGTTTTGAGGAGCCGGCGGCGCCGCCTCTCCCCAAAAAAACGCCGGTAATTTTCAGCGAGGAGGATCGGCCCGCCGCCATCAAGATATTCGACGAAGGCGAAAATCGAACCATCTGCCGCTACTGCAAGCATTATCTGGTCAATCCGTTCACGCAACGTTGCGCGCGGCATAACCGGGAGGTCGAGGCGACGGATACGTGCGATGATTTTGATGCGAAGGATCGCGCGCCGTAATACACGTGTGCTTCTCGACGGGGCCGGTGCCGGGAATGAAGGATACTCACGACAGGTGTATCAACAAATACGGTTTGAACTTTTGGGTCCGATCGGCGTCTAATCAAGCCAATCATGCAACTCGATAAATTCACGGTTAAAGCCCAAGAGGCCCTTCAGGCGGCGCAGACCCTGGCGGCTGATCAGGATCATGCTGAAATACTGCCGGAGCATCTGGTGCTTGCCCTGCTCGGGCAGCCGGAGGGATTGGTACGTCCGCTCCTGCAACGACTGGGCGTGGATACGGGAGGCCTCGAGCGCGCCTTGGCACAACATCTGGAGCGACAACCCACCGTCGGCGGTGCCGCCGAACGATACCTCGCCAAGTCCATGCGGAGCATCCTTGATCGAGCGGTCAAGACGGCGGCGTCGATGCGCGATGAATTCGTCAGCGTGGAGCATCTGTTGCTCGCTGCGCTGGAGGAAAGAGATACGGCCTTCGCAGAATCGGCAAAAAAGGCAGGGCTGACCCACGATGCGGCATTGAAGGCGCTCCAAGTCGTCCGCGGCTCGCAACGGGTGACCGATCAGCATCCCGAAGATAAATACGAAGTGCTAAAAAAATACGGTCACGATCTCACCGGGGCCGCCCGCGCGGGCAAGCTTGACCCCGTGATTGGTCGCGACAACGAAATCCGCCGCGTGATTCAGGTGCTTTCGCGCCGCACGAAAAACAATCCGGTGCTGATCGGCGAGCCCGGCGTCGGCAAAACCGCGATCGTGGAAGGTCTGGCCCAGCGCATCGTCGCCGGCGATGTTCCGGAAAGCCTGGCGAGAAAGTCCGTGGTCTCGCTCGATCTCGGGGCGATGATTGCCGGGGCGAAGTATCGCGGCGAGTTTGAGGATCGATTCAAGGCCTTCATCAAGGAAGTGATGAGCGCGGAAGGCCGCATCATTTTGTTTATCGATGAGCTTCATACGCTGGTGGGAGCGGGTGGCGCCGAGGGCGCGGTCGATGCCTCGAATATGATCAAGCCGCCGCTGGCTCGCGGCGAGTTGCGGGCCATCGGTGCGACCACGCTCGATGAATACCGCAAGCATATCGAAAAGGACGCAGCGCTGGAGCGACGTTTTCAACCGGTGCTGGTCGGCGAGCCGACCGTCGAGGACACGATCGCGATATTGCGCGGATTGAAGGAGCGTTACGAAGTTCATCACGGCGTGCGGATTCAGGATTCCGCGCTGGTGGCGGCGGCGACACTCTCCGACCGTTACATCACCGAGCGATTCCTGCCCGACAAGGCCATCGACCTGATCGATGAGGCGGCCAGCCGTTTGCGCATGGAAATCGACAGCATGCCGGTGGAAATCGACACGATCCGGCGGCGCATGTTGCAGTTGGAAATCGAGCGTGAGGCGTTAAAGAAAGAGAAGGATGCCGATTCGCGTGACCGGTTGGCCAAGCTGGAGGAGGAGCTCCGGTCATTGCGGGAAAAAGATGCTCGCCTGAAGTTGCATTGGGAGCAGGAGAAGGAATTGATTTCGGCTATCCGCGATTTGTCGCAAGCGCTGGATTTGCTGCGCACGCAGGAAGAAAATGCCAAACGCGAAAACGATCTCGGCAAGGCCGCGGAGATCATGTATGGCCAGATTCCCAAGGTCGAGGCGCAGGTCAAAGAGGCTCAGCAAAAGCTCGCCACCCTGCAGAAGGACGAGCGCATGCTGAAGGAGGAGGTCGACGAGGAGGATATTGCCTCCGTGGTGTCGAGCTGGACGCGTATTCCCTTGAGCAAGTTGTTGGAGACCGAAAAGGCGAAGTTGCTTAAGATGGAGGAGCGGCTGCAGGAACGGGTGGTCGGGCAGGCGGAGGCAATCAAGGCGGTGGCAAATGCCGTGCGACGCTCGCGCTCCGGTTTGCAGGATCCCAACCGCCCGGTCGGCTCGTTTATATTTCTCGGTCCGACCGGTGTCGGCAAGACCGAGCTGTGCCGCGCGCTGGCGGAGTTTCTATTCGATGACGAGCGGGCGATGATTCGCATCGATATGTCGGAGTATATGGAGAAGCATTCGGTCAGCCGCATGATCGGCGCACCGCCCGGGTATGTCGGCTATGACGAGGGCGGTTATTTAACCGAGCAGGTGCGGCGCAAACCCTACTCGGTGGTGCTCTTTGACGAAATCGAAAAGGCGCATCCCGATGTCTTCAACGTGCTGCTGCAATTGCTTGATGACGGACGCCTGACCGACGGACAGGGACGCACGGTGGATTTCAAAAATACCATGGCGATCATGACCTCCAACATTGGCGGCACGGTCATTCACGACACGCTTTCGGCCCGGCCGGAGTTGACGCCGTTGGATCCGGCCTACGGGCAGATGGAGGCGCAAGTGCAGGGGTTGTTGCGCTCGCATTTCCGTCCGGAGTTTCTCAACCGCGTCGATGACATTATTATTTTCCACACCTTGCGCCGCGAGCAATTGCGCAAAATTGTGGATATTCAAATCGAACGCGTGCGTCACCATCTGAAGGACAAGCACATCACGCTTGAGCTTACGGCGGCGGCGCTCGATTTGATCGCCGCCGAGGGGTACGACCCGGTGTTCGGCGCGCGTCCGCTGAAGCGCGTCATCATGCGCGATGTGGTGGATCGCCTGGCCGGCGAGCTCTTGGATGGCGGGATTCAGGCCGGAAACACGGTGGTCTTTGATGTGGCCAAGGGCGATGACCGCTTGACGCTTCGCGTGAAAAGCGGATGATTTGATTTATGGACTCGTTCCTTTCAGCCGTGATGATTCTGGGAATCTTTTACATGGTGTATCACATCACCAAAGGAATGTGATGACGGCGAAGCGCGAAGTTCCCGTGACCATCAAGGCCCTGGTGCCCACGCCGACCGGTTGCGGAGTTTTTCTGACTGATGGACTTAAGACCATTGCCATCTTTGTTGATCACGGCGTGGCCGCCGCCATCACCATGGCCATGCACGATGTGCACAAGCCCCGCCCGCTGACGCATGATCTCATCCAGAACATCATGGCCGGGTTGGGCGTGGTGTTGCAAAGAGTGGTTATCAACGACCTGAAGGAAGACACGTATTTTGCCCGCCTGTTCATGTATCAACAACTTGAGGGCGGCCGCAATATGCTGGAAATCGACGCGCGGCCCAGTGATTCCATCGCGTTGGCCTTGCAATTGAAGGCGCCGATCTTTGTCCTCGAGGATGTGATGGCGCGCGCGGACGATATGACTTGGGCGCTGGAGCAAAAAAAGCCGGACGAGGGCGGAGAGTAAGTGTTCGGTTTCCGGTCCGGCGTTCGATGACGCTATCTTGACGCCCGCGATCCGCGGCATCTTTCCGGCGGCGCCCGCCTCAATGAAGTTCGACAATATCGGCGGATGCGCCTTACAATGAAAGCACCATGAGCGAAAAAATTTACTTTGGCATTCACAAACACATGCATCAGCCGTATTACGATACGACCAACGAGTCGTATTGGGATGGCGAGAAAGACCAGATCTTCGGAACCCGTCGAGGGGCCTATGCCCAATTTCTCGCTGACGCGATCGACCGGTATGCGGGCGGCGATTTGCCCCGGGCCGGGATCAGCACCAGTTGGAGCGGCTCGCTGATCGAACAGCTCGACCGCTGCGAGCGCGAGGGTTTGTGTGGCGGACAGTTTGCCGGATGGAAAAACGCGCTGCGTTCCGCCGGCGAAATGAAAACCGCCGACGGCAGTCCGCGACTCGACTTTACCGCGTTCGGATTTTTTCATCCGCTCATGCCGCTCATTCCCGGCCGCAACATCGTCCGCCAGATTGAGTGGCACCGCAAGCTGGTGGAGAATGCGTTTGGCGCGCCGCCGTCCCGCATTTTGTTTCCTCCGGAGACGGCGTTTCATGTGCGGATGATTCCGGCGTTGAGGCAGGCCGGCGTGGAGGCGGTTATTTACGATAGCATTCACCGGGCCCGCGCTTGCCAGCATTATCCGTATGGCGGAGCGAACGAAGGCATGCTGCCGCCCAATCCGGCCGAGCAGGAAAATCCCCCGGCGCATGACTGGTATCAGTTGCGCAATGTCTGGGCGGCTTCCAAAATCAGCCCCGGGTTGCTCAAGCCCGAGTATGTGCATTACGAGGACCCCGATGGCGAAGTACACCGCATCATCGCCGTGCCGGCCGAGCGTTATCTCGGCAACGAAGATGCGCGTGGCGGTTTTGGTGCGCTGCAATATCCCGATTGTTTCGGTCAACTGCATGGCGAATTGCACCGGACCGGACAGTTCGATCCCAAGCATCCGCCATTTTTCCTGCTGCACTCCGATGGCGATAATTATGGCGGCGGCACGGACAGTTATTACCGGCACAACACCGAGCGCCTGGTTGACTGGCTCAAGCAGGATCCGCGCTTCGAATTGATTTCCATTCGCGATTATCTCAACCATTTTCCGCCGGACCCGACCCGCTCCATCCACATTGAGCCGGGCTCGTGGGCGGGTGCCGACAACGGTGATCCGCAATTCATGAAATGGTTCAGCCGCTATCGCGAACCGTATTCGCCGGATCTGAATTCGTGGGCGGTGCTCACCGCGTTCCAGCAATCGGTGCATGCGCTGGAGGACGCGCACGCGCACGGCGCCGGGTTGGCGCGCGCTACCCGGTTGATGTTGCTCGCGGAAACGAGTTGCTACTGGTACTGGACCGGACAGGATGTGTGGGATCATCAAGTCACGCGCGCGGCGAATGCCGGATTGGACAGTATCCAGGCGGAAATCGGTCATGTACTGCATACCGGAAAAGATGTGGCCGGGCCGACGATCTTCCCGCCGTGGGTACTGCCGGAGAATCCGGGAGGCCAGACGTGGGGGCAGGGCGGTTTGGTGGCCGCGCCCCATGAGGCGGTCTTGCAGACCTTCGTCTATGATATTTCCGGATTATCGTCGGTCACACTCGTGATGCGCGTGGATGGAAAAGAGACGCGACTGCCGATGCAAAGCGCGGGACCGTATCCGACCCGTACCGGCGCCAGGGCGCCGGCGGAGTTGTATCGCGTCGAGCTGCCGGCGGGCGCCGGGCATGTCCGCTATTTCATCGAGGCCGTCGATGGCAAGGGGAACATCAGCAAGAGCGCGCTGGAGCGGATCTATCTCGGCTAAACGTAAACCGGTATGGCTTTGTACGGCGGCGGATAATGTGGCGGTCTGGTTGGGTTGAAAAAGTTTCGTGGCGCTTGCCAGTTGTTTGGGCAGGTAGTATTTTCCTGAGTTCAACATGTCGATCGCCTGCTATTGTAAGTCATTGATGTGCAACGGTTGAGTTTTCGATCGGAGTCATTTTGGGTGTCTCATGTTATGTGGCTTTGTATGGCGACCAACTGATCTGTGGCATCTTCCGTTGGCGTAGGTGATGGCTCGCGGCATCCGGCCGCATCGCGGCGGCCCATTT
>CAYYAR010000048.1:0-12988 GCA_964470065.1 uncultured Verrucomicrobiota bacterium | reverse complement strand
CTGTTCGCCAATTAAAGCGGTACGCGAGCTGGGTTCAGAACGTCGTGAGACAGTTTGGTCCTTATCCACTGTGGGCGCAGGAAATTTGAGGAGATCATTCCTTAGTACGAGAGGACCGGGAATGACGTACCTCTGGTGTTCCAGTTGTCTCGCCAAGGGGCATTGCTGGGTAGCTATGTACGGACAGGATAAGCGCTGAAAGCATCTAAGCGCCAAGCCAACTCCAAGATAAGATTTCCCTCCCGTCTTGAACGGGACTAAAAGCCGGTTGAAGACTACAACCTTGATAGGCTGGGTGTGTAAGGGTCGTGAGACCTTCAGCTAACCAGTACTAATCGGCTGTGCGGCTTGACCATTAATTTTCCAAGGTCTGTCCCCGTGTGCGCAAGCACACGGGGGCCGGCTGACGGAATTCCCTACTTTTAGCAGTTCCCTGCATATGCAATTTATTTTTAGGGTCAGGTTGTGACGAGGGTCTTGGCGATCCCGGCGCAACCGCAGCCCAACCGATTTTCCGGTGACCATGGCGAGGAGGAAATACCCGTTCCCATTCCGAACACGGCCGTCAAGCTCCTCAGCGGCGATGGTACTATGGTGTTGGCCATGGGAGAGTAGCACGTTGCCGGGATTATTTTATGAGCCATCAGGGCGCAAACCCTGATGGCTTTTTTTATTTTCAAAAATCCTTCCATGGAAATCGACGCCGATCCCATCCCGCCCGACTTGAATCGCTCAGCAAAAGGATTTCCCGCCGGCGGGAGGTCAAGGTTACCCTCAGGCTCAAGAGTCGGCGATCATCTGTGCAGTGGACAGACTGTTTCGGGCAACGTGAGGCTGAGAATCAACCGGAACGGATTCTTCTCTTCTTGCCCCTCACGACGTTCGACAAGAACGGCTATCGCTCAATCAAATAATCAAGCCGCCTTTGCCGCCGCCCGGTGCGCCACCGAGATGGGGACTCCCCAGTTCGCCGGGCGTGACAATGCGCGAAGCCTGCTCGCGCTGAAAATCCTGCACGCGTTTGATCATGTCATCCACCGCCTGCTTTACCGCCGCCGGAAACTTGTCGATCGCCTCGTTGAGATTGGCCGCATCGATCGGCGCCGATACCGGAATCATGCCGGCGTTCGACATCAATTCGGTCTGGCAAACAAACATTGTCGGCCGCATGGTGTCCGGTGAGCCGTCCCGGTTGACCGGATTGAGCACCTTGATCGTGCCGGTCCGCAAATCAGTGATTGTTTCCTCGCGGTACAAATTTTCCGCATCCATCCGGATGTCGTCCATGTTGCGCTTGTTTGTATTCATGAGGTCGCTTTGTACACCATAACAACCATGATGGCCAGTCAGTCATGCAAGAAAAATACTCCGCGTCAACTCACGCAAAGCGCTCGGTGCCGTCCAGATAACGCCACTGGCCCGGGGGCAATTGGCCGAGCAAGACCTGGCCGATGCGCACGCGCTTGAGCCCGACCACTTTTAACCCAACCTGCTCGCACATGCGGCGAATCTGACGCTTCTTTCCTTCGCGTAGCACAAAGCGCAATTGATCGGCATTCTGCCACGAAACCTCCGCCGGTTTGAGCGGCTTGCCATCCAGTCGCAATCCGTGCCTCAGGCGGGCCAGTTGTCCGGCCGGAAATCGATCGCGCACATTGTCCACGATCATGGTCCGCCCGTCGTCATAATGCACGCGCACCAGATACTCCTTCTCCACGTCCGCATCCTCGCCAATTATTTGCCGGGCAATTCGCCCGTCTTGCGTCAATACCAGAAGTCCGGTCGAGTCGATGTCGAGACGACCGGCGACCGCCAAATGCCGCGCATGCCCGGGCTCAAACCGGATGCCGGCCGGATCCTCCTTCCAACGGGTCTCGGCGCGAATCAGCACTTCGGCGCTTTCGTGACCATCTTCCGGTTGACCGCTGACATAGCCGAGCGGTTTGTGAAGCAATAGGGTCACTTGCCGCTGCTTGGCTTTCTCGGCGGCCTTGTCGATCGTAATTACGTCTTCGGTCGAGACGGTTTGTCCCAACGTGACTCGCGCCCCGTTCACCCGCACCCAGCCGGCAGTGATCCAGGCATCGGCCTCGCGGCGCGAGCAAAGACCCAGTTCGGCCATGCGCTTGTTGAGCCGGATCATTCGTGATCTATGCCAGCATTCGCGCCGGCAGACCTTTTTCTTTCAGCGTTTTAAGGGTGGATGGCCCTACCGCCAACCAGATCCGGTTGGCGCACATTTCATCCGGATAACGGGCGAAATAAGCTTCGACGGTGCTGCTGCTCGTGAAGAGCACGCGATGAAATACCAATCGCGGCAACGGCTGTCTCGGCGTGGGCTCATTGCGGTAAAACTCCACCGGCCGCAAATCGACGCCAAAATCCCTCATGCGCGTGATCCTCGTTGCCTTGGGCGATTCGTTGGAGCAGGGATATAAATAAATACCCCGGTCGCCCGCGCTTAATTGATCCACCAGCGATTCGATGCCACCGAGATTGGCGGCGGCGGCATCCGCACGCAGGCCGACGGCGGCGAGTTCTTCCTGCGTCGAGGGCCCGACGGCCAAAAGCCTCTTTCCGTGAAGGTCCCGGATATCCCCGCGGGCCATCATCGCTTCCACCACGCATCGCACGGCCATCCGCGATGGAAATATAAACCCGCGCGCTTGAGCGAGATGCTGCTTGAGCGCGGCCACCCGCTCGTCCAGCGACCGCGGTTTCAACTCGATCATCGGCCAGTGCAGCAGCGGTCCATGCTTGAGAAAATGCTCCGGATCTGTCCCGGTAAACAACATCCGGTTTTCGACCGGATGGGATTTCGCGCCGACAATAAATACCGCCGGCGATAAAATTTCCAGCGAACCCAACCGGGCAATCTCGGTATGACGAACCTGTTCATCCGGGCATCCCAATCGCTCGCCGATTACCACGGGAGCGGACGCCTTCCAGCCGGCGGCGGCAAACCGTGCCGGCAAATCCGCCGCCGCATGCACGCCCATGTAGACGGCCAGATTGCCGATGTCGGGCCCGGGCAAGGTGGGCGCGGGCTGTCCCTCGGGCGGATTTCCGGAGATCAACGTGAGACGGTGACCTTCGCCCCGGTGTGTCAGTGGCGCCCCGGCCCGGGCCGCGGCCACTTGCGCCGCCGTGACCGATGGGACCACATCCACGCGAAGACTCCAGCCGGTGAGAAAATCCAGCTCTTCATTCAGGCGCCCGTAAATTCCCGGGTCACCACCATGCAACCGGACCACCAATTTTCCCTGTTCGGCCAGATGCAGCATCTGCCGGTGAATATCATGTTGTGGCGTCGATGGTGCGCCGCCCGTTTTCCCAACCGGAACTGATTTGTGGCCGATCAAGCCAAGCACTTCGGCTGGAATCAAACGGTCATGCACAACCACGTCGGCATGCTGGAGATATTGCCGGGCCCGGTGCGAGATCAGTCCAAAATCAGCCGGACACCCCAACAAAACGACGAGACCCGCCCGCTCCCGCACATCAATGGCGCGAAGTGCCTCGCGCAAATCGTGCCGATCCGTCCGCACGGTAATCGCGAGGCGACCCTGATTCGGCGTGGGATCCCACGGCAGATACGAATCGATGCGCGATGACCAGCCCAGGCGATCCAGCGCGCAGGCGGCCACCACGATCGCGTCGTAATCACCTCGATCAAGTTGTTCGAGTCTTGCACCAATCGTTCCCCGGACCGGTTTGAGGACCCAATCCGGAAACAGCCGGCCGAGTTCAGCGTTACGTTTCGGACTGCTGGAGCCTATCACGCGGATCTGTTCGCGACGCATACCTTCACGAATCACCAGCGCATCGCGAATGTCGCGCGCCGGCAAGAACGCCGCTACTTCGATACCTCCGGGCAGCGGATGGGGCAGGTCCTTCGCGGAATGAACAGCCAGATCAGCTTCGCCATCCAAGATCATCCGGTCGAGATCGCGCGTGAAAAAATCCGTGGCGAGATCCGGTTCGGCCAGCGACGTGGTCAGGTCGCGATCACCCGGGGTGGAGCAGGGGGCGACAGTGAATTCCGTTTCCCCGGAAAAGCACGACCGGAGAGCGATGCAGGCTTCTTCGACTTGGGCCAGCGCCAGCGGGCTTTCGCGCGTGGCGACGATCAATTTTGCGCGGCCCACGCCCGGGCTCCATCGCGGATGATCCGGGCGGCAACCTCCCCGCGACGCACCCGGTCTTCGGTGTTGATGTTCGCCTTTTGCTCGATTTGCATCAGGGAGATATAGGTCACGCCCGGCAAATCACGCACGGCTACATCGCAATCGGGCGGCTCGCCCAAATCGACGATGGTCAGTGGCTGCGCGGCTTTTTCCAGATGCTTGCGGTAAATGAGGGCGTGCGGAGCCGCCGTGGCGGTTACAATACCGTGCACCCCTTCAAACAAGTGTTCCATTTCATCCAGCGCGGTGCTGAATCCACCCAACTCCATGGCGAGGTTGAACGCATTTTCGGGGCAGCGACTGGTCACGCGCACCGGATATTTTCCGCGTTTGTTCAAATACCGGGCCACGGCGCCGGCGATGGAGCCGGTGCCCACCACGGCCACGGGAGCATGGGCGGGGAGATGCTTCATCAATGCACGCGCAGCGAGGGCGCTCAGGGACGTGAGGTTCCGGTCCACTTCGCTGACCTGGCGGGCCTTGCGGCCCAAGGCGAGCGCATCCTGAAAAATGCGATCGAGACTCTTCTCGTTACGCCCGGCGACTTGATGAAAAAGTTTGTAGGCGGCTCGCACTTGGCCAAGCACCTCGAGCTCGCCTATGATCCGGCTTTCCAAGCCGGCGGCAATACGGGCCATCCGCTCAAACGCGTCACAGGCGTCCCACCGGGCGGTAATGCGCCAACGCGGATCCTCGGGAACGGAACTTCCAAAACACTCGAGCCGCTGGCAGGTGTTCAAGACGAGCAGGGGACGGCTACCAAGCCGGGCGAGATCATGGACAATCTCCTCCCGCTGTGTGGGGTCCTTGATTTCAAGCTCACATCCGAGAAACTGCATCGTCGAATAATCCCTTCAAACCCTGTTCATCGTTGGCCTCGATCAGGCTCAAGATATCGGGATGTTTAGCGAGCGAAAGTAACATCTTTTTCCGTGATTGTCCACTTGGCAGTCGATTCCGGACCTCCTGCATGATGCGCGATGCGGTGGCCCAGCCGGGGGATAGATTGGCTTCCAGTTGCTTGCGAAGCAAGGCGGCAAGGGCCGGGGCGTCGCCGCCGCTGGTGATGGCGAGCATCAGCGGGTCACGGAAGATCAGCGACATGTAGTACAGGTCGCACAGTTCGGGCTTGTCGATGGCGTTGATGAGGCGGCGATGTTTGCGGGACCAGCCGGTGATTTGTTCGGCGAGGGCATGGTCCTCGCAATCCTCGATGATCACATCGGCGCGGGCGATGTCTTCCTCGACGGGGGTGCGGAGGTGGACGACGATGCGTTCGTCGTCATGGGTGAGGGCGAGAATATGCTCCGGCAATTCCGGCCACATGATGTGGATTTTGTGCCAGTCGAAAAGTTTCGCATGGGTGATACGCGGCGCAATGTCGCGACCGGTGCCGATGATCAGCAAGGTCCGGCACGTGGTGACCAGGCCGATGGGAATCGCGCGGTGACGTGGTTGGTTGTGCACGGTATTACAATACCACCAAGTGGTCGCCTTGTGCCGGCTAAATGATGAATTCCGCGTCTTCCTCGGCCGCGGGCATGACCTTCTTCGGCTCGCAGATCATCCCGGCGCCGACGGTGATGTTGGTGGCTTCGTCGATGATGATGAACCCGCCTGTGGAGCGATTGCGGCTGTAGGCGTCAAAAACCAGCGGCGTGGTGCACTTGAGTTTGATGCGGCCGATTTCATTCAGGCCGAGTTGGGTCGCGCCGGACTCGGTTTCGAGGGTGTCGATATTCACCCGGTGAATGAAATCGACAACCATGGCACGGGCGCTCTTGGCCCCGAGCTTGATGGCGTATTTGACTCCTTTGCGGAACGGCTCCTCGTGCATCCAGCACACCATCGCCTCGAATTCCTGGGCAACATCGGGAATGTTGTCCGGCTTGACGATCAAATCGCCGCGGCTGATGTCGATGTCGTCGGCAAGTTGAAGCGTAACGGACATCGGCGTGAACGCTTCTTCGCGCTCGCCGTCGAGCGTATAAATCTGACTGATGGTGGACCGCTTGCCCGAGGGCATGACGAGCACAGGATCGCCTTTGCGAAATACGCCGCCGGCCACCTGCCCGGAAAAGCCCCGAAAATCGTGGTGCGCATCCGAGTAGGGCCGGATCACATATTGGACGGGGAAGCGGGGATCCTCGAGATTGCGATCGTCCGCGATGTACACCTCTTCCAGATGGCGCAAGAGCGGCGGACCGTAATACCAGGGCATGCTGTCCGATTTTTCCACGATGTTGTCGCCATGCAACGCGCACACCGGAATGAATGTGATGTCGCGGATGCCAAGACCGGCGACGAAGCGGGAAAACTCGTCGCGGATATCGTTGAAAATATCCTCGGCATAACCCACAAGATCCATTTTGTTGATGCACAGAACCAGATGCGGAATGCGCAAAAGCGATGCGATGTAGGCATGGCGGCGGGTTTGCTGGATCACGCCTTGGCGTGCGTCGACCAGGATAATCGCGAGGTTGGCCGTCGAGGCGCCGGTGACCATGTTGCGGGTGTACTGCACATGGCCAGGCGTATCGGCGACGATGAATTTTCGCTTCGGCGTGGCAAAGTAGCGGTAGGCGACATCGATGGTGATGCCTTGCTCGCGCTCAGCCCGCAGGCCATCGGTCAGATTGGCCAAATTGATCTGTCCGTCGCCGGTGATATCGGATGAGCGCTGCAAAGCTTCCAACTGATCTTCCATAATCTGCTTGGAATCATAAAGCAGACGCCCGATCAGCGTGCTTTTGCCGTCATCCACCGACCCGGCAGTGGTAAAGCGAAGTAATTCAGTGTTGTCCATATCCACACTATATCTATCATTTTAATAGAGATGACAACACAAAACGACCGCATGCCAAGTTTCCAATCATTGGAAATGAGAGGTATAAGGATTTCCAATCATTGGAAAATATTCTATACCAATGACTTGCGAAAATGACACTACTTCTATGTCCCCATCCAGAGGAGTTGTTCACGACTTCTATGTCCCCATCCAGAGGAGTTGTTCACGGCTCCGTCTGAATGATCAACATGCGGGAGAACCGACTGGTGACAGCGGTGCCGGGTGCCTGGTCGAACACAATCACGCGCTCCCAATTCTCGTCGATTGGCGCGACGATTTGTTGATAAATATTCGTATCCCAAGCGACATTGGTCGAAAGGGTGGATGAGAATTGCGCCTGATAGGTCAGATTCGTATCCGCGATCCGCCGCACATACTCCATGCGCAACCGGGTGGCCCCGCCGGTAACCGCCGCCCGCATGTCGGGCAGGCCATAATATCCGGTTCCCGGCGTCATTGTGGTGGCGTTCTCCCACGAATAGAGATTAAACGCATATTTCAGCAAATTTGCGACTCCATCGCCATAGGGCGACGCGCCGGGAAGGGCATCATCGCCCGAAAGAAATTGATCGTAAACCCACTGTTCATACGGCGAGCGATCGATCCGGGTGATGAAAATAACCAGCGTAACCGTGTTCGTGCCGAGGGCGTTACCGGCCGACATCAATACTTCATACCGGCCGGTCGTCGAAGGCGTGCCGGTGATATCGCCGTAATAAGAAGAGGCATATAAGCCATCTGGATAGGCCAGTGAATCAAACACGTATGCCGCCGGTGCAGGCACGGCCTCGGGTTGATAGTAAAAATATTCGCCCACGCGTCCGGTCACCACGAGCGAGCTGATAAAGACCGGCGCGTTGGTAACGACAATCACCGCAGCCGTCCGGCTGGTCACAACGCCCAAACTGTTGCTCGCTACGGCATAGTAATGCCCGGCATTCGTTATGGCGGCGCTGGCAAAGGTGAGGGTGGCCAGCTGTTGCCCGGCGAGGAGATGAAACACATCGTTTGATCGCGCATGGAACCATGAAAACGTAGCCGGACTGCCGAGATTCATTGCTTCAAGTCGAAGGTTTTCGCCAAGAACCACGGACTGGTCGGCGGGCGACCACGATTCCAACATCGGCGGCGCGAGCACGTTGGCCGGATTTTGCAGTTCGATGACCGACAGCGAATCGATATCCACGCTCCCGGCGGCCGTGGCCATGATGATGCGCTGACCGGATAAACTCCGATTGAACGCCACAATATTGGATACGCCGATTTCCCGCGCAAACTGCAGGTCTCCGTTCGCCGCAAATTTGGCATAGCCGGGTTTCGCCCCGTCGTAACTGTTGTAACCAATATAGCCGGCAAGAAGGATGTCATCCGCGGGCGTAAGCATGGCAAATTCCGCGCGGTTACCAACCTCGCGGTAACCCCTGAAGGCATCGACCTCCCGGCTCCAGATTAAATGACCGGACAAATCAAAACGCGTGGCAAAAATGCGATCATCACCCGCGGAGAAAGTGTCCGTCCCTTCATGATTGTGCACGACATACACACCGCTGGTGCCAGCCCGCAAGAGCGGCATGTTGGCCGGCGTTAAGTTGTTGGCGGTTTGACTCATGCTGCCGGTGGGACCATAGGCCCGCCACATGGAAGACATGGTGATTGGATGAATACGGGTGACCAGTAAACGATGGTCCTGATCTTCGATGGCCACGCTGGCGCCGATGTAAACCCAACCCGCCGAATCCACGCTGATCGTCGCCCACTTCTCCGGCGATATGCAGACATCCATGATGTATTCGCCCGTGATCTCCCCATCCGACAAGCGAATTTTCCGCAGATGATAGGCTGGACTGCTGCCCGCCGTGCGCTGGCTCGCGATGAAAAGATGGCCGGCGTTATCCACGGTCGCGTCGATCAGCGATTCATTCTCCTGCAGCTCTTCGTCCTCGTTCTCGGTGCCGAAACGATTCACGGACAAAACCTGCCCGCTCGTGTTCAGCACCATACAGAGAATGTGTTTGCGGTAATTGACGAGTTGATAGCCGGCATAGCTCTGCACGCGATTGGCAAATAGCTCGGCAATCACTACCGCTCGTCCGTCATCGAGCAGTTTTGTCCATTTCACATTCAGTCCCGCCGGATCCGCGGTGCCGAGCCAGCCGGTGTAATTGGTAGACGGCACCAGCACCTGCCACTGCATCGAACCGTCGGCGCCTATGCGCGTGATCTGGCATTGGTTTACCGGGTTCCAGTCATAGGCGCTGTCGAGCGGGTCATTCGGCGAATCGTGATACCAGCGGTACCCATATTCCATCAGCTCCGACACACTGATGCCTTCGCCGTCGGTCCGGAAATCAACTACGGGCGCGCCCGCGTTGCGCTCATAATACTGGCTCGTAGCGTGTTCAATCGAACCGGTGATGATGGTGCTGTGCAGTTTTCCAGTTGCACCGGCGGCATAAAATACCGGCTCGCTGGCATAAACGCCGTAACTCATGCTTTTCAATCGTTTGCCCGCCATACGGAATGTGTTGTTGGATACCGGGAATAAACGCTGGATGGATTCCGGCGCTTCTGCAGTTGTCGAGAACGACGGCGCCGACGTGGCGGCCATCAATTCAAACGGAGTTGTGTTCAGCGGTATCTGTGTCGGTGCGAAGCCGCTATAGGGGAGGTTTGTGAACAGCGGATTCTGGTAATTCACCGTGAACGTGCGCGTCAGCCGGTTAGAATTTCCGGTGATGTCAAATGCCACGGCGATTAATTCATACTCGCCATTCGGCATGCACCAGAGCGTGCTGGCGCCCGCCGCCGGTAAATACGGGTCGAGCTTCCACTCCGAAAAGGATCCGCCATCGCCTCCGGGATACCCCGCGGTGAACATGCCTTGCGACTCGGCATAAACCCAGCCGTACAACGACCAATACAGCCCATCGCTCACGCGGCGAATATACCCGCGCACGATCGGTTGGCCGCTTCGATCCGTAGCGGAACCGGCGAACGAGTAGGCCGGGATCGAGCTGACCGTTGAGGTGTAGCCAGCCGGCGGCCAATGAATGCGGAGGTCCGGCGGGGTATTATCCACGCGCAGCAGGATGTTGTTTTGTCCCGGTGCGCCGCCGGCCACCGAAAGTGACCACGATCCGTAGTTGTCGATGACGCTCGCCGAGATGGCATAAAGACCGTCATCGGCAGGAAGGGTCAAGTCGCCCGTGCCGGGGCCCGGCCAAGACCAGCTGCCCCCGCTTGGATTCACAGAGGCGAGCAGCGTCGCCTGAGTGTTCGTCCAGTAACTTCCCGTCCAATACTGACCCTCGCGATAAACGGTGAGGTTCACGAATCCATCAAGCGAATAACCGGCTTGGGGCGCGGCATACCCCGAAAGAGTGCCAAGACTGTTCAATAATGATTGATGCACATGCGAAGCAATAGAGACCGTGGGCGCCCGGGCCAGACGGAAGCGGGCCAAGGCCCACGGCGAGGCGCGGTTACTGTTGTTTACCGACTGAGCGTGCACTTGGTACAAACCGCTTACGAGATTCGCGGGCAGGGGCTCGTTCCAACTCGTCTCGCTACCGGTAGTGTTGGTGACGTGCACATTAAAGTCAAACGCACCCGGAGCAAACGATTGCGATGACCAGCTGTACCAGGCGTTGGAAGATTCGGAGTAAATGGCGAAGCGTCGCGACGTCAGGAGGGTTTCGCCCGGGGTGGAAGCGGAACCCTGAATCAAGGGCGGCACGGCATATGTTTCGCCAGCCGGTGAACTGATGGCAATCGTCGGTGAATAAGCCAGGCGATCAAAGGTGAAATCGCTCGTCGATTCCGTCGTCAAACCGGCCGCATCTTGTGCGATTGCGGTGAGACGATAGGCCTCGCCATTGGTAAAAATCGCGTCGTTGACCGGCAGCGACCAACTCGATGACGGCGTGACGCTTTGTACGCAACTTGCGGAAAATACATTCGTCCAAGCAGAATTTGCCCAGTCATAATACCGTCCGCCGGGGCGCAACTCCTGCAGCGTCGCCGATATGGAGGTCACATTTACATTGTCGCTGGCGCTGCCGGATGCCGCGGACAAAACATCAATCAAGGCGCCACCGGCCGGCGTTTGTATGGAGATGCCGGGGCGCTCCTGATCGGCAAAAATATGCAAGTCCGCATAAGCGACATCGGGCGAATCAATATTGATATTTTTGACCGCCACCAGCGTCGATGGACCATCATCAAACGTGCCCCAATCGTTATAGGCCTTGC
Organism: uncultured Verrucomicrobiota bacterium; assembly: GCA_964470065.1. Lineage (GTDB taxonomy): Bacteria > Verrucomicrobiota > Kiritimatiellia > CAIVKH01 > CAIVKH01 > CALMUP01. Next base: position 1,702 of record CAYYAR010000048.1, on the reverse strand, counting down.
TACCGGGCCAGGACGTATCGGTGAATTCCTGGCCATTTTTGAACGCATCCTGATCGTCACCCTGATCGATCGCGCGCTCGATTTCAAACAAACCATCTGCTTGTTCAAGGGCGACGAGGTAATTGAATTTTCCGATGAGGGCCCGGCCATCCGGCAGTTTATACCACGCATAATTATTGCCGGTCGTGATGGATTCATCGATGTGGTAAATCAACAATCCCTCGCCCGGTTGGCCCACATTGAATCCGTGGCGACGGCGATATTCCACGAGAAAATATTCGTGGTTTTCCGCGCCATCTTTCCACAACCGGTAAACAAAACGCTCTTTTTGCGCCTCGGGAATCCGGGCGTTGATCAGGCTATTGGTAAGGTGGATTTCCACGTCCCAGCCCAGTTTCAAACGGTTGTAGGGATCGATCCACACTGGACAGTCGCCATTCTGACCATAGCCGTTGGCATAAGTGCCATACGCCATCAGGCTCCATTGCCCCAGTCCCAGGGATTGCGGGGGCAACGTATCATACAAATCGGGTAAACCCAGCGCGTGGGCGAATTCATGACAGAATGTTCCGATCGGTGCCGGTACGGTTTCCGCAGCATTCGATGACTTGGTATTCAGTTCGGCGGCGGTGAAATAAAGGTCGATGAAGACCGGTTCACCTTCGGCGTTGACACTGCCGGTGGCCAGTGGAGCGGCTTTCGCGGCCGCACCGTTCAGTTGCGAGTAGGTGAATTGATGGGGCCAGATCGTGTTCTCGTCGCCGCCATCGGCTTCACCAAGTCCCTGAAACACAATAGCCAGGCAATCGACGAATCCGTCCAGATCGCTGTCGTACGATCCGAAATTAAATCCGTTGGTTCTCAAACTCGTCACGGTGTTGCTGATCATATTCGCGACGCGCTCCTGGTTGATGATGCCGTCCGCGTTGTTGCCATAATAGGTGCTGCTTAGCGGCATGGTCACCCAGCCCCGCACTTCGCCGGTGATGGACAGTTTGCCGCCCGACACATCGTGATAATAATCGGCGACCGTGCGACGATCCGTCGTCCGCCCGTAAATCATTTGTTGAAAGTAGGAGATGGGGGTAAGGCTGGATTCCGGCGGACTGTTGGTGAAGCGCACGCAGGCCGTGAGAAGTTTCGCCTCGCCGACACCAAGCGAACTGGCGCCGTGTTCGCCACCAAGGGGGATGCGATCCATCGAGCCGGACGAGCGTGACTGTCGCATCTGGACGGATGGCGCGGAAGGTTCGGGAGCCCAGGGGCGACCTGAGGGTTCGTCGATGCCAACCACACGGATGGTTGAGCTGGTATCGCCGGGGCGCAATCGGTAGACCCACCATCCCGTGGCGGGGTTTTTCTCGATCGGAAAGCCGGCTGCGGTTTCGTGCCAGCCAAAGAACTCATCACCGCGCGCCCGGGCCATGAAAGAGGAACCGTCGGGCTGGTGACGCAGGATGAGTCCGGGATTGGCGGGGGCGGCGTAGAGAAGATATGTTGCAAGCGAGATGAACAGGAAGGCGGGATAGAACGACTTGTTGATCATGGGCGTTTGATGCGGATTCGGGACGAAGGTACACATCGCTGTACATCACGGTCAACCATACGGAGAGAGCATGATAAAGCGGCTTATTCTGCAAAATTGATTTAGCCCATCTTCCGCAGTTGGACGATTAAATTTCCGGTTTTACTGGTGTTTTGG
>CAYYAR010000047.1:0-13583 GCA_964470065.1 uncultured Verrucomicrobiota bacterium | reverse complement strand
CCAAAACACCAGTAAAACCGGAAATTTAATCGTCCAACTGCGGAAGATGGGCTAGTTCCCACCGAAAAACAGCCAATTTCAGGCCGTTTCAAAGCTCGGGCGAGCGAGGCGTGAATGACAAAAAAGAATGGAGCGGGCAGCGGGAATCGAACCCGCCTGGCTAGCTTGGAAGGCTAGAACTTTACCACTAAGCTATGCCCGCTCAAATAATTACTGATACAATACCTGAATCGCGGCCGAGGTCAACACGCGACACCATGACCATACTTTAGAGGGGTTTACGCTCCACGGCACGGACACCTTCGCTGCGATGTAAATGACACAAGGCAATCGCCAGCGCATCGGCGGCATCCTCCTGCGGCACCTGCCGCAAACGCAACATAGTCGTGATCATCTTCGCCACCTGTTGCTTGGACGCCGCGCCGAAACCGGCCAAGGCTAGCTTTACATCGCGCGGCGCGTATTCATACACCGGAACACCCGCCCGGGCCGATGCCGCCAGCACCACCCCGCGCGCCTGACCCAAAATCATCGCGGTCCGCGCGTTCTTGGCAAAAAATGCCCCTTCGATCGCCACCACGGAAGGACGATGCTCCTCAATCAATTCGCTGATCCCGGCATCAATCCGGCGTAGACACTCGGTGTGAGAAAGCGCAGCGGCATTCTTGATCGTCCCGCATGTGATAAATTGCGCCGCCTTGACCGGTCCTCTGACCAAACCCACTCCGGTGGATCGAAGCGACGTGTCGACGCCCAGCACAGTCAAATTATGTTTAGCCGCCTCCATCACATTGCCCGCAACATCCTATGCATCCGACCGCGGCATCACGTCACCGAGGCCAGCAACTCGTCGTCGATGTCAAAATTGCTGTACACATTCTGCACATCATCGAGATCCTCCAGCGCACCGACAAACTTGATCAACTGCGCCGCCTGCTCCTTGTCCGTCACCTCCACGGTCAACGAGGGAATCATCGTGAGTTCGCTCCCGCCCGTCTTGACTCCGGCCGCCCGCAACTTTTCCAACACCTGGTGAAATTCCACCGGATCGGTGAGCACTTCGAAAGTATCGCCACCGCCTTTCACATCCTCGGCGCCGGCCTCCAACGCCACCTCGAGCAGCTTGTCCTCGCTGATCGACGCGGCCTCGACAAAAATCTGTCCCTTCCGGCTGTAATTGCGACTGACACTTCCCTGCTGCCCGAGGTTGCCGTTGAACTTGGTGAACAAATGCCGGACCTCGGCCGCCGTGCGATTACGGTTGTCGGTCAAACAGGAAATGATCAGGGAAACGCCCCCGGCCGCGAAACCCTCGTAGACCACTTCCTCCATCGCCGCGCCGGCAATTTCGCCGGTGCCCTTCTTGATCGCCCGCTCGATGTTGTCGGACGGCATATTCACGCCGCGCGCTTTCTGGATCAGCGAGCGCAAGGTAATGTTGCCGGAGGGATCCCCGCCACTCATCCTCGCCGCCACCATGATTTCCTTGGCGATCTTGCTGAACACCTTGCCCTTGGCCGCATCCGATGCCGCCTTGCGATGTTTGATATTTGCCCACTTGCTATGGCCAGCCATGCCTCGTCTACTCCTCTACTTGCACTTGTTTCGCGTGCGCGGCGATCACCTTGTGGGCGATTTGCGCCGGCACGACCTCGTACCGGTTAAAACTTGCCTCAAACACACCTTGCCCCTGGGTAATGCTCCGCAACTCGGCGGCATAACGGAATATTTCCGCCTGGGGCGCCTCGGCCGCAATCACCTGCATGCCGGCATCCACCTCGATACCCAGAATGCGACCGCGACGATGATTCAAATCGCCGGTGATGTCACCCATATATTGCCCGGGAAAAATTACCCGCAGGTTCATCACCGGTTCCAGCAAAACCGGATGCGCCTTGGCCGCGCCATCCGAAAACGCCCGGGCGCCGGCGATCTTGAACGCGACCTCCGATGAGTCGACCTCGTGGTACGATCCATCATACACCCGCACTTTGACATTGATCATGGGAAAGCCGGCGAGCACGCCGCGCTGCAACCCCTCCAGCGCTCCCTTCTCCACCGCCGGCATGAAATTGCGCGGAATCGCACCTCCCACCACCTCGTTGACAAACCACTCGCGGTCGTCCGGATCGCGCGCCTCGACGCGCAGATAGACTTCACCGTACTGACCGCGACCACCGGATTGCTTCTTGTGCTTGCAGTGCCCCTCGCCCCGCCCGGTGATCGTCTCCTTGTAGGCCACCTTCGGCACCTTCAATTCCACATCGACGTTGCTCCGCTTTTTCATGCGACTCACCGCGATATCGATATGTATATCGCCCATGCCGGAAAGAATCAGCTCGTGGGTCCCGGCGTTGCGCTCCAGATGCAACGTGGGATCCTCCTCGACGACGCGATGCAAGCCGATGCCCGCCTTGTCATCATCGCCCGGCGTCTTCGGCGTCACCGCCACCGACATTACCGGCTGGGGAAATGCAATCGGCACAAGCCGCACATCCGCCCCGGTGGCGCAAAGCGTGTCATTCGCGCCGGTTGACTTCAGCTTCGCCAGCGAGACAATCTGACCGGCAGTCACCGAGGCGACCGTCTCATCCTTTTTTCCTTTGCAGACATGCAGAGAGCCGATTTTTTCTCGATGGTTTCTGCTGATGTTAAGCACCTCGGTGTCGGCTGCCAGCGTGCCGCTGACCACCCGCAGAAATTGCATCTGCCCCATGAACGGATCGTTCACCGCGCGCCAGACCATGCCGGAAAAAGGGGCCTCTTCGCCCACCTCGATTTTCCTGCCCGCCGCGTCGCGCACTTCGCGATCAAGGGGCGAAGGAAAGAGCCGGAACAATTCATCCAGCAACTCGCCCACGCCAATACCCTGCAAGGCCTCCACCTCAAACACCGGCACGATGTGACGGCGCTTCAACGCCACCCGCAAACCCGACGTGAGTTCCTCGTGGGTGAGATGTTCACCGCTGAGATATTTGTCAAGGTAGGCATCATCCTCCTCGGCAGCATCTTCCTCCAGGACGCTCATCGCTTGTTCCGCCTCCGCGCTCAACTCCTCCGGAACAGCACTTTCGGCAAGAATGTCGATGATGGCATGACGGTCATGGGTGGGTAATTCCACCGGCACACATTTCTTGCCCCAGGCCGCCTGGATACCGGCGAGCGCCTGGTCAAAATCCGCATTCTCCTTGTCAAGACCGGTGATGACCACGCCGCAGGGTAGATCCAACTCCTGACACAAGCGCCACGCCCGGGTCGAGCCGACCTGCATACCGCCCACGGCATCCACGGCGATCAGCGCGGCATCGGCGACGCGGGCTGCCGCCACCGCCTGACCATAAAGATCGAGATACCCGGGCGTATCGAGGAGCGTAAGATCCATCACCGCCCCCTCTTTCACCTTGTATTGGAGCCGGAAAGGCTTGGCCCAGATGGAAATCTTGCGCTCCTTTTCCTCGTCGGTCCAATCGGCCATGCTCGTTCCGTTGGCCACCAAACCGAGTCGATCGTTGACACCGGCGTGGTGCAATACCGAATCGACCAGCGAGGTTTTTCCGCTTCCCGTGTGGCCGAGGATGACGACGTTGCGCGTGTGGGCAACCGGCAGCTTGATCATGGGGATGTCCTTTCGTCTTGAAATCATAGATACAGCAAAGCTGGAAGCACGGGCAATGGTTTTCCCGCGGCGGCCAACCCGTTTATGCCCTAGGCAAAACCCCGAGCCGGCGATGCAGGTTTATTCGCCGGAAATTGATTTACCCGCTCCGGCGCGTGATCTAAAATTTGCGATAGAAAGGAGCGCATGATGAGCAAACCAAAACTAGTCCGGGATTTTATGACCACCCAGTTATTCACCCTCCCGCCGGCGATGCCGATCTTCCAGGCGATCGGCCTTCTCATTAAACACCGGGTATCAGGCGCTCCGGTCGTCGATGCCGGAAACAAATTGCTCGGGGTGCTGTCCGAAAAGGATTGTCTCGCCGTCTTTGCCAACGAGGCGTTTTATTCGGAGACCGCCGGCGGTGAAGTGGCCGACTACATGTCGACCGGTGTGCAGATCATCGATCCCGACGATGAGATCTTCAAGGCCGCGGATATTTTTTTGAAACACTCGTTCCGCCGGTTGCCAGTGGTCGATGATGGTGTGCTCGTCGGCCAGATCAGCCGTCGCGACGTCTTGCTGGCCAGCCTCCATATCGTGGAAGAATCGCCCAAGAAAAAAGCCTGGTCGGATGCCCGCTATATCCCCGAGGAAATACAGACCTTGTTGCTGTCACCGCGCTGATTCTGCCCACAGCAAGCTGGACAGCCGGGCGAACGTTACGCGTGAAATTCGCGTCCGGCTTTGACTTCCGCGATGTATCCGGCGCGAATGACAAAATCACCGAATGGTTCGCCGGCTTTGCGCTCGGCGGCATAACGCTGAATCATGGGCGTGAGCTCGTCTAAAATCTGCTTCTCGCCAATATTCTCGCGATACATTTTGTTCAAGCGCTGCCCCTGGAATCCCGCGCCCAAGTACAGGTTGTACTTGCCCGGAGCCTTGCCGACGAAGGCAATCTCGCCCAGAAAGGGTCGCGCACATCCATTCGGGCAACCCGTCATGCGAATGATGATCGGATCCTTCTCCAGCCCCGCGTCCTTCATCACCACATCCAATTTATCCAGCAGGGTCGGCAAATAGCGTTCGCTCTCCGCCATTGCCAGTCCGCAGGTCGGAAAAGCCACACATGCCATCGAATTCAAACGCAACCCCGATTGATGATGCGAGCCGGTCAGCTTGTACTTCGTCAGCAGCTCGTCGATCACCGGCTTCTGCGCATCCGTCACGCCACTGATCATCAAATTCTGATTCGGGGTGAGGCGGAACTCCCCTTTCAAGACCTTCGCGATCTCGCGCAATCCCGTCATCATCGGATACGATTCCGTGTCGAGAATCCGGCCATTTTGAATGAACAACGTGTGATGCCACGTTCCCTTCGAACCTTTGACCCAGCCATAACGGTCACCGGAATCCGTGAACACAAACGGCCGCGGCGCCTCCATCGTCCATCCCAGACGGCGATTCAACTCGTCCTTGAACCAATCGACTCCCCGGTCCTCCAGCGTGTACTTGAAACGCGCGTGCTTGCGATTGGTGCGATCGCCGAAGTCCCGCTGAATCTTTACAATCTCCTCGGCCACTTGGAGGGTCTTCTCCTTCGGCGCGTATCCGATGACATCGGCCAGGCGAGGAAAGGTTTCCTTCTCACCGTGGGTCATGCCCATACCGCCGCCGACCGTGATGTTGAAGCCGGCCAGCGATCCATTCTCCTCGATGGCGATGAAGCCCATGTCGTTCGCGTAGATATCCACATCATTGCTGGGCGGAATGGCCACGGCAGTCTTGAATTTGCGCGGCAAGTAGTGCTTGCCGTAAATCGGCTCTTCGTCCTCTTTCTTGCTCGTCGTCACCAGCTCCTTGTCCAACCAGATTTCGTGGTAGGCCGTGGTGCGCGGCGTCAGATGAGCGCTGATCTTGCAGGTGTAGTCGTACACCTCGGCGTGCAGCGTGGACTGCTCGGGATTCGTGTTGCACATCACGTTGCGATTCACATCACCGCAGGCGGCGATCGTGTCGAGTAACGCCTTATTGATCTCGGCGATGCTGGTTTTCAGATCGCGCTTGATGATGCCGTGAAATTGATAGGCCTGACGGGTGGTCAGGCGGATGGTCTTGTTGCACCAGGTGTTGGCAATGTGGTCGACCTGACGCCATTGTTCCGGCGTGCAAACGCCGCCGGGCACACGCACGCGAACCATGAATTGGTAGTGAGGCTCGAGTTTTTGTTTGCGACGCTCGTCCCGGATATCGCGGTCATCCTGCTGGTAAATCCCGTGAAATTTGCATAGTTGGGTATCCGGCTCCGCCAGCGCGCCGGTAATCGGATCATGCAGACTCTCCACCAGGGTCCCGCGCAGATAATTGCTGCGGTCCTTGATGCGCTCTACTTCCACCCGCTTGCTCAATTCTTCGGCTGTGACATCGGTCATTGTTTATCTTCCTTGCCTCTTGGACATGCTTCCCGGCTCACCGGAATCAAATACCATTACCATTTCCACATCAAATTGCCAGACACAGCCGCTACCCGCGTCCGGCGGCAGAGGAACCGCATCATCACGCATCAACGTCAATACACATCCCGCTGGTAACGCTTATCCTTCTGCAGCAACTTCACATACTCGTCGGCATGTTCGCGGCTCAGCGCGCCTTCCTTGGCTACGATATCGATGATTGCCTCATGCACGTCGTGGGCCATTCGCTTTTGGTCGCCGCACACATACACGGACGCGCCCTGCTGAAGCCAATCATAGAACTCGCGACTTTGCTCCAGCATCCGGTGTTGCACGTAGTATTTGTTCGCCTGGTCGCGCGAAAATGCCACGCTCAACCGGGTCAGCAAACCGCTCTTGTGGTAGCGTTGCCACTCGGCCTGATAGAGGAAGTCGGTCATGAAATGCTGGTCGCCGAAGAACAGCCAGTTCTTGCCGTTTGCGCCAATCGCCTCACGCTCCTCGACAAACGCGCGGAACGGCGCCACACCGGTGCCCGGGCCAATCATGATGATAGGCGCACCCGGATCCGCCGGCAGTTTGAAATTGCTGTTGGAATCGACGTACACCGGAATTGGCACCTCCGCGCCGATGCGATCGGCAAGATAGGTCGAGCAGACCCCCTTGCGGGCCCGGCCATGGCTTTCGTAGCGCACCGCCGCCACCGTCAGGTGCACTTCGTCGGGATGCTGTTTCAGACTGGAAGCGATCGAATACAGACGCGGCGGCAATTTGCGCAGACAATCAATGAAGTCCTGCGGGAGCAAGCCCTTGGCGGGAAACTCCGACACCATGTCCACCAACTCGCGGCCGTAGAGGTAGTCCCCCAGCTCTTTTTTGTGCTGTTCGCCGAGGAGGTCGTCCAGTCGTTTGTCTTTGGCCAACGCCGCGTATTTCTGGATCACCGGGCGGGTGATGATCGTGATTTCGAGCTGGCGCAAAAACGCCTCACGCATCGATGTCTTCTGCCCGTCCACGGTCACCAGGTTGTCGCCGGAGAGTCGAAGCGCGCCCAGCAAAGCGTCGATCACATCGGGTGCATTGGTGGGAAAGATCCCGATGGCGTCGCCGGGTTGGTAATTAATCCCGGATCCTTCGATCGACAGCTCGATGTGGTGAGTTTCCTTCGCCGATCCGCGTCCGTTCAGCACCACGTCCTGCAGGAGCGTTGCCGGGAAGGGATTCCGGCGCGAATACACCGATGCGGCCGGCGGGGCGGCGACCGTTCCCACGCCTACGGTAATATCGGCCACGGCCACCTTCTTGGAGAGTTCGTTCAACACGGCATCGATCCATTTATCGGCCGGGTCGTCGTAATCAACATCGCAATCCACGCGCGGAGCGAGACGGACGGCTCCGAGCTCTTCGAATCGCTTGTCGAAGTCCACGCCCATCTTGCAAAAATGTTCGTAGCTCGAATCCCCCAGCCCGAGCACGGCGAAGTTGGTCGACTTGAGCGCGGGCGCTCGCTTGCTGAACATAAATTCGTACAACTCTTTGGCGTTGTCGGGCGGTTCGCCTTCGCCGTGGGTGCTGACGATGACCAACACGTTCTTTTCGTTTTTCAGCAGATTGGTTTTGTAGTCGCCCATTTTTTTGATGTGGGCCCGGAGTCCGCGGGCTGCGGCTCGTTCATGGGTCAGCTTCGCCAACTTCTCGCTGTTGCCGGTTTGGGAGCCGACGAGGATGGTGATTTCCGACGCGGCATCACCGGCCGGAGCTGCGGCTACAGCCACGCCACCGGCAGCGCTTGCTGTAAGGTAACCGGCCAGCCAGCTGGCCTGCTGAGTATTAAGACCAGTCAGAAGCTGCTGCCATTGCGCAAATTGCGCATCGGAAAAGGGCGTTGATGATTTTGCGGGAAGGTGGATTGACATATTTAATCTCTACTGAATCTATCGGGATATAAAGGTATTGGAGTAGAATGTACAGATAAAAACAACACCTTCGCATACAAAAAGAGCGCCCGCAACCGGAGCAACAGAAAAATTATCGCGTGATAAGCCACGACGCCGACCATTCCCGTTCCTGAGCAGAACAATGGGACCACCTGTCTTGGATCATTGCAAGCGGTGGGGACATAGATGAAGCGGTAGATCACAACGGTGTCCGGAGTCCGGGGAAGATCCGGGATGCAACTGACTCCGTCAGGAGGTGGCTGGACAAGCGCTGATTCTCCGGGTGAAATCCCCCCCCCCCATACTTGATGATGCGGAAAGGGAAGTTCGTCAGCAATTTCAGGGACTTTGAGAGCGAAGACTTTTTGACTGGCTGCTATGTCTATGTCCCCACCTTTCCCGCAGGTCAGCGCGAGGCCTGTGGATGGGAACCCGGCGGGAAGGCCGATGGCCATTCCCGCCCTACAATTTTTTTCGCGCATTTCGCGTCTTTCGTAGTCACAGTCTTCAGTCTTTCTTCGGGTCTATGTCCCTCAAGCCCTTCCGGTTGACGTACAGCACCATTCAGGTATATTATTTATACCCATGGAATACGAGTACGACGCGGCAAAAAGCAAAATAAATGCAGCCAAGCATGGCGTTGATTTTGAGACCGCGAAGATGCTCTGGGAAGACCCGGACCGGCTTCAGGTGCCAGCCCGGACTCAGGGCGAGCCGAGATACATGCTGATCGGGCGGATCGAGGACAAACATTGGTCGGCCATATTTACGATGCGAGGCGACACGATTCGAATCGTATCCGTGCGCCGATCGCGAAAAGGTGAGGTTAGAGCATATGAAGACTGAGCAATTCGACAAGAAATTTGACCAAGGAGAAGACGTCTCGGAGCACTTGGACTTCTCCAAGGCCACGCGACCCGGAAGAGAACAGAAGCGTGTTAATGTGGACTTCCCCGTCTGGATGATTCATTCGCTGGATAAAGAAGCCTCACGGCTAGGCGTTCCCAGGCAGTCGGTCATCAAGGTGTGGATCGCTGAACGCCTGGAAGGTAAGGTGCACGTCTGAAGACGATTCGAACCAGTGCCTTGTAACGCTTCAGTAAGGGAGGATGGAGACTGGGCCGCGGGTTCTGCGCTAACCCCGGGAGGGCACGCGACCTCGCAGGCCGTGGGCATGGAATGAACATGAACCGGCGCGAATCTCCCGCGCGCTGACGACGTCGTCAAGCCGTCCCGGCTCATTCATGTTCCCCCATGCTCGCAGACGGCGAGTACACGCTGATCTCCGCAGGTCAGCGCGAGGATCGTGGGCGGGAACCCGGCGGGAAGGTCTATCGACCATTCCCGCCCTACAATTTTTTTCGCTCATTTAGCGTCTTTCGTAGTCTACAGTCTACCGTCTTCAGCCTTCGGACTATCCATCCCGAAAACGGTTTGACTTTTTCCTGATTAAAAAGCCCTAATTACATTGTGAGCACTATTAAGGAAAACACGATCATTCAAGCTCTGCTGCTGATCGCCCGGCATTGCCCTCGTCTTGTCCATCAATGCTATTGGGCCGGGACATCCGCGATCGCCGTGGAGGAAACGCACCACCGGGAATCATTCGACCTCGATTTCCATACCCGCGCCGCCCATGAAAAAACCACAGCGCTGATGATGGAATTACAGGCGGCATTTCCGGACGCATTCAAGGTATTGCAGTCGCCCGATGAATATGGCTCCGGCTTCCAAGGGTTGCTTTTGCTTCCATCCGGCGAGGAAATCACGGTCGAAGTGCTCTCTAATTACGAGACCGTTCTGGACCGTGATCTTGAGGATGCGCGAACGGTGCCGGGCATAAAAAGGGTCACGCTATCACGCTATCTTGACGATAAAATTCAGTGCATTGCTGAACGGTCCGAGGCGCGTGATCTGGTCGATATCATGGCGGTGTTACAGCATGTCCCAGCGCTTGAATCAAGGGCTCGCCAGATGCTGCTGGTGCAGGACGCGCTTCTGGTGACGGAGCGCTTAACCGGATGGTCGGACACCAGCATAGATGACGACCTGGCCGCTTATCATGACGTGGATACCCGCGTGGCAAAACAAGGCCGCGACCTGCTGCTGTCCTGGTTAAGGGGAGCGGAATGATGAGGCGCACCTGTCATTATGCGAAAAGCCGGGGCGTTGTTTCCGTTTCGCTGGCTAGTGGCGGTGTGGTTGAGCTCCCGGTCATCCCGGGTATCCTGAAGCACCCGCGACCGGATGAATTACCCGGACTCCTGCGCGATGAGCGGGTCGCCCGGAAATACACCCGTTTGGCCATCGAAAAAATGGCTTGGCCGGTAGTGCGCCAATTTCCACGCGCCTGGCTGATCGCAAACCTCAAAAGCGCCTCGGTCAATCCGGGTCGTTTGCGGGCGCTTACGTTTCTGCTTAATCCATGAAATAGGGATTTTGGGAAGGGGGGAAGAATAGTTGATGAGGGGGGAATGGTTGCAGGTTGCAGGCTTGCCCTGCGTAGCTCCCGTCTTCGGAGCGAAGCGGAGTTAAAGGTTGAAGGTTAAAGGTTGAAGGAACCGTGAGGAGACCGGGCCATGGGTTCTGCGCTAACCCCGGGAGGGCACGCGGCCTCGCAGGCCGTGGGCATGGAATGAACATGAACCGGCGCGAATCTCCCGCGCGCTGACGACGTCGTCAAGCCGTCCCGGCTCATTCATGTTCCCCCATGCTCGCAGACGGCGAGTACACGCTGATCTCCGCAGGTCAGCGCGAGGATCGTGGGCGGGAACCCGGCGGGAAGGTCTATCGACCATTCCCGCCCTACAATTCGTTTCTCCCGGAGGAGAACGAGGTGCTTGCTTTTATGGTCGAAAATCAGGGATGGCCCGGGTCATGAATTCGTTAAAAAGCGGCACGGTGAAGGCCAGGTCGCCATGGGATGGGCTGTAGATCATGCCTTTTTTGATCAGTTTGGCGCGAACCGGGCCGAGGCTGCCGATTTTTACGTTGAGTAAACTGGCGATATCGCCGGTACGGTGAGGCCCGGGACCCAGCCCGGCCATGGCACGTAAAATATTCTTTTCTTTTGGTGTAAGCCGGTCGAAACGTACCCGGAAAAAGTTTTGGTCGAGTCGATTGATCACGGTCTCCGTGGCGTTCCTGATCACTTCCGTGGTGACCGGACTGGATGGAGCCGCATTCCAGGATTGGTAGCCCCATTCCTGAATAAAATAGGGATATCCGCGGGTCATACGAAATATTTCCGCAAGCGCCTCCGCTTCGAAGACGACGCCTCCGGATTGAGCAGGATCCCTCAATGCCTTCGCGGCATCGGACGCGGAAAGTGGACCGATATCAGGGAAATTGAACAATCGTTCTGCATAGGATTTAGATTCGCCAGCGAGGCCTGGCAATATCGGCAAACCGGCGCCAATCAATGTCAAAGGGAGTTGGCGTTGCTGAATCTTGTGCATGGACATGATTAAAGCGCCAAGCTCCTTGCGGTTGAAGTACTGAACTTCATCAATCATGATGGCGACTGCAGCATTTCGCTCCTCGGCGGCTTCGGCTACGGCAACGAATAGGTTGGGCAAATCAATTTCAAGGTCGCCGCTATCGGCGGAGCCCCTTTCCGGCTCGATGTCCAGACTGAAGGTGATGTCACCCATCGTAACCGACATTGCGCCCATAAAGCTCCGGAGGATAGCCAATCCCCTTTTGACTTTGTCACCCACTCCGGCCACGCGGTCCAAATCAAACAAGATCGTTCGCAGGTGAGGGACAATCAGAGAGGCAAGTGTTTTGTCTTCGTGCGCTTCAATGAGAATAGTTTTGTACTGCTCCTTTCTCGCCATTCGTTCGATTTCGTTTAGCAAAACCGTCTTGCCAACCCCTCGCAATCCCGTTAGCAACAAGCTTTTTTCAGACTTCTTTAATTTTGTTCGCCCAAGAAGAATACGGGCCTGTTCCAGAATGGGATCGCGTCCAACCAGTTCAGGCGGCGGTGAACCGGCACCGGGGGCAAAAGGATTTTTTATGGGGTCCATATGCGTATGTAGAAAATTATATCAATTTATATCAATAATCAAATATAAATTGATACATATTGCTATAGTTTGCAAGCTTGGTCGGCAAGGAAATCACCAACTCGCACACGCTGATCTCCGCAGGGCAGCGCGGGGATCGTGGGTGGGAACCTGGCGGGAAGGTCTATCGACCATTCCCGCCCTACAATTTTTTTCGCGCATTTCGTAGTCTTTAGTTTTCAGTCTTGATTCGGGCAACTACGTCTATGTCCCCGCATTTCGTGGATGGGAACCTGGCGGGAAGGTCTATCGACCATTCCCGCCCTGCAATTCGTTTTTTTCGGGTTACTGCGGGGAAATAGACGCAGTTTCTGTGTAGTTTTTTTTGTTGCCAATAGGCACACAATCGACTACACAAATCAAAATGGCTATTTACAAGTGGGATCCGGAAAAGAATGAGCTGCTGATTAGTAATCGGAGTATTTCATTCGAGCAGATTGTTCTGCATGTCGAGCAGGGAGATGTTTTGGATATCATCGAGCACCCGAACCAGGAAAAATACCCCAATCAAAAAGTATTGGTCGTAAAAGTAAACGACTACGCTTATGCCGTGCCTTTTGTCGAGGACGGAGAAGAGCGGTTCTTGAAAACAGCCGTACCCAGCAGAAAGTTAACCAGAAAGCACCTGAGAAAAGATCATGAAAAAACTACATCTTGATAAAGAAGAGCGGGAACTTCTCGCCTCCATTGAACGGGGTGAATGGGTTTCCGTGAAAAATACCGCCAGCGAGATCAAAAAGCATCAGCAAGTTGCCCGCAATACCCTGCGCAAGGATAAACGGGTGAATATACGCCTCACTGCTGCCGATTTGGAAGCCATCCAGACCAAGGCCGTGGAGGACGGACTCCCCTACCAAACCCTCATGTCCAGCATACTCCACCGCTTCGCCACCGGTCGACTGAAAGAAGCGTAAAGCGACGGGGTTGATGGATTTGGGCGGGGGGGAGGTTAAAGGCTGAAGGTTAAAGGTTGAAGGTTGAAGGTTGAAGGAACCGTGAGGAGACCGGGCCACGGGCTCTGCGCCAACCCCGGGAGGGCACGCGGCCTCGCAGGCCGTGGGCATGGAATGAACATGAACCGGCGCGAATCTCATGGGTGGCGCGACGCGAGTTGGGCGTTCCGTCCCATTCATGTTCCCCTCATACTCGCGGACATGACGGAGCATGTCCCTCCAAGGCTGGAACTACACCCTTCCTCTAAACCCTTACTCCACACCCTTACTCTCCCCGGCGGTCAACATTCAACATGCAACATCCAACGTTCAAGTGACAGCCTCCAGTCTCGTACTCGTACACGTGCTCGTACACGCAGATCTCCGGGAGGAGGAAGAATGGTTGATGGGGGGACGACGTGTGCGCAAGTGCGAGGCCCGTGGGTGGGAACCCGGCGGGAAGGCCGATGGCCATTCCCGCCCTACAATCATCAGCAGACTGTTTTGTAGGGCTGGAATGGTCTGACTGTCGCGCTTTAGCCCATCTTCCGCAGTTGGTCTTGAATAATTTCTTTTTTTGCGCCTTCTTG
>CAYYAR010000046.1:0-13778 GCA_964470065.1 uncultured Verrucomicrobiota bacterium | reverse complement strand
TGGCAATACGCCGGTTGCGCGCGAATAAATTATGACGCTATTTGTCTGTCCCCGCTATTATTTGGTGAAGAACCAGAACCAACCGGTTGAGGGGGGGAGTAGATGGTGGAAGATCGGGGGCTCGAACCCCGGACCCGCTGATTAAGAGTCAGCTGCTCTACCAACTGAGCTAATCTTCCGCCAAGGTATGAAGATATAAACCTGTCGGTTGCTGCGCAACAAAAAGTTGACCTCATGGTGCCGGACACCGATAGTCCTGCGCACACAAATCGGAGTCGATGTATGCAGACCAAACAACGTTCTCTCAAGGATTGCGCCGGTGTGGCCGGGGTAGGTGTTGCGATGGGTGCGGCAGATGTGGTGCCCGGAGTGTCCGGTGGCACCATGGCCTTTATCCTCGGCATCTACGAGGAGCTGCTTTCCACGATCAAATCCTTCAACCTGACCTTCGTGAAGCTGGTGTTTTCGTTGAAGGTCCGCGAGGCCCTCGACCACATCAATTGGAAATTCATTCTTTCGCTCTTCACCGGACTAGCTGTTTCAATTCTGTCGCTAGCCCGGTTGGTGACCTGGCTGTACGAGCATCATCCAGTATATCTTTTTTCGTTCTTCTTCGGTCTCATTCTCGCCTCGATCGTGGTGATCGCATCGCACGTGCGCTGGAATCCTCGTATGGCGCTCTCGCTGGTCGCCGGCACGATCATCGCCTATCTGATTGTGCGCCTGGTCCCGGTGAACATGCCGAAGGATCCGTTGACAATCTTCTGGTGCGGAGCGGTGGCGATCATGGCCATGATCCTGCCCGGCATTTCCGGATCATTCATTCTCCTCATCCTCGGCCAGTATCAATACGTAATGGCGGCGGTGAAGTCGCTGGATATCGTGACCCTGATTCCGTTCGCCGGTGGATGCGCCGTGGGTTTGCTTGGCTTTTCCCATGTCCTGAGCTGGTTGCTCGCCCGCTATCACCAGGTGATGGTGAGTTTTCTCACCGGCTTCATGGTCGGTTCGCTCTGGAAAATCTGGCCCTTCCGCAACGTACTGGAAACCATGGAAGGATCGGATGGCGAGCTGGTGCCGGTACGCGAGGCCATTTATCTTCCCGGCCCGGATGCGCAAACCTGGTGGCTTCCGCTCTTGCTGGCGCTGGCCGGATTCGCGGTGGTCTATGGCATGGACCGTATGCAAAAGCGCCTGGCGCCGGGTCACTCGCTCGGTGGATAACGACTCGCCGCCAGCGACGACATGAACATCGAGCTTGCCGCGTTTGATGGCGATTTCGACTGGCTACGCGCGATGGAGAGGGTATCGTTCGCTGCGGCCGATCAAATGAGCCGCGAAGAGCTTGTCGACTTCGCACGCGATCGCGCCAACCGCATCTGGCAAATCGAGGAGTCGGGGCATCGCATCGGTGCCTTGCTTCTGACCGCGACGGATGACACTACAATGTATCTCGAGTCGATGGCGTTGGATCCCGCGCATCGCGCAGCCGGACGCGGCGAACGAACGCTGAAACTGCTCGCGGAAAAAATCACCGCCGAAGGTTTCCGGATCGTTCAACTTCACGTGCGTGTCTCGAATCCTTCCCGGCGTCTGTACGAGCGATTGGGCTTTCGCATGTGCGAGGAGGTGCTGTCCTTTTATGCGGATGGCGAGACGGCGTGGCGGATGGAATGGAATCTTCTGCCGCACGCCGGTAGGTAGTCCGGTAACGCTATTCGCTTCCGGTACTCGCAAATTTCTGCCGGCGTCGTATACATGAGGCGAGTTCGTCAAACAGGCTATACATGACGGGGACGAGGATGAGGGTGAGGACCGTGGCCACGCCCAAGCCAAAGATGACCGCCACCGCCATCGGGGCCCACCAGTCGCTGGACTCGGCGCCGGCAATGAGGCGGGGCGGCCACTGATGAATTTCCAGGCTTAAGCCAACGGCCATCGGAATCAGTCCAAGTATCGTGGTGGTGGCGGTGAGCAGCACCGGGCGCAAACGCAGGCGTCCCGCGATGACCACCGCTTCGGTCGCATCGTAATCTTCCGCCCGCCGCTGCTGGATACAATCAATCAGCACGATGGCATTGTTCACCACGATGCCGGCGAGGCTAATCACGCCGACCCCGGTCATGATGATGCTGAATTTCATGCCGGTCAGCAACAAACCCCACATGACGCCAATCATGGATAACACCACCGCGAACATGATGATGAGGGGCAGAAACACCGAATTAAACTGCACAACGAGAATGACGAGGATCAGCCCGAGCGCGACCATAAACGCCCGGCTCAGGAACGCACTCGACTTCTGCATCTCCTCGGTGTCGCCGACGTAGCGGATGCTGTATCCTTGCGGTAGTTGCAGATCCTCCAGAGCGCCCTGCACTTCGCGGATGAGCTCGTCAACGCCGCGCCCCTGGTTATTGCCATTGATGGTGATGACGCGCTTCTGGTCCTTGCGGTTGATGGAGCCCTTTCCGCCGGTGTAGTGTGCCTCGCCCAGCGAGCTCAAGGGCACGGAGTAACCGGCCCGCAAGGGGATAAAGATGCGGTCAAGCAGGTCGAGGGTGTCGCGCTCCTCGCGGGGCAGGCGAATGGTGATGTCGAATTCCTCTTCGCCCGCGCGGAATTTGCTGGTCTCGAGACCGTAAATGGCGGAGCGCAAAAAATTCCCGACGGCGCAGGTGTCGAGTCCCAGCAGCGCGGCGCGATGACGATCAACCACGAATTGAAGCTCGGGCAGGGCCGCTTCGAGATCGTCCTGCACATCGACGAGACCGGGGATGGTTGCAATACGCCGCGTGATTTCGCCGGCCAACTCGCCGAGGGTTTCAAAATCCTCGCCGGCGAGTTCGATACTCACCGGGGCTCCCGTGGGCGGGCCTTCCTCCTCGCGCTCGACCACGATTTTCGCGCCGGCGAATACCGGCAAGTTCGCCCGCAACGACTCGACCAGTTCAATGGTGTTGCCTTGGCGTTCCGCCGCCGGAACAAATTCGATGTGCACCTGTCCGGCATGCAACGCGGCGCTGGTCATCGCCATGATGCCGTCGCCGGCTTGACCCACGGTGGCGAGATAGAATTTGATATCCGGATAGGCGGGCAGCATGGCCTCGATGTCCCTGATGGCGGCGTCGGTGACTTCGATGGGAGTTCCTTGCGGAAAATTGACTTTGATCTGCGCGTTGCGCGGTTCGATTTCCGGAAACAACTCCACGCCTTTGCCAAGGTGCGCGTACATCTCGAAGCTGAAAAACAGGAACATGAAACCGAGTGTCATCACGCCGGCGCGGTGACGAAGGGCGCCGCGCAGAAACGTTTCATAGCCGGCCACGAAGGGATGCGGTCTCTCCGGTTCGACCTCGACCGCAGCGTTTCGGGCGGCGCGGGGACGGGCCAGCACCGCAGAGCAAACCGACGGATTGATGACGAGGGCGACAAACAGCGATGCGCTCAAGGTGATGATGAGGGTTTGGGGCAGAAACGACATGAATTGACCCATGATGTCCGGCCAGTAGAGCAGGGGAGCAAAAGCCACGCAGGTGGTGGCGGTGGACGTGATGACCGGCCAGGCCACTTCCGCCGCGCCTTGCCGCGCCGCATCGATGCGCTTGAGTCCGGCGCTGCGCAGGCGAAAGATATTTTCGACAATAACAATGGCGTTGTCGACGAGCATGCCAACCGCGAGCACGAGGCTGAACAGCACGATCATGTTCAAGGTGGTTCCGCGCACCACCATGGCCGCGAAAGCGATCATCATCGAAAGCGGAATCGCCGTGGCCACGATCAGGCTGGTGCGTCCGCCCATGAAAACGAACAGCACCAACGCGACCAGCACGAAGCCGGACACCATGTTGTTCTCCAGTTCATCGACGATCATGTTGATGTAGTCCGACTGATCCATGACGTGGGTGGCGGTAATTCCGGGCGGTAGCGGAAAGGCGTCGATGACGCTTTTCACTTGGTCGACGATGGCGACGGTGTTTTCGCGGTTGCGCTTCTTGATTTGAAGGGTTACGCACGGCGAGCCATTCAGGCGCGAGATGGACTCAAGATCCTTGTAGGTATCGCTGACCGTGGCGACGTCGCGCAAATACACCGGCGCGCCCGCCTGCTCGATCAATAGAATGTCACCGAGAGCGGCGGCGAGTTTGTACTCGCCGGGCACGCGCACCTGGAATTTCTGGCCGGCGGCCTCGATACTGCCGGCGGAAATGGTCTGGTTTTCCGCGGCGATGCGCTCCATCACCTGGTCGATGGTGATATGGCGTTCGATCAGGCGGGTCAGATCGATCTCGACACGAATTTCGCGTTCGCGGGCGCCGGCGATGGTGGCTTGACGAACGCCGGGCACCAGTTCGATTTCGTCCTGCAGATCCTCGGCGATAATCTTGAGACGGGCGAGGTCCGCATCGCCGGACAGGCTGAAGATGAAAATGGGCACATCGGTGCTGAAGTTGATGGCTTGAATGATTGGCTCGTCGAGATCGCGCGGCAGATCGGGCCGGGCCAGATCGACTTTATCGCGGACTTTTTGCAGGGCCACGTCAATATCCTCGCCGGAAAAATACTCGATGACCACCGAACTGACGCCCTCGGCGGAGACGGAGGATACATGCTTCACGCCCTCGAGATCGCTGAATTGGCGCTCCATCGGAATGGTCACCAGTTTCTCGATGTCTTCGGGAGCGGTGCCCTCGTAGATCGATGTGACAAAGACATAGGGAATGGTGATGTCGGGTGCGCCTTCGCGCGGCAATTCGCGGTAGGCGATAAAGCCGGCGATGGCGAGCGCCGGAATGAAGACCATCACCGCGGTGCGAAACTTGATGGCATAGTTGCTGATGATCATAGTTGATTGATGACGCGCACGCGGGCGCCATCGATGAGATCACGATTGCCCTTGATGATAACGATGTCGCCTTCCGCGAGTCCGGCGTCGATCATGGCTTCCGCGCCGTGAATCTTTCCGAGCCGCACCAGCCGGCGCGCGGCACGACCATCCTCGACGATGAACACCATGTGTTCGCCCCGCCGGGCGATCACGGCATCGAGCGGCACGGCCAGGCTGATGCCATCGGTGATGCGCGGAATGCGAACGCCGGCGATCATGCCCGGCTTGAGCGCGCCGGATGGATTGGCGGAGGTCGCCTCGACTTTGAAGGCATTGTTCTCCGGTCGGGCGGCGGTGGCCATGAAGGTGATGGTGGCGGTCAATGACGTGGCCGGCGAAGCCTCGACGAGAAACTCGATGATTTGACCTTGATGGAGATGGTTGATTTGTTTCTCCGGCACTTCGAGCAGGAGTTTAACCGGATCATCCACGACCAGTTCGAACAGGGTCTTGCCCTCCGGGGCATGTTCGCCCTCTTCGATGAAACGCTCGTTGATGATGCCGTCGGCCGGGCTGAAGATGCGGCATTGGGAAAGGTGGGCGCGGGCTTCGCGGAGGGCGACCCCGGCGCGATCGAGCCGGTTGCGGATGCGGTCGAGATCGCTCTGCGAAACAGCCCCGGCCTGATCTAGTTCGTTCCAGCGGGAGACTTCATCGCTCGCTTCGCGCCATTCGATTTCGGCAGCGTCCAGCATGGCTTGCCAGACGCGGTCGTCGATTTCCAGCAGCAACTGTCCGTTGGTCACGGCGGCGCCGCGATCGACATGGATGCGGGTGACTCTTCCGGGCTTGTCGACGGGAAGTTTCGCGCGCAGGGCGGGCTCGATGCGGCCCGGCAAAAGCAAGTCGTCGTTGCGCGCCCGGCCGGAAAGGGTCATGACCTCCACGGGAATAACCGGTTCAGGTGGAGGGGGAATGTCCGCGACCTGCCGGCGCAAGCGCATGGAGATGAGGATAAGAATCAGCATGATGCCGATTAGTAGCCACATCACCTGGTTGGTCGATAGCTTCAGGCGAAGATTCATGGCGGGCTCCGGGTGGGAATTTCGCCGCCGCATGCGTAGGCGAGATCGGCGAGGGCGTTTTGTATGGCGAGCAGGCTGCTGAGGCGCTGGATGCGCGATTTGTTCAGCTCGAGATTGCGGTCGCTGAATTCCAGGCTGGTGCCGAGGCCGCGATCGAGCCGCAACCGCGCGATAGCAAGACCCTTTTCGGCGAGCGCAATGGTTTCGCCGGCGCCTTCGAGGGCACGACGGGCCTGGGTCAAATTGCGGTAGGCGGTTTCCACCTCAAGATCGATGGCTCGTTCGAGGTCGATGATTTCCTCCTCGGCGATGACCTTCTTCAACGCTTTCTCCGCCCGGAAGGCCCCGCGCTCGCCGCCATCCCACAAATTCCAGCTCATGCGCACACCGGTCAACCACTGCCACTCCCAGCCCTCATCCAGTGGATTCAGTTCGGATGGATCATGCCCTTGATAGGTCGCGAAGGCCTTGATCTCGGGAAAGTAGTCGGCTCGGGTAACGCGGATATCCGCCTCGAGCACTTCGAGAAACACGCGGGCCTGTCGCAATTCCCAGCGGTTGGTGCGCGCGGCGGTCACGAGATCCGCGAGCGGGGCTTCGAGTGGAGTGTCCTCCCGCCAGTCGCCTTGCAGCGTCCATTCGTCACTATCGAGATACAGCAGATTGCCAAGCGCGGCGCGGGCGAGGGCGTGATTGTTATCGGCGACAATGAGGGCGGGTTGTTCATTGGCGAGACGGACCCGGGCGCTGAGCCATTCAAATTCGGAAAGCACGCCGCGGTCATATTTGAGGCGCGCTTCTTTTTCGGTATCGCTCAATTGAGTCACCGACGCGCGGGCTACATCGGCGGCTTCGGCACGAAAGAGGGTGAGGTAGAACGCGCGGGTGATGTCACGGCGGGCTTGGGCCTCGACGCGGGCGACTTCCTCGCTCGCCTCATCCCGGTATGATCGTGCCGCGTTCAAGGCGGCCCGGACACTGCCGCCGGAAAAGAGCAGTTGTTCCGCGGTGGCGGAGGCGACGTATTGATCCTGATTGATGCTGCCGCCCGCCGCGGATGGATAGGCTACCTTTTTGCCGAGGCGGGTGTAGGACGAGGCGGCGCTCAGATTGGGAAGCGTTTGGCCGCGGACTTGGCGGATGGTCCATCCGGCGATGTCCCGGTCGCGCTGCGCGTTGGCGATGGCGACGGAGCGACGCAAGCCGAGATCAAGGCAGTCCTCAAGCGTATAGGCCGTTTGGCCGCGGCCCGGCGCGAGACCGAGCAGGATACCGGTCACCAAGAGCACCCGTTTCATGGCTACAGGCTGTCGTTTAATCTTTACATTGTCAAGATTAATCCGCATGCTCCGGGTGTGCGCAGAAGAGCTACTTATCATCATGGCGATTTGCGGAAGGCCCTGATTGACGCGGCCGCCGCCCTCGCGGCCGGGCACGGGCCGGAATCGGTTAGTTTACGCGACGTCGCCAAGCGGGCGGGGGTGTCGCATGCCGCCCCGTATCATCACTTCGCCGGCAAGGCCGAGTTGCTGCATGCCGTGGCCCAGGAGGGCTTCCGGCGGATGGACGAGGAAATGCGCGCGGCGATGCGTCGCCGGCCACGCGCGCCGGCTGACCGGTTGGCCGCGTTGGGGCGGGCGTACATCCGCTTTGCCGCCAAAAATACGCATTACTTTCGAGCCATGTTTCGCGGCGTCGTGCCTGCCGACACACCGGAGGGGGCGGATCAACCGGGGTCGCGCAATTTTCATACGCTGGTGGCGACCGTACAGGATTGTCTAAGTGAGACCGGCGCACCTTCGCCGGCCGTCATGGATCGCGCCCTCGCGGCGTGGGCTTTGGTGCATGGATTGGCCAGTCTCTGGGTCGAGCACTGCTTGCCCGGCACGCCATATGAAAAGAAGTCGATCGATGCGCTGAGCCGGACGGTGACGCGGGTCACGATGCCGGTATTTCGCCGTCGCGACACCAGGATGAAAAAGCGCCGCCGGACGGCAAAATAAGCGCCGTTGCCCGAGCTCCTGAAAAAATTCCAATCATTGGAACTTTTGCGGCCGCCTTTTTCCAGACGTTGGAACTCATAGTGTCTGCCCAGTGTCATGGACCTCCCGGCACTGGTGCACAGGTCACTCCACCCTTCACATTCTTTATGCACTTGTTTTCGTGGCATGCCGGTTTTAATTGCGGATGGTTGGTGAAGATTAAATCACCAACCAACGAAAGGGTACGACCATGTGTAAAAAGTATTATGTTGCGATGACGATGACGATGCTGGCTTGTTTCGGTTCCGGGCGCGAGGGGTTGGCGAATGAATCGAGCGCTGACGCAATTGTGCCATTGCCCTCCGTGTTGGATTTCACGCGCGGCAGCGGCTGGGGATTTGCCCTCGGCGCAAGCGTGGGATACGAGGCGGCCTACGACGGCTCCGACGAATACGAGGTTGAACTTTCACCGGTCGGCGCGGTTCACTGGCGAAAAGATAGTCATTTGGTTTTCTGGGAAGGCTCCGAACTCGGCTGGCGGGCCCGGCTCGACAACGTTTGGCTGGTGCAGGCCGGCGTGCGCTACGAGTACGGCCTTGAGCCGGACGATTCGGAAGACGGCGTACTCGATGGCATTGAAGAACGCGATGCTTACGTGGTCGGGTTTCTGGAGGCGCGACGCAGCATTGGCGATGACTGGCGCAACTGGGTCGCCGGCCGTGCCATGGGCGGCGAAAGCGGATTCGGCTGGCTCGGCGTGCTGGCGGCCGGTCACCGGTTTGGCGAACAACGCGATGGCAGTGGAACGGAAATATATGCGTTCTCCACCTTCGGCACGGACAACTTCATCAACAAGGATTTCGGCGTGACGGCCGCGGACTCCGTCGCGTCGGGATTGGCGGAAACTGACATGGACGGTGGCTACCGTTCAACCGGCATCGCACTGATTCATCGCCACTATCTGACGGAACACATTCATTTGATCGCCGCGGCCGAGGCGGAATTCTACAGCAGCGACATCGGCGACAGCCCGATCGCCCGCAACGATTACGAGGGTGAAGTCGAAGTGTCGGTGGTCTGGCATTTCTGATCGGGGAAACCGGCGGGCGTAACGATTACAAATCTGGGCATGCGCCGGGCCAGGGCCCGGCGCACCCGGGAACGCCAAGCCCCGGCTTGGCGCGTGTGGTACAGATTGCAGACATAACGTCTAAGACATAACGTCTATGTCCCCGTCTGCTCCCGTCCGCCTAACATAAAAGTTGCATGATACTGTCATAATATGACAGTATCATGCAATGAATATGGTCGTACTAAAAGCCCTTCAGAATTCGCAACGTCCGGTTTTTGGCCGGGCGGAGGCGGCTTTGTGGGCGGATCGTGAGGGCGCGGCTCTGGACGGTTTACTAAAACGCGCGGTAAATAATCAGGACATTGTGCGTTTTCGGAGGGGACTATATGGCCTGTCGCCTCGTTTTACGCGAGAGAAGGTTCATCCATTCGTCTTGGCGCAATACATGGATGGGCCAAGCTATATCAGTCTGGAAAGCGCACTTTCCCATTATGGATGGATTCCCGAGGCGGTTTACACCGTGACCAGCGTGTCGATGAACCGCAGCAAATCCTTTGACACGCCCGCGGGCCTGTATTCGTTTACCCGTATTCAGCAGAAAACATTTTTTGCCGGCGTGCGCTCCGGGGAGGCGGCGCAAGGATGGACGTTCATGTTGGCTTCGCCGCTCAAAGCGCTAGTCGATTACAGCTATGTTCATCACACGAAGTGGCAATCGTTGAAGTTGCTGCAAGATAGCCTGCGGATTGAAGATGATGAGTTGCAAAAGTTGACCTCAAAAGACTTTGATGAATTAGACGATGCCTATCCACAACGCCGGGTGCGCGAATTTATGGACGGCTTGAGAAAGGAACTGATGCTATGAGCGTCACTTTGGTGCAGAGCCGGTTATTCTCCTACAACTGCGCTTCGGCGCTCGAGGAAGAACAAGCGTTGAGGGAAATCACACAAGAGATCGCCCTCGCCGCACTCGGGCGCTCTGATTTTTTTGAACAAGCGGGATTTCAGGGCGGCACCTGCCTCCGGATTTTTCACGGCTTGAACCGATTCTCGGAGGATTTGGATTTTGCCCTGACCAAGCCGGATGCTGGATTTAATTTAGTACCCTATCTGGAACATGTGCAAAGGGAACTGACGGCCTTTGGTTATGAAATTGAGATTGAAGACCGCTCGAAAGCTGAAGCCACCGTGCAGAAAGCTTTCGTTAAAGACGATTCTCTGGGTAAACTGTTGACGCTGAATTACCGGCCGCGCACGGGTCCGTTGCGCAAGCTCCGCATTAAATTTGAAGTCGATACCAAACCGCCCCGGGGCGCGATCTATGATATGCCCGTGCTCGACTTTCCGTTTCCATCTGCGGTTCGCGTCTTCGATTTACCCAGTTTGTTTGCCGGAAAAATCCACGCGTTATTATGCCGGGGTTACCTGAAGGGTCGCGACTGGTATGACTTTATCTGGTACACGGCAATGAAAACAGAAGTGAATATGACACTTCTCTCCGCGGCATTAGAACAGCTAGGCCCTTGGGCTGGCCAAGGGATCCGCGTCGACCGTGATTGGTGCTTTCGCGAACTTTCGTCCGTCATTGAGCAGTTGGATATTCGCCAGGCTAGAGACGATGTGCGGCGGTTTGTGAAACCCCACGAAATCCCTTCGCTTGAGCTTTGGAGCAAGGAGTTTTTTCTGCAGCAGTGCCGGAAATTTATGTGAGGCCTGCCTCGGCTGATTTCAACTCAAAGCATTTGCTGGTTGCGGGTTTTTATAAGCCTGTTGCCGCGATGGGACGCAGTCTTCACACTCTTTATGCACTTGTTTTCGTGGCATATGCCCTGCGGTGATGGAGATTGTTGGGTGGCAGAGAAACCAACCAACGAAAGGACATGATCATGCGCATGAATGTAAACAAGACAATGAATACCGCCCTGCTGATTAGTTTAGGACTTGGGCAATCCCTGTTCGCCGCGGAATCACTTTTTTCCAAGCCGTTCGCTTCGGCTCGCATCGTGGCGGGTGAGACGAGCCTCGACGGTCCGGCGGTGACCGGGCCCGAGTCGGTCGGCGAGATCGACGGCGAGGACTCGGAAAGCGGCGTGGGGCCCCAACTGGAGTTCGGGCTTCCGCTGGGCAGCGGCCTGTTCTTGAACGGCTTGGCCGAGTGGATTTCTTACGGCGATGATCCAGGATTCGACATGGCCCGCGCTTCGCTGGGCCTCGGCATTTATCACGCGCTGACCGGAGGAGAAAAATCCAGCTACTACGTTTATGCGATCGTAGGCGCGGAATACGCCCGGTCGAGCGGCTTGACCGAGTACGGAAATAATCCAACCTACGGCGGCCAAGGCGATGGCAAAAGCGGGGATGATGTCGGCATCGGCCTCGAGGGCGGCGTCGGTGCGTTGTTCGGCGCAGACTGGGAAGCCAATCTGTACTCGAAATATTATGAGTTCTTCGACGGAGCGGGCCCCGGCTTCGGCGCGCGAATCGCGTACACGCTGAACGACCAGTGGCGGCTGCTTGGCAGCTGGGACGGCCTATGGGTGGAGGATGCCGGTTACAACATCGACCTCGATACTCAGCGCTTCACGCTAGGCGCGGCATATACGTATTAATTAACACATCATCCCGGACGGCCGCCTCCGGCATCGCCAACCGGCCGGTCCGGGATTATGATAGACCCCGTTATGCATGATGCGCGACGCATATCCATTCTCGTTATCGAAGATCATCCCGCCATCGTCGACGGCATCCGCGATTATCTCGACCCGGAACGTTTCGAAGTCGACGCGGCGGCCGACGGCGAATCCGGACTCGCGCGCGCTTTGCCCGGCATCCACGATGTAGTCGTGCTGGACATCATGCTGCCGGGGCAGGATGGGCTTTCCGTTTGCCGGGCGCTGCGTGAACACAGTGTGATGACGCCGGTGATCATGCTCACCGCCCGCGACACGGTAACCGATAAAATCGAAGGCTTTCGCGCCGGCACCGATGACTATCTGACCAAACCATTCGCGGCGGAGGAACTCGAGGCGCGCATTCTTTCCCTCTACCGCCGCAGCGCCGCGTTGAAACCGGCACCGGTCAGTGCGGCGGGCATCACCCTTGATTTCGCCCGGCATCTCGTGCAGCGCGGTGGAAAAGACATCGAAGTGCCGCCCACTGTGTTTCGCATCCTAGCCCTGCTGGTGCGGCGTCATCCGGCCGTGGTTTCGCGCGACGAAATGGAGCGGTTCCTGTGGGGCAATCAGCCGCCGGGCAGTGACACCTTGCGGGCGCACATGTCCACCTTGCGCCGGTTGGTCGAGAAACCGTTCGATCAACCGCTCATCGAAAATGTCTACGGCACGGGCTACCGGCTGGTGGCCTGAGCGATGCGCGGCAAGACGTCATTTCAGCGCCGGCTGATTCGCTCATTCTCCGGCTTCAGTGCCGCCTTTCTGCTCATCCTTGTGTCTTCGATGTGGATGGTCTATCAGGCCGGCAAGGAAAGCGTGGTTCAGCGTTTGTTTGCGACGGAGATCGAGTCGCTGATCGCGCGGCGTGCGACCGACCCGTCGGCGCCGCTGCCCGATAGTTGGGTGAAGGGGTATGCGCAGCGCGATGATATTCCGGAGCCGTGGCGATCCAATTTGCACCGGTTCGAACCTGATGATGAAATCCCCTGGCCGCTGCGTGAATGGCGGGAGGTGCAATTGTGGACGGGCTCGTTGCCGGGTTCGGCCGGGGATGTGTATTTGTTTGCGGATCATCGCACGACGCCACGTCAATGGTTGCAGTATCAAAGTTTATGGTCGCAGATTTTACTGGCCTCACTCATTACGCTCGGTTTTGGTTACTGGCTCAGTCGTTTTGTGTCCGCCCGGCTGGCCCGGCCGCTCAAAAATTTGCAACAGGAAGTCGATGCGTACGCCCCGGGCCAATCCCGACCCATTGCAGCGGATGATTATCCCGACGAGGAGATTGCCCGTCTGGCCTCATCGTTCCGTCAGCTGCATGAGCGGATGGATGCGTTTGTGGCCCGTGAGCAGGAATTCACCCGCCACGCCAGCCATGAGTTGCGCACGCCGATTACGATCATCCGCACGGCTGGCTCGGTATTGCAACAACGTGTCGGGCGGGACGAGGATCCGCGAGCGCGGCGCGCGGTGCTTAATTTAATCCGGGCCGCGGATGATATGACCCGGCTGGTCAACACCTTCCTGTGGATGGCGCGCGAGGATGGCGCCGTGGAGCGCGATGAACTTTTCGATGTGGCCGCGCTGGTGACATCCTTGTGCGAGCATCACCGGGTTTTGTTGCGTCCGCAAAACACGCTGGAAACGCGGATCGAGCCGCAGGTGTGGCACAGCTTTCCCGGCAACTTGTTCGGTATTGCCGCAGCCAATATCATCCGTAATGCCTGCCAGCATGCCGGCCCCGGAGTGATTGAGGTGACGTTGCGACCGGACCGGTTGGAGGTCATGAATCCTCTGGCGGACAAAACGTACTCACCGCATGAACCGCCGGATCAGCCCGGGCCGGGGAATACCCGGCTTGGTTTGCGTATTGTCGAGCGCATCTCGGCGCGCTGCGGTTGGACGTGGACGTCGGCTCCGGACGCCGGAAGAGATGCGTGGCGAGCGTCGATCATTGTTTCTTGAGTTCAACATGTCGATCGCCTGCTATTGTAAGTCATTGATGTGCAACAGTTGAGTTTTCGATCGGGGTCACTTTGGGTGTCTCATTCTATGTGGCTTTGTATGGCGACCAGCTGATCTACGGCATCGTCCGTTGGCGCAGGTGATGGCTCGCGGCATCCGGCCGCATCGCGGCGG
>CAYYAR010000045.1:0-14780 GCA_964470065.1 uncultured Verrucomicrobiota bacterium | reverse complement strand
AACGGTCGCTGGACTCATGTCCGCGACCGAGAGCCCAACACCGAAAGCGCCCAAAATGGGCCGCCGCGATGCGGCCGGATGCCGCGAGCCATCACCTACGCCAACGGACGATGCCGTAGATCAGCTGGTCGCCATACAAAGCCACAGAGCATGAGACACCCGAAAGGACTCCGATCAAAAACGCAACCCATGCAACTCAATGACTTACAACAGCAGACGATTGACATGTTGAACTCAAGCGCCGACGGATTATCCGAGCACGTTGTCGATTCTGGTTTTCAGCGCAGCCTTGCTCAACGCGCCGACGCTTTGATCGACCACCGCGCCACCCTTGAAGATCAACAGGGTTGGTATGGAGCGGATGCTGAATTGTTGGGCCACTTCCGGCGCCTCGTCCACGTTGACCTTCACAATCGACAGCTTCCCGCTGTACTCCTTGGCCAACTCTTCGAGTACCGGCGCGATTGCGCGGCAAGGTCCGCACCACTCGGCCCAGAAATCAACCAATACCGGAATGGAAGATCCGGTCACTGTTCCCCACGATGACGCATCTACATGTGCTATGGATTCCGACATACGAAGCTCCTGTTTGCAGTTTGACTAAAGTTTTCCCGGAAAGGGCAGGCTGGGGGCGACCGTCTGCGCCAACAACATATAAAAGACCGCGCCTGCGACCAGCGTCGCCGCGATCGCCATAATGCCGGCCAGCAAACCCGGCTCATCACCATCGGTGGACGAAACATCCTCGCCGTGACGGACCGCGCTTTCCGCGCCCTCGGGTTTGGAAATCTCCAGAGGCTTGCGTCCGGCGCTGCCATCGGCCCGCTTGATCCGGATCGATTTCGTGCGCGCCGTGGTGCGATCCAGCTCTTCCGGTGCAATATCGATACGCGCGGTTTCGCTTTTGCGGGCTTGCTCGGCCGCGTTGGCCGTGCTCTGCGGTGAAACGACGATCGACTCTCCGGTCACCGCTGCGGATTGAGGGCGGACGGGCATCGCGCGCGGACGCATCGGCGCGGCTACCGGCATCTTGGGTTTGGCCGCCGCCGGCAAGGCCGGAATGCCGAGAGCAATCGTGGTCGATTTTGCATCCGGCGCTGCCGCCGGCGGTAGTTCGATCTTCGCCGTCTTTTTCTTGGCGCTGTCGCCGCTCAGATCGATCCGCGCCGTATCCGATTTTTTGCCATCGGAAGACGGTCCAACCTCGATTCGCATCGTGCTCCGGCCAAAATAATCGGCGGCATTCTCGGGAAGATTCTTTTTGTCGAGAATCGACGGCGGCGGTTTGACGCTGGCCAGATCGATCCGGGCGGTTTCTGATTTCTTGGCCGCCGGTTTAATCGTGATGCGATTCAATACAGGCCTCGTTGCATCTTTATTTTCCGGTTGGATGGGTTGTTCGTCCATGATTACTATGCCCTGTAGGTGGAGAAACTATACGGTGGCTCGATAACATGGTCAAAAGAAAATCCATGCCCGGCAGATGTGTCATAGCCGCGGGCGCATGCATGCTGGCCGGCCTTCTGGTCGCCTGTGACCCTAGGACGCCGGAAGATCGCGCTTTCTTCGCCGAACGCGAAAAGCAGCGGGCAAACCGGGAAACCCTGCTTCGAGGCGCCAACGAACGCGTCGATGCAGCAAAGTTGCTCGATATGGTCCAGCAATCCGCCGCGCCGGATGGTCAGGGCACCACGCTGGAATGGCTCAATCGCCAGCTCGATGGGATGGGCGGCCAAATCATGTTCCCGCGCTGGATCTCGACCCGCCCCGGCTCCAACCGTCAGGAGATCGAGTTTAATTTTATTTTCATCGACCCCCGCAACAACATGAAGCGCATGGCCTACCGGTGGGATGTCGATGTATTGCAAATGGACATCCGCATTCCCCAACTCATCGAATTGGAGGATATTGCCTCGAAGGATGACAATCTCGTTCAGCAGCGGGAACGGCGGATCCGCGCCTACGAGGCCGAGCTTGAGTAAATCGGGCGTTTCGGCGCCGGTCCGCAAGCGCTTTCAGCACGACTTGCTGGCCTGGTTCGCACGGCACCGGCGCGATCTGCCTTGGCGCAACAATCGCACCCCGTATCGCGTCTGGATATCCGAGCTGATGTTGCAGCAGACCCGGGTGGATCAGGCCGAGCCATACTTTCTTCGCTTCATGCGCCGATTCCCGGACATCAAGTCGCTCGCACGCGCGCCAGAAGTCGATGTATTGAAGACATGGGAGGGCCTTGGCTATTACAGTCGCGCCCGCCGCGCCCATGCCACCGCCCGTCATCTCGTCGATCACCACCGCGGCATATTTCCCGACACCTACGATGGCTTGCTCGCCTTGCCCGGGATCGGTCCTTACACCGCGGCCGCGGTGGCCAGCCTCGCCTTCGGTCGCGATCATGCCGTGCTGGATGGCAATGTAATCCGCGTGCTTGCCCGCGTGATTGCGTTGGACGAAAGCACGGATCAACAAGCTGTGCGAGCTTCCCTGCAACGGCTGGTGGATTCGTTGCTGCCCGCCGGACGCGCTGCCGAATTCAATGAGTCGATCATGGAGCTTGGCGCGCTGGTCTGCACACCGGCAAAGCCGGATTGCCGGCATTGTCCCTTGGCGCCGGTATGCCGCGCCTGTCGCCTCGGCACACCGGAAAAATTTCCCGTGCGCACGCCGCGCAAGAAAGTTCCGCACCGGCATGTCGGCGCGGGCGTGATTGTCGATGATGCGGGACGCCTGCTCATTGCCCAGCGCAGGGAAAAATCCATGCTCGCCGGGTTGTGGGAATTTCCCGGCGGCGGCGTGGAACCGGGCGAATCGATTCCGGAATGCATCCGGCGCGAATTGAAAGAGGAACTCGGCATCGATGTGCGGGTGGGTGACCATTTGACGACCGTTCGCCACGCTTTCAGCCACTTCACCATGGATTTGCATGCCCACTGGGTCCGGATTCAGCGGGGGCGGCCCAAAGCCATTCACTGTGCGGATTGGAAATGGGTAACCCTGAAGGAAATCAAAAAGTATCCGCTGCCGCGCGCCGACCAGAAAATACTCGCGGAAGTTAGACGGAGACGAGTTCCGTCCTGACCGTTGTTCCTCGCCGTCTTCAAGCAAAATAACCCATGAACGTCGATGTTGTAGCCGCGCCGACGATCATTGCCGGCATTGAGGCAACCCACCTTGCTTTGCGCAGGGCTGGAGGGATGCGCTGTGTCGCGTCCATCTTCGCTCCGGATATGGCGAATCCGCCGCGTTGTCTCGGCTAAACACTGCGCGTGGCTTCGGTGTCCGCCTGATAGGGATCAAGAGCGCGAGGAGGACCGAGGACAATGCGTCCGGCAATCAGGCGACGCAAATCGTTTCTGTTGGTCAATAGTTTATCACCCAGCACCGGGCGGGCCGGCGCCGGACGCGATGAACTCAACGCATAACGAAGCGCCGGCATCGTGAGCCCGCTGGTCTTGAACAACGATGCCATGCTACTCAAGGTCGTCGAAAACGATCCCGCCATCGACGGCGCCGCATCCCTCATTTCACGGGCAATCTCATCGATGCTCAACGCCGGAGAGGCCGTCTCCGGCGCCGCCATGGCGTTGGGCGCCATCATCCGCCCGGATGGCAATGACGGCTCATAGATCATCACCGCCGGACGGGGCCGCTCGCGCCGCCGGACAGGACGGGGCGGGGGTGGAGGGGCTGCGGCTGGTTCGGGTTCAATTTCCGGTTCGGCCGGCTTGCCGGAAAGCCCTTCCAGAAATTCCCGCAACTCCCGCTCCGCATCCGACTCGCCCGCGCGGGGAATTGGCATACCGCCACGCCGTTGCTTTCGCTTCTTCGCGCTCAGCATGTTGCCGATGACCCAGAAGAAGACGATGATGATGTACAGCAACGTCCCCAGGTCGATTTCGGCGAGCATGCGGGAGGGGTTCATGGAGTCAGATGAGGTCCAAGGTTCGGATATCCTTTGCCGAATTCCGAACCCTGCACGCTACTTATTTGCTTTCTTTCGGACCCTTGTCACCTTCGGCGAGCGACTCGCGCATCGAGGTGTCAGCCATGATGTTCTGCAAACGATAAAAATCCATCACGCCCAATTTTCCCTCGCGCAAGGCCTGCGAAATCGCCAGCGGCACTTCGGCTTGGGCCTCGATCACCTTGGCCTGCATCTCCTGCACCTTTGCGCGCATTTCCTGTTCAGCCGCGATGGCCGTGGCCCGGCGACCTTCCGCTTCGGCCTGGCGCAGTTTCTTGTCCGCCTCGGCTCGCTCGGTTTCGAGCAAGGCGCCGACGTTCGCCACTTCGCGGGCGCCACTGACGCCGGCCACACTCACGTCGGCAATATCGATCGATACAATTTCGAACGCCGTCTGCGCATCAAGCCCGCTGTTCAACACCTTCTGGCTGATGTGGTCGGGATTTTCCAACACGTTCTTATACGTGGGCGATGAACCGATCGCGCTCACGATGCCCTGACCGACACGGGCGATGATCGTGTCCTCGGTTGCGCCACCAACAAGACGATCGAGGTTCGCGCGGACCGTGACGCGGGCCTTCACCAGCAAACGAATGCCGTCCTTGGCCACCGCATCCAGCATCGTTGTGCCTTTGGCCGGATCGGGACAATCAATCACCTTCGGATTCACACTCGTTCGCACCGCATCGTTTACATCGCGACCGGCGAGGTCGATGGCGGCCGCGCGCTTGAAGGTGAGGGGAATCGTCGCTTTGTCGGCCGCGATCAGCGCGTTCACCACCTGAATCACATTGCCGCCGGCCAGATAGTGCGCTTCAAGATCGTTGGTGCTCATTTCCAGTCCCGCTTTCACCATGCGGATGCGCGCGTCAACAATCACCTTGGGCGGAACGGCCCGCAGCTTCATCGCAATCAGCGAGCGGAAGCTGATGTAGGCGTTGGACGTCCAGGCGCGAATCCAGACGTTCAGGAACGAGAACACCACCGCGAGTAAAATAAATACAACAATCGCGGCGATGACGGCGAATACGGATATGATGGTGCTACCCATGACTAATTTCCTTTATGCTTGAGGTTGGGACACAATTACATTGGTTTTGTTGCGAATCCGGCCGCGGCCAGCGCTCAGCGCATGCAACAGGCTGCCCACCCCGAAGGCGGTGGCTGCCAGTTGAAGCGAACCGCCAATGACCGGAACCAGCGCCACACCATAAAACAGAAACAGCCCGATCACAAGGGCCAGCACCGCCATCGGAAGCGAAATTTCTCCGCGCCGCTGCAAGATCATCGAGCCCACCGCGAGGGCCACCGGTATTTTGCCGAGATAGATCAGCAGCCAGTAACTCACGCCGGCGAGAAAGACCAGCGGGATGCCAATAATCGTGAAAAATACAAAAATCAGGACGAACGGCGTGATGATCAACGCGGCCAAGCCGATCAGGCCGCATTTGGTCATCCGTCCGCGCAAGCCCTGCACGGCCTGTCCGGTGAAGCGGGGGAATATCAGCATGAAAGGAATACCCACCACCAGCGCCGCCCCCAACCAGTATAGCCGCGAATATAGCCCGATCTGTCCGGCCAAATCCGTGGCCGCCGCGACCTCGCCATCCGTACCGGTTACCTGCTCCAGTTCGCCGGCGACCTGACTGTTGGCGTCCAGCACGATCGGTTGACCGGCGGTCACATACCTCAGACTGCCAATGACCGTGGTGCCGGGTCGAATCACAATATCATCGCCGTAGAGTAGGACGTCGCCGGTGATTTTCCCGCCCAGTGTGATCTGGTTGCCCCGTGCATAGAGATTGCCCTCAATGTGGCCAAGCAACGATAACGTTTCGCCGAGTATATACTGGTCGCCATGAAGCATGCTGTTGGTGGTCGTCGATACCGAGGCGGCCAGCGCCCACAAACCATTGCTGATCGTGCCGTCAATAAACAGGGAGCGGGCGATGACCCGGGCATGATCGTCAAACACGCCTTTCAACTCCGCCTTCTCGCCGAAAGCCCATACATCGTTGCGATAGCGACCGGCGAGCGTCACCAGATCTGCGCCGAACCAGAAGGTGTCATCCAGCGCCTCGCCCTGCATGTCGATGCCCGGCGCAAAGACGAAGGTCGCCCGGTCCACCGTCGCATATTCCGCCATTGCCCACGTGTTCGACGAGACGATCACCGGACCCTCGGCCCGTGCGCTCAATCCGCCGGCGATCAACGTCAATAGAATGATGCCTGAACGCCGCTGCATGCTAACCAGCCCCGGTCTGGCGCACGACCACGCGATTGCCGGTCACCACGATCACCTTCACCGGCGATCCGCGAACTACGAAACCGGCTTCGGAGACCACGTCGATTTTCTTGCCGTCGATCAGCGCGATACCGGCCGGCCGCAAATCCGAATGAGCCGTTCCGGTCTTACCGTTCAACCACTGTTGCGAGTCGTCGTAGGATTTGAAATCCTTGCCGTCTTCTTTCAGCGTGAACCAGTTGCCGAGGAAAGAACCCGGACAGTACTTGATCCACAACGCGAGAAAAAGTGTTCCACCCACAAACAAGCCGAGCGCGCTGAGCAATCCGCCCTGCACCCCGAACACGATAAAACCCAGAATACCCGCCGCCACCAGAGCCATCACGCCGATCACCCCGAGAATGCCGCCCGGAATAAAAATTTCCACCGCGATCAGTAAAAGTCCCGCCGTGACCAGCACCCAGTACAGGTTGAAAAATTCACCGCTCATCCGGTCACCGCTTCCACCACCACGCGATTGCCGTGGACTTCGACGACCTTCACCTCGGTTTTCTCCGCGATGAACTCGCCGCGGGCAATCACATCCTGGCGGCGCTCGCCGAACATCGCGGCGCCCGACGGCCGCAGGGGGGTCAGGGTGCGGCCGGTTTGGCCCAGCAATTCCTTATGCTCCTCGGAGGCCGCATAGCCGGAGCCGGCGTTGGTCGCTTCCTTGAGCACCAGCCAGCTGGTCGCCCGCGACTTCGGTAGATAGCGGCTCATCAACAACATGCCCACGCCGCTGAGCAAAATGGATATGCCGAGGTTGCGAAACGGATCTTTCAAGTCGGGCAGGGCGGGAATCATCGGACCATTCGGCAGCGACGGCGCCATCGACGTCAGCAGACTCCACATCATCAGGAAGATGCCGGTCAATCCGATCAAGCCGAAGCCGGGCAGGGCAAAGATCTCCACCAGCAACAGGATCATTCCCAGCAAAAAGAGCAGGATCTCCTCGTGACCAGCCAGACCGGCGATGTGATGACCAAAAAAGAATAGGCCCAGGCAGATCACGCCGACCACGGCGCCGTACCCGATGCCCGGCGTCTGAAATTCCACCCACAAGGCCAACATGCCGATCGTGAGCAACACCGGCGCAATCATCGCGATAAAACGCGCGATCTTCTCCACTTCAGTGATCTCCAGCCGCTTCACCGTCGCGCCGCCCAATCCAACTCTCTCCAACATGGCCTCCACGTGGTCCACCGTGCCCTCGGAAAGCAGCGGTTGGGTTTTGCCGTCGATTTCATAAAGCTTTTCCGCCTCGAGATGGGTGAGCGTGAGAATTTCGCCTTCCTTCGAAATCACGTCGTCGCCGATTTTGTACTCTACGCTCCGGCGCACCATCGCCGAGGCCATCTCCTCCGACCGGCCTTTCCGCTGGGCAATGCCGCGGATCAGGCTGTCGACATACGATTCCACCTTCTCCCGCTCCGCCTCGCCGAGCGCCTGCATGCCGCCTTGGGGCGACGCGATCACCGGCATCGCATCACCGATTTTGCTGCCCGGCGCCATGTAAATGTGATCCGTGGCCAGGGCGATGATCGCGCCGGCCGAGATGGCGTTGTGCTCCACGAAGGTGTAGGTCGGCAACTTCATGGCCTCGATAATCCGGATGATCTCCTCGGTGGTGTCCACCCGGCCTCCCGGAGTATCCATCACGAAGACAATCGCATCGGCCCCGGAGACCTCCGCCTCCTTCATGCCGCGTCGCAAAATATACACCAGCGAAGGCTCGATCATCTCCTTGATCGGAATCTCGTAAACGATGTGAGGCGAGGGGACGATCTCCGCCCCGGGCGCGGCCGCCGGTGGTTCCGTCTCCGCGGCAGGTGCGATCGCCAGGCCGAGGGCAAAAAAGACCGCGAGAATCGTTGGCAATTTCTTCATAATCGTGTTCACTATAGCATGAGTGAAACGAAAGAGCCAGTGAAGCATTCGACCTTGTCAGGCCAACGGGCGTTAGTGACGGGAGGCGCCACCCGCATCGGTCGCGAATTATGCCTTACCCTCGCCCGGGCGGGCGCCGCCGTCGTGGTGCATTACCGGACATCCGCGCGTGAAGCCGCCGAAGTGGTTGACCTGATCCATGCCGCGGGCGGGCGTGCCGTCGCCGTGCCGGCCGATTTAAACAGCGAGCCAGCCTGCCGCGAACTGATCGACCGGGCCGCCGATGCGATCGGGCCACTCACGCTGCTCGTGAACAACGCATCGGTATTCACGCGGGAAAAGCTGCTCGATCTGAACGAAGCGGCACTGCTGCGGGAGTTCTGGCCCAATTTGTTCGCTCCGGTGCTGCTCAGCCGCCACATGGCTGCGATGGTCGAGGGCGAGGGCGCCATCATCAATCTTTTGGACCGGCGCATCACCGCCAACGACGCGCGCTTCTTTGCCTACAGCCTGGCCAAAAAGTCGCTGGCCGACTTTACCCGCCTCGCCGCCGTCGAACTCGCGCCCCGGATCAAAGTCCATGGGATCGCCCCCGGACCGATTCTCCCTCCGCCCGGCGAAACCCCGGCGTATTTAAAGGAGAAGGGCGGGCGGCAACTTCTTGACGACCCGCTCGATC
Organism: uncultured Verrucomicrobiota bacterium; assembly: GCA_964470065.1. Lineage (GTDB taxonomy): Bacteria > Verrucomicrobiota > Kiritimatiellia > CAIVKH01 > CAIVKH01 > CALMUP01. Next base: position 5,963 of record CAYYAR010000045.1, on the reverse strand, counting down.
CCGGCGCCATTGCCGGGGCGATGATGGCATTGTTGTCCCTGCGCGGGGCCACCGGCCAGATTGTATACATCGATAATGGACAACACCTGTTGGGGAATGGCGTATGAACCACTACGACAAGATCTACGTTCGCGATTTGAGTTTGCGTTGCATCATCGGGATCTTTCCCGACGAGCGGAAGAACCGGCAGGATGTCCTCGTCAACCTGACCCTGGAAGGTCCCTTCTCCGAAGCGGCCCGGACGGACAGCATCGAACACACCGCCAACTACAAGACCATCACCAAACAGATCATTCAATTGGTGGAGGAGAGCGAGTTCTTCTTGATCGAAACCCTTGCCGAGAAGATATCCGGGGTGTGCCTGGCCGATCCGCGCGTCTTCCGCGCCACCGTCTGCCTCGACAAGCCGGGCGCCCTCCGCTTCGCCCGGAGCGTCGCCGTCGAGATCACCCGCGAACGGATCGCCTAAACCCGTCACAGGCGGGGAAATCGCCTCTTTCCCGTCACTCGACCGGTCAAAGGGTTTTACTACAACCCGTTTTCTGCTATACCGCTATACCGGAACCCCATACCTGGGTATAATTTACAGCTGAGGAAATTATGAAGCAAAAAACGAATTCACAAGGATTTACGCTGATTGAGCTGCTGGTAGTCATCGCTATTATCGCGATTTTGGCCGGGCTGCTGTTTCCGGCCCTGACGACGGTGTTACGGAAGGGTAAAGAGTCCACAGCCCGGACGGAAATGAAGGGCATTGAAACAGCGGTGAAGGCGTATATGAATGAATATGGGAAACTGCCGGTTAGTGATACGGATCAGGGTATAGCAGATCGTTCATATAGCACAAACAATGCGGTCGAAGTCTTCAGCAGGCTGGCCGGAGATAATCCGAGAAAAATTGCCTTTCTTGAGCTCGATAACACCGATGGTGTTTACAATAACCCTTGGGGTAAGACCTATCAACTTGTGCTAGATAATAATTACAATAATGAAATCAATCATGACGACATTCCCTCCAATGTGATTAATCAGGTAGTCGTTTTTACGGATATTGACGATGAGAGCAGAATTTTTTCCATCAGGAGTCTAGAAAATTGACGATCGTGAGGAGTATGCGTTGAATTGTAAACGCGACAGTCATAACCGTAGTGGCTTCTCGATGACCGAAGTCAGTCTAGCCTTGTTGGTTATTGCGATCGGTATGATGGCGGTCATCGGGTTATTTCCGGCGAGCTTGGACCAGAGCAAGAAAGCGATCGACGAAACGTACGCCACCTTCTTTGCGGAATCGGTTTTCGCATCATTGAAGAGCGCGCAAACGTACGTGCCGTGGGGCGAATTGGATACCTACGAGCATATCCCGCCAAACACTATTTCGAATCCGAACGGTTCAAATCCCGGTCAAGCAGTGATGTGGTCAAATCCGGATGACATGAGGGTTGTGGCTGACGGAAATATTCATTCTATTGTTTTTGATGCGAGATTGAGCAACGGGGCGGAGAGTATGCGTGATCACGCCCACAGTTATCGCCTAACGCTGACAACGAGCGCTGCAAATGAACGCATCTATGAAGTCACGCTTGAGTTGTGGAATAACGAATTTGTCGAGAACATCACCCCGGCACCAGATCCGGAAATGGTTTTTTACACGGAGCTCTTCAATTATGGGCTCTAGACAGTCAAGCTACATTCGACTGAAACAAGGTTTTACATTGATAGAGCTTTTGTCTGCCATGGCAGTCCTGATTGTGCTCATTCTCTCGCTCACGAGAGTTTACACGGAAGGGGCTAATGCCATTAAATTGGGTAAACGTAGCACGGATCGAAATGTAACAGCCCGTGCGGTGATGGACTTTATCGCGCGAGAACTGTCCATGATGACATACGATTTTGGATCCAATCCATCTTCAAATTTTTTGGGTGGAGCCTATTTTAGTAACGTTCGCGATGTGTTCGGCATGCGCACTGACGAGATATCTTTTATCACACTAGTCAAAAATCTAAACGGCGCATCGAGCGATGGTGAAAAGCGGTCAGCCATGCAGATCAGGTATTTTGTGGACGACTGGGACGATTTACCCGCAGCGGATGCACCCGAGAATCCTCGTTACCGATTCGCGTTATGGCGACACGCCAATCATCCGCAGGCTGCCGGCTCCTCTGCCCGTCCACCCGGTGCTTACTTCACCACAACCTCGATGTCGTCGTTGGAGTGGATGGGAACACGCACAGATCCCTCATACATGGCCCGAAGCGGAATGCTTATCGACAACGTGCGGACATTCGAAGTTTTTGTGTACACGAATGCCGCTGGATCCAGCGTTGCTGATTGGCGATCATTTGCAACAAACGAAAATGGTCGACTTGCCTTCATGGATATTTATATGGAAACCATGGACGAGCGAGATGCGCAAAAAGCAGCCTTGTTGGCTAGTAATGTAGGTGAAAATGACCCGATGAATGACCCGATGGTGGTCGAATTCGTGGATCAGTCAGTAAAGCGAAATTATCGCCGCATACACCTCCACAATAAAATGGGCTGGCAAGACGTGCCGCGATGAAATCAAGACGCTTAAAGAACAACTCCGGCATTGCCCTCATTATCGTGTTGGGCTTCCTAGCCCTGCTTACCCTCATGGCCATTTCCTTCAGCATCGAGATGCGCACGGAACGGTTGACCTCCAAGGTGTATATGGATGCCGGTGCTGCGCGTAATTATATCGATGTCGCCATCGTGCGGGCTATGGCAGAGATCGACGATGATTTGATAGCTAACGACCTAAATTCTCCAGATTGGAATTATATCGTTTCGACTGGATCATCCGGGATTAGCGAGCAGCTTTATGATGACGAAGCGCTGGATTACGTGCCGCGCTTCGACAGAGGTACGCCGACAACTGCTCAGTTTGATAATATACCTAACCCCTCCGGCGGCGATCCTATCGGGCGATATGCCTATTTGGTCGTGAACCAAACGGGCTTGCTGGATGTCAACGAAGTCGGAAAGCCGGGCCAGACTCGCAATGACGGATCCGGGCCAGATGAAATTCAAATTACAGACGAGTTGAACCCCGAAGTATTTGCAGACTGGAGTGATTTTGCGAATACACTCCCGGAAACCTGGCGGCGTATCGAGACCATGAATGAATTTATAGAGATTGCGGGAGCCAACGAGCTTTACAACGAGTTGACGAGCGTTGGTTTGTACTCGCGAAGCCTGCAAGAGCCTGACCCCGAGGGTAACCCGAAGTATGTATTGACCGATGCTAATGCGCTCGAAAACGACGCCACGAATGTTGTTGCCCGGTTGCAATTGTGTGGCTTCAACTCCTCCGAAGTAGGTCAAATTTACACCAATCTACTTGATTTTCTCGACTCGGATTCTGTGCCGCAAACGCTGGATAGTTACTGCGCTGAACCCGTACCGCTGATTAACGAGGTTATCGTTAGCAATAATGTGATTATCACAGGTGCGGGCACGGCCACCACCACCATCACCCATCGGGTGCATATCCAATTCGAGGTTTGGAATCCTTTTCAAGTAAGCTCAACGTTCCTGTTTGATTACCCGGGTAGCATCACATTCCGGCCGCCCCCTGCATCACCGTCTTTTGATATGTCTTCGGTGACTCCCACGGTTACGCCGCCACCGACGCAAAATATTCTTATCAATCCGGACCGTTTCCAGTTAATCGAATATGTTTACGAACTAACCCAGGTAAACCCTGTTATTACGCTCGATTCGATTGTGGCCAGCTTGGAATTGAGTGGGACGGCCTCCATCGTGATCGGAGGGCAACCGGTAAACAGAGTCAATTTTTCTGCGCTTAACTTGCGCCCTTTTAACCTACGGGTTTCCCGCATCTCGGGGACCTTGAATTTCGACCGAAGCGTGAGTGGTATTGATGTTGATGATCCACGGCGCAATTATATTACACCCTTGGCTGGAAGTGCGAGTGGCGGTGGGTGGTATTTGACCGGTGGCTCGGTCAGTCCGGGGGCTATTAATCAGCGCGCTATTGATCTCGCTCGAAACAGTGGCGAAGGGGATAGCGATAACAACCTGCCCAAGCTTTTCGTCCGAAATGCGCCCTTCACGGCAAACAGTTCGCCCGGCGAAGTCGCGCAGTTAGGCTACATCGGGACTGGAGCAGGTTGGCGTAGCATAGCCCTCTATGATCATCCGAACGGAAGATTTCAACTTGATCCAATACTTGATTATTTCGCCGTTGGTCCAACCGGTGCAGTTCAGCGCGGTCTCGTTTCCATGAATGCCGTGACGAGCAGTAAAGCGTTGGCTTCCGTCTTTGTTGGGGCACCCGTGAATAGTAGGCCAGGTGAGACCACGAACGCCTTGGTAACACCCGTTTTGGCCGAGCAAATCGCCGCTGCTTTACACGGCGAGGGAGGTGGCATCACCAATCTAGCTGCTCTTGGTAGCTTCGACGAAGTTCTCTCTCAGGGGCAGCAGACCGATGACCTTCATGAGGCCATAATTCGCAATTCGATCGGACTTTTAACGGTGCGTCAGAATTTGTTTGCCGTAATCGTGGAGGCCCATGCGCTGGGTGAACGCCCTCCGGATGGAGGTGTCCAACCTATACTCGGGGTGGCCCGCGCTTTGGCTCACGTCTGGCGGGATCCTTTTGTGAATGTCAATGGGTACAACCCAATGTATATCCGACACTTTATGTATCTGGATGAGAATTTTTAAGAGGAGTACATGAAACCGCGATACGCAAAAGGATTCACCCTGATCGAGTTGCTGCTGGTCATCGCTGTCATGGGCTTGTTGATGGCGGTCACCGTACCCGCTTTCGTGGATATCGGGCGAGGATCGCGAGTTCAGACGGCGGTGAATCAACTATCTGGGACGATTAACTTGGCACGCCAGATGGCTATCACCAAGAGGGAAAGAGTTTCCATCGTGTTTCCGGATGACCTTCGCAATCTTTACAGCGGATTAAACACGAATCACTATAAAAAAGCCTTGAGAAGCTATGCGGTTTTATCAGATAGCCAGGGGTATGTGACGGATTGGAAGTTTCTGCCTAATGGAGTTTACTTTGTGGATACCCACAACGCTGAGAATCAATTCAGAAACAACGAAAATTGGGAGCAAGTGGATCTAAGCAGAAACGTGCTCGGCTCGAACTTTCTTGAAAGGGTAGTATTTCCAATCACTACGGGAAATGCGCGAGTGATTCCACAACTGGTTTTTTTACCCAATGGACAGTTCTTGAAGCCGTCAGGATTGGCACCCGGTGAGTCTCCCGAAATCTTCTTGGCAGAAGGAGTTGGTCAGGATACTTCCGGCTCCAGAGTGATTCAATTGGTGTGGAAGGCAAATCCAATCCTTAAGGGAATTAAAATTAGACCTTATACCGGCACTATTCAAATAACGGATTACACTCAGCTGGATGAATAATCCTTAACGTTGAGCTGTATCGGTATTCCCGGGAATTAAAATCACATGCCATCCATCGAATACTCAATGTCGTCGGCGGAATTGGTTGGATTAACGCCCAGTGACTTGAGCTCAAATACCAGATCATCGACAATGTTGTATTCGTAGGGACGGCCCCACGCATCCAGAATGGACAGGGGATTGTTATCGGCACCAAGTAGATCGCCGGAATTGAAATAGCTTTCCGATGGGTATTTAGCGTAACGCGCCCGGTAATCCTCCAGCGCATTGGCGACCTCTTGCAAGCCCGCCCGGGCCTGACTCTCCGTCGACTTCCGGTTGGCTACCCCTGCCACTCCGGCCACGATGCCAACTAAAACCGCGATGATTGCTATGGTGACAAGTAGTTCAATGAGGGTGAAACCTAGGGATGAGCTGCGATGTGTTGATTTCATAAGGCAAAATTACCCGATAGCGCAGAAATCGGGAAGAGGGAAAAGGAACAGGACATTCCCCAGTTTTTAGGCGGGATTGAGGCCGAGATCTAGTTCGGGAT
>CAYYAR010000044.1:0-16002 GCA_964470065.1 uncultured Verrucomicrobiota bacterium | reverse complement strand
ATCCCGAACTAGATCTCGGCCTCAATCCCGCCTAAAAACTGGGGAATGTCCTGTTATCAAATTCCTTGTTGACGAAGATAGCGCCGTCAAGCCGCCCGGTGAATCTCTCGCGTGGATGTCACGGTTCGCGATCGTTTAGCCGCCCGTTGCCTTGCCGCGCCTAGAGGAGTCACCGCGAAAAATGGCGATGAGACCCTGTTCGTTGTGGCGCACCTTCGCCAGATCGCCGCGCCGCGAGAGTCGCTCCCGCTCCTTGTCGCACCACGCTCTAAACGTGACGCGGCCATAGGCGCTATCGATCTCCTCGTCGGGGTTCAACCAAAGGCTTATTCTGTGCTTATCATCTATACGGTTCATGGCGTGCAGGACTCCGCTGGCGTTCAATCTGTTGAGACGTTTGTGCTTTATGTTTGCGCCGCATCGCATTCTTGGAACAAGCCGGACATTTTATTGTTTCCGGTTAGAGTGAATTGTCCTGGTGACAATACGCCTCCCGATACGATCATCTTAATGCCATCCTCAACACTCATGGTCGTGAAGCGCACATCCTCCACGGGCACCATAATCAGGTAGCCTGATGTCGGATTGGGCGTGGTAGGAATAAAAATAGTGCAATGTTGCCGCCCCCTTTCATCCTTGATCCGGCCCGTGGCAAAGCCCCCGTTACCGGCTTCAACAACGGCAACATGAATCCGGAAAAGGCTTTGAACAGAAAAGCGAGAATGAGGTAGGTCAACGCCAGGGGCACCAGGATCAGTATCCCGGATACAAACCGGTTACGCATGTGCCGCTGCACATGATGGGTTATTGATGTTTGGGTATGGTTCATGTGTTTTTGCTTCACGTAAATCGCTCGACGTCCGCGCTGATAAGCTCACTGGTGACATCTTCCAGCGTGATGATGCCGACGCAGTGCTTCTTGTCGTCGATGACCGCCATCATGTGCTCCTTGTTCTCGACCATTTGTCGTAGCGCGCGCAGGAGGTCGTCGCGATGGGTGACGGTTTTAATCGGTTTGGCATTCGCGATTAAACGGACAATTTCATCGCGGGACAGTGGAACGGCCTTTTTAATCACCATATAGGCGTAGATGTCCTTGGCCTCGGCGGTCCGGCTGATCGGGTAACGGGTATGGCCGGTTCTCGCGGCAAGGGAGCCGATCGCTTCCGCGCTATCGCCGGCGCGAATGAATTGAATTTTTTCCGGCGGGATCATCGCGCCGGCCAGTCGCGTGTGGCTCAACCGGATGGCATTGACGATGATATTTTCCTGCTCCATGGAGATGCTCTTGCCCGACTTGGCCATAGACGCAAAGGTAATCAGGTCGGACGTTGAAATCTGGTCGGATTCCTTTTCGTGCGTCAGTCCCTTGAACATTTTTTCGCTGAGCCAGATGACCGGCGACAAAACGGTGGTGAGGAACTGCAAGATCGGACCCGCCACCGGCGCCAATTGGTCGCGAAAAGTTACGCCGATGATCTTGGGTAGAATTTCCGTCCCGAACAGCACGATAATCGTGAAGATCACGGAAAATATCCAAATGTTTTCATCGCCGTAAAGCTGGGAAAACGCCCCGCCGGCCACCGTCGCTCCGCCCGTATGCGAGATGGTGTTCAAAACGAGGATGGCGGTGATCGGCCGGGCGATGTTGCCTTTCAACTTTTTCCAGCTCTGCGCCGCCCGGGGATTGTTTTTTTGCAGGCGGTTCAGGGTGATCGGATTCAGGCTGAGAAGCAGCGCCTCGGCCAGCGAACACATGAACGAAACGACCACGGCAACGGTGGAGCTGATGATAAATAGGGATGTCATAGGTAACGAACTTTCTGAATAAAACCGGATTATTTGTTCCGGAGCTTTGGTTGACCGGCTACACGTATTTCCTGTTCTGCCTCAAAAAAGGCCATACAGGAGGTCGCGGCGCCGTTAGAGGCGTCCAATATGGGCGTGCCGGCTTAAAGGAGAAACCGGCAGTAAAGGACATTGAAACGTGCTTCGGCGGATGCGGTGGATTTACGCGAACAAACGCGTTCGCCGGGAACTTCCGCCCGGTGTTTTCCGGGCCAGTTTTTCCACACCACGCCCGTATGCACCGGATTGTCGGTTGATAGCTTGCGGCTCAGGCCCCCGGCGCTGGAGGCAAGTGCATCCGGTCCGTCCTCGTAACAAACATCCCGCGCCTCGAATGCCGGGCATTCAACGTCCATGCCGACGCAAGCGCCGATCGCATCCGTCACGAAAGCCATGATGATGCAAATAAACATCACCCAATTACAGGGTGTCTTGTTTGCAACATATCTTCTTGACGCTATTAGATTCATTCCTTGATCGCGCCATGTATCGCGCTTTAACGGACAAAACTCAAGCGATATTGCCGAGCATCCGCGCGCATATCTGAATCTGTGCATCATCCCCGGCTCGGCAGACACCGCGCACTCCCGCTGGCACGAGATCGAACGGGAGGGCGAGGCTCCTGCCGGGCCGGGAACATGTGCCGCAAAAAAGCGATGACAAAAGACACAAGGCCCGCCTGCGCGAAGCCAGAGATCCGCCCTAAAAATGCGATGGTTCGCGCTTGAGGAGCTTGCCGCGGCCTTTCTTGCCGCAATATTTTCCGTCCTTCACCGCGAGTTGCCCGCGCACCGTGACGTGCTCGGGCCGTCCGGCGATCTTCCACCCCTCGAAGGCGCTGTAGTCGAGGTTCATTTGATGCGTATTCGCGGAAATCACGCCATTGTAATCCGGGTCGTACACCACAAGATCCGCATCCGCGCCGACCGCGATGGTTCCCTTGCGCGGATAGAGCCCGAAGACTTTTGCCGCCACCGTGCTCGCGACATCGACGAACCGGTGCAGGTCGAGCCGCCCCTCCTTCACGCCATGCGTGAAGAGCAAGTTGACACGATCTTCGAGCGACGGAATGCCATTGGGAATTTTGGTGAAATCGTCGCGGCCCATTTCCTTCTGCCCCTTGAAGTCGAACGGAGCGTGGTCGGTGGCCAGCGTGTTGATGAGTCCCTGCTGCAATCCGTTCCAAAGATACGGCTGATTTCTCTTGTCCCGCAACGGCGGCGACATCACGTACTTGGCCCCCTCGAAGTCCGGCAATTCCGCGTAGGTCATGTCGGTGACGAGATACTGGATCAGCGTCTCGATCCAGACCTTCACGCCATTCGCCCGCGCCTCGAGCGCTTTGTTCACCGCCTCTTCGCAACTCGTGTGCACGATATACACGCTCGCATCCAGCATCTTCGCGAACGTCATTAGATGATGCACGCCTTCCGCCTCAACTTCGGGCGGTCGGCTGTAGTAATGCCACTTCGGCGCGGTCTTGCCCTCGGCGAGCAACTGCTGCTGCATGGCGCTGATGAGCTCAGGATTCTCGCAATGGGCGGTCGTGATAACGCCCAACTCCTTGGCGAGCTTTAGCACGTTGTACAGCTCGTCATCGGTGACGCCGAAGAAACCCTTGTAGGCGAGGAATACCTTAAAGCTGCTGATCCCCTCCTTGACGATGTGGCGCAGTTGATCCGCCGTCTTTTTGTCATAGCGGGCCACGCCCATGTGAAAGGTAAAATCGCAGGCGCTCAACCCGTCGGCCTTGCCGCGCCACAACTCGTAGGACTTCATCGGGTCATCCTCGCGCGACGGACAACACATCTCGATCAGCGTCGTGGTGCCCCCCACCAGCGCCGCGCGGCTCGCCGACTCGTAATCATCCTTGGCATAGGTGCCCATGAACGGGAGGTAAATGTGCACATGCGGATCGATGAACCCCGGGAACACATACTTGCCCTTCGCATCAATCACCGTCGCGCCCTTCGGCGCTTCGAGATTTTTGCCGATCGCCGAGATGGTTTCCTTCTCGACGAAAATATCCGCCTTGTAGCGCGTTTCCGCGGTTACGATTTCTCCATTTTTGATGAGCATGCTCATGGTTACTTCTCCTTGTGCCAGATATCGCCCTCGCCGTGACGGAACCAGCGCGTCGTGGTGACTTTTGCGCGGGTGTAGAACATCACGCCTTCGCGGCCCTGCATGTGCAGTTCGCCGAAGAAGGAATAATCCCACCCGGCAAACGGAAAATACGCCATCGGGGCGGGCACCCCGACATTGATGCCGACCATACCCGCCTTGATACGATGCTTGAACTCGCGCGCCGCCTTGCCGGATTGCGTGTAAATGCACGCGCCGTTACCGAACGGCGTCTGGTTGGCCATCTCGATGGCGGAGTCGAGATCATCAAAACTCATCACGTTCAGCACCGGACCAAACACTTCCTCCTTCGCAATGTGCATGCCCTGCGTAACGCCATCGACAATCGTCGGGCCGAGGTAAAACCCTTTCGGCGCCTCCGGAACTTTTACTCCGCGACCGTCGATCACAATCTTTGCACCGTCCTTCTCGCCGGACTCAATCAAGCTCGTGACTTTGGCGAGATGTTGCGGCGTGATCACCGCGCCGAGATTATTCGGCACATCGCGATCGGTCGGACCGACCTTGATGTTGCGCACCGCTTCGGAGAGCGGCCTGACGAGCTGGTCATGCGCCTTGCCGATGGTCACCGCCGTCGAGCCCGCCATGCAACGCTGGCCCGCGCATCCAAACGCGGAGTCAACGAGTCCGGTCACCGAGTTGCCGAAATCGGCGTCGGGCAACACAAACACATAATTCTTCGCGCCGCCGGCCGCTTGCACTTTCTTGCCGTGCATGATGCCGGTTTCGTAGATGTACTTCGCCACCGGCGACGATCCGACAAACGAGATCGCCTTGACCATCGGGTGCTTCAGCAGCGCGTCCACGCACTCCTTGCCACCATGCACGATGTTCAACACACCGGGCGGCAATCCCGCCTGTTGCAACAATTCAATCAACCGGATACCGGTAAGCGGTACTTTTTCGCTCGGCTTCAGGATGAAGGTGTTGCCGCAAGCAATGGCCAACGGGAACATCCACATCGGCACCAGCGCCGGGAAGTTATAAGGACAGATACCCGCGACCACACCATGCGGATAACGCACAACTTCGCCATCGATGCCGCGGGCGATATTCGGGAGGATCTCGCCCTTCAGCAATTCGGGAATGCCGCAGGCATACTCGACCACTTCGACGCCGCGACGCACATCGCCGCGGGCCTCGATGATGTTTTTGCCATGCTCGCGCGAAACACTGCGGGCCAGTTCCTCGAAATGATCCTCGAGCAGCATCTTGTAGCGGAACAAAACGCGGGCCCGTTCGATCGGCGGGGTCTCGGCCCAATCCGGGAATGCTTTTTGTGCCGCCTGCACCGCCTGGTCGACCACATCGCCACCGCACATGGGCACATGGGAAATCACCTCGCCGATGGAAGGATTGTAAACCGGGCTGGTGGTTTTGGTTTCCGGCACATGCCACTCGCCACCGATGAAAACCGGACAAGGATAAAGGCTCTGCGTTGTCATTTTATTGCTCCTGTTCTTCTCTTCGGGGGCGTCTTTGTTTTGTAGGTCGCCCGCTTTTCTTTTACGTGAAATCCGATTTCGTTCCTCTTCGGCTCCGGTGGCGTCATCAATTCGCGAAGCGCATCGAAAACCATCTTGAACTGCGCGTCGTATTTCTTTTCCAGTTCCGCCAACTTCCGCGCCAAATCCTCGTGCGAAGCCAGCAACTGCCGCAACCGCACAAACGTCCGGATGATGGCGATGTTCACCTGAATGGCCCGCTCGCTGTTCACCACACTGGACAGCATCGCCACGCCCTGCTCGGTAAAGGCCGTGGGGGCGCGGCGCAGCCCCATCTTGACCGAATTGGAGGTGCCAAATTGGCACCTCCAATTTGCAAACTCTTCACTGTTAAGCACAAACGCAAAGTCGTCCGGGAACCGGTCCTTGTTTCTTTGCACCGCGCGCTTCAAATTTTTCGTCGGCACGCCATACAACTCCGCCAAATCGCGATCCAGCATCACCTTCTGTCCGCGAAGGAACAAAATTTTTGACTCAATGCGTTCGAGTGGTATGAGCTCTTTCTTCACGCTGAATTTCCTTTGTTTTGGAGGTCACAATTTGTGACCTCCAAAACAAATCTCACGGATGCGCCGGAATCCGCTCCATCTCGCCCTTCGCGAGTTTGTCCTGGTAATTCTTCCACGACATCGGGGCCTTTCCGGTTTCGACATCGACCATGGTGATGCAGTTGTCGACCGGACAGACAATCGAGCACAAGTTGCAGCCGACGCAATGATCGACGTTGATCTGCGGAATCGCCTTGCCGGGCAAGCGGCCCGGGCCCAACCCCTTGCCCTCCGGCGAAATCAAGTCGATCGCCTGATGCGCCCCGTCCTCGCACGCGATGTAGCAAAGATTGCAGCCAATGCATTTGTCGTAGTTGATGTCGGCGACGCGCTTGTAGTTGAGGTCCAGCGTCTCCCACTTGTCGATCGACCGCACCGCCTTGCCGCGCATGTCATTGACGGAGGCGTAACCCTTGCTGTCCAGGAAGTCATTCAAGCCGTCAATCATGTCCTCCACGATACGGAAGCCGTAATGCATGATCGCCGTGCACACCTGCACACTGGTCGCGCCCAACGCGATAAACTCGGCCGCGTCCTTCCAATTGCTCACGCCGCCAATCCCCGAAATCGGCAAGTTCACCTCCGGATCGGACGCGCATGCATGCAGCATGTTCAACGCGATCGGCTTCACCGCCGGACCGCAATAACCGCCGTGCGTGCTTTTGCCCGCGACATACGGCTCCGGCACCATGCGGTCGAGGTTGACCTGGGTGACGCTGTTGATGGTGTTGATCATCGAAATCGCATCCGCCCCCGCCCGCTTGGCCGCCTGCGCCGGACGCGTGATGTCGGTGATGTTTGGCGTGAGCTTCACAATCACCGGAATCTCCGCCACCTCCATCACCCAGCCGACGATGGTCTCGATGACATCCGGATTTTGCCCCACCGCCGAACCCATCCCGCGCTCGCACATCCCGTGCGGGCAGCCGAAGTTCAGCTCCACGCCATCCGCCCCGCAATCGCGCGACCGCTTCATATAGTCATGCCAGTTTTCGCGGGTGTCGGTCATCAGCGAAGCAATCACCGCATGATGCGGCCAACGTTTCTTGCACTCGGCGATTTCGCGGAAATTCGTCTCCGGCGAACGATCGCTGATCAGCTCGATGTTATTGAAGCCGACCATCCGCATGCCGCCGAGATCGTGCGACGAGTAGCGCGAACTGACATTCACGATCGGATCGCCAATGGTCTTCCACACCACCCCGCCCCAACCCGCCTCGAACGCGCGATGGCATTGATACGCCGTGTTTGATGGTGGCGCCGAGGCTACCCAGAAAGGATTGGGTGATTTGATTCCGGCCAGATTAATTGACAGATCAGCCATGACGCACCTCGCTATGTTTCGCGTAATACTCCGCTTCCAGTTCCGGCACGCGCTTCGGATTCAAGTAGCCAGAACCCGTGACGCCATCCTTGCACCCCAACCGGCTGGCTTGCACTGGTCCATCCGCCTGTTGTCCCTGCAGCCATTGATGTATGCCGCGCGCGGCCTTTTTGCCCTCCGCCACGGCATTCACCACCTCGCGTCCGCCGTTGCGGGCATCGCCGCCGGTAAACATTTTCTCCACGCTGGTCTGACCGGTCTTCGGGTTGCATTCAATGCGGCCCGCCTTGTCGAGTTTCACGCCCGGGGCGATGTTGCTCAACATCGCCATTTGTTTCTCCTGCCCGAGCGCCTTGATCACCATGTCGAACGGCTCTTCAAACTCCGATCCGGGCACCACTTCCGCCTTGCCTTGCGCATTGTTTTTTGTGCGGACCAGTTTAAGCGCCGTCACCGAACCGTGGCCGATCACCTCGACCGGCGCAGTGTGGAACATGAATCCGCAGCCGTCCTTCTTGGCGATTTCGTACTCGTATTCATACGCCGGCATGTCCTCCTCGCCGCGCCGATACACGATAATCGCCTCCTTGGCGCCCAGCCGCTTCGCCTGCGTGACCGCATCGATCGCGGTGTTGCCGCATCCGATCACCGCCACGCGCTCACCGACCGGGACCTGGTGCAGCGGCTTCGTGTGAATCCATTCGATAAACTCCAGCGCCTCGACCACGCCCTCCTTGTCCTCGCCGGGCACGTCAAGCTTGTAGGTGTGCCCGAGTCCCACGCCGAGAAATACCGCATCATACTCCGCGAGGATGGTTTCCATCGCGATGTCCCGGCCCACCTGCACGCCGGTGCGAATCTGCACGCCGAGGCTTTTCACAAGCTCAACCTCCTGCCGGCTGACCTCGGGCGTGAGCTTGTAGTAGGCAATCCCGTAGGTATTCAGGCCGCCGGCTTCGGGCTTTTTTTCAAAGATCGTCGCTTGATATCCAAGTTGGGCCAGTTCCGCCGCGCAGCCCAGACTCGAAGGCCCACCACCAATCAACGCTACCTTCTTGCCATTCGCGCGCGGTTTCTTTTTGAACACCTGGATGTGGTTCTCCAGCACATGATCCGTGGCATAGCGTTGAAGACGGCCGATCTTGACCGGCTTTTCGTCGCGATCAAGCATCACGCATGCGCCCTCGCACAACACCGTGGTCGGACACACCCGCGCACAACTCGCCCCGAGAATGTTCGATTCCAGAATCACCCGCGCCGAGCCGGTCAGATTGTTGGTGGAAATCTTCTTGATGAATCCCGGGATATCGATGCCGGTCGGACAAGCCATGATACAGGGAGCATCAAAGCAGTAGAGGCAACGATCCGCCTCCACCTTTGCCTCCTGCGGCTTGTACTTCGGCTCGATGTCGGCCATCGTCTTCGCGGCAGCCTCCGGCGTCGTTCTTGGTTTCAGTGTCATCGTGTTATCCTTGCTTGGTCATACCTTGGTCCGGGGTGTTCGGTGTTCAGGAAGGATATGGTGCGGCCGGGCTTCCCGGGCCGGTGACCAACCCGGCTGCGCCGGACGCGGAAGCACGTCCGCTCCAACATAGTGGACCAAATTCTTTCCCGAGCACTGAACACCCATCTTCACCCATCCGTTAAAACTCCACCGCCCGCCACTCCATCCCGTGCGCCTCAGCGACAGCTTTGTACACCACATGGCCCTGGTAGGTATTCAGGCCCGGCTCCAATTCCGGCACTTGCCTCAACGCCTCCTCGAGGCCGAGATTCGCGAGTTTCACGGCGTACGGGATCGTCGCATTCGTGAGCGCCTGCGTGGCGGTGCGGCAATACGCACCCGGCATATTCGCCACGCAGTAGTGCACCGTATCCTCTTCCACATAAATAGGATTTTCGTGCGTCGTCGCGCGTGACGTCTCGGCACAGCCGCCCTGATCGATCGCGATGTCGACAAACACCGCGCCCGGCTTCATCACCTTCAGCATGTCGCGACGGATCAATTTAGGCGCCTTCGCGCCCGGCACCAGCACCGCGCCGATCAGCAAATCCACATCCGGCAACGAATCCATCAAATTCTGCTCGTTTGAATACAACGTATCGGCGGTACCGTGCAGGCTGATATCGAGGAATCGCATCTGCTGCAGATCGACTTCGAGAATCGTCACATGCGCGCCGATGCCCGCGGCCACGCGTCCGGCATTGATGCCGGCGGTGCCACCGCCGATGATCAATACATTACCGGGCAAGACCCCCGGCACGCCGCCGAGCAACACACCCTTGCCGCCTTGCGCCTTGCTCAAATAAAAGGCACCGACCAGCGCGCTCATGCGTCCGGCGATTTCACTCATCGGCTCGAGCAACGGCAAACGGCGACCAAGTTGCACGGTTTCATACGCCACGCCCGCTGTGCCGCTTTTGGCGAGCGCTTCGGTGAGCGGCTTGTCGGCAGCGAGATGAAGATACGTGAACAGCAAAAGGTCTTTTCGGAGAAAGCCATACTCGGACGCGATTGGCTCCTTCACTTTCACGACCATGTCACACGCCCAAGCATCCGCCGCCGCCGGCACCATCTTTGCGCCAGCCGCCACATACTGCGCATCCTCAAACCCGCTGCCCACACCGGCGTTTTTTTCCACCAACACCTGATGGCCCGCCTGCACAAACATGCGCGCGGCCGCGGGTGTGCACGCCACCCGGTTTTCTTTGATTTTTATTTCTTTGGGGACGCCGATTTTCATGAAATTTATAGAGGACCGTTGTTCGAAAAAATCTCGCTCTTCATCCAAAGCATCATCGTAATCATCATTTGGATTAGGAACAGGATCCTTCTAAAACACTCACAACCTCTTTATCCTTTCGCAAACGCCTGATCCAACACATCCACGGCGAAGTCGATGTCCGCCTCGTTCACGCACATGGGCGGAGTGATGCGGATGACATTGCCATACAGGCCGCCCTTGCCGACGAGCACGCCTAGATCCTTGGCGCGCTCGAACACCTGCAGGCACATTTCCTTGTCGGGCTCTTTGGATGTGCGGTCCTTCACCATTTCAAAGGCCACCATCAATCCCTTGCCGCGCACCTCGCCGATGGACGAATGCTTCGCCATCAACCGGCGCAGGCCGGCAAGCAGGCGTTCACCCAGCACCACGCATCGCTGCTGATAGCCCTCGCGGTCAATAATCTCCAGCACCTTGCGGCCGATCGCACACGACACCGGATTGCCGCCGAAGGTGTTGAAGTGAATGCGCTGGGCCAACGTCGCGGCGATTTTCGGCGTGGTCACCACGGCGGCCAGCGGCGCGCCATTGCCGATGCTCTTGGCCATCGTGACGATGTCCGGCACCACGCCTTGCGTTTCAAATCCCCAATACTTCTCGCCGGTGCGGCCGAAGCCCGCCTGCACTTCGTCGGCAATGCAAATTCCCCCGGCATCGCGCACGGTCTGATAAGCATGCTTGAGGTAACCATCCGGAAAGACCACCACGCCGCCGACACCCTGAATCGACTCGGCAAAAAATCCCGCGACCTTGCCAGGCGTACCGAATTCGATCAGCTCCTTGATTTCGTGGGCATATTTACGGCCTGCGTCGGGATCATCATGCCCCCAGCGGCCGCGGTATGGATCGGCATTGACCGCATGATGCACGCCGTAGCTGTGCGGATAGTTGAACTTCCACGTGCTGTGCGAGGTCAGGCCCATCGTCGAGGCCACGCCGCCATGATAGGCATTACGCAGCGCGATGATGTCGTAATTACCAGTGTACATGCGCGCCATCAACATCGCGAGGTCGTTCGCCTCGGAACCGGAATTCACGAAGTAGCAGACCTTTAAATCGCCGGGCATCTTGTCGGTGAGCTCTTTGGCATAATGCGCGATAACCGGATTCAAATAGATGGTGGTCGTGTGCGAGATGGTTTTCATCTGCTCGTCGGCGGCGGCAACGATATCCGGATGAGCATGGCCAACGCTGACCGTCACGATACCGCCGAACATATCGAGATAGCGTCGACCTTTCTCGTCCCACACATACTGCATCTTGCCTTCCACGATCATGATCGGGTTTTTGTAATAGAG
This sequence comes from uncultured Verrucomicrobiota bacterium, assembly GCA_964470065.1. Taxonomy (GTDB): domain Bacteria; phylum Verrucomicrobiota; class Kiritimatiellia; order CAIVKH01; family CAIVKH01; genus CALMUP01. The sequence continues at coordinate 4,548 of CAYYAR010000044.1, read as the reverse complement.
GAACAGGCCGGGCGAGAGGTGCGCTTTGCGCAGCTTCAGCACGTCGTCAAACGAAGGTCCGCGGTAGGGTTTCGGCTTATACTCGGTCGGTGGCAGGTTCGGATTCATGGTTTCCTTGATATGCGTTCTTTGTTCACATCCGCGTCAGCGAGCCGGCTGGTCCTTGGAGGGTCCCAGACTCATCAGCGCGTAATGCAAAATGAAGGCGACGATAAACCCGATAAACCAGGCATAACTGTAAAGCGTCATGAACACATCGGGTATGTGCGGCCGCAGTGATGCGGAGACCGTGCCGAGGAACCCGGGCAGATTCGGAAGAATGGCGAGGAGCAACGCGACCAGCGCGCGGATGTTAAAGCCGCCCTGATAACGATACATACCATCCGGTTTGTACAACTCGACCACATCGATCCGGGTCTGCCGGACCAGATAGTAGTCGCAGATGAGAATCCCGCCGATCGGTCCCAGCAGAGCGGAGTAACCGATCAACCACGTGAAGATATAGCCCTCCGGGTCCGAATACAAACGCCAGGGCATGATCAGAATGCCCACCACCGCGGTAATCAGACCGCCGGTTTTGAAGCTGATTTTGCGCGGGGCGATGTTGGCAAAGTCGTTCGCCGGCGACACCACATTCGCGGCGATGTTGGTGGAAAGTGTGGCCACCGACAGGGCGATCATCGAGAATACCACCAGCGCCGGACTGCCAATGCGGCTCACCAGCAGGACCGGATCCCACAACGCCTCGCCAAATATCACCATGGTTGCGCTGGTCACGGCCGTGCCAATAAACGCAAACATGGTCATGGTGGTCGGTAACCCGATCATCTGGCCGAGCATCTGGTCTTTCTGGCTCCGCGCATAGCGGGTGAAGTCGGGAATATTCAGGGAGAGCGTGGCCCAGAAGCCCACCATGGCCGTCAGCCCCGGAAAGAACACCTTGAAGAATTGCTCCGGTGTTTCAAATTTATCCGGCTGGGTCAGCATCGGCCCCCAACCGCCGGCGCGATCATACGCCCAGAAAAGAAGCCCCGCGCCGGTAAGCAGCAGGAAAGGTGCGGCAAGCGTCTCCATCCACTTGATGGTTTCGGTGCCCTTCAAAATGAAAAAGACGTTGATCGCCCAAAACACCATAAAGCAGGCAAACGGCAACGCGCCCGGCCACGCGGCGGAGGGATTACCCTGGGGCAAATCCGGAAAAACCACGCGCAACAACTGATAAATCGCCCAACCCCCGATCCACGCCTGGATGCCAAACCAGCCACAAGCGACAATGCCGCGCAACAGCGCGGGCACGTTGGATCCGGTTACACCAAAAGCCGCACGCGCAAAGACCGGAAACGGTATGCCGTACTTCGCCCCGGCATGGGCATTGAGCACCATCGGCACCAGCACGATAAAGTTGCCGAGCGCCACCGTCAGATTGGCCTGCCACCAGTTCATCCCTTGCGTGATCAATCCGGAGGCAAGCGTGTATGTCGGAATGCAAACCGCCATGCCCACCCATAGCGCCGCGATGTGCCAAACGGTCCAGGTCCGGCGAGCCTTCGTGGTGGGGGCGAGGTCGTCATTGAACAGATGACTTCCCGCGAGTGAGCGCAGATCGGATGTCGATAATTCAGACGAAGTGCCGTTCATGGTTTATGACTCCAAGGCGGTGCAGGTCAGCACGGCGGATGGCGGGATAACGTGGCTGTGTTTGCCGGGAACGAACTCGCAAAGGCAAGTCTCGCAGATGCCAAAATTGCGCATCAAATAATCAACATCACGCACGAAGCAAAATAGTTAATCAAGCCCTGTTAAAGGTCAATGGAATTTACGGACTGATATTTCCCGTCATCGCCCGCACGAAAACCTCAACACATGGCCAGCCATATTACGGGGCCGCATGTCGCCAGATCAGGCATAAGACAATCACCTACTCTTTTTTAGGTCGCCCGGACCGATAGGACAAAAAATCAATTCATGCTTTCATGGCCACGCTTGGAATTCGGTGGCGCGGCACCAGGCGCCTCCCCGGAAATAGTGATTATTGGTGTTTTTTTGTTATCAGTCCACTTGTATTGATTATTAACAAGTTTATATACGCTACTAAATACAATGGTTAAGCATACTATTTGCTAACAGTAGAACTTATTGATATATCTTTGGCGATCATGTCGACTCGTAGATCCAACACAAAATTGCGTATTCTTTTGGTGGAAGATCACGTGATGGTGCGTGAGGGTTTTACCGCGTTGATCAACCGGGAGACCGATATGGCGGTCTGTGGACAAGCCGCGACGACAAGCGAGGCCCTTGAACAGATCATCTCCGGCAAGCCGCATCTGGTAATCGCCGATCTGCACCTTGCCGAGGGCAGCGGACTTGAACTCATCAAATCGGCCCGGATCCGGCATCCGGAAATCCCCTTTTTGGTGATTTCCATGCATGACGAGGAAGTCTACGCCGAACGTTGCCTCAAGGCTGGTGCCGCCGGCTACGTCATGAAGCAGGCGGATACCCGGGAGTTTCTCGAGGCCATCCGAACCGTCGCCAGCGGGAATATCTATTTGAGCAGAAAAATGAATGCCATGCTTCTGCGGCGCATGGCCGGTGGCGCTCTGTCCAATTCCGGCCTCGAAGCCCTGACCGATCGCGAGTTGCAGATTTACCAGATGATCGGAACCGGAATGAACACCCGCGACATCGCTCCGCGTCTCGGCATCAGCCCGAAAACCGTAGCCACGCATCGCGAGAACATTAAAATCAAGCTTGGCTTGAAGGACGGACGCGCGCTCCTGCAACAGGCGATGAATTACATCAACGCCCCTTGAATTGATCTGGTCCGGGGGTATCGTTCGGCATGTCCGGCGGCGAAATCCACGTGGTTTGGTTCAAGCGGGATTTGCGCATCGATGACCACCCGCCTCTTGCCAGGGCGGCTATCCGCGGCCCGGTGATCCCGCTGTATATATCCGAGCCATCGGTCTTCGGCGCACCGGATTTTGACCGCATGCACGCCGAATTCATCAGCCAGTGCCTGAACGAGCTGGATGACCAACTGAGATCGCGCGGAGCGCCCCTCGTGCTTCGCGCCGGCGAAGCGGTGGAAGTCCTCGAATCATTGCGCAGGGAAACCGGATTTACCCACCTCTGGTCGCACATGGAGACCGGCACCGGGTTGACCTTCCGTCGCGATCGCGACGTCCGGCGCTGGACCAATCACCACGGCATCGTCTGGACCGAAGTCCGGCAATTCGGCGTCGAGCGCGGCCGGGCCAAACGCGATGGCTGGCAGGCGCGGTGGGAGAAATTCATGGCCGAACCCGCTACACCACCACCGGAGCGCATCCGGCCATGCCTGGCCAAAGTTCCAATCATTGGAAAATCATGCGCGGATAAGTTCCAATCATTGGAACTTTTTTCGCGCGTGGCCGCCCCGGTGAAGCGCGAGGTTGATCTACGCGGAGGGTCAAGCGAAGGCTGGCGCTGGTTCGAGGAATTTCTCGCTGGTCGCGGCGCCGGTTATCAGCAGGCCATGAGCAGTCCGCTCACCGCATACGACAAGTGCTCGCGGTTGAGCCCCTACCTCGCGTGGGGGTGCGTCTCCATGCGCATGGTGATCCAGCGCTTGCGACGGATCCGTGCCGGAGGATCCACCCCGCTGCGGGGCGGCGACTTGCGCGCGCTGGACGCACGGCTGCATTGGCACTGTCACTTTATGCAAAAACTGGAAGCGGAACCGGCGATCGAAAACCACTGCTTCAACCGCGCGTGCGAGTCGCTTCGCGAACGCGGAGCGCACGCCGATCGACTGGACGCATGGAAGGGGGGCGTGACCGGTTATCCCTTCGTCGACGCCTGCATGCGCAGCCTTCAGGCACGGGGCTGGATCAACTTCCGGATGAGGGCCATGCTCGTCTCTTTTGCTGCATATGATTTATGGATCGACTGGCGCGATCTCCGCGATTTTCTGGCCTGCCAATTTATCGATTATGAGCCGGGCATCCATATCAGCCAGTTGCAGATGCAAAGCGGGACCACCGGCATCAACACCTTGCGCATGTACAACCCGGTCAAACAAGGAACGGATCATGATCCCGCCGGGGATTTTATCCGGCAGTGGGTGCCTGAACTCGGAAACCTTGCCGCAGCGGAAATACACACGCCTTGGAAGCTGCCGGCGCCGCCCCGGGGATATCCATCGCCGGTGGTGGATCATGCCGCATCAGTTCGCTTTGCCCGTGGCGAGTTCGGTAAATTGCGAAGGTCGGACGAACATCGCGAGGAAGCTCGCCGGGTCTTTCAGGAACACGGTAGTCGCAAGCGCCCGCGAACCCGGCGACCGGTCTCGCCGAAGATCAAACAGCAACTGGAATTGTTGTGATGGAGCCAGCAGTCGGACTCGAACCGACGACCACCTGATTACAAATCAAGTGCTCTACCAACTGAGCTATGCTGGCCTGAAAAAGAAGTTTACGTGGCCGGACCGTCGCCGTCAATGGCTCCAGCCAGGACATTCCCCATTTTTGGGGTGTGATTTGTTGTAAGTGATTGATGTATCGA
>CAYYAR010000043.1:0-21291 GCA_964470065.1 uncultured Verrucomicrobiota bacterium | reverse complement strand
AATCTATGACCCTTACGCTATCTACGCATAGAGGGGCTTGGCGTGACGCTTACGTAACATCGATGCGCGGTTTCGATGAAAACCGTGTGGAGAGTGGTTTGCGATCCGGCGCCGGCCAGGAAGGCGTCAGACAGGCTCTTCTGCGGCTTAAGCGTTTGTCGGGTGAGCAAGGTTTCAAGGTGCTGGTTTCCGGGCCGTTGACGCCGGATATTCTGGTTTTGGTCAATGAAGTTGGCCTACCCAGTTTCAACACCCTCGAAGAAATCGATGCGGCCGATTACCCCGAGGACTTCGCTGTGCATTACATTCATCCGCGCCCCGGAGGACACGCGGTGATTGGCGCAAAGCTGGCGATGGCGCTGGAGCGGGCTGGTTGGTTGCCTTAGGCGCCGGTGATGATGCGGTGGAAATAATCAGCGTGACGCTGCGCTACCGCCTTGATTTCAAAGCGCATTTGTGCGGTGGTCAGGCCCGCATCGGCCATTGCAGCAAAGGCCGCGGGATCACGTGAAAAGCTTTGCAAAGCCTCCAGCCATTGCTTCTCGTCGCGGGGTTCAATCAGGGTCCCGTTTTCCCCGTCCTTCACCATGTCCATGATCCCGGGAATGCGCGAGGTGATTACCGGCACCCGGCAGGCCATGGCCTCGAGCGGGGCGAGACCCTGGGCTTCCGATTCGGACGGGAAGACAAAACAATCGGCGGCGCGGAGATAGTCGACGACACGATCCGTATAGCCGGTAAAGCGCACAGTGGCCTCGAGGTGGTGTTCGCGCGTGAATGCCCGCAGTCCTTCTTCGCAGGATAATGGTTGCCCCTGGCCCGAGCCGACCAGCAGGAGCAGGTCGCGGGGACGCTCCCGGGTGTAGCGCGCCCAGACCCGCAACAGCAGTTCGAGTCCCTTCCCCCGGATCAACTTGCCGGAATACATAAAAACGCGGCCTTCGCCGAAATCGAATTCCCGACGCAAGGCTTGCCGTGTTTCCAGGGAGGCGGGATGAAATTCGCGGGCATCGATTCCGTTGGGAATGAGCGTGATGGCTTCGACCGCCAAGCCACCCTGAAGAAATTCATCATAAACCGGCGTGCTGATGGCCAGCCAACCGCTGGCTTTCCGCAAGAACCGGTTGCGTAGCGCGATAAGGGGCTGGAAAAGTAATTGCGCGGAACCTTTGATATCGCCTTCCGGCGACTTCCAGATAAAGGCGCCGCTCCACTCGCCGCGCGCTTCCGCCCGGAGCACGCAGGGCTTGCCGGTGATGATACCGGCCAGCACGCCGGCGATCCCCAGTACCCGCAACCCGCAGACATAAATCACATCGTAGTCGTTTTTCCGCTTCACGAGCAGGCGCAACGCGGGCAGTAGCATGAGATATTTTCCCGTCCGGGGGAATCCACAGGGACCCACCCGGTTGATTTCATAGCCTTCGAGGAATTCGCGACCGGCCAGATCGCTGGTACGGCGGCGGGTCAGCACGATCATGCGGGCGCCCTGTCCCGCCATTTCCCGGCTGAGCAAGCGGGCATGTCGTTCACCGCCACCGACAACCGGATAAAACGAACCGGTGAGGAGGCAAACCCGCAGGTGGCCATTACGTGATTCTGAACTGGTGGACATCGTCAGATTGACTTGGCTGATTAATTACTCATAAGGTTTCGCCGATGGTAACCAGATCCATACGGATACTTCAACTGTGCGAGCACCTTGGAAACAACAGTTCGTCGTTTCACGGAGTCGCACGTTCGTTTGAGCTGTGGTTACCTCGCTTAAACGAACCCCCCTTTACCACGCTGCTTTGCAGCCGGGCCGTGCCGAATGAAGCGGCTTTGGCGCGTTACCGCGCGATTGGAGTAGAACCTCTTTTTTTGGGCTACCACAAGCTCGATCCACGCAATCTCTGGCGGTTGATCCGCATCCTTCGCAAAGAAAAAATCGACATCCTTCATTTGCACGGGTATGGCGCTTGCACCTGGGGGAGAATAGCCGGCCATTTGCTGGGCATCCCTGCGATCGTGCACGAACGGTGCAACTACCATACCGTGCCTTGGTTTCAGCGACCGGTCGAGTGGCTGCTGGGACCGTTCACCCGTTATGCCTTTGCCGTGTCCGAGTCCACGCGGGTGTTTACCGTGCGCAAGCGCTACATACGTGATGAACGGGTCAAGCTTCTTTACAGCGGCATCGCGCTAAAGGATATCCCGCAGGTTACGGCGGCGGAGCGTCATGAGGTCCGGATTTCCCGCGGCATCGCCGCCGACACATTTTTGTTTGGGGTGGTGTCGCGCCTCGAGCCGCACAAGGGACACCGGGATGTTTTGCGGGCCATGGTGAACGTCTTAAAAGTGCGCCCTTTGACCCGTCTGTGGGTAGTTGGCGATGGCTTTGATCAGGAAAAATTGAAAGCGGAGGCCCGGGCACTGGGCCTTGAGCAGGCAGTGGATTTTTTGGGCTATCAAGCCAATGTCTGGCCTTTCGTTCAGGCGCTGGATACCCAGATTTTTCCGAGTCATCGCGAGGGAACGCCAAATTCCCTGTATGAGGCTATGGCGGTCGGAAAACCCATCATCGCCTCTGCGGCAGATGGGCAGGGCGAAATTCTGATCCATGAGCGTGACGCGTTATTGTATCAAACGGGTAATGTCGACCAGTTAGCCGCCTGGATGTTGCGTCTGTATGACGAGCCGGAAACCCGGCAGCGTCTCGGCGCCGGGGTGGCCGAGCGCATCAAGGATTTCGACATGATGAAAACCCTGGCGACCATCAAGCAGGCCTATATGACCATCATGGAGGAGACGCGATGAAGACTACTTCGCGACTGGTGATTTCGCTGGCGGTGGCCTTGGCGGTGACCGCGGTTTTCAGTTGGCCGCTGCTCCGCTATGCAACCGAGGGCATTCCCTCCTCGGCCGCGAACATTGAGACGGGCAATAAGCGGGCCATGATTTCCGGTGACCACCTTCAGTTTCTATATCATATGTGGCTGGGCAAGGACACGTTCACCGGAAAGACACCCTGGTTTTACAACCTTTACGAGTTCAACACAGGTGATGATGAGGCTCGCCGCGAAGTGCGGCCTTACTACCTCCCCTTTTCACTGTTTTTCATGGCGGGATCCGTGACCGGAAACCAGGCGCTGGGCTGGAATGTGGCGATCGCGATCACCATGTGGTTGACCTACCTGTTTGCCTGGTTGCTGGCCCGCGCTTACTGTCGCGATGAATTAAGCTCAGCTCTGTTGGCTCTTTTCGCTCTGCTGATCCCTTTTCCGTGGATCGTGTTGATGGGCGGCAGCCCCACCGGCTTTTCCATGATGTGGGTTCCTTTGCTCCTGTACGGGATTGACCGATGGATTAACCGCCGGAGTGTCATTGGAGCGGCGATCATGGGCGGCGTTATCTTTTTTTCCGAGTGGAGCGACACGCATGTCTTTTTCTTCAGCGTGCTCCTGACGCCGGCTTGGGTCATTGTCACGTATCTTTACCGCGTGGATTGTCGATGGCCAACGCGGGATGAGATCATGGTTTGGCTACGCGCAGCGTGGCCGCTTGTTTTATTCGTCGCGCTGGCGGGGCTCAAGGCTTGGAGCCTGCGCCAGGGGTTGCAGGATACTGCAATTGCCTCGGGTCGCTCGCTGCATGAAATCGATCTGTTTTCGCATGGCTGGCGGAGTCTGGTCCACCTCGAGCCGCAAGGCGACAGCGGTAAAATATATGTGGGCTATTATGCGCTCATCTTGCTGGGCTTAATCGCGTGCTGGCATCTGGCCGGATTGATCCGCTCCCCCCGGGAAGCTCGTCGCTGGGCCCCGGTACTGGCTATGGCGGGCATCGCCGCGGTGTTGTTTCTTGCCATGGGAACCAAGAATCCTTTAGGACCGCGTTTATGGTCGCTCTGGACCTCCCTGATTCCGCCGTATGGCATGATTCGCCAGCCGGACAAGATCTTTTGTGTGCTACCTGCCTTGCTAGTGGCCGTCGGAGCTATGTCTCTGGGGCATTTAACGACCGCTCCTTCGCGTTGGCTTGCGCGGGTTGGTTTGCTTGTAGTAGTCGCACCGTTGGCTTGGGATTATCAGGCCCGGCTTAATCCGACGATCTGCCTGTTGGACGAGGAGCAGCAGAGTTACGCCGCGGTAGCTGAAGACGCGCAGCGGGCGGACGAGACGCCCCGGGCGCTGGCGTTGCCGTTATGGCCGGGCGATTCGCACTGGTCTTCCGTCTACCAGTATTACGCATCGCTCTACCGGATTCGCATGGTGAACGGTTACCGCCCTACGGCGCGCAAAGCTTACCTGGAAGCGATTTATGAACCCTATAGCCCGATGAATTCAGGTTATCCATCCGATGAGCAACTGGATGGCTTGCTGGCCATGGGGGTCAGGCACATTTTACTGCACGAAGATGCCTTTCCCGAAAAAGTCAGCTCCTTCCCGGCCGGCGCAACCTTGGCTAACCTGCTGGATCACCCCCGCCTTCGCCTGCGCGCCCGCGATGAGTCGGTTTGGTGTTTCTCGATTCTCGAGGCGGAGGATCACGAAAAAGATCCCCGCGCTTTCACGGATAAAATCAACGTGTTGTTTCCGGTGCGGATCTGGGAGTGGGCGTCTAGCGCTTGGCCGGACGAGGCGAAAATTACCGCAGATGACGCCATCGGTGGTCGCTACGCGCGCGTGGAAGGCCCGATGAGTACTTTTATGGAAAGTCGATATATCCGGACGGCCGGCGCTTATCCTTTGGCTTGGCACCTCCGGGTGAGGGGTAGGGGAACCTTTGAATTGCTGCCGGAAGTAAATGGGTTGGATGGAGAACCCGTTGTGGGTGCGGTTGACTCGGCAGATTGGATCTGGGTGCGTGTCCCCGCACCGCTGATGGCAAACACTGCGGAACAGACCGCCAAGATCAGAGTGGTGGAGGGCGTGATGGATCTGGATGAGCTCCTCTTAATCCATGCCGGTTGGTCTGGCCCGCTTCCGGGTGAAACGCGGGTATTGCCGGCAGCGTCTTTTTTTCGTGCTGGTTATCTGCTCGATGATTTGTCCGGCGTGGTTTTGCGGGCGCGTCGCGATTCGAATGAGACGATATTCTATGGCCGTAATCTCTACCTGGAGCCGGGTGTGTATGAGTTACGACTCAATTTTGAGAGCGTAGCTCCTCATGGCACACATCTCGGCACCATGGTGATGAGCAGCGGAACCCGGGGCGACGTAGCTCAGCGCTTCGAGGTTTTCGCGGGCAAGGAGGCCCGATTGATCTACGAGCAACCTGACAACCAATTTTTCTTTTTTGGTCTCGATTTCAGCCGTGCGGCCGATCTGGTGATTCGCGATATCGCGCTGACCCGGTTACGCTAAAGGTTCAAGCCAAGCCTGCGCAAAGCCCAGCTTCTCTCGCTGGCATTTAGCAGCCATCGCCACGTGATCCATAAATAAACGGCGAGAATCAGAGCCGCGCCCCCGATGCGTTCGCCCATATGCGCGGTTGTGATGATGATGGGTAAACTGAATAATCCCAATACTGCGCAGGCACCCGCACGCATGACGGCCGGCTTGGCCATGGGGACAAAACGCAGGGCAAGCGGATACAGCGCCAACACATCCAACAGCCCGCGCAGCCCCCAAGTGATGGCCATGCCGATGATGCCATATTGATTGGTCATCCACCAGGCCGCGGCAGCAAAAACGGGTAGCTCCAGCAGGTGCCAGCGCGCCGGCAAATCAGGGCGTCCTGCGCTTTGCAGGAGGGAAAAAGCAAGGTACGACATGGCATAAACAAATACGCCGGCCGTCAAAAGCTGTAGAACGAGTGAGCTGTTTTGAGCGAATTCCGGGCCCAGCCAGAGCATCAGGAACTCCGGTGAGATTGTGATCAGGATCAGCACCGGCGGGAACAATACCAGCAGCATGAGTTTCAGCGCGCGGCCGAAAAGTTCATCCGCTTCGCTTGAGCCGCGGGCGAGATGCATGGTCAGGGGAGGGAACATCGCCGACACCCAAGCCCGCGGAATAATTAGAAATTTCACAGCAATTTCGGCGGGATTGCCGTAGTAGGCGACCTCGGTCAAGGTGCGTGCCGCGCCCACGATAAATCGATCGATATGGATCATCAGCGGTAAAGCAATGTTGGAAGTGGTCATCCATCCGCCAAAGGTCAAAAGCGGACGAATCATGCCTCGATCAATCGTCACGCGCTCTCGCAGGGCGGGCAAAATTTGAAGACAACAGAACATAAAAATCAAAAACTCGATGATGCGCACTGCGATGAGCACAGCTACCACGGCGACCAGACTTTGCGAAAAAGGTAAGACGGAGAGTGGAGCCAGAAAAGTGGCCATGCCCAGCGGAATGCGAATCAGATTAATCAGCCGGAATCGTTGCTGGGTTTCTAGTATGCCGATCAGTCCGGTCACAACGACGGTGAAGGGGAGGCCCAGACAAACAACCCAAAACGAGGTGCGCGCTTCAGGTTGAAGTGCGGACGGAATTTGTAACCAGCGGGTGACCAAGGTGTCGCTGGTCATGGCGAGAATCGCCGTGCCGCCCAAGCCAAACAATCCCATCAGGGCCAGCGCCGTCCAGAAAATATTGGGTATGAGATGATGTCGACCCAGCCCTATGTTTTCCGCGGTGATCTTGGTCATGGCGCGCCCCATGCCGAAATCCAGCAACCCAAAATAACCCACCAGCATCCACACAATGATCAGGGCTCCGAATCGTTCGGTACCCATGCCTTGGATGAAAAGCGGAATGGACACCAAGGCGACCACCATGGGGGCACACATGCCGAGAAGATTCCAAGCGGTATGGCCGACGATCCGCGAGGAGCCGGGAATGGCGCTTTGTGCGCATGAAACGGTCATTTGGTTGCCTTCACCGGTAGAAGCGGATTTTCAAGATTGAGTCCCCGGTGGGCCGGGGCAGGCTTTTTTCCAAAAAACCAAGTGCGTGATTTCCCGGGAAGGCAAAAGATATATTCATGCTTAAGGCGCATTAATTGATAGGGGGAATCACCGGTCTGCACCGATCGGTATCCGGCAAGACGATCGCTGAACGCCGACCGGTAGCCCGCCTCCGCCGCGATACGGCGAGCTGCACGGCCAGCGATAGCCCAAGGAAAGCACATGTGATTTATTGTTTTTCCGATTCGCTCCTCAAGATGCTGGCGCGCCAGAACAAGCTCCTCCAAAATCGCCCGATTTCGCTCCTCCGGCGTTTCAAATCGCCCGCGAGGTGCTTTGCAATATGTAGAAGATAGAATATCAAACCAATCCGGATGTTTATTTGCATCAGCATCCTTAAGGGTTGCCGCCATTTGCCGGCAAGCTTCCGTGGCCTCCGGACAGCTCCAGCGCAATGCATCGGAAAGGCGGGAACGCACGGGAAATAAAGGCGCTCCGGCATCTGCGCGTGAAGCCAGTCGCGGGCCATTTAACGCATCCACCATCGGGATTTCATGCGGGTGAAATCGATCCGAGGCGCGAATAAACCCGAGTGGATCCGGGTGACAGGCGATTTTGGCGTGCATATTGCCATGGGCCTGGATATCCACCAGTCCGCTCTTGTGCAATGCCGTCAACTCGGGCCATGAGCAGAACATGGGATCCTGGCGGTCCGTCAATCCGTCATACATTCCATCCGTATGGGGACGTGGTGCGTGATCGCTGGTGATTCTGCCCGGGCTGACGAAGAGCGTGGCCCGAAGTTGGTATTTATTTAGAAGCGGATATGCGGCGAGCCAGAAGCTGGACCAGGCATCATCGAAGGAAATGGCCACGGCTTTTTTCCCGGGAAACTTCTCACCTCGAATATATAAATCAATATCATGCGTGGTTACCGTGTGGTAGCCGTTTTCGACAAGATAGGCAAAGTACGGCTCCAGCTGCTCGGGATGAATTTCATGGAAGTGGAAAACGGGAAGTGAAGATCCGACCGCACCTCCGAATAGAAAGCGCGGGTATCTTCCCGTTATCAAGTCCAGAGGTCCCCTCCACAAAGTATTTCGCTCTTGAAATGGAAGGGTGTTCTTTGCGCTCATCCGGCTCCGCAATCAAAATCGATAGCTCAAGCCGGCTCCGTAAGCCACATGTTCCATGGGAAATACAAACGGGGTGGGGCGACGGCTGTCTCCGCGGAAAATATATTTTCCATCCAGCTCTACATCCACATAGCGCAGATAGATATTCGCCGCCAGGTTTTCCGTGATGAAATAATCGGATCCGGCCGCTACATGAATTCCGGAGGAGTTGTCGAAGACAAAGTTTCTGCGTCCCCCGGCATACCACGAGGGGTCGGGATTAAAATCATTGTGGTAATACGAAAGACCGATTTCCGCAAACGGCGCAAATTTTGAACCGGTGTTCAATCGTCCGACCAAGTAAAATGTCCAGGCGTCCATTTCCACGTCGCCATCGCCGCCGCCGCCATCCTCGGTCGCCACCGTCCAGTTGTCGTAACTCAATCCGAAGCCAAGCCGCGACTGATCCACCAGTGTCAACATCTGGATGTACGGATGTGTCGGCGCATATTGCTGATCCACCTTCAATTCATTGATGCTGCCAATAAATGATCCGTTGAAAGGCTCTCCCTGTTTTTCGGTGGATAGCTCCATGTGCAACGAGCGAACGCCCCCTTCGAGGCGCCAAGACGAAACAGGTTTAAGCTCCTCCGCGGGGGAGGTGTCTGGTTGGTCATGGTGAAGTTGTGCTTCGTCATCAATTCCAATGGTATCTTCCTGAATGGCGCTATCCGGACTTGGGTGCTCGTCCGGGGTGGCGGTCTCTGGCTGGATCATCGTCTCTGGTTCAGGGAGGTCATCATTCGCGTCCGGCGCGTTTTCGTTTTCAACCAGCACTTCCGGTTCAATTATCGTTGTGCCCAGCGAAGCAGTCGGGCATGCAAAAAACATGCAAATTGCGGAAAACAAACAAACCAAAACAATTCGCTTCATACGTTCGCCTCCAAGCGTCAACATAAACCAGTTGTCTCTTTACTTGCAACGGGTTATTGATCTATATGGTCAGGCTGCAAATTTGATTCAACCCAAGGATCCAACGTGTATCCCTTTATTCTGATTGTTTGTCTTTTCGTGCTTGTCGGCTGTGAAATCGATAATACGTCATCCTCCGGGGGAGATGGAGCGAGTTCCGGCGGGAGTTCAACGGTAGATTCAACCCCTGATGATTCGGGCGATCAGGGACCAGTCCCTAATCCCGAACTTGACGGTGAGTGGGAGTCTATTGTGTGGCTGACATCGCGTGGACCATCCGGCAAAGGGGCCGTCCAGGTGATGAACCTGAGTGCGAAAATCACCGAGGACGGGAATTATGTCGAGTTTGAGTGGGATAATTTTCCCTGGTCGGGCACGCAGTTGGGACATTTTTTCGTGTGGGACGGACAGGTATGGCGCGGCGGAAAATTTGAGGGAATTCGCGAGGGCGGACAGCGTATCAAGTTGCTGAACAATATTCGAACAGGATACAACGGACATACGGTGCCGGCTCCGGGAACTCCGGTAGCCTTTGCTTGGACCGATCAATCGGGCAAACAACGGAGCAACTTGGCCAAAACAACGTGGGTCAAGTAACCCTGATTATCCCGCTAACAATTATCGACTTGCCTTGCTACGCGTGCTGGAATGCCAGTTGAAATGCTTCCATCCGGCAAGTCGCATGTTACAACTGCTCCTGCCCCCACAACGCATCTACGGCCGATTGTTGATCCATCCACCACCACCACGTGGGCGCCAATCCAGCAATCGGGCCCGACAACAGTAGGGCCTCGCGTATTCATGCCGCTTTGATGCGCGAAAGGAGTAAGGTCCCGGTAATCATACATGCCGCCACTGAGAATATAGGTGAATGCGGCGATCACCGTGTCTTGCCCAATCACCAGGCGGTTGGAGGAAAAAATCTGGCAGTTGGAGGAGATGTTGACGCTGTTGCCGATTTCTATGTCGCCATTCTTGCAATAAATGATCGTGTTGCGGCCAATGTAGACGCCCGTTCCGATGTTAACGCCGCGATTTGCATTACCTTTGGCATCCAGCATCACGTAGTCGTCGATAATCACGTTTTCGCCCAGGCTGATCTTGTGTGCATGTCGCAGGGTCAGATTCCTTCCGAAGATCACGCCCCGCCCGCATTCCTTAAAGAGTCCCGGGTAAAACCATTTTCGCAGGATCAAACCCAAGGCCCCCGGCAAATTGCCGATCAGCATCGTCAGGAGTTCCATCTTGATGATCGTCCCGATGCCTTGATCGCCATAAACTAGGGACCGGTATTTGGCAAACCCGCCACCGCGGTGAGCGTCCTTCACCTTGAATGAATTACTCGTTTCCATATCGTTTAATTCGCTCCGCTCACATCCCAGTAATTCGGCAAATGCATGATGCCGGCGCGACCGGTGGCATCGTCCACCGAGAAGGCGACCCAGTCTTCGAGGCGGTGGTATTGGGTCTGGTGGTCGGGTGAGTGGCAGGCGAGGGAGAGAAAGAAGTTGCCTTGGCGGAGGGTGAGTGGTTCGACGCGTAATTTGATTACGCCAGCGCCCTGTACATTGTCGATGGGGTGGCCCTCGATCTGGGTGTTGGAGCCAAATACGTGCGTGCCATCGGCGCTCTTGATGCCGAACCCGAACACCGGGTTTTCGATCCGCTGGTGGGCGCGGTAGTGAATCTCCACCTGCATGGCGGTGCCGGACTGGAAATGTGTGCTCTCCTCGCCGGCCGCATTACGCAAAACAACCTGATCGAGGGTGATCTGTTTGTTGCCGACTTCTTCCACATGCAATTTTCCGAGGCGAAGCATGTAAGTCTTGAGGTACGTGAAAATGGCTTCCTTCGGGGGGCCGTGCTCGACCAGTTTGCCGTCGAGGATGAGCAAGGTGTCGTCGCAGAATTGCTGGACGGTCTCGAGGGCATGGGAGACCAGCAGGAGGGTCTTGCCTTGCTTCTGCAGCGAACGCACACGCTCGAGGCACTTGGTCTGAAAGGCGATGTCGCCGACGGCGAGGACTTCGTCGATCAGCAGGATGTCGGGGTTGGTTTCCACGGCGACGGCGAAACCCAGTCGTACATACATGCCGCTGGAGTAGTGCTTCACCGGGGCATCAATGAAATCTTTCAGTCCGGCAAACTCGACGATGTGGTCCATCCGCTTGATCACATCTTCACGCGGAATGCCGAGAATAGAGGCGTTGAGGATGGCGTTTTCGCGCCCGGAAAGTTCGGGATGAAAGCCCGCGCCGAGTTCGAGCAGGGAAGAGATCCGGCCTTCGGTGCGAACGGTGCCGGTGGTGGGCGTAACCGTGCGGGCGAGCAGTCCGAGCAGGGAACTTTTGCCTGAACCGTTGGGGCCGATGACGCCAACCGTGGAGCCGCGCGGGATGGAGAACGTGACATCGCGCAAGGCCCAGAAATACTCGATTGGACGTCGCTGAATCATGCGGGAGAGGGTTTTATAGAGCGTGGGCACGCCCGCGCCGAGCGCGCGATAGGCCTTGCCGAGATTGGTGACTTCGATGGCGCTTTTCATTACAGCCAATCCGCAAAATAGCGCGAGGAGCGCTGGTAGAAAATATACGCGCCGATAAACAGGACGACCGGCCAGCACCAGCCGATTACGGCGCCGATGGACCAGGGGAAAACTTCGCCGGGAATTTGCAGCGCCCGGTAAGCGGTGATGATGACCGAGAGCGGATTAAGCATGTAGATCTCTCGGAGCCACGCATTTTCACCGGCCATGTTGAGAACCAAATTGAGCGAGTACATGACCGGGGTGATAAAAAACCAGGCGCTGAGAAAAAGTCCGACCAGGTGTTGGGTGTCGCGGAAATAGACATTCGCGGCTGCGGTGAACAGGGCGAGGCAGAGATTGAACATGAAGTGGTAGGCGATGATTGCCGGCAGCGCGAGGGTGGTGGCCGCGAGATGGCTACCGTTGATGCCGAGGATGATGGCGACCAGAACCAATTGGACCGCCAGCATGAGGAGGTAGTTAATCAGGGCGGACAGGCTCACGGAAAGCGGGATGATGACGCGAGGAAAATAGATCTTCTTTACCAGGTTCGCGTTGCCGGTGATGGCGTGCATACCGGACTGGATGGCCTGCACGGTAAATTGCCAGGCAAACACGCCGATGATGATTTCCTCGTGCCGGATGACGCCGCCGCGTCCCATCAGCAGGCGGAGAAAGAAGATATAAATCAGCGCCATGAAAAGCGGGGTCAGCACCGTCCAGAGCAGGCCAAGGGCGGAACCGCGGTAGCGGCTCTTGAGGTCGCGGGCGACCAAGTTATAGAGCAAGTCGCGGTATTGGAATGTCGAGGCAATCGGGTTCATCGAGCAGTAAACTGGGTAAATAGTGGGTTAGGGAAAGACATTAGGCCAGAAAAAATCCGGAGCGAGAAGGGTTTTCGGGGTTCGGAGTTCGGTAGGGCGAACCGTCCCGGTGAGCCGTGGTGCATGAAAGGGAAAATGAAAAGACGGAACGGCTCGCGAGCCCTGCACCGCCCCGCGAACTTCGCGCCCTTTCATTTTCTCCCCATGCTCGCGGCTCGGCCGGTATGCCCGCCGAAGGCCCTGCGAAGGTGGGAGGCGCTCGCCCTACCGGTCCTGATTGCTTCACGGGAGGGAAAAGGCGGCAGGTATGGTCACCGTTTTCCGCCTGAGCTCATGCTCGGAGCGCACGCGGGCACGGTCGCCGGTGGCGGGATTGACCAGACCGAGGTTCAGTTCGATTTCACCGCGCAACCCGGGTGGTATCGGGATCGTCCTGGTCACCTTGAAAAGGCGCGGGAAGGGTTGATTGGCCACATCCTCCCGGGTGAGGTAATCCGGCAGGTTGTGGTCATCCTGAAAAACAATCTTCCCATCAAGACGGAAGTGCACAAAAACCGACCAGCGATGGATGCCAGCTCTGGGGTCCAGTCGCCAGAAGTAGGAGATGTCCAAGGCCCTATCACCGCTTGATGAAGGGTTGACGGTGATGCCGGCAAAGGTGAGGCCGTTAGGGAATTTACCACCGGCTTCGATTTCCGGGTGATATACATTTTTTAACCCCGGCAGATTATTGTCGCCGGTGCCGGCTATTTGCCGGTATGTCATCTGCGCCGCCTCATGTTCCGGAGCAAGATCAAGGCATGCTTCCAGCAATCGTTGCTTGCGGAATGCATCGTTTTCGCTCACGGATTTATCATAAAGTTTGTCGGCACGGCGAATACGGTCATGACGGCCCGAGCCGGCGAATAGTCCGCGATCCGTCCAAAACAAAGGCACGATATCCTCCAGCGAATCGCTTTGATCGATGTGTTCGATCAAGAATAAATTCAACTCACCAATTGTCTCTTCGCGCCAATCTAATGTCTGTGTCGTTAGCAATCGCCTCGTGCGCCCGGCATCGCGCGGATCGACCAGCAAGGCTGTGCGGCCCGCGACATCAAGATAAGGTGCCGTTGGGTCATCATGGCGTCCCAATTGATGGACGGTGCGATCGAGGTAGAAGGAAGAACGCAGCTTGATCCGTTCATCCAGTTTGCCGTGCAGCCGTTCGCTGATCCCGCGTGGTGCGTAAAGGCGATCAACCTGAAGGCGGTTTAATTGATCAACCCACGTATCAACCGTCTCCCATGCCGGCAAAGGCGGCCGTTCCGGCTCCTTTTCAAGCAAAACAATTTCCGGCAAAACCAACTCGTTGGTAGTGGCACTGGTCGCAACAAGGCGAATGGCTGTGAATCCATTTTCCGGAGAATTGAAGCGCACTTCCTGGAGATAATCGTAACCACGGTGATAGATGCGCGAACCGGACCAAAAGTATCCACTGATAGCTGAACCGCTATCCACATCCACCCAAGCGCCGTCGGTCTGCTTTCCGCTAATCATCCATTGACGCAAGCCCGTATACCGGGGGTTGAGAACCAACAGCCCGTTGAGCGGACGGGCTTCTGAAAGTTGCCATTCGATGGTGCGGGGATTTTGCGGGCTAACGATCGCCTTGTATTCAGTTTCGAGATTTTCGTCGGCGAGAAGTCCGGCAACATCTCCGCCCGTATTGGTATCGATGACATGGGTGATGGCATCGCGAGGGATGTAATTCCAGTCGCTGGAAGGGGGGTGAACATCATGGATGACATGAAATCCGGCCACATGGTTTTCCTGCCAATCCGCTTTGGTGGCCGCGAGATGTTCGCGGATACCGTTGAAATTGTTTATGAAAATCTGGCGGGGCGTGAAGGCGGCCAATCGGTTGTAGGGTGCGTAGGCATCGTTGGGTGCATTTACGATCACGGCTTGCTCTTTCGTCGCCGCATTGACCCAGTAGTAGAGAAAATCACCCTCAGCCACACCCTCTCCCTTTTCATGCAAGAAGGCGGCCAATTCATTGGCGGATTCCCAGTTTTTATGAAGTTCAGCCTGGTGAGCAATTGCGGAAGGGTGGAGATAATTCGCGCCGGGAATGGTCATAATAAATAGTAGGATTCCGGTCCATCGTGCGAATTGAAAACGGTTTCGCCAAAGGAGATCCGCGGCAACGCCGACGAGGATGGCGGCAGCAGGCACGACCGGAATGACGTAACGCGGGGTGCGGATGCGCGAGAAGTGGGACTGTGAATAAAATAACGCCATCGCTATGATAATCAGGAAGGCGGAGGCGAGCGCGATGAAGGAAATGGAGCGCCATCCTTCGCGCTTGCCTGTATGCAGTAATGCCATCAACGCTAACATCGCGGCGATCAACCATGCGCCAAGGCGGAAAATGTTCAGGAAATTATCGAGCGGCAAATAGCCCATCATATCCGGGAAAGTCCGGAAAAAGGCCGACATCCCGCTCTGGAAGGTTACTTGGCCAAAGGATGATGAAAATGAAAAGGTGGCCCAATCATTGTTAAGATTCCACCACCACCAGGGCAGACTTCCGGTGAAAAAAGCGGCCAAGGCAAGCAGCCAGGCGCCGCGCTTGAAACACGCAGCGATGGCCGGCAGCACGACCAGGCCGGCGGCGGCGAAAAAGACCACGATCATCTGGTTGTTCCACCAGCCCAGGCCGCCGTACAAACCGGCCAACACGAGATCACGTACCGAGGTGGATTTGTCGCGTAGCGCCTTGACGGCAAACCGGTTGGCATGAAACACGGTAAGCATGCCCAGTGTCATGAGCGTCATGTACCCGCCGCGCGGATGCGTACTGTAGTAAAACATGGCGTCGGAAGTGATAATGGAGGCGGCCACGGCGAAAAACCCGGCTCGAACACCGGCTGCATCGCGGGCAATGAGATAGATGAAAACTAACAACAACGAGCCAAGCAGTGTGGTGCCGGCGCAATTGGCATAAGCGGTGGGGCCGAAAATCCACACAAAGACGGCGCTGATCATCGGCTCAAGGCTGCCCATGTAAGGCTGACCGTAGTAGAAGGTAGTGGCGGGAAGGCCCTCGCTGAGGTGTTTGGCCATGACCATGGGCACAGCGGCATCGCGCATCTGGATGTATTGTACTTGCCAAGCAACATAAAAACGCATTGCTGTGCCAATGAAGATGGCCAGCCAAGCAAGACAAACCCAGTGCCGTTCCATTGATGCTTGTGCGTTTAGTGAGCTCATTCAAAATTATCAAATATGTGTATTCGTCTGAGAAGTGTGAGCTAAATATCAAGTCTTAAATGAACATTATTCCCCAATAATTAATCTACACAAGTAATTGGTTGTGTACATGTATTTCTCTATTTGAAAGGGTAAGCCATCCAAAATTACAATGATAACACAAGTAATATTATGGTGATCTCCTCCATGGGCAAACAATTTATACAATCACCTCGTATAATTGATTTAGCTCCTCCGCGGGCATGAAATCCGGGGTAAGCTCCGGCTCAACGACAGGCTCATAGCCAACCCTCCTTTTGATACCAGATAGCAGTGTCGTGCAGCCCGGTTGCGGGCGAGTGCGCGCAGGTGTAGCCGAGCACCGACTGTAGTTTGGAGGTATTGAACGACCGGTCGTTGGTGAAGAACTTCAGTCGGCGCCGGTAGATGGGCGGGTTGATGCCGAGGGGCTTGCAGAGCGTCTCGCACGCGATTGCCGCCGCCCAGAAGGGTGCCATGGGCAGACGAATAATCGACGACTTGCGACCTTGCGCTTCAGCCATGATGGTCAGAAGTTGATCGAGGGGAACCGGCGCGGGATCGCCGGCGATAAAGGCCTCGCCCGTGGCGGCAGGATGCGTGGCGGCGCGGATCATGATATCGACGAGATCGTCGACGTGGATCAGGTGATAGAGGCACGGCTTGCTGCCAAGAATCGGACACCAGCGGCGGCGGGCCATGCGAAAGAGTTTCAGTAGACGCTTGTCGCCGGGACCGTAAATCGCACAGGGACGGATGATCGTGTAGTCGAGCTTGTGGTGCGCGGAAAAAACCACCAGCCATCGTTCCGCTTCCGCCTTAGTGCGCTGGTATTCATCGCCAGGGGCAAAGGGAGTGTTTTCGTCGGCGGGCGGATGTTCAATATGACCATGGACGCCGACCGTGGAAACGTGAACGAAACGCTGGAATCCTGGTTGTATGATTGCTGCGGCGGCCAACAGCTTCGTGCTTTCGACATGGACCAGGCGATGCTGGTTTTCATCGGCGCTGGGAGTTCGATAAAGCGTGGCGATGTGAAAAACATATTGCACACCTTGCATCGCTTTATCGACTAGCGCAGAGTCAAATACATCGCCGGTGAACCACTCCACCGGCAGGTCCTTTAACGCTTCTCGGTCCGAGGTAGGACGGGCGATTGCGCGAACCCTGGCCCCGCTCTCGACCAGTCGCCGTAGTAGATGCGTTCCCGTGAAGCCGGTGGCTCCTGTGACGAGTATGACGGCGTCTTTCATGGGCGATAGAAGGCGGCTATCACGGGTGATCCAGCCAGCGTGGTCAGGCCCAGCGCGCGGCAAACCCTTTCGCTGGCTGCGGAAACCGGGCGGGATTTCAACATACGATGCACAACCATCGGCAGAAAAAATTGTTTACGCAGGCCGGCAGGTTGGAAGCCATGTGCAGCGAAAGTGTTTCGGATTTCGTCGTGCCGGAACAATCGCCAGGTGCGGGTGTTGACTTCGACCTTTTTTTTCGCCTCGAACAGTGCAGGGGCGATGGCATTGATACTTTGACCGGTCGGATAGTCGACGATCACTGTCTTGCGGGCGACCCGGCAAAGCTCCGCAATTAATTTTTCCCACTGTGTGCAGTGGGTCACAAGCCGGAAGGATAAGGCCACATCGAAGGATTGATCTGGAAAGGGCAGGGCCACAACATTGCCGACCACGAATTTTGCCGCACCTGATTCCGTGATGGAGCGAATGCGGTGTTCGCATACGGGCGCGCTTCCCAGAACAGTCAACCGGTGTCCTTCGCGGGTCAGCGGAATTGCCAGTTGCCCGTGCCCGCCCCCCACGTCGAGAATTTCGAGATTGTCGCCATGTGGCTTGATTAGATCGAGGCATAAGCGCGCTTGTATCTCCAACATCCATGTGCCGGTGGCTCCGGCAAAGCGCGTGGCGTAGGCATCGGAGGAGGATTCAATGTCTGCAGTTTCGGGAAAATCAATTTCCGATGTTGCTATGGACGAATTCGCGCTCATTCCGTTACGTTATAGCCGGATCAATGTCCTTAACCAAGAAAAGTTCAGACGGGAGCGCGCGATTGGAATTAATTGCCGATACGCATGTACATATTTATCCGGGGCATGACCCCATACTTCTTGTTTCCGGTGCCCGTAAGCAATTGGTGGAGCAGGCGATCACGTCCGCACCTGTGACTGCGCTTTTTTTGACCGAGGGTCAGGATTTCGATTTTTTTAACGCCGCCCGGGAAGGTGGCGATTTTGAAGCTGTTGCTGAACGGGAGGCGTTGTTGTTGAACCGGCCCGGGCAATCCATCTGGATGATCGCGGGCCGGCAAATCGTGGCCCGCGAACGAGTAGAAATTCTCTCGCTTGCTTGTGCGGAGAAAATACCGGATGGATTGGCGGCCCGGGAGGTTGTTGGCCGCGTGCGCGGTCATGGCGGTGTGCCGGTGCTGGCGTGGGCCCCGGGGAAGTGGATGTTCAAGCGTTCGGAGGTAGTGCGGCGACTGCTGGATGATTTTGGTCCCGAGGAGTTATTGCTGGGAGACTCATCGCTGCGTCCGCAAGGCTGGCCGGAACCGGCGGTGATGAAGACCCGTCGAACCCTCGCGGGCTCGGACCCGTTGCCATTCGCTGGAGAAGAGCAACAGGCAGGACGCTATGGCATACGTATGCAACTTGACTTTGACGAAAAGCGGCCTGTCGCTTGCCTGCGAGCCGCGTTGCTTGGTCCTCAAATACAGATTGAGCGCATCGGCTTACGCAACACGCCGTGGTCGATGATTCGTCGCATGGTCAATCATCATCAGCAAAAGCGGATTGCGCGATGAACCAAAAACCGCTTCGTATCCTGTTTATTTCCCCTCAGCCTTATTTTCAGTGGCGAGGATCACCGATCCGGGTGGGCTTTAACATGCTCGCCCTGTCGCAGTTGGGATTTGCGGTGGACTTGCTGACGCTGCCGTTCGGCGAGGATCGCGAGACGCCGGGTGTGCGGTTGATCCGGGTGAAAAATATCTTTGGCCGGAAGAACATTCCCATCGGCCCGTCGATCTGGAAGGTTTTTTTTGCCTTCCGGCTTTATGCGGCGGCACGGCGGCTGATTCGTGAAAAGCCGTATGATGTGATTCATGCGGTGGAAGATGCGGGCGTGATTGCGGTTTCGCTGGCGCGCATGAGCAAGGCCAAGTTTGTGTTTGAGAAACACTCCGATCCGGGATCATATAAAAAGGGGGCACTGCGCAATTTTATTATGTGGCTTTATGGCAAGGTCGAGGCGCGCTCGATCCGCCATGCCGATGCGGTGATCGGTACCGGGCCCGGCCTGGTTGCGCAGGCGAAGCGATGGATTAGCCCCGGCAAAGCAGTCCATCATATTTTTGATATTCCTTCATCGTTGACCGAGGCAGATCCGGAACGGGTGAAAGCGATTCGCGCATCGTGGTGTCCACAAGGTGATGAGGTTATTGCATTATATGTAGGGTCTTTTGCCGTTTATCAGGGAATTGAGCTACTATTCGGAGCGATTTCCGAAGTGTGCCGCAGGGATGCTCGCGTGAAGTTCGTGATCATTGGCGGCACGCCTGAAGAAATCGAGTCGCGGCGCGAACGATTGCGCGAACAAGGTTGTGAGGGTGCTGTGGTGTTTGCCGGAAAAATTCCGCCCGATGAACTCCCGCATTACTTATCCGCCGCGGATATACTGCTATCGCCCCGGATTTCCGGGGCAAATTCGCCGCTCAAGTTGCTGGATTACTTGAAAGCAGGACGATGTATCCTGGCCACCGACAACGAGGCTAATCGTCAGATTCTAGATGAGTCGTCAGCCTATTTTGTGAAGCCGGAGGTTGATGCTTTGGGGTCCGGTTTAGCTATGCTGTCGAAAAATGCCGATCTGCGGCAAAGGCTGGGCGCAAGAGGAAATGATCTGATACGTGAACTTTATAACTATGCAGAGTATCGCAACCGGCTGAACAAGGTTTACAATGAATTATGAGCAAGCCTCTCTTTAAGAAAGTTGCGCTTTCTGTAATCATGCCCATAGCGTTTGTGGGTGTGATCGAAGTGATCCTGATGATTGCCGGCGTCGAGAAGTCGACTTTTTCGCCGATATCAATCCGTGGCCAGGAAAGTCTTGAAGCCAAAGTATCACCAACGGACAAAAAAGTACTTCTCGATCCCGAGCTATTGTGGGCCTTTATGCCCGGTGTTGAGTGGGACAAAATAATGATTAATGAGCACGGGTTCCGGACGAGGGCATTTAAGGCGCAGAAACCTTCGGGGCGAATGCGTGTGATTTCTCTGGGTGATTCATGTACGGCGCAGGGACGGCCACCCTACAGTGATCGACTGCACGCACTTCTTCAGGCCGGGCCTCTGACATCCGATTCGTGGGGTGCATTCAACATGGGGGTGTTCGGATATTCGATCATGCAGGGGCTTCAACAGTTCCGGCGTGATGGCCTAGCTTATGAGCCGGATGTGGTGACAATCTATTTCGGGTGGAATGATCATTGGCTTCACGAGAAAACCGATGCTGCGCGAATGGCCAAGCAAATGGATCCATGGAAAGCATTTGTTGTAAAGGTTGCTCGTAATTTGCGCATGACCAGCGCCCTGGTAAAATTGGGGCAGGAAATGGCCGGACAGCCTGCTCCCGGCAAAACGTTCAGGGTTCCTGAGGAAGATTACCGGCGAGCCATGAGAGAGTTGGTGGAGGAAATAAGATCAATTAATGCCGTGCCAATCATCATTACCGCGCCGCGCCGCGAATTAACCGTGACCCTGGTCAAGACCGGTCATGCGATTGATCCTGATCATGCGGAAGAGGCCCATGATCGATATGTAGAGATTACCAGGTCCGTAGCTTCCGAAATGAACGTTGCGATGATTGACCTTGCAGCGGAGTTCAGTGATACGGCGTTCGACGGCTATTTTTCAAAAGACGGGATTCATTTTGAGGATGACGGATTACAAGCCATTGCCGAACGCATTTACCGCGAGCTTTTCGATATGTTTTCCGGCCAAGCATCACATGATCATTCATGATTGTTTGATCACAGTGCTAGGAGGTAAACAAACGGCCGCAGGCTCGTTCATGGTGCTACCAGCCCGGCGATAAGCCCTGCTGTCAGGTCAAGATCTCAGGGCACCACATCAATGGTCGTTAATACAATGCCGCGACGATCAAATGGAAGATCGGAGGTTTTAGCGTGAATGCGCCTCTGCTGGGGGGGGATCCACAGGCCGACAATTATTTCATATTTCCCCGTCGAAGCATCCGCGGGTATTTTCATGCGGATCATCGAGGGAACAATATGATCGTCATCCTCGTTCATTCGTAAACCTTCAATCAAAAACGCATCGCCAAAAAAACTCGCTTCTTTGTCTCCGAGGCGTATGCCATGCAGGTATATGGAGTGCCTGAAGATGGATGAGCCGAGGGAAGGTACATCCCAGTACGTAGCCATGGAAACCTCATCACCGGACCGTGCTCTCGTTTTATCAATCTGATAGCTTTTCAGTATTGCCTTGTTTTCGAATGCTGCGTTGACGGGGTGCATTGCATAAGCCGGAGATTCATCTCCCGGATATCCGGCTCTTTGCCGGGCTGTTTGACGAAAAGGCGCTGCTTGCATGGCCCTCGAATATAAGACCAATGCCTTCTCTTCAGCTCCTGACGCGCGGAGGGCATCACCTAG
>CAYYAR010000042.1:0-25314 GCA_964470065.1 uncultured Verrucomicrobiota bacterium | reverse complement strand
TCGATACATCAATCACTTACAACAAATCACACCCCAAAAATGGGGAATGTCCTGGAACGAAACGACTAAACTCAAAAGCCTGACTTTTGATTTCATGTTTTTGACTCCGTTTTATAGTCTTTCCTCAAAAAATGAAACGAGTCAGGCATATTCTCATATGAAAATCGCTCCAGACTCCGCCCGCACACGCGCTCGAAATGATCTGCCATCGTCTGGCCCACAGCGTCCAGTGCCGGTGTTTTCTCTCTAATCAATTTCCGCAACGAAGCGATAGGCTCGCCGGCGAGGCCGCACGGTACGATGAGCTGAAATCCGTCGAGACCCTCCTCTACGTTGAAGCTCATCCCGTGCAAGGTGACCCAGCGTTGCAGCTTGAAGCCGATCGCCGCGATTTTTCCGCCGGCGGTCCAGGCGCCGGACTTGCCCTCGCGCCGCCAGGCCTCCACACTATAGGTCGCGCACGTGCGGATCGCGATCTCTTCAAGGTTGTGCAGATGGCTATGCGAATCGGTACCGCTTTTGCTGAGGCGCATGATCGGGTACATCACCATTTGCCCGGGCCCGTGATAGGTTACATCGCCGCCGCGCGACGCCTCAAACAAGTCGATCCCGCGCTTCTTCAACTCCGCCTCATGGGCGAGCAGATGATTCGTGCGACCGCGACGGCCAAGCGTAATCACCGGGCGATGCTGAAGAAACAGCACGGTATCCGGGATGGAATCCGCGAGCCGCGCCTCGTGCAGGGCAAGCTGAAGGCGGAGGCCTTCGGCATAAGCCACCGGTTCAGGAAAAAAGATGGCATACGCCATCGGGAAACTCCGGGCGACTACTCTTCGTCAGGCATGGACTGATCGTACTGATCGGCGTCCATCAAACCCTCGAGCTCGGTCTTGTCATCCGGCGACAGCTTGAACAGCCAGCCCTGGCCATATGGATCGGTGTTCACCAATTCGGGATGATCCAACAACTGCTCATTCACCGCGGTGATCGTGCCGCTGATCGGGGCATACACATCCGAGGCGGCTTTCACCGACTCGAGCACCGCTACTTCCTCCTGCGCCGAAAAGGAATCGCCGATCGTGGGCAATTCCACATACGTGAGATCAGACAGTTGGTCCTGGGCGAAGTCGGTGATGCCGACGGTGACGTTTTTGCCTTCGACGCGGACCCATTCGTGGGAATTCGTGTATTTCAGATTGCGCGGTGTATCCATAGCCTTTTTTGTGTCCATTTAACCGGATCAATTGCCGGTTTGTTTTTTGTTCAGCCGCTCTTGTTTACGATTCCTCGATGAAGGTCAAGAACAGATTGGCCACCTCGAGGATTCGCTTGCCAACCTCCTTCGCCTATGCCAAGAAGAATACGACTTGAAATCATTCACTTTTACAGGATTCCAACATGTTAACCACCAAACGTTATGACTATGTACCTATCGATGCCATCCAGGAGCACCCCGGCATCGCCAACCATCGCCCGCTGAATCGCGCCAAGGTGAATCACTACGCGAACGACATCGAAAAGAACGGTTTGCTCGAGCCGCTGGTAGTGTGGGAGCGCAACCACGCGGAATTTTTTCTCGTCGGCGGATTTCATCGCCTGAATGCCATCAAACAGATCCGCTCCGGCAAGCCCGGCTACTTCGACCGGATTGACGTGCGCGTGGTCTCGGGCGATCTCGACGAAATGCGCGCGCTGAACCTCAAGCTCAACGCCGATCGTCTCGACGCCCGCGTGTCCGAATATTTCGACACGGTGATTTACCTCAACAATGCCAACTGGGAAAAATCCAAACTCGCGTCGTTCTTCGATCGCAGCGAATCCTGGATCGAGGAAATTCTCCGTTACGTTCCCGGCATGGATCCGCGCCTGCGCAAATTGCTTGATGCCGATCGTGTAACCTGGAGCAAAGCCAAGCAGATTTGCCGTCAGATTCTCGAGGCGGCGCCGGGCACGGAGAAGAAAGTCGCGGACCGGCTGATCGGCGAGATCCTCACCGGCATGCCGGCGGTCAAGCCGGCGCGTCCGCTGACCTTGAGCAAGGCCACGCGCAAGCTCGCCCGCCATGTGGAGGCAAATCCGGACCAGACTTATACCATCCAGAACCGCGATCTCATGTCGTTGTTTGTGGTGTTGAGCGGCAAGGAATCGGACGATGCGCACATCGAGCGCGTGCGCGCCGTGTTTCCCGCGTTGCTGGAGGAGTAAAAACGGATGCCCGCCAGTGTCATCGCCGTCGCCAACCAGAAAGGCGGCGTGGGCAAAACCACCACGGCCGTCAATCTCGCCGCGTGCCTGGCCGAGCGCCGCAAAAAAATCCTGCTTGTCGATCTCGACCCGCAGGCCAATGCGACGAGCGGACTTGGCTTGTCCAAGGAGCCGGGCGCAAGTTTGTACCGTCCATTGATCGATGGACATCCGGCCCGGGCCTATATCAAGCAGACGGAAATTCCGCACCTCGAGGTCATTCCGTCCGAGATCGATCTCGCCGGCACCGAAGTGGAAATTGCCCGCATGGACAATTACCTCGTCCGGTTGCGTCATGTGCTCAGCGATCTTGTGCTCGATGGCGGCTACGACTACATCATCCTCGACTGCTCGCCTTCGCTCGGCATTCTCACCATGAATGTCCTCACCGCCGCGCATTCCGTCATCATCCCCATTCAATGTGAGTATTATGCGCTCGAAGGACTGAGCGTGATGACCCGCCTCATCGATCAACTCCGGGAATCCGGCACCAATCCGGGGCTTCACATCGAAGGCATCCTCATGACGATGTATGACATGCGGACCAACCTTTCCCAGCAAGTGGTGCAGGAAGTGATTCAACACTACGGCGACAAGGTCTACGAATCGCTCATCCCGCGCAACGTGCGCCTCGGCGAAGCGCCCAGCTTCGGCAAACCGATCATCACGTACAATTCCTACAGCACCGGTGCCGCGGCGTATCGCCAATTTGCCAAGGAGTTCATCGAGCGGCACCGGGAAAAGCTCGGGATCACCGACGAAACGGATTTGCCGTTGCCGACCGCGAGCGAGGTCGCGGCGATGGCATCCGCACCGCCATCACCGGCTCCGGCCGGAACGGATTCCGAAACGTATCGAACGGGAGTCAGCGCACATCATGGATAATCCTCCTTCTTCCGACTCCCGCCTTGGCCGCGGGTTGAGCTCAATGTTCAGCGAACTATCCGGCATCAAGGCCGGCACCTCGCCAAGCGGCGCCGGTTACCTCCGGATTCCTCTGGCCGAGATCAGGCAGACCCGGCCGGGAAGGCATGCCGACGACACGCTCGTCGCCTCGATCAAGAAATTCGGCATGCTCCAACCCGTGCTCGTGGCTCGCGTCGATGGCGGATATGAATTGCTTGCCGGTGCGCGGCGTCTGGCCGCGGCTAAATCCGCCGGCCTCGCCGATGTGCCGGCGCTGGTGATTGCCCGGGAGCGGGCCGGACCTCTCGATGTATTTCTCGAGGAAAACCTGACCAGACGCGAACTCACCGAGCCCGAGCGCATGCATCTGCGTGACCGCTGGGTCAAGGAAACCGGGCGCGACCTTGAGCAGGCCGAAGAACGCATCCCCGAAGTGCAGTGGGAAATCACCGGTCCGCGCCGGGCCAAGCCGCAAGGATTGTGGATGGCCGCCGCCGGCGTGCTGGGTGTGGTCTCCACCGTCCTTCTGCTTTTGCTGTTTAACGCCAAGCCGGTGGACCGCCGGCCGGTGGTCATTCCCGTGGCGTTCACCGAAAGCGCACCGGAAGCGGCACCGCCGGTCATCGACCTGACCTGGATGCAGACCTTTATATTTCCCGGTCAAGCGCGCGAAGTAACCGGCGACCGCTTGCGCATTACCTTCCAACAGCCATTTATTGACGACGGGGCCCTGACGCAACGTGGTCAACTCTTCCTCAACCAGCTTGCGGCGGTGATGGCCGCCGCACCGCAAACGCTGCAGTTGGAAATTCACGCCGACGAACCTTCCTGCTCAGCCGCCGCGGCGCATCTCATCAGCGAAGGTCTTGACCCGGAACGCATCGCCCGCCGTCCGCGTGATGGATCCACCACGCACATCGACGTGTATCCGTAACGCGGCCCGTTGATCGCCGCGCATGTACTTTGGCCTTGAAGCTCATGCGCATTTCAATACCGTGCTTCGCACTATGCACATGGCCGATGCACTTGTTTCCCCTGCCGTGGGTGCGGCATTTTGGGCGGTGTCGGGCGGATTGATCGCCGGCAGCGCCCGCCGCATCAAGGAATCCACCCGCGAGGACATCGTTCCCCTGATGGGCGTGATGGGAGCTTTTGTATTCGCCGCGCAGATGATCAACATCGCTATTCCCGGCACCGGCTCCAGCGGTCATCTCGCCGGCGGGTTGATGCTCGCGATGCTGCTCGGACCCCACGCGGCGTTTCTCGTGATGGCATCCGTGCTGGCGCTGCAGGCGCTTTTCTTCGCCGATGGCGGACTTCTCGCCCTCGGCTGCAACATGTTCAATCTCGGTTTTTTCCCGGCCTTTATCGCCTACCCGTTATTCCGGCGAGGACTGGACGGATCGCACCGCGGCATTGTCACCATGCTCGCCGCGCTCACCGGTGTCCTGCCCGGTGCCCTCGCCGTTGTCGGCCAGACGACCCTTTCCGGCTTGTCGGAAATTCCCGCCGGTGCATTTGTGCTTTTGATGATTCCCGTTCACTTCATCATCGGGATCGCGGAAGGTCTGGCCACCATCGCGGTGGTTTCATTCGTGCGCCGGATTCGCCCGCAAACCACCCTCGCCGCATCGCCCGCGACATCACCCTGGTTTGTGTCCCTCCTCATGGCCGCCCTGTTCATGGCCGGCGTGATCAGTTGGTTTGCCTCGTCGAATCCGGACGGCTTGGAATGGTCGATCGCACGGGCGTCCGGGACGGAGGAACTGGCCGGGCGGCAAACTGGCGTCCATGAACAATTCGCTGCCGCGCAGAAAAAAACCGCCGTGCTCCCCGGGTACGACTTCGCCAGCGTGCCGGACACATCCGATGAGGCCTGGCCCGCGGTGAATGCCGGCACCACGACCGCCGGTTTGACCGGAAGCATGCTCACCCTCGGGCTCATCATGCTCGCCGGTTATATCTTGAAACGTGCCGCCCGCCCGCGCGCGGCGTGATCTGGCATCATGGGAACGCTCTCCGATTGGATCGATCTGGGCCGCATGGATGAACTGGGCCGGCAATCCACGCCGGTGCATCGCATCGACGCCCGCGCCAAAGCGCTGGTGACGCTGGCGTTTCTCGTTACCGTGATGTCGTTTCCCGCCCGGGAATTTTCCGCGCTCCTTCCGTTTTTTATGTTTCCGGTCAGCCTCGTGATGACCGGAAACATCCCGCCCGGCATTCTGCTTCGCAAGGTGGTGTTCGCGGCGCCTTTCGCGATTGTCATGGGCCTGTTCAATCCGCTTCTTGATCGCGAACCGGTCTTGGCGGTCGGACCGTTTGTGCTCAGCGGCGGCTGGTTGTCGTTCGGGTCCATCATGCTTCGATTCGTGCTCACGGTCAGCACAGCGCTCGCCCTGGTAGCGGTGACCGGTCTTTATCGCCTCGGCGAAGGACTCAACGCCCTCGGAGTGCCGGCGGTTTTCGTGCAGCAACTTTTCTTCCTCTATCGCTACCTTTTCGTGCTCGCCGACGAAGGCGCCACCATGTGGCGGGCCGCGCGCGCGCGCCTGCCGGCAGGGCGCACCGCCTTGTCCCTCGCCACCTACGGTTCTTTTACCGGCAGCCTGCTCATGCGGGCGACGGACCGGGCCGAGCGCATCCACTGCGCCATGCGCTCGCGCGGATTCGATGGCACCATCCGCACCGGCCCCTCCATGCGTATACGCGCTGGCGATGCCGTATTCGTTATCGCATGGCTGGCGTTTTTTATCGTTGCGCGAAAATGGAATTTACCGCACGTATTCGGAACCATATTCCTGTGAACGATTGCCTCACCATCCACGATATCCACTTTGCCTACCCCGACGGCACCCGAGCCCTCCGTGGCATCTCGCTCTCCGTCGCGCACGGCGAGGCCGTGGCACTGGTCGGCGGCAACGGCGCCGGCAAATCCACCCTGCTGCTTCAGCTCAACGGATTCCTGTCGCCTTCGCAGGGCGAGATTGTCGTGAGCGGCCTTCCGTTGAACCGCGACACCTCCGCGCGTATCCGCCGGATGGTGGGATTGGTTTTTCAAAATCCCGATGACCAGCTGTTCATGCCGACCGTGGGCGAGGATGTGGCCTTCGGTCCGCGCCAGGCCGGATGGGAAGCGCTGGAGGTGGAGGCGGCCACGGCAGCGGCGCTGGAACGCGTGGGCGCCGCACATCTGCGCGATCGCCCGCCCTATCGATTGTCAGCCGGCGAAAAGCGCGCCGTGGCCATTGCCACCGTGCTCACCATGCAACCGGATATTTTGGTCATGGATGAACCTTCCTCCCATCTCGATCCCGCATCGCGCCGTCGCCTTGTGCGGCTGCTTCAATCGTTCGAACATACCCGCATCATCGCCACGCATGATTTGGAAATGGTCGTCGAGGTCTGTTCGCGCGTCATCCTGCTCGACGGCGGAAAAGTGGTCGCCCAAGGTCCCACCCGCGACATTCTCAACGACGAGCCGCTGATGCTGGCGCATGGCCTCGAGCGGCCGCATATTTTAAGACACCAGCACCCGCATTGACGAGCGACCTCGGCGCAGCCGGCAAAATCCGTATTTGTAATCAGAACCGCGAAGCATTATCTCTATGAACGGAAAAAATCACCTTATGCACGAGAGAAAAACCAAAATCATCGCGACCATCGGCCCCTCGACGTGGGATTCCGGCATGATCGACCAACTGGTGGCGGCCGGCATGGACATCGCCCGCATCAACATGAGCCATGCTTCGGCCGCGCAGGCCCGCGAAACCTGCCAGCGCGTGCGCGAAGCGAGCGCGAAGGTCGGCCGCCGGGTCGGGGTGCTGATGGATTTGCAGGGTCCGGCCATCCGTACCGGCGTACTCTCCAGCGCCCTCGATTTGAAGCCCGGCCAAACCATTGCCCTGACGGTGCGCGGTGAAGTGTCCGAGGAAGAGCACTCGGTCGATGTGAATTACGATGACCTCGTCAACGATATCAAAGTGGGCGACACGGTGCTGGTCGACAACGGCACCATTCAGCTGAAGGTGCTTGAGAAAAAGCGCAACCAGTTGAAGTGCGAAGTGCTCACCGAGGGCAGCCTCGGCAGCCGCCGGCACATCAACCTGCCCGGCGTGCGGGTCAACTTGCCGGCGCTCACGGAAAAGGATATCCAGGATGTCGAACTCGGCATCGAGATCGGCGTCGACTTCATCGCCATGTCCTTCTGCCGCGAAGCCGAGGATGTGGTGAAGCTGAAAGCGATTCTCGAATACCGCAAGGCGCACCAGAAAATCATCGCCAAACTGGAAGATCAGGAGGGTGTGCGCAACCTGTTACCGATCATCGAAGAGGCCGACGGCGTCATGGTCGCCCGCGGCGATCTCGGGATCGAGGTCCCGTACGAGGAACTACCCATCATTCAGCGGCGCATCGTCAAAAGTTGCGTCATCCGCGGCAAGCCCGTCATCGTCGCGACGCACATGCTGGAGTCGATGATTGAAAATCCATCCCCCACCCGCGCGGAAATCACCGACGTGTCAAACGCGGTATTCGAGCAGGCCGATGCCATCATGCTCTCCGGCGAAACATCGGTGGGCAAATATCCGGTCAAGTGCATCGAGATCATGGACCGCATCGCGCGGCGCGTGGAACGGAGCGGTGGCGCGAATTACAGCGATCTCGCCAAAATGGATACGCTCGGCGCGAAGATGGTCAAGTCCGCCAACGTGATGGCCGAGGAGGTCAATGCGGAAGCGCTGATGGTTTTCACCCGCACCGGCGGCATGGCCCGCAACGCAGCCTGGCAACGCCCGATGCACTCGCCGCTTTTCGCTTTCACCGACAACGAAAAGTTGCTGAATCAACTTACCATTAACTGGGGCGTGCAGCCGTTCTATCTGCCGTTTGAAGTTGATCCGGCGCTGAATTTCGAAAATGCCATCGCCGTGCTGAAGGAAAAAAATCTCGTGAAGACGGGCAGCCACGTGGTGGCCGTCACCGAGGTGACGATCAGCGGCAAGTTGATCGACACCATCCTCATGGAGACGGTGGAGTAAAATCCTCCCGCATTCTCGTCACCGTTTCGATCGCATCCTTGCGGTTATGGCCGATCAATCCGGTCGCGCCCCGCTTGATCCAGCCGCAGACATACACGCCTTGGTGCTCCGCCACCCGTCCACGGTCGTTGGGAACTATGCCCCGCGCCTCGTCAAACGGCAATCCGGGCAAGGCCTCGCCGCGCTGACCGATGGCGGCGATGACGACATCCGCAGCCACGAAACCTCCGGAAAAAGTTACGCCCGTTACCCGATCCGCGCCGGTGAAGGCAATCGGCGTCTGATTGAATATGAAGGAAATTGTGTTCTCCGCCGTCGATGCGGGCGCGACCAGTCCGAGCGGCAGTCCCTGATCCGCGACCACGCGCCAATCCGGCAGCGAAATCACCTCCTGCAACTCCGCCCGGGTAAACGATGCACACTCCGGACCTCGGCGTCCGGCCATTGTGATGGCCCGTAAGCGCGACCGCGACAAGGCCGCGCGGGCGTAGCCGGCGATATCCGTTCCCTCCCAATCCTCATCGCGCCGCGCCAGGATGCGGGCGGCATCGAGAGCCACGTTGCCGTTGCCGATGATGACGGCGCGTTGAGCGCCATCGAGGATGGATGCATTCGCCAGCGCGGATGACTCGCCATTCACCCAGCGCGCCAGGTCCAGCGCGGCGACCACACCCGGCAATTCCGCGCCGGGTATGGCCAGCCGCCTTGGATGCTCCGCGCCGGTGCAAACCACCACGGCATCGTGCGCCCGCCGCACATCATCCAACGCGAGATCGCGGCCGACCTCAACGCCGTCCGCATAATGAAAGCCGGGTTGCCGGGCGATTTGTTCGAACGTCTTTACCGCGCGCTTGGTGAGTATGTGATCCGGCGCCACGCCGTAGCGGACCAGTCCGTACGGTTGGCGGCGCTTTTCAAACATGAAGACCGCCGCACCGGGAAAATGCTTGAGCACTTCCCCGGCCACAAAATAGCCGGAGGGCCCGGCGCCAATGACGGCCACGCGAAACATGGGAGCCTCGTAGCATATTGGCGGAAAAAGTTCCAATCATTGGAACTTTTGGATGGTGGTTTTTCCAGTGATTGGAACTTTTTCCTTCAAGCGCACCGGCCTCCGTCCCGGCAAATCTCGTCGCGTCGCGCGGCCGTCTGTGGTATGGGAACCAGGCCATGAATATGAATGATGAGAGCATCCTGCAACGCACGACGATGGCGGCGGACATGTCTTCGCAGTCCACCGCGAGGGATCTGCACACCACCGAGGCGTTAAGCGGCGCGGGCGGCGGCAAGGGCATGGGACCGCTGGTGGCGAATTACCGGGCCATTCTGGATGCCAAGGCGATTTACTATCCGGTCGCCTACCGTTTTGTCCGGGAACTCGGCCGGGGCCGGCAAGGGGTGGTGTTTCTGGGCATGCGGTCGGGGGCCCGCGGTTCGCTCACGCGCCATGCGATCAAGGTTTTTGATCCCTCGATCTACCCCAATGCCAAGAAGTATTGGACGGACATGGGGCGCATCGCGATGCAAACCTCGAAGCTTCAGACGATCAAGATTCCCAGCATCGTGGCGCCGGATATTTATGAGGAATACAATGGGATCGGCTATCTGCAGATGGAATCGATCGAGGGGGTTGGTTTGCGTTATCTGCTTGATGGCAGTCACCTCGAGCGGGCCCGGCAAAACAGCACGCCGGCGGAGTGGTCGAGTTTTACCGATGTGATTTTCCGCATCAAGGACGGCCGGGTGGCGATTCAGCCGGGCGTGGTGATTTACATCATGCGGCGGGTGTTGCGGGCGCTGGAGGGGTTGCACGATGCCGGGTATATCCATTGCGACGTGAAACCGGCGAACATCATGATCGACCTGGCGGGTTATGTGAAGGTGATCGATTACGGCCGGGCCACGCTGATCAATGAGAAGGTTTCCTTCCTGCTCGGCACTCCGGTGTATATGGCACCGGAGATGCACCGGCGGGAACCGGCCATGGTGGCGTCGGATATTTATACAGTCGGGCTGGTGATGCTGGAAATGTTGCGGGGCGAGCCGCTGGTCAACAAGCCGCTGAAATCCGAGCAGGAGCTGCTGGAGCTCAAAATGCGGGTGGTCAAGGAGCTGCCGGATCTGTTGCCGGACCACGTCCGCCAAAACGAGGTATTTGTCGCGGTTTTGCGCCGATTTCTTGACCCTGACCCGGCCCGGCGGTATGCCAATGCCCAGGAAGCGGAGTCCGGAAGGGACGGCCTGCTCGCCGTGCACAAGCAATTGGCCCAGGTCGGCAAGGACACCGAGTATGGACGGGAGCTGGAGAACTACCTTTCCAAACTGGTAAATCCCCTTACAGGAAGTCTGGTAATTTAATTCGGGCTTCTATATAGTCTCAGCGTTTGTAGAAAGAAAACTGAAGAAAAGGATTGATGGATGAACATATTGCACATATGCGCCAACCCACGGCCGATTGAGGAATCGGCCTCGAAACAACTGGCTGCGGCCTTTATTTCCAAGCTGATTTCGCTGAATCCGGAAATCACGGTGGAAAATGTCGACCTCTATCAGGAGACGCCGCCGTTCCTGTCGCTCGATGGTTACCGCCGGCTCTGGCAACCACTGGTGGAGCCCGGCTACGAGCCGAGCAAGAAAGAGGAAATGGCAATTCATTACGCCAACAAGCAGGCGGAGGCTTTTCGTGCGGCCGATGTGCTGGTGTTGACCATGCCGATGTGGAATGGCGGCCCGCCCGCGATCATGAAGGCGTGGATTGACCAGGTCGTCAATCCGGGCATCGCCTACGAGCAAACGGCCGAAGGCATGAAGCCGCTGCACCAGTTGCGCCGCGTGATTTTGTTGGTGGCTTCCGGCGACGTCTATAAAGAGCATGATCCGCGGGACGGAATTACCCCGGTCATCGAAAACGCCTTTGGCTCCATCGGCGTTACTGACATCGAAGTGGCATGGGCTGACGGCCAGAATGCCGCGCTATATGCCGATGCCGCGGAACGCAAGCAATTCGCCATCGAGGCGGCCGAGGAAATTGCCGAGGATCTCGCGGGGCAGCCGTAAGATCGATTGCATTTTCATGACCACACAGGCCGGGCCGTCAGGCCCGGCCTGTGTTGTTTTTAAGCAGCAAACCGGCGCTGTTCCCGCGAAGACCTCCCCTTCTTTCCCAGCCAGAGGTCGCGTCCGAGGGTGATACTCTGCCGGTAACATGGCGCAGCCCGGTTTCCCGGAACGGAACCTTCCGGTCATGCCGCACGCCATTAGTACATTTTTGTGTTTAGTTTAAGTGTGATAAACAATTTTGTTGTCATTAAATCACGCGCACACGTTTTTGAAATGACAGACAATTATATGTAAACTATTCTGGTTGAACAATATACATATTCTTTTCCCTCCAGACCGCAGACAGTTGGCATGGTCACTGCTCTCTTCCAAGCACCAACGAATATAACTTCGTGGAAGAGTAAACAAACGAAAGTAAGGAGCAGAGTATGCAGAAAACATGGAAATGGTTACCCGCGCTGATGGCGGTCTTGCTGCTGGTCGGCATGGCCCCGATGGCGCTGGGTCAAGAAGCTGAAGCCCCCCCGGAGGTTACGGAGGAGGCGGCAGCCGAGGAAGCACCCGCTGAAGAAGGTGTTTCCGCGGAAATGTTCACGGTGAACAACACCTGGATGATGGTATCGACCTTTTTGGTCTTTATCATGCACCTCGGATTCGCTTCGGTGGAATCCGGTTTAACCCGGGCGAAGAACACGGTGAACATTCTGTTCAAGAATACGGCGATTATCGCCATCGGCCTGTTGACCTACGCCCTGTGCGGCTTCAACCTGATGTATCCTGGCGACTTCTCGCTGGGCACCTGGTTTGGATTCGCGGGCTGGGGCATCGCCACCGATGAAGCTGGCGTGACCAGCGCGTACAACGTCGGCTACACCTACTGGACGGACTTCCTGTTCCAGGGCATGTTCGCCGCGACCGCCGCCACGATCGTTTCGGGTGCGGTAGCTGAGCGTATCAAGCTGCACAGCTTCCTGATCTTCACGACGATTTACGTCGGCTTCCTCTATCCATGGCTCGGCTCCTGGAAGTGGGGCGGCGGCTGGCTCAACGAAATGGGCTTCTACGATTTCGCCGGCTCCACGCTGGTGCATTCGGTCGGTGGCTGGGGCGCCCTTGCCGGCGTGATCCTGCTCGGACCCCGCTTGGGCAAATATGTCAACGGCGCACCGAAGGCCATCATGGGACACAATATGCCGCTCGTCACGATCGGCGTGTTCCTGCTCTGGCTGGGCTGGTTCGGTTTCAACGGCGGATCGGTTCTTTCGGCTGATCCCGGTCTGGTCTCTTACGTCCTGGTGACCACCTCATTGGCCGCGGCGGCCGGCATCATCGGCGCCATGTTCGTCTCCTGGATTGTCCAGAAGAAGCCGGACTTGTCCATGGTGCTCAACGGCTGTCTTGCCGGCTTGGTTGGCATTACCGCCGGTACGGACTCCGTTTCCGTGACTAGCTCGATCATCATCGGCCTGATCGCCGGTGTGTTGGTCGTGATCTCGGTGCTCGCCCTTGACCGGGTGAAAATCGACGATCCTGTCGGTGCCATTTCGGTGCACTTGACCTGCGGCATTTGGGGCACCCTGGCCGTGGGCATTTTCAGCACCAATCCCGACCATAGCTTCAAGGTCCAGCTGATCGGCGTCCTTGCTTATGGCGCGGCGGCCTTCCTGTTCGCGTTCATTCTGTTCGCGATCTTGAAGCTCACGTTTGGCATCCGTGTCGACGCCGAGGAGGAACTCCGCGGTCTTGATATCGGCGAACATGGCATGGAGGCCTACAGCGGCTTCCAGATCTTCAGCAACCAATAACCCGGCACACAATCACAGGAGAAAAACACATGAAATTGATTGTTGCATTCATTCAG
Organism: uncultured Verrucomicrobiota bacterium; assembly: GCA_964470065.1. GTDB lineage: Bacteria > Verrucomicrobiota > Kiritimatiellia > CAIVKH01 > CAIVKH01 > CALMUP01. The sequence goes on along the minus strand of CAYYAR010000042.1, from coordinate 12,204 downwards.
CCGGAAAAGCTCAACGCGGTCAAACAGTCGTTGTACGAGGCGGAAGTCTACAAGATGTCCGTCACCAACGCCCTCGGCTGCGGTCAGCAAAAAGGCTATCACGAGTCATATCGTGGCGCGGACATTGAAGTGAACCTTCTCAAGAAGGTCCGCATGGAAATCGCGGTGAACGAGGATTTCGTCCAAAAGACGATTGACGCGATCATCAAGGGCGCCCGCACCGGCAAGATCGGTGATGGGAAAATCTTTGTCACCGAGCTGTCGGACTGCATCCGCATCCGTACCGGCGAAAAGGGCAAGGAAGCCATCGGTTAATCCACCCGAAACAGGCCCGGCCGGCAACGGCCGGGCCTGCAATTTATGGATTCGGGCGAATGATATTTATGATAATTGATTATCATTAATATGTTTTTTTTGGTTCATTCGCTTGACTCGTCTTGTTGTTTGCCTATTTTAGGCATGTGAATTTTGTTGATAAGCTGTTGATAAAGTTGTTCGAAGCAAAAAAAGCCAGCCAAACTGGCGTTAAACAAAGGAGAAAGAAAGCATGAAAGTAGTAGCGAAATCAGTAGCGGCGGTGGCCCTGTTGGCTCTCGTTGCTGCCCCGGCCGCCCGTGCTGCCGAGGCTACCGTGGGCGTGGACGTCAGCTCTGCCTACGTGTTCCGTGGCGTGACCTTGAATGATGGTGCCGTCGCCCAACCCTACCTCGAGGTTTCCGGTCTCCCGGTCGATCTCGGCGTCTGGGGCAACTTCGACATCGATGATTACGATGGCAAGTTGGAAGACGGGGAATTCTCCGAAATCGATATCTACGGCTCATACGCCATTCCGGTGGAAGGTGTTGATGCCTCCGTTGGCTATACGGAATATGCCTATGGACGTGCTTCCGATCGCGAAGTTTCCTTGAGCGTCGGCCTTGATCTGCCTTTAGCTCCGGCTGTGGGACTGTACTACGGCCTTGATGGCGCCATCGAGGAACAGTTCTATGCTGATCTTTCCGTAGGTCATGACCTCGAATTGGCTGAAGGCGTTGGCCTTAGCCTCGGTGGTTTGATTTCGTACATCGTGCAGGGCGACAACGCCACGGCTGATGACGGCCTCAACCAGTACGAAGTTTCGGCTTCCCTCTCCTACGAGTTCGTCTCGCTGGGCGTGAAGTACATCGGCCAACTTGATGACGATGTGCTCGTCGATGTGGAAGAAGGCGGCGGCTACGACGTCGAAGTCGTCGGCACCCTCGGCCTCAGCCACAGCTTCTAAGGTCTAAATCACCTTGCATAAAAAAGCCCGGGCCCATCGCCCGGGCTTTTTTTGTTTTTCAGCGATCCCGCCTCCAAAACAGCGCAGTTCACGACGGAGGGTACAGTCTTGCGCACAACGTGGAGAGGCCCGACTTCTCGGGCCGGCGCCCTCCTGATCACATCCCGGTTGCCCGACGGGGCTTTCTTGAGATCAACAAGAGGACACGCCGAGCGATGTCTTTGCGGGGATGATCTCCCGTGAAAGCTCAATGTTGATGCGTCCTTCATCTATCCGCCGCTGGCAGCGGATAGATGCGTGCGGGCGAGTGCCATCCAGTCATCGCGGTGACAACACCGCCGCCAAAAAGATTTTTACTTTTTTTGTCCAAATCAACACGCCTCGTTCCTTTTATCCGGTATGACCACACATACTGTTACGTTAATACCGGCCGCCAGCGATCATCACGCCATCCTGAAGCACACCTTTGGCCATGATCATTTCCGGCCGCTTCAGCGGGAAATCATCGAAAACATCCTGGCCGGCCGCGACACCTTGGCCGTCATGCCCACCGGCGGGGGCAAATCGCTCTGTTATCAGATTCCGGCCCTGATCTTTGATGGCCTGACCGTGGTGGTTTCGCCCCTGATCGCACTCATGAAGGATCAGGTGGAACAAATGCAGGCAATCGGCGTACCCGCCCTCTTCATCAACAGCACCCTCAGCACAACCGAATACAACGCGAACATGCAATCCGTGCGTCAGGGCAAAACCAAACTACTGTATGTGGCGCCCGAATCACTGCTCACGCCGCACATCCTGGAACTGCTGGCATCCACCCGGGTCGATTGCCTGACCATCGACGAAGCACACTGTATCTCGGATTGGGGTCACGACTTCCGCCCCGACTACCGGCAACTCCGGGAAATACGCCCGCGCCATCCCCGCGCCACCTGTCTGGCCCTCACCGCCACGGCCACCCCCCGGGTGCGCAGCGATATCGAGTCGGCTCTCGACTTCAAACACAGCCAGCGATTCATCGCCGGTTTCAACCGGCCCAACCTGTTCATCGAAGTGAAGCCCAAGTGCGACGCATTCGGGCAAACCACCGCTTTTCTCCAGCGCCATCACGGCGAGGCCGGTATCATCTATTGTTTTACCCGTCGCCAGGTGGAGGAACTCGCCGGAGATCTCCATCACATCGGCATTCCCGCCCGGCCCTATCACGCCGGCCTCAATGATGAATCGCGGCGCATAAACCAGGAGTCATTCATCCGGGGCGAAACCCGCATTATCGTGGCCACGATCGCCTTCGGCATGGGCATCAACAAATCAAACGTGCGCTTTGTCCTGCATTACGATGTGCCCAAGAGCCTTGAAAATTATTACCAGGAAATCGGCCGGGCCGGTCGCGATGGCGCCCCGGCGCACTGCCTGATGCTATACAGCTATGAGGATGCCATGCGCTTGCGCCGGTTACTGATGAAGAAGACGGGAAATGAGCGGATGATCGCGATGGATCAACTGAGCCGCATCATCAGCTTTGCGGAAAATCACCGGTGGTGTCGTCGCAAGCCGATTCTGGAACATTTCGGCGAGGCGTGGGATCACCCATCCTGCCTCGCCTGCGATGTGTGCACCGGTGGCACTCGGACCGGCCTGGCCGAGCCGGAACCATCCGTTACGAAAACGACTATTTCTTTTCGATATTCGAGAACAGCTCTTCACCCGTGTCGGCCCGGGTGATGGCGAATTCCTCCACATGGCAGTGGGAATTGGTCACAAACGTCAGCCGCCCGTGGTATTTCTCCTCGAGCTGAACCAGAATCGCCTCGTCCTCGGTCTTGAAGCGCTCCATGACCACGGGATTTACCACCACCTTGACCGGCAATGGATTATCCGCACTGGCCTTCTGCCGGCGCATGACTTCGCCGATGCGGCGCTGGATCTCCACACTCATACTCATGGCCGACAATACTTTGCCGCGGCCTTCACAGTACGGACAGTTCGTGTAGGTCGTGGCCCGCACGCTTTCCTCGTGGCGCTGACGGGTCATCTCCAGCAAGCCGAGCGGCGACAAGGGAAGAACATTCGTCCGCGAGCGGTCCCGCTGCAGACATTCCTTGAGCCGGCGATGCACCAACGTCTGGTTTTTCTTTTGCTTCATGTCGATGAAATCGATCACGACCAGTCCGCCTATGTTGCGCAACCTGAGCTGGCGGGCGATTTCCTCCGCCGCCTCGAGGTTGACCTGCACAATCGACTCTTCCTGATTGGTACCGCCCTTATGCCGGCCGGTGTTGATATCAATCGCGATTAACGCCTCGGTTTCGTCCAAAATGAGGTAGCCCCCGCCCTTGAGCCAAACCTTGCGGCTGAAGGCGTTTTCAAGTTGGCGCTCGATGTCGAAGTGTTCAAAAATCGGAGCATCGCCATCGTAGGTTTGCACCCGCGCCCGCGAGCGCCGGGCAAACCGGGTGATGATTTGCTTGATCCGGTTGCACTCCTCCTTGGAATCTACCACGATCCGGTCGATATCCTCGGTCAGGGCGTCGCGCACGATGCGCTCGACCAAGTCAGGTTCCTGATACAGCCGGCACGGCGCCGGGACTTCCCGCATGATGCGGTCCATCTCGTTCCAGATTTCCGTGAGGGCCCGGATATCGCGCACGAAACTGACTTTCCGCGCCCCCGCCCCGGCGGTGCGCACGATGATGCCGTTGTTGCCCGGCAGCGGCAACCGCGCCAGCACCTTTTTGAGCCGCTCGCGCTCTTTCGCATCTTCAATCTTCTTCGAAACACCCTTCAGCCGCGAACCCGGCATCATGACCAGATAGCGACCGGGAATGCTCAGGTTGGCCGTGACGCGCGGACCCTTGGTGCCGATGGCGGCCTTGGTGACTTGCACGACGATCTCCGAGCCGATGGGAAAGCGTTTGGCGATTTCCTCGGAGGTGAAACGCTTCTGCCGGTTCCGGCGCGACTCAACCCCCTCCTCCGCCTCCAAACGGACCGTGTCCTCCGGGATCATGTCCCAGTAATGAATGAAGGCGTTTTTCTTCAACCCAAGGTCGATGAAGGCGGCTTGCAGGCCATCCTCCAGATTTTGCACCTTGCCCTTGAAGATGCTCCCGACAATCCGGTCCTCGCTGGAGCGCTCGATGAAGAAGTCCTCCAACTTGCCCTCCTCCAGCACGACCACCCGCGACTGCAGGCTTTCCTTGTTGACGATAATTTCTTTCTTAATCTTTTTTCTCATAAGCGACTTGATCAGATTCCACATACTCTTGCTCCGTTGTTATCTTTCGATTCGGCGCACATACACACTCTGCACCAGACCAAGCAAGGTCATGGTGCACACCATGAACGAACCGCCATAACTGACGAGCGGGAGGGGTAATCCCGTGATCGGCGCCAGGCCGACCGTCATGGCGATGTTCACAAACACATGGCAGAACAGCAGGGCCACCACCCCGGTCGCAATCAAGCGACCCAGGGTGTCGCGTGCATGTCGCGCGGCACGAATGCCGCAAGCGAACAGCACGGCGTAGAGCCCCAGCATCAGCAACGCCCCCGCAAATCCACTTTCTTCCGCAATCACGGAAAAAATGAAATCCGTCGGCGCCACCGTGCGGGGCAAAAAGCCCAACATGTTCTGCGTCCCCATTAAATATCCCTTACCGGTGAGCCCACCCGAGCCGACGGCAATTTCCGACTGGATCTTGTTCCAGCCGCTGCCAAGCGGATCGCGCGAAGCATCAAAAAACACAAGCAAACGCTCCTTTTGATAATCATCCAGCGCATACCAGCCCAACGGTGACATCAGGATCCCGAGAATCCCCAGCACCACCAGAAATCGCACCGGAATACCCCCGACGAAAAGCAGGCTCAGGGTGACCGGGAATAGCATCAACGCCGTCCCCAAATCCGGTTGTTGCAACACCAGCAGAAAGGGCACGGCCATAATCAAAAAGCTCACGATCAACGTGCTCCACTCGTTCATCCGGCGCGATGGCATGCTCAAATAGCGAGCCACCAGCAGCAGGGTGCCCAGCTTGGCAAATTCCGATGGTTGAATGCGGATGCCAAACACATCAAGCCAGCGATACGCCCCGTAAATTTTGACCCCCATCACCAACACCAGGATCAGCAACACCAGGCAGGCGAGGTAAATCAGCCAGGCATGGCCGGCCAGCCGACGATAATCCAGCCTCACCGCGCCGACAAAACACAACGCCCCGACCAACACCCACACTACCTGCTTGCGGGTCGGTGCGGTCATCCATTCGTCACCGCCCCGGTACGATGCGCTGTAGATAAAGAGAATGCCGATTGTGGCGAGAGACGCCATGGCAAAAATGAAGAGCCAGTCCAGCCGGGCTGCGCGCACATCCTGTTGGCGGGTGCTCATCAACCTGCCCCTCCCGCTTGTTCCCGGGCCAGTTGTGCCTCGTCGCGGAAAATGCCCAGTAGCAATTGCTTCATGAGCGGGCCCGCCGTCTCGCCGCCGGACACGCCCTCATCCACCAGCAAGGCGATGGCGTAACGAGGTTGATCGTAGGGCGCAAACGCCACCATCCAGGCGTGGCGGGTTCGCGCCTCCTTGGGCCCGAATTCAGCCGTGCCGGTTTTGCCCGCCACCACCACGCCGGGAATACTGACCGTGCGGGCGGTGCCGCGCGGAGACATGATCACATCTTTCATCCCCAACCGAACCGTCTCAATATATTTGCGCGGCCAATTCATCCGGTTCATCACCTCGGGCGGTTTCATCGCGAACGAATCGCTATCCGGCGACTTCATACCGATCACCAGGCGCGGTTTATACACCAAGCCGCCGTTGGCCAGCGCCGAAGTCATCACCGCCATCTGAAGCGGCGTCACCAGTAAAGCCCCCTGCCCGATCGACACATTGCAGGTGTCGCCATCGCGCCAGCTGTCATTAAAGACGCGGCGCTTCCATGCGGCATTCGGCACAAGGCCCGGCTGTTCGGCATCGAGTTCAATACCGGTGCGGTAGCCGAGGCCGAGCGCGGTGGCCTGCTGATAAATGGCCTCGATCCCGGCCTGCAAACCGACTTCATTGAAATACACATTGCAGGAGCCTTCGATAGCCTGCTCGAGGTTCACGGGGCCGTGTCCGCGCCGGTTCCAGCATCGGATCACATGGTTGCCGAGCGTGAAGTAGCCGGGGCAATTGTGCACCTCGTCAAGCGTGCACTTTTCATTTACCAGCGCAGCCAGCGCGGTGATCATCTTGAAGGTGCTACCCGGCGGATAGGTGCCCGCCACCGCCCGGTTCAGCAAGGGAGTCTCCGGATCATCCATCAACAATTTCCAGTTCGCCGTCGAAATGGCCGGCACGAAAGCATTGAGGTCATACCCGGGCTCACTGGCCAACGCCAGTACATCCCCGTTGCCCGGATCCATGATGACGATAGAGCCCCGGCGGTTGGTCATCACGTTCTCGGCCAGCGCTTGCAACGTGGCATCGAGCGAGAGCTTGAGGTCATGGCCCCGGCGCGGCGGGCGCACATCGAGGTCATAACGCCGGTAGCCGGAGACATCCACCCGCAGCAACTTGCCTCCGGCTTCTCCGCGCAACCACTGATCAAATGATTTTTCCAGGCCCGCGCGCCCGGCCATTTCCGGCAAGTGGTAGTGAAAGCGCTCTTCGCTTTCCTCCGCGGCCGGAAGATCCGCCCGCCCGACATACCCCAAGGCATGGCACGCCAGCGCTCCGCCCGGATAGACCCGCACGGGCTGAATGTAAAAATCAACCCCGGTCATCGCCACGCCGGACTCGACAAAACGGGCAATCGCCCCCGGATCCAGATCCCGCCACGCCACCAGCGGAAGGGGCAAGCGACGCTTGATGTGGGAATTGATGTCCTCGCGCTGAATCACGGCCGGCTGACCGAGAATGCCGGAAATCTGCCCGATGATCATTTCGACATGATCGACGGTGTTCTTCCATGGCCCCGGCTTGCGCAACTCCTCGAGATAGAGCGCGATGTCATAGCTGGGCCGGTTATCGGCAAGAATCACTCCGGAACGGTCGAACATGGCGCCGCGTTCGCCGGGTATGCGAATCCGCCGGACGCTTTGTTTGGTCAAATCCGTTTCATACTGCTCCGAAGCCTTCACTTGAATTCGCCACAAGTGAAAGCCGAGAAAGCTCAGCGCCAGGAGAAACACCGTCAGCAACAGCCAGAGCCGCAACTGATCGTCATCCCAGATCGTAGAAGGAGCGCGTCGCGCCATACCGTTCTGATTCCCCCTCGATTAGTCCGTTCTTCTCTTCGATCCAATGGGCCGCGGCAATAACCACCGGACCGGTGATGATTCCGAGCAACAGGGCCCCGGGAATTTTCCATGCCAGCCAGACCGGCTGCCAGGTTATGTTCCCGTTCGACAACATCGACAACATCAACCAAATCACCATCGCGGTGTGAAAAATTGCCGTCAACATCGCATGCGTAAACGGCGAGCGCAGGATCAACAAGTCGCGGTAACGGGCGACCAGCATCGCCCCTGCAAGCAGACCGAGCGATGAATACCCGGGCGGAATCAGGCTCAAGCTGTCCTGCACCAGACCCGCCACCAGCGCAGTAAAAATCATCAAGCCGCCGCCACGATAGAGGGCGTAATAGAGCACCAGCGATGTCAGCACCGGAAAGACCGGGTAGCCGAGCCAGCGTAACGACGGCAAGGTCAACTGCAGGATGGTGCCCGCGAGCAGCATCAACAGCATGGTCACCAGACTCATGGCGCGGCAGACTCCGGCGCCGGTGAGTCAACGCGCATGACAAACACGTAACGCAGCGAACCGAGATCCGCCCGCGTTACCACATCGGCCAGCTGGTACAAGCCGGAATCATCCGCGGCAACCTGATCAATCAAACCCACAGGAATGTTCTCCGGAAAAACACCGCCCAGGCCGGATGTCACCACTTCATCGCCACTGGCGATCTGATCGTTCTTGGGGATAAAATTCATCCGGCAAAAGACCTGTCCCTGCCAGGAGGGTCCGCGTCCACTCACCACGCCGAATGAACCTGTCCGGACGATGCGGGTCGAAACCGTAAAGGTCGGATCCGACAACAAGAGTACATCCGAGGTGCTACGCGTCACATCGGTTATCTTGCCAATCAAGCCCTCCGGGGAGAGCACCGGCATGTTCACGGCGATCCCGTCATCCGAACCTTTGTCCAACCGCGCCGTTTGCCACCAGGCATCGCGCGACCGCGCTTGCACCTTGGCGGGCATCCAGGAGGCATGCGGCAAAGGCCGCAAACCGAGCAGACGGCGAAGCTCTTCGTTCTCCCGGCTTAGCGCCTGCCAGTGCGCCTTCTCGGTTTCGAGGCGGCTCAACTCCCGCCGCAACGTTTCATTATCGGAAAGCAGGCGGGGAATCCGGCCCAAGGCGCCCGCATAATCGCGCATCGCGCCGAGGCCGGAATCCACCGCGCGCTGAAGCGGAAGAATGGCCTCCCGCAACCAGGAACGCACCGGTTCGGACACCGACACCGGCATGCGCCAGAGCAGAAGCACCAGGACGCCTGCCGCCAGCCCGCGAAATAACATGTTACTACTCAATCGAATCAAATCCCCAAGCCAAATAGCCACGTGTTAGATGGCCGGACGGGAGCGGAAGGGTGGTTCCGGGGAGGAAGTGGAAGCGGACGATCGTGAACGGCTTAGTAGGTGCGCTCAGTACGGGAGACTTTGCGCAGGAAATTGAGTTCGTGCAGCACGACACCGGTTCCCTCCGCCACGGCGCTGAGCGGATCATCCGCCACATGCACCGGCAGTCCGGTTTGTTCGGCCACTAACTTATCCAATCCCCGCAGCAGCGACCCGCCGCCGGCCAATACCATACCACGATCAACCAGATCGGCAGCCAACTCGGGCGGACACCGCTCAAGCGTGATTCTGACAGCCTCGACAATAGCCGTCACCGGTTCCTGCAACGCCTCCCGGACTTCCTCGGAAGTCAACGTGAGCGTTTTCGGCAAACCGGCCACCAGATCGCGCCCTTTGACCTCCATGGTCATCTCCTCGTCGAGAGGATAGGCCGACCCGAGGGAGATCTTGATTTCCTCCGCCGTTCGTTCCCCGATCATCAAATTATAGACCCGCTTCAAATACTGGACGATGGCATCGTCCATTTCATCCCCGCCAACCCGCACGCTACGGCTGAACACGATGCCGGCGAGCGAGATTAGCGCCACTTCCGTGGTGCCGCCCCCGATGTCGACGATCATGTTGCCGGCCGGTTCTTGAACCGGCAGTCCGACCCCGATGGCCGCAGCCATCGGTTCTTCAATCAAAAACACTTCCCGCGCCCCGGCATGAATGGCGGAATCCTTGACGGCGCGCTTCTCTACCTCCGTTATGCCGCTCGGCACAGCCACGATCACGCGTGGACGGACCAGTTTGCGGCGATGTTGAACTTTTCTGATAAAATAACGGAGCATGGCCTCGGTAATCTCGAAGTCCGCAATCACGCCGGCCTTCAATGGGCGGATCGCCACAATACTGCCGGGGGTGCGGCCCAACATGCGCTTGGCCTCCTCGCCCACGGCCAGCACGCGGCTGGTGCCGGACTGGATGGCCACCACCGAAGGCTCACGCAGAACGATGCCGCGGTCGCGGGCATACACCAAGGTGTTGGCGGTGCCAAGATCGATACCGATGTCGTTGGAAAAAGACTTGAAGAAGTTGCCGAACATTAAAATTACCGTAAAATCAGTGTCGAAATGTGGGTTACTTAGCCCCTTACGTCAAGCGATATTGTAAAGGCATGAACCGCACCGCGCACGGCCTTTTCCGGCAGAAAGAATGATCACATCACTGACCACGATACCCCGTCCTCATCAACAGCGGGCTCAGCGTACCGTTCCGGTTACGCCAATCGCAAGGCGCCGAAGAACGCCGGCTGATGAAACGAATCCCCGCTCGTCACCGGCGACCAGGCTCCCCAGTGCGGGTGCGATGTCTCATCGCCGCATTTGTAGAAATTCCCGCGCCACACCTGACCGGATAACGGGCCAAGCGGTCCGGTGAAATGTTCAAGCAGCGCCACGGGAATCAATGCCTGCAACGTCCAGGCCACCGGCTCGCTTCTCTCCGGTTCGATAACCGCGCCGCCCAGCGAACTCGTTACCATCACGCCCTTGGCCAACTCCCACGGCACTTTCACGTATTCCCTGAAGCCGCCCGGCACCCGGGTGGGATCCGTGATGTAGGACACAAGAAACTGACCGTTCGCGCTGAATTCGAAATTGAAGTAGCCGCGATCCGGCCGCGGCTGCACAAAAAATTCCACACAACTATCGCACCAGATCCGGTCGTGATAGCGCGTGCTCACCGCCCGCACAAATCGATCCTCCACACAGAAGCGGATGCGGAGTAATGTGCCGTCGTGACAAACCTGCGCGGTCGCCGGCGGACGATGATCCGAGCTCTTGGCAAAAAAATGGTCGATGGTGGCAAACTCCGCCTCCGACGGATCCGCGCCTTGGCGTATGATATAGTTTTGCATAGGGTCAGCTTCGCCAGAACACGCTCTGGCGGAAAGACAATCATCGCAGCGCCGGCGCTTGTGAAGTCAAAATTATCGAGGCCGGGCGTGAAATTCACCGTTGACCGGAGATGCGCCGCCGGGACCGGCAATCACACCCGCTGAGAAAACGGATGAAACCGGAAGTGGCCACCAGCCATTAAAATCAAGGTTTTGTTTGTTTAGCCGGTTACGCTAAACCACAGGGTTATTGCTTGCTAGATAGGTGGGTCTTTGCCGTATCATGTCACGTAACACAAAAAGGAGACGATGATGAGAAACAAATGGTTCGTGTTTGCAGCGGCGGCGATGTTGGCGGGTTCAGCATTTGCCGCGGACAATGCAACTGGCGGAGTGACTCCGAATCTGGACAAGGGGACCAAGGTGCTTGAAGGTGCCGGCAGCATCAATGTGATGGGCGATGAAGTCCAAATTCAGCTCGCCTACGGTCAATTCGTCGCCGACGGAATCGAGGTTGCCTTGGTCGCCGGATTGAACGACAACGATCGCTACATGAGCACCGAGTTGGGTGTCCGTGCCGAGTACAACCTCGTCCTTGACTCGGCCTTTGTGCCCTTTTTGGGCGCCGGCGCAGTCTGGGCCGATGCCGAAGCCGACGATAGCGATATCGACACCGACGCCGCCGTCTTTTCGTTTGGTGGTGGCGTGAAATACTTCATCCGCGACGATGTCGCCCTTGCCTTCGACGGCAGCTACCTTGTGGCCACGGATGATATCTTCGTCGACGCTGAAGACGGCGAAGTGCAAGATGATGAAGCCCGTTTTCTCTTCAGCGTGCGCTACTACTTCGACTAGCAGCAATTCGCCTTGAACTGCAACCACTTCCGTCATCCGGCATGGGCTGCAGTTCTTATTCTGCTGCACAGTATCAAGAAGTTTGCAGCCAGCCGCTTCCTGCATTGCCGACGTGCTACAGGGAATCAAGTTGGCGTGGCCTCCGCCAAAGGGAATTTAGCTCGGCCATGGAACTGTCAGCGGGCGCGCCGTGATTCGGCGGCGGTGTCGGCCAGTGGGCTGCGGCGTTGGCACTGGTCAGCGCCTCGTCGTTGATGCCGATCTTGAACGAGTGACGGATGTTGGCGAGGTGAATGATGGCCTGCCATTCGAAGCTCGCGGGCTTTGCACAACCGGTCCTCCTTCGCCAAAGCCTTCGGAGGACGGCACCATCCTTCGCGAGCGAAGGATGGTGCCGGAGGAGGGACTTGAACCCACACGCCCGTGAAGGCGGCAGATTTTGAGTCTGCTGCGTCTGCCATTTCGCCACTCCGGCCTGAAGAGATTAATTAATCATGACCTGCTACTTTTGGCAAGATTTTCGCGTGCTAACCCATCTTCCGCAGTTGGTCTTGAATAATTTCTTTTTTTGCGCCTTCTTGTT
>CAYYAR010000041.1:0-29506 GCA_964470065.1 uncultured Verrucomicrobiota bacterium | reverse complement strand
ACTACGCCAACGGACGATGCCGTAGATCAGCTGGTCGCCATACAAAGCCACATAGAATGAGACACCCAAAGTGACCCCGATCGAAAACTCAACTGTTGCACATCAATGACTTACAATAGCAGGCGATCGACATGTTGAACTCACGCGACCATCGCGTTGGCGTCCGGATCTTGGCCGCCTAAGTTCAGGCTTGCCCAAAAGTTCCAATCATTGGAAATTGACCATCGAAAAAGTTCCAATGGTTGGAATTTTTTGGACCCGGTTTTTCCAATCACTGGAATTTTTGGATTACGATTACGATTACGAATTATTTCCCGAACCCCCCCTTCCTCCATGAAACCTCTCTCCGGTCACACCAAGCCCTTTGCTGTTCTCGGTCATCCCATTGGCCACACGCTTTCGCCGGTGATGCACAATGCCTCGATCCAGTCGATCGGGCTCGATGCGATCTACCTCGCGTTTGATGTGCATCCGGATCGTCTGCTCGAGGTGTTGCCGGCGATGCAAGCGATGGGATTCGGCGGAGTGAATCTGACCATCCCGCTCAAGGAAGTGGCCTATCGCGGCCTGCAGCAACTCGACGAATCGGCGCGCCTGCTGGGCGCGGTGAATACGGTGCAATTTACGGCCGACGGCATGACCGGTCACAATACCGATGGTTATGGATTTCTCAAGGCGATGAACGAGTCGTTCGGCATCTCGCTGACCGGTCGAAAAGTTTTTGTGCTCGGCTGTGGCGGGGCGGGCCGGGCGGTGGCATTGATGTGCGCGGGGCAGGGGGTGGCGGAAATCATCCTGGCCGAAGTCGATGTCGCGAAGCGTGACGCGGTGGCGGCCGAGCTGCAGAAAATGTATCCACAGGTGAAGGTCACGCACGCGCAGGATGCCGCCGCGTCCAGTCGTGCCGCGGATGTGGTGGTGCAAGCCACGCCGGTGGGCATGAAGTCCACGGACGCGCCGTTGCTGGGTCCGGAAGCCTTTCGTGCCGGACAATACGCGTTTGATCTCATCTATATGTATCCGGAAACGGTGTTCATGAAGCAGGCGCGGCTGGGCGGCGCGCAAACGGCGAACGGATTGGGCATGTTGTTGCATCAGGGCGCGCGGGCGTTTTCGATTTGGACCGGGCGCGAGCCGGATGTCGAGGCGATGCGGTCGGCGTTGCAGAAAGCCGTATACGGATGATGCCGGCGGAATTCATGGCCTGGTACGGGCCGCTGGTCTCGCTGGTGCTGGGTTTGTGCATCGGCAGTTTTCTGAACGTGATCATTTACCGGTTGCCGTTGGAGCAGTCGATCGTGCATCCGCGTTCGCACTGCCCCGGATGCGCCAGGATGATTGCCTGGTATGACAATGTGCCGGTGTTGAGTTACCTTTTTCTCGGCGCGAAATGCCGGGGCTGCCAAATGCGCATCTCGCCGCGTTATCCACTGGTGGAAATGCTCACCGGCGTGTTGTTCGTCGCCGTGTATAACCGCTTCGGTTTGGAGTGGACGACGCTGGTGTTCTGGGTCATGACGGCAGGGCTGGTGGTGGGAACATTCGTCGATTTCGACCACATGATCATTCCCGACAGCGTATCGATCGGCGGCATGGTATTCGGACTCGCCGCGAGCGCGCTGGTGCCGCAAGTGCATGGGGTGCAGGCGGCGGCGCCGGCGGTCATTGCATCGGCCATCGGGCTGGGCGCCGGTTTTGGTTCGCTGTGGCTGGTGGCGGTGGTCGGTAAATGGGTATTTAAAAAAGATGCGATGGGGTTTGGCGATGTGAAGTTGCTCGGCGCGATTGGCGCGTTGCTAGGCGTCTCCGGCGTAGTCTATACGGTGTTGGTGTCATCGCTGGTCGGCACCATCGTGGGGATCGGGTTGATTGCGTTTGGCGGGCGGGCGTGGCAGAGCCGTATTCCCTACGGACCGTATCTCGCCGCCGGTGCGGTGTCGTGGGTGTTGGGAGGCGATCAGTTGTGGAGTTGGTACGTGCGATTTGTAACCGGATCATGAAAAATATTGTACTGGTCGGATTTATGGGGACGGGCAAGAGCAGTGCGGGGCGGATCATTGCCGAGCGACTGGGAATGACGTTCGTCGATATGGATGACGAGATCGTGCGGCGCGAAGGCGTCACCATCCCGGAGATTTTTCGCGATCGCGGCGAGCCGGCGTTTCGTGCGATCGAGCGGGCTATGGTGGTCGAGCTTGCGCAAAAAACCGGCATGGTGATTTCCACCGGCGGCGGTATCGTGTTGAACCCCGACAACATCCGGGATTTTTCCGCAACCGGCATCGTGATTTGCCTGCAGGCCAAACCGGAGACGATCCTCAAGCGCGTCGAGCACGATACGAACCGTCCGTTGCTGGCCGGCGGCGACAAACTGCAAAAAATTTCCGATCTCCTGGCCAAGCGTCAGCCGCTGTACGACGCCATTCCGCATCACATTCCGACCGAGGGCCATCGGCCGGCCGATACCGCGGAGGCGGTGATTGCGTTGTGCAATAAACTTGCGTTTTCGGCCTGATAACGCCATAAAGCGAGCCCGATTATGAATACCGATAAATCAGAAACGCCCGTCGAGTCCGCCGCCAAGAAACCCGTCGACATCCAGCTTGAGCAGGATCACGTGACCGAAGTGATGGATTTTTTGCGTGAAAACGGCGTGGCGCTCGTTGTGGGTGTGCTGGTCGCAGTGGTGGGATTTGTCGGTTACTCCATGTGGAAGAGTAGCCAGGTCGCCAAGGTGGATGCGGCCTCTTCGTTGCTGGCCAATGCCATGACCCCGCCGCAATTCGAGGAAATTCTGGCGAATTATCCGGACACACCGGCGGCGCCGATGGCTCGTCTTTCGCTCGCCTCGGCCTATTACGATCAGGGGCAATACGAAATGGCCCGCGATGCGTTTGCGCAGTTCGCCAGCGCATATCCCGAGCATCTGATGGCGCCGAATGCGGCGTTGGGTGTGGCCCAGTCGTTGGAAGCCTTGGCCCGCTATGACGAAGCCCTGGCGGCGTACGATTCCTTTTTGGCCGCGAACGGCGGTCATTATCTGGTATCAGCGGCCACTTTCGGCAAAGCCCGTGTGCTCGAGGCCAAACAGGATTATGCCGCGGCCAAGTCGTTGTACGAAGAGTTCATCGCCGCCAATCCGGACAGCGAGTGGATTGGCCGGGCCGAGACCGGTCTTGATTTTGTGAAGAAACAGGAACGAGCGGCGCAAGTGCCGTAGCGCAACGGCGTCGGACCAGTCAGAACCGTCCGGTGCTCTAACCCGAACCCCGAATTCTTATTCTTCCTCGATCCGCTCCGCCGCTCCGGGATCGCGTAAAAATTCGCGTCGCGCGCTGATGTAGGGTCCCGGAAATAATTCCATCAAGTCGGCGGATTTTTCGCCATCGCCGAACATTTCATCCAGTGTTTCATAGGTTTCGCGCGGGTAGTGGAGTACTGCCTCAAATTTACGGCTGGCCATGTCCTGCACCACGAAGCACAGGTTTTCCTCGGTGGAATCCTGGGCGTTGAAGAGAATGGCTTTGGCATCCGGTGAAATACGCCGGCCGTTTTGGGCTAAGATCTTGTATTTGATGTATTCCACGATGCGGGCGTTGAGGCCGGCTTCCACGAGAAAGATGCGTTCCACCAGTTCGGTGCGGTTGAACACCAGTTGCACTTCAGGGGCGCGGAAGTCGGCGGGCAGGAGGGCGAGCATGTGGCGGATGAATTCGTTGAACTGGTCCTCGCCCAAGTCGTACTGTTTTTCGCTGGCCGGAATCAGGAAAATCAGCAATTGGTGGTCCTGATCGATGTAGATCAGCGGTTTGTCCACGCGGAAGGAGAACTGGCAGCCGGTGCAGGAAACTTCGTTGATCTTGTTGGCCATCAACAGATCGCGCAGCTCCGGTTCCTTGCGGACATTCAGCGACTCGTACAACTCCGCCTGTTGCTTCTCGCCGCACTTCGGGCACTTGATTTCGTAGGGTTTTCGTTCCGACATAGATGCGCACCATAGCGATGCCAAAATCAACTTTCAATCATGATAGCAGATCACATTAATCAGTTTAGGCGTGATTGAGATTTAGCTGGGTATGAAAAAGAGGCGGAGTTCAGGTCGGTCTCGAGCTTTTTCCGCGACTGTGCCGCGATATCCAGCGACATCCCCAGCCATACCAAGGCGTAGTAGATGACGGACAGCACGAGCGCCATCATCATGCCCGGCTATTGTAATCCAATATTTGGATATCTTCGAGGCGATTACTTTGCTTGACTAAGCGGATGGTTTCCTCGATCAACCATCGCGACAGATGACCCTTCATGCAATCGACCACAAGCTCTTACGACTAGGCATGGCCGCCGTATTGGTCAACGGCAGTAACGGTTACTCGCCAAAATCTAACAACACCAACAACTTGAATTTCTCTGTGAGATTCGCAAGACGGAACGGGCTAATCCACGACCATGTCGCGAGACTTTATTCCGTACATAATCCTTGCATGCCAACAGCCAATTTATGCCGATTTGTAGATCCTTGTGCGCCCGTCGGTCATGGACCGGTTGGTCAAAGCTTCAACACGTAAGGGGAAAAGGAAAGATGACATCCAAAGTTTTCAAGCTGTTCTCATGCTGAACGAGCCATCAGGATGCGCTTCAGGAAGCCTGCTGTTGTTGGTTTCTACTTCCGTAAATTAATTCGCGCAAGCTGCCAAGACAATGCCTTTTTGATTTTTTCTGGGCCAAATCAATTGCTTAGGACAAATCACAGCAGGAAAGCGGGAGAGTATCTTTGGGTAAGAAAAAACGGCAGGTGACTTTCAAATGAAGGTGATTCGGCTGTTTACCTGAAGCGGAAGATATTCTTGAATTCTTTTCCACAACAACTGCAAAGTTGGCTGAAGTCCACGCACAAATGTGCTCGTTCGAAAGTATTTCTTGTCTAAATCGAATTGATGTTGATGGTTTCGCAAAATAAAAATGACAAATAAATCAGTAATCAGTTGGGCTATAATACCAGCGAGGGGGGGGTCTAAAGGAATACCCCGAAAGAATATTAAACTGCTTTGCGGCAAACCCTTGATTGCCTGGACAATCGAGGCCGCACTTAAAGCCGAACTTGTTGAGCGTGTGATCGTCTCCACTGATGACCATGCGATTGCTGAGGTTGCGCAAAATTATGGCGCTGAATTAGTCATGCGTCCCGACTACTTGGCGGATGATTTTTCCCGTTCCGAGGATGCTCTGCTACATGTGCTGGAGACGGAGGCCGCCGCCGGCCAAGTCATGCCGCCGGCCATTGCCTTTCTTCAATGTACATCACCCTTGACGTTAGCGCGCGATATCGACGGCACAGTTGCCATGGTCCTTGATCAAGGCTACGACAGCGCCGTAACCGGTACGCCGTTTCATTATTTCATTTGGACGCCCGATGAGCATGGCGGCTTTCACGGGGTCAACCACGAAGCAACCCGAAGACTGATGCGGCAGGAGCGCCGCCCCGAATACCTTGAAGTAGGTGCGGTGTACGCCATGCGCGCCGCGATGTTCCTTCGAGCGAGGTTCAGGTTTTTCGGCAAAACCGGTTTGTTCCCGATTCCAGCATCAAGGGCTCTGGAAATCGATGAGCCGGATGATTGGGAGGTGGCGGAAAGGGCCATGAGAGCCGTTCAGCCTCCTGCCATTACCTTGGCGGGACTGAAGAGCGTGGCCGATCTGGACCTGAGGGACGTGAAGGCGGTTGTAACGGATTTTGACGGGGTCTTGACCGACAACCGGGTGGAAACCTTTGTCGATGGCCGCGAGTCCGTGGTGTGCAACCGCTCCGATGGCTGGGCCGCGAACCTGTTGAGGCAAGCGGGCATTCCGGTGGCGTGTGTTTCCACCGAAAAAAACGAAGTTGTGGCCCGGAGGTGTGAAAAGATGGGCCTTGTCTACTGCCATGGCGCGGATGACAAGCTGGCGGTCTTAAAGGAATTTTGCGCCGGTTGGGGCGTGAGCTTGAAAGATGTGCTTTATATTGGCAACGACACCAACGACGCGGACTGTTTGTGCGCGGCGGGTTGGGGCATCATTCCTTCCGATGCCGTGGTTTCCATCGCGAATCTGGCCGATGGTTACACCCGCACCTGCGGAGGAGGCGGCGTTCTGCGCGAGGTTGCTTCGGCGGTTCTGGAGCAGATTCGCCGCTAGCAAAGGGTCGCGTTCAGCCTTGGTGTTTGAGTTTGCCCCTCTGGACCGCCTCGATGTTCAGAATCCGGTCCGACGGCTTTTCGCTCCAAGACAAGGCCACCGCATTGATATCGCGGATTAGGTGTTGAAGTCCCTGGGGTTCAAGCGAGGCTGCGTGGTCCGTGCCTTTCCAGGTGCGGTCCAAGGTGAAATGGCGCTCGATCCACTTCGCTCCCAGCACATAAGCCGCGATATCGAGGGCAATGCCCATATGGTGGCCGCTGAAGCCGATGGCCTTGACGCGGTGGCCATGCCGTTCGCGCAGGACGCTGATATCCAGCAAGTGCACTTCGTGGTGAGGAACGGGATAACCGCTGACGCACGAATACATCACCAGGCGGTCGCGGGCGACTTTTTTCTCTTCGAAGAAAGCCACAAAGGCGTCGACTTCCTCACGGGTGCTCATGCCGGTGCTGATGTGTACTTCGCCATGGTAATCGTCCCGCAGTATCCGTAGTACATCGAGGTTGGTATTTGTTGCGCTGGGAACCTTGATAAACAAAGGATCGATCTCTATGATCTCAGCAGCGGAGGTTTTGTCCCATACCGAGGTGCTGTACACGATGCCCTCTTTTTCGCAAAATGCCTTCAATTCGGCATGTTGCTCCACCGAGAATTCAAGAAACTCACGATGTTTTCCGTAGGTCTCGCCGAAGCTGTTCTGCGGATTGGGGTGGGGGGCGTTGAACCTGGCCTCGTCAAACAATTCGGCCATGCACCGCTTTTGGAATTTAGCGGCGTAAGCCCCCGCCAACTTCGCATGCTTGATCATTTCCTTGGCTATCTGGATCTGTCCCAGATGGTTGCAACCTATTTCGGCGATGACCTTGGCGGGTGGAATACAAGGGTCCGGTATTTCCCATGGCAGATACATGATGTTCCTCTATTGAAGGTCCGGCATGGTAGCTCAAGCCCGGCCACGCCTGTCTTTGCCGAGCCACGTTACACAAAGACTTCGCATCTGCGCAAGATGCAAGTGAACGGCGGACGTCCGGCATCCAGAAGCCTAGTCATCCAACGTCCAGTCTTCCCCGGGCATGCCCCAGGCGTTGGTGGACGTGGTCGCATCGTACGGCTCCATGTTAGTTAGCTGGTCCGAGGCCCGGGTGAACGTCGCGTCCAACCGGAGGTCGGCGTCTTCGAGCATGCGGGGATGGAAGCGGCTCCAGAAAAGGCGATCGACCTCGCAACGCCAGATACCATCCCCTGCGACCCGCAGAAGAAGGTACAGGTCACCCTTGCCGCCCTGCAGGTCGAACGGCTGGTTCACGTGCCACCGGCCGTTCTCAACGGGAATTTCGACTTCGGCGCGGATGTGAGCGCCTTCCTTGATGGCAAGATGGGGGCGTGCGTCTCCGGATAGTGTTCCGGATGCGTGGAGGATACGGGTGCCCGGGGACGGCGGAAACGGACCGGTGAGTGTAAACCAACGGTAGGGTCGGCCGCCCCAGTCGTTCCGATCAATATCCTTCTCACGGAACAGCGGGGGTTCGGTGGCGGGAAGGTCCTCGGTGGTCAGTACCAGCTGGCCGTGCAGCTTGAAGTCGCGGAAGGCGTTGCCGAACAACGCAAAGAAATGGCGGGGATTTTCATCCGGCAGGCGCGCCATGCGGATCTGCACGGTATGGATGCGGTCAAGCAGTGGGGTCACCTGTTCGGGTGGCCACATCTTGGCGGGCAGAACGGTATTGGTGTGCACGTACAACAAGCCGGCAAGGGACAAGGATGCTACGGCCCAGCCTGTCCGACGCGCGCCGGACTGCAGGAACAGGACCGCGATCAGGAGCGCAAGGGGGGCCAGCGCGGCTGTCTGGAAGACGGGGCCGGGGATGTGGATGGAGCGCAGTCCGATGTAGGGCAGAAAAATGCCGTCGAATAAAGGTTGCGAGCCGATGGAACGAAAAGGCAGGGCAAAGTTCCTTCCAAGTTCCGGAATCCAGTAAACGAGGAAGAACAGGGGCAGGATCGACACGGCGCCAAGTGTGGCAAAAAGCAGAGTCTGGCTTGAACGGGCCCGGCTAAGGCACCAGGCCGCGCCGGGAGCAAGAAGGGGAACCACGACGAGCAGGTACCGTCCCTGTACGCAGGCTCCTCCCACGCTTACCCGGTTGGTGCACGAGGTAAGCACGCAAGCGATCACGGTCAGCAGGAGCCCGAGGGAAAAGATGGGTTGGGACCGGTCCTTCCACGGCCACACCAGCGCGGCGGGGATCATCCAGTAAAGAAGCGGCACAATGGGCGCCGCGCCGCGAACGTCGGCAAAAACCTCCCAGGCGCCGGGCAGGTATGAAAACAGGGTAGAACCGACCGGGTAGGCTGAGCCGCCGTCAAACATGTGGAATTGCAGGTAGGCGTAGGCTGCGTATAGCCCCAACGAAAGCAGGCTGAAAACGGCCAGCCGGACCAGGCGTTGGGTCCATCGTTCCGGCGTTCGCCCAAACAGGCCCATCAATCCGAAAAAGCCGAAGGCCATCAAGCTGAGCGGCAAGAACCTGGTGTGGGCGAGCGGAAGGTACCCGTTCATGGCGACCGCGAGGACAACCGCCACCCATGGTCGCTTGCGTTGAAGCGTGACCGCAAAAAAGGACCACACCAGCAAGGTCGCTCCCAGTGTTTCGGGGAGGAACCGGAAAGCGTACAGGGTCCAGTAGGTGCTGGCGCCGAGCGCGAGGCTGACGCCGAGGGATGCCCGGGACCCGGCGCCGCTTTCGCGCGCGAGAAGAAAGATGCCGGCCAAACCTGCGCCGGCGATGAGTCCCAACAGAACATGACGCCCGGCCATGCCCCACGGCCAGAGGGGAACGGCGATAAACGACAAGCCGGGGGGATGCCAACTGTAGGCGTGGGGAGCGCGCGATGTTTTGGCAATATGGAAGTGGGCCTTGCTGCCCAGAAGGTGGCCTTTCTCGTCGGTTATGTAACGTTGCAGATCCAGATCGCCATGCTCGTAAAGGCTCTGCGCCTGGATCCGGTAGTGTGCCTCGTCCCCCATGTGTTCTCCGGCATGGGTCGAGAAATAGTAACCACCATAGCCGTAGGCGCAGGCCCCGATGATGAAAAGTACCCATACAATGCGCCGGGCACCTGATGGGCCGGTCAGAAGGCGGTGCTTTACCTCCGCGCTGTAGACGCGGGAAAAGAACCAAGCCGTAACGGCAACCCAACCGAAGAAGATAGTGTTGGAAACAACATGGCGTGACATCAGGTCGGCAAAAAGCGCGGGCAGAGCGGGCAGGGGGGTGAAGATGAGCGGCGTCAACAGCCACGCCCGGTGACTCCGCGGCTGGAGACGTAGCATCCTGCGAGCGGACCACGCCACGAGTGCCAAGGTCACCACCGCCAACGGCCAGCGGAGGAACGGCATGGCTCGCCAGTGCCAGATGACAAGCGTTTCACCGTCCGGCAAGGCAAGTTTCCAAACCGTTCCCCACCACAGAAGTGCGACGGTCCAAAGCACGCAAGCGATCGGAAAAACCATCAGCCATCCTGGAGAATATTGCGTCTTGTCATTCATGTCGGTGTCACCTTGCCGGTTTAATGCGGGTTCGGCGGCCGGCCAGAATTTTCAGCCTCGCCGCGGTTCTTTCCACGATCCGGCTTGACCGGAAGAAGCGATGCCATGCCGGCCATCCGGTGCGGAACATGGTCTGGAGAAGATTGCGCCATGGGCGCTGTTGCCGATGGTAGGTGGCGGCAAGTGCGGTGTTAACCGCGATGCTCAGCCGGGCCGCCGCCCGCCATTGATTTCCATCCCGGTCCGGCGGAAGCAACGGCTCGAAGGCCTCGTAAACAGTTTCCAATTGCTGCCTATAGTCGCCAGGGTTGCCGGTCAGCGAGTAGGTTTGAGATGTTGGATGGATGCGGAATCCCACGGTCGGCACGGCCGTATGAAGGGCGGGATGCTTGGAGGCCAGTTCCAGCCAAAGTTTCCAGTCGGCGGCATACTTCAGGCTATCGTCCATCGGATTAACCGAAGGTACTAGATCGCGCCGGAAAACCGGCGCGGGAATAGCGAGGTAATTTTGCACAAGGAGCGGGGCAAACCATTCCATCGGGCCAAGTTCCCTTTCGGTTCTGTTGTGAAAGGGGGTTCGCCACGGGCCGATGAACCGGCCGTCGGGGGCCACAAACTGTGCCGGGCTTACGAGTACCCGGGCGTCGGGGTGGTCCTGAATGGTTTGCCGGATCCATGCGAGGCGGCCATCCAGCCAGAGGTCATCCTGGTGGAGCAGGCAGAGGTAGCGCCCCTTGGCGGCGGCGATTCCGAGGTTGGTGTTGGCCACCCAGTTGCCCGTTCTCGGGTGGGTCAGGAACCTCAGCGGAAGCTTGTCCGCGTAAGCGTAGAGAATCGCAAGGCTTTCGTCGGTCGACCCGTCATCGGTGACGAGGACCTCCATCTGGTCCGGCCCGTCCTGCCGGCAAAGGCTGTCCAGCGCGCGCGGGAGGTAATCCGCTCCGTTGTAAACGGAGAGAACAACGGAAAGCACGGGGGTCATTGCGGGGATGGCGCGGGCCTGCGGATTTTCAGGTCCAACATGCCGGCGAGCAAGGCGCTCAGTATGGTTTGCATGCCGAACAAGATCAGGGACAATCCGGCCGCGCCGAGGCGCACTTCGCTCAATACCCCGAAACCGGATCGCGCCCAAATGATAACAATAGCGGTAAAGCAACAGAGGCCGGTGATCAGTAGCAAGGCGCCGAGAAGCAACCAGAATTCAATGCTGTGCCGGGGGGGGCGATCTTCCCGGAGTTCCAGCAATCCGGAGAACCGGACAAACCGTTTTTCGAGTCCGGCAAACCACAGCGCCTGGTAACCAAGATGGAGCAGGGGCAGACCGAAAAACAGGGTGTGGTAATCGATCAGCCGCCCCCCGATAACGACCGGCTTGAACAAGGTTGGCAGGGTTAGCAGGGCCCCGGCGGCCAGAAGCACCCAGCCCGGCAGGCGAAAAACGATGTGCGGGGCGAACAACAGGATGAACCGCAAGTGCCGCCACCCGTCGCGCCAGGTATTGAGGTGTGGTCGGCGGTCTTTTCGGCTCACGTGGAGCGAACACGGGATCTCCAACACGTTGAGTTTCAAGAAGGCGGCTTTCACGATCATTTCCGATGCAAACTCCATGCCGCCGGAGATGAGATGCATATCCTCGTAGGCTTTTCGCGTGAAGGCGCGCAGGCCGCAGTTGCAGTCGGAGATACGCATCCCGAAAAAGTAGTTGATGAAGCGGGTCAAAACCGGCGTTCCCAGCCAGCGGTGAAGGCCCGGCATGGCGCCGGGGGCGATGTTGCCCCGGAGGCGGGACCCCATGACCAGATCGGCACCGTCCATCAGGGCCTTTACCATGGGCACCGCTTCGCGGAAGTCGTAGGTCGCATCCGCGTCGCCCATGACGATGTAGGTGCCGCGGGCGGCCTGGATTCCTGCCATCAGCGCGAATCCGTACCCCTTGTCGCGGCAATGCACCACCCGGGCCCCGCCGCGTTCGGCGATGGTTATCGAGCCGTCGGTAGACCCGTTATCCGAGACCACGATTTCACCCCGCAGGCCGGACTGGTCAATGAATTGCCTCGCCAGTTCCAGGGCATCGGCAAGGGTGGCGGCCTCGTTCAGGCAAGGCATGACGACGCTGAGTTCGACTTCGGTAGACCACTTGGATTCCATGGCTGCTACTTAACAATAACGGCCCCCGAGGCAAAGCTATTTCATGGGGCCGTTCATGCGAGGTGGCAAAGCGGATCATTTTCACGATCTGATGCGCCACCTGCTCAACGCCAGGCATCCCTAGTCAGGGGCCGGCTCTCGCCGCGGACGCATTTCCAGCCAATCTGGCAGGCCGGGCGCCGGCGCATCCACCACGATGAAGTTCTGGTGTATGGCTTTCACCACATCCTTGTTCCGGTGCGGATAACGCAACCACATCGCCACGCGCTGGTTTTGGTCAAGCCGCGCCTGAATGGCGGGCTGAACGCCTTCAAACGGGCGGGATACGGAACGGTTTGCGCGCATGGTCGCCATGGATTCCCCGGTAAAGAAGGGTTGACCGGCGGCAACGATGGGGATCAGGCCGTCGTATTCCCGCCAGGCGCCGAAGTGGGCCATCAGCATGCGGTCTTCATCCGTCACCAGGCAATCGTACCCCGCCATGGCATGCGCGGCTCTGGTTATCAGCAACCGTTCCGGTTCCCTTGCCGGGATGGCGTGAAGATGCGCCTTGGCCGCCAGCATGGCCGCGAGGATGGCAACCAATGTCCAAAGAAGGCCGGATAGAAGGGCCTTGGCTTGAGGCGAGGCGATCAGGCGGGTCAGGACAACGGCCATCAACAGGGTCCACAGCGGCAGAATGGGCAGGAGAAACCTGGGTTGTTGATAGCCATACAGCAGGAACGGAGCGGAAAACAGCGCGGAGGCGACCAGGCAGAGGGTGGCGGCGAATCGTTGTTGCTCGGTTTTCTCCCTGCGCCACCATGCCCGCAGGAGCGGAACTCCGATGAGCAAGCTGAGGGGAAAATACCAAAGGGTTTTATCGGGCCGGGGATCCAGTCCCGAGATGGCCAGAAGGTAGCCGGGCACGGTGCCAAGCCCGCGCCCTCGGGCATCCGGCCCGAAGAGATAGGACCAGGAAAAAAGTTTTTCCATGGATGCCCCGGTCAGGTCGTAGAGGTGGTAGCCCGTGGTAAGCCATCCGCCCAAGACCACATTCTGATAAAGGAAAAGCGGCACGACGCCGAGGATGCCGCCGCCGGCGAACCACACGAGTAGCCGGCGGTTGAGGATTGTAGGGTAGCGTAGACACGAGAACGCCAGAGTCAGGGCGAAGGCTCCGGCAAGGCTTGCCTGAGTGGGTTTGAACAGCATGCACAAACCCAGAATCAATCCGGCGGCCCCGTACCTCCAAGCGACGGGACGGCCGGTCGCCAGCAAGTAAAAGGCGGCAAGCGTGGCCAGCGCCCACGGGATTTCACCCATGAGACTCCGGCTGAAGTGGCCGTGAAGGGGTGAAAGCGCTAGAAGGATGGCGGCCAACCATCCGGCATCCGCGCTCCAGATTTTCCGCGCGGCCCGGTAAAGGAGCCAAAGCGTGGCGATGGCCGCGAGACAGATGCTGAAGATGCCTATCCCGAAGTGGCCGGGGTTGATCCACGTGGTTGCGGCCATGACTAGGGATGGGGCGATCGGCATGCGCGACGGGACCTTGATCGCGCCGGCCTTGATAAGCAGGCTGTTTTCCGTGACCATGCTCGTGGCGAGAAGCTGGTAATGGACACCGTCCGGTTTGTGGATGCTGTTCAAGGCCATGTCCGGCGTGGCCAGGCGGAGCAGGCCGGCCAGGATCAGCAGGACGAGCCCGGGCTTTCGCCACGGAACACGTTCGAGGGGCAGAAGCCAGACGGCGGCGGCAGTTGCCAAGGCGGTCAGCGTAAGGTAGCGGCAGAGGAAAAGCACCATGGCCCTGGTTTCTTGAAAATACGGGGTGCCGGTGGCGGCCGGATCCCTCTGCATCAGGTAGGGCAGAATGGCCTTATCGAGCGCCACGGCGGCCGCGGCCGAGACGAGGGACAGGCCGAGAAGTCCCAGGGTGAAGCCGCGGCGAAGAAAGCGGTTCCTCCCGGGCGACGGCGTCGAATCGTCTGTGGTCTTGATGGGCATGACGGCGGGGCAGGCGATTCACGAAGTGTAACGACTTCGATTCAGCAGATATTTAACCAGCGCGTTTACGGCGGTTAGAAGTATTCCCGGATTGGGCCGCATAAGAAACGAACGACCAAAGGCCCGGAACGCCATTCCGACCCTGCCGTTGCTCATGGCATTCAGGCCGATCTTTCGGAACAGGAAGGCGGCCGCTTTGGGGTGGGTGTCGAAATAACCTTTGTGTATGCCATGAATCTTCACAAGCATGTCCGCCCGCATGGATTTGAAGTTGGTCCGGCGCAGGGTGTCGTGCTCGCGGTAACGCAAGCCCACGCGCGTAACGGTGTAAAAGCTCCTGCCCTGGGCCATCCTCAGGAGCCACTCGCCATCCCCGGCTCCCTTAAGTTCGGCGCAGAAAGGCAGGGCCCGGGAACGTGCCACGGCAATGGTTCCGATTTGTGGGCCCGCGCGGTCCCGGATGGTGTGGGCCAGATCGCCGTTCCATGTATCGGTGATGATGCGGGCTTTAGATCCGGCGCCGAAGTTTTCCCGCCAACAGACGGAAAGATCCGCCTTGGATAAGCCTTCGAGGGCGATTTCCAGACGATCAGGCATATACATGTCGTCGTCATCGAGAAACGCGACATAGGTTCCGGTGGCGGCGGCTAATCCAGTGTTTAGGGATGCGAGATGTCCACCGTTTTCCGTGTGGCGCATCACCCGAAACCGGGGATCTTCGGGCGGCGCCACGGGGGTGGGGCTGGCATCATCCACAATGATACATTCAAAATCGGTGATGGTTTGCGCCATGACCGAGGCCACGGCCTCGGCGAGAAAATCCGGCCGATTGTAGGTGGGCATGACGATGGAAAAAAGTGGTGGAGGCATCACGTTAATCCATGGGCGAGGCCGCATCATGCCAGGTATAAATGGCAAAATGAACCTGGTTGGTTCGCTGGGCATACGTGTTGGCGCGGGGATGATGAATGAATTCGGTATGGGTGATGGGCGGCGCTTGCCAATCCGGTTCGATGCCGTCCATGGGCCATCGGTAGAGGGTAAGTCCGGCTTTGGTAGAGGTCACGAAGCGGATGCGCCGGCCTTCCGAGGCCATCCGGCGCAGGGCTTCCACGCCGCGGGCAATGACGTACTCGTCCCGCTTGGCCCACAATCGTTCGCCGTTGAGGACATGCCGACCGTGGATCAGGGCGAGCGACGTTCCCCACTTGAAGTGGTCGGCCACCACGATGTCGTCGGGATGCAAGCGCCCGGCGATTTGGGCCAGTGCTCCGGAAATGCCGTCGTATTCGGTTTGGGACCAGGCCCGGTAGGCCTGCCTGGTCGCAGGTAACACCGTGAGTAGTACAAGCAAGGACGCGGCTATGCGGCCCCATGGTCCGCGTAGATTTTCGCGCTTGGACCAAAGCAGGATGACGGGAAAGGCGGGGGCCAAGGTTAGCAACAAGGTGAACTCGGTCAGAATGCGTCGCGTAGCCCAGGGATAAAGTCCGGCAATATGCTTTTGCGCCAATAGAATGATGACGCAAACAGCCAGGAAAAGGGCCAGCCAGCTCACGGTTTCAAATTCCCGTCGTCGGGTCCATGCCAGTGCCAGGAGGCCCAGGATGGTTGCGGCAATCATGGATGGTGTGAAAAACGGGATCATGCTTTGCCAGGCTTCCGACATGGGCGCCAAGCCAAACCGTGGAGTTCCGCGCCAAAGCAGGGCCAGAAACAAGACGATACTGGTGCCGGTCGCTCTGCGAATGGGGCAGGACCAATGCGTGGCATAAGCTCGCCAGTGTGGCTTGTGACCTATGGCATTCAGTATGATGATACCCCCCCCCGCCAGCACAGAACCCCCAAGCAAGCTTGGAATTACATTTCCGAGACGGCCAATGGTGCTCGTCGACCACAAAAAGTCGATCCACGCGCCCAATGCCAATCCCGACACATAGGCAAGATGCTCGAGCCAAACCCGGGCACGCTGTGGACGCGCGAGGTCAAGCCAGGCCAGCAGAAGAGCCAACACCATGCCGAACGGAAGGAAACTCAAACGGTTGATGACGGCAAGGACAAGGTAGACGCCGAGAAAGACGGTTATGCGCCACGACGATTCCCGGTACGGAATGGCAAAAAATATGCCGGCCATCAATAGAAGCTGAAGCATTTCCGACGTGGGTACCTTGAGGTGGTATAGCCAGACGGGTTGAAAAATTAATAACGACGCACCGAGGATCGCGTAACGAAGATTGCGGGTGTGCACCAGAAGCACGGCCGGAATCAGCAGGATGTGCAGCCATCCGGTAAAAAGGTTGACGCGTACAGCAGCATGCAGTCCACCGGTTTGATCAAGCATGGCGATCCACGAAGACGTGAGGGGAAAAAAGTACAGTTGATAGTCCCGCGTATCCGGATGTATCGGAACACCTGGAAAGACCTCGTAAACCTTCTCGTTAAATATCCGGGTAAACGAGACGAGTTCATCGCGGGTCAACTGGGTGAATGCAGGGGATGCCGCCAGTCGGTGGCCGCCCTCGCGGGACATCGCCACACCGTTGTTCATGTAGATGCCGGGATCCCATCCGCCAACCACCCATTCGCCCGTGCGCGGGTACAGCATCACCGCCGCAAAACCAGCCAGGCAAATCAATAATCCTGGCCATGCCGCCCTCATGCGGGCGGTCAATGACCGGCCATGTCGTAAAAAACCTAGGGCAAGGCCAACCATGCTGGCCAGGCCGGCGACGATGGCAAACGAGATGATATCAAGTCGGCCCAACCTGATGAGAATGAGCGTAATTCCAAGTGAAATCGCCAGTCCGTTAAAAATGACCTGAGCCGTCGCGATGACATGACGGAACCAAGGGTTACGGTCCAGATCATCAAGGCGGGGCCAGATCCAACACCATGCTAAACCGGGAAGAATCAACCGCCACGTTAATCCAATTGTGGTGTTCAACCAGGTGTTTGTTTCGACGATGGTTTCCGGTGGCACCATTAGGGTAAGGGCTCCATGTGTGAAACGGGAGACAGTTCAACATGCCGGATCATGAGTCCGAGAGCCCGGTCATCGCGCGTGGGCAGGTAGTCGCGCGGCACCCATGGAGTGGAATGAATTGATAGTCGGTTGTCTCCATGCACAACCCATGCAGCGGGAATAGGTACTTCCGTCCGGATAAATTCATTCTCCGTGTGATTTTTGTAAACGGATGGATCAAGAGTACGATCGTTGAAGGTGAGGCGGATGTCCTTTGGGGGCGCGCCGGACGGGCGGTCATCAGCCTTGTGGATGATGGCCAAAAGAAAGTCATCTGCAGTCTCGGATAGGTTGAAGATCATGTGGGCGTTTGCCGAGGTCCATCGGACTGGCGCTCGGCCATGGTAGCGTTCGGCCCTATGAAAACCGGATAGTATCCATGCCCCGTCATTGTGGGCCCCCAAGTCAACGTTAAATCGAGCGTTCTCGCGCTGGCGGTATATGATCATGTGGTTGAGCGAGATCCGCGTATGGTCATCTTCAAGGGTAATGTTCAGCACAAGATCTTCTTCCCGGCCGGTGAACGGGAGAACAAAAGGAATTGCGGCGCCCATGAGGCTGGGATTTATCTGATGATGTGTAGCGCCGCCTTCACCGGCGGTCACCAGGACCGGAACGTCATTCGTATCTCCATCTCGGAAAGCGCGCACATATAGATGGCCGATTAATAGGGCTCCGGGTTCATGAATGGGTGGCAGTTGAATTTGACCGTGCCCGTGAAGCGGCCGGAAATAGCCGTCACGCGTTGGTCTGTTTCCAATGGAGTCAGACAAATAGGCATCATGGCTGTTGGCGGAAAGCAGCCCAAAACGCAGGGTCACAGGCTGGTCCATACTAATAATTTCAACCGGCATGGAACTCGAAATTGGCGCGTCGGACACGACGCGAATATCCAGCACTTCCGCATCTTCCAATTGGAAATAATGAGGGCCATTCCGGTCCAGAAATCCAATTGGTTTCTCGTTGGCAAACACACGGGCAAAGGAGCGCTCCGGGTAATCCTCTCGCCATAGCGCGCCGGGGTCGATGCGCAGCAGGCTTCGCGGGGGAATGCCGGTGAAGGAGTAAACCACGTTGCTCGCGGTCCACGGCGCAACCTCGAAGATGAAGAAGTTTCCCGGGCCGGTAACACCTTGAAGGTTGTAGGCTTCACTGCGGAGCGTGGCGACCGGTAGCAGGTCAAAATAACGCCGGAACAGTACTTCGTCAGGATTTTGGTCCCCCAAGGCTTCAACACGGACAACGAAGAGCGGACGATTGGTGTCCAGCATCGCTTGGAACCGGTTATACAAAGGCTGACCTGATGACAAGTCGGGCAGTAATCTAGCCCAGGCTCTCCACGATTCGGCATGGCTGAACCATGAGATGACTTCGCACAGGTTTCTCGGGCAAACCACATATGCGCCTTCAGGAACAACCGACTCAAGATCGCGTTCGAAGCGTTTTGCATCTGCAGTAATAAACCGCGCGGGTTGTGGTTCTAGAGTCGCAATCCGGTAAGCCGCGAAAAGCAGCAGGGCACCTGTAAGTAGTGCCGGGCCCATGTCCTGTATCCATCGGGGCCTTGCCATATTGAATATGGCGCATATCAGGCCATATAAACCGAATGCGGCAACCGGAACAGCCCAAAGCGTTACAACAAAGAAATAGCGTGCGAAAAAAGCACGGTAAAGGATGTAGACAAGCGTGTAGAGAAGCACCGAAGGAAGGCAGAAGTACAGAATGAAACGGTTGCGGCGGATAATCGAAAGCACGACTCCTGCCATAAACGCGACGGTGTACAAGGGGCCGCCAATCATGACGTAATACCAGAGGGCCCGGCGTAGGGTTTCGCCGGCTCGCCCAGGTACAAAACCGGGCAGCAGGGTTTGTTCTTGGACGGCCTGGGGCGGCACGATGGCCTGTCCTGTCGCCAAGTAGGTTTGGATCAACAGCGGTAACAGGCCGATCGCGGTGCCGGCGACGAACCAGAAGCCTCTTCGCCACCAGGAGGACCAGGGGCTTGGAAACGTGAAGGCCAGCATGGTTAGGCCGGCCGGGATGGCCATGAGAATCGCCGGCTCCCGGATACTGGATGCCGCTCCGAGACACAACCCCGCGAGAAACAGCCATGCCGTTTGCTCCCGCCCGTCGGTCAGATGGCGCAGAAGGCTTAAGGCCATGGCAAGAAGAAACGCATGCGACATCAGATCCCGGTAGGGCGATACCAGATAAATAATGATGGACGGGTCAAAGACCAGAAGGAGACTGACGGCACCTAGGCCAAGAAAGGTCCTTTGGCTGAAAAACGTCCGGTCGTGCGACGCCATGCGAGAAGACAGGCAATAGAACAAGAAAAGTAGCAGGGCCAAAATGGGAATGTTGGCTAGAAACACATAGTAAGGTCCAACCAGTTGGAGCACGAGCCAGAGATAGGCGGGATAGGCCGCCGGCCAGCGGCTTGTGAAAAATTCCTCGCCCAGATTCCGGGCGTACATGAGATAGTTAAAGGGATCGGAAAACGCCTTGATGCTGAAATGCTCTGCGATCATCCAGATCAGGAGCGCTGTAAGGCTCAGGGTGAAGATCAGCGACAAGTTACGACTGGTTGGCCTCGCCATTTGTGGCGCGGGCGCCGCCTCATGGCCGGAAGGTCGCGTCGCGTTCACGGGATTTTAATGGTTTCGTAGGCCCTTTGCAAAATGGCGTCGGCAAGGACCCCGGCATCCAGCACATCCTCTGGGCAAAGGAAGGCTCGCAGATTGTCCATGCCGGCCGGGACGATCGAGGCAAAGACTGCAGCCACAAAGGTAAGCAACTCCTGCTCGTCGTGCGTGAATCCCTGAAGGCGTTCCCGGAGGAGGTCCGGAAGCCGTGTCGGATCGGTCACGCGGTCTATGCCTAAGTACGGTGCATAATAGGAGTGCCCGAAAGCAATAACTGGCTTGCCAAGCAAGGCGGCTTCCCAGCCGATGGTGCCGGTGACGGTGGCGACGGCGGCGGCGCGACGGACCAGGTCTGGTCCGCTTTCGTATGGTGATACGCACACCACGTTCGGCATGCGCTTGAGCTGGTGGAAAAAAGCTAGTGGGCGCTGTCCAAACATTACATCGTGTTCCTTGACGTACAATTTGTAGCCGGCGGGCATGCTCAGCGCGAGGTTGCGAATGACGGCGAGCATATCCTGAAAGAATTGGCCCCGCACCAGCGTGGAGGATTCGGGTTGTAAGTGCAGGGCGAACAAAACAAACGGATCCCTTTCGCAATCGATGGGGTCGAAATACCGGGCGGCCGTCATCCATGTTCGCAGAGCCTTCTGCTTGCACCAGATTCCAAGTTTGCCGGCGGGCGATGTCAGGACATAGTTGTAATGGCGCTCCCACGAATACCAGGCCTTGATGCCATAGAGCCAGCCTCCGATGGACCCGACATCCACCGGGTCCTGGTACCATTTTTTCACCGGAGGCGTGTGGGGGGCCCGTTCGGCCTGGGCCCGGAAGGCGGCCAGATAGTCCTGGGCTTGCTCGAGGTATCCTGCAGGTGCGCCTTCCTCGCGGAATTTTTTATAATTTCGGGCGACGATGTTTTCGTGCTCCATCGGCCCGTCCCCGATGGCGGTGTGGCCGCGGATGCGCGCGGGAATGAGGTGGGCAAACGGCACGCCGGCATGCCTGCCGATGGCCCAGGGCAAAGCGTTGTGCAAATGACTGACCTCGCCGACGACGATGGCCGGTTGCGTTTCGGACAGGTGGCGCTCCCAGAAGGCCACCAGGGAACATGCCGCGCGTAGATTGAAGTCGTGATCCCTCCGGCAAATCCGCCGGTCGGCCGCCAGCCACTGCCAGAGTCCTGGAGGGCCGTAGGCCTGCTCGATTCGCATGGCCTCTCGCAGAAGGGCGTCGCGGTCGGACTCCCAGTGGTCGCGCATCCAGACGGCGAGGTCGGTTACGTGCTCATAGCAACCAGTCTGCTTGTAGAGATTGGTATAGCGGGAGCCCATGGTCACGGCATGTACGGCATGTCCGCGCTGGGAAAGTTGCCTGGCCAAGGCAGTATGAAAATTTAGTTCGGCGAGGCCGCTATTGATGATGGTGACGGGCTTTTTCATGTTGACTTGCCAGCGTCTCCGACGATAGCTGTTGACGGGGGGTGAGTCAATAATGTGTGATCCTAGTCGCCATGCGTATTCTCGTTTTGACGTGGAATTTCCCGCCGGTGGTGGGCGGTATCGAGTATCTGGTCGGTCATGTGTGCCGGGGCCTCACGCAGAGGGGGCACGAAGTCTCGGTGGTGACCTCTTATCATGAGGCAGGCGCGGCCGGCGACCATTCGGCCAGTCGGGTTTTTCGGGCACGCCGGTCGGGCCTGCCCGCCTTCCTGATGTTTGCATTGTGGGTGGGGTGGCGTGAGATTCGTCGGCAGAAGCCTTCGGTTTTGCTGGCCGGAAGTATGACTGCTGCTCCCGCCGCTTACCTCTTAGCAAAGGTGTGCCGCGTGCCGTTGGTGTTGTTGGTGTATGGTAGCGACCTCGTCCTGCGGGGTCGCATCTACCGGTTTTTTTTGAGAATGGTCCTCCGGTCGTCGGTGCGGGTAGTTGCCATCAGTCGTAATACGGCATTGCTCGCCACCCGGAGAGGCGCCCGGTCGGATCGCGTGGTTATTATTCCCCCCGGTGTTGATCTTCAGCCGGCGACCTGTTTTGTTTCTGCCGCGGTTGCGGAACGCTGGGATGCCGTGGTCCGGGGGCGCCGAGCCCTCTTGTCCGTCGGCCGTTTGATCCGTCGCAAGGGTGTTCTCGAATTTGTGCGCGATGTCATGCCCCTCCTGTTGAGCAGGAACCCATCGGTGCTCTTGCTGGTGGTGGGGGATGATGCCGGGCGATCGTTGATTCACAAGGAACGGATGAGCGAATCCATCGCCGAGGTTATCCGGCAGAAGGGTTTGTCGGACCATGTGATCCTGCTGGGCCGGTTGAGCGACGAGGACTTGATGGCGGTTTTCGCGCGAGCGACGCTTTTCGTCATGCCTGTCCTTGACTTGCCCGACGATGTCGAGGGCTTCGGTATTGTCCAGACGGAGGCGGGCCTGCTGGGTGTTCCCAGCGTTTCCACCCGGGTGGGCGGGGTGCCGGACGCGGTCGAGGACGGGGTGACCGGGCTTCTCGTGCCCCCGGGTGATCCGGCGGCGATGGCGGAGGCGATTCTAAGGTTGTTGGGCGATGAGGATCTGCGTGCCGGCATGGGTCAAGCGGCCGCACGCCGGGCGCGGGAATGTTTCGCCTGGCCGGTCATCGCTGGTCGTTACGAAGACCTGTTTACGGCATTGGTCAAGGCCGGTGATTGCGGCCGTTGAGCATGCGCTCCACCCGCCGCACCCGGAACAGAAGTTCGTGTTGGGCGACACGCAGGCGGTCCAGCATCTCCGCGACCATCCCGACCAGGAACAACGCCATGCCGACGGCGCCGAAGCCCAATGAAGCAAACCCGGACCACTTGTGCGGCGTGAAGCGCCCGGTTTCCAACCGTGTGTACATCAGGAATGCCAGCAAGCAGAACGCCATCGCAAAGCAGATCGTGGACAACACGCCGAAAAACCTTAGGGGCCGGTAGTCGCGGTACGTTTTGAGGATAATCATCGCCGTGCGCCAGCCATACCGGAAGAGGTTGCCGGCTACACGGGACTTCCCGTGCTCGCGGGTGCCGCGAACCTTAACCGGCACCTCCGTGATGCGCACGCCGGAATACGCCAGGCTGAGAAAGGTTTCGTGAGTGTAGGTAAATTCGCCCAGCAAGAGCAGGCGCATGAAGGCATTGCGGCCGTAGGCGCGAAACCCGCAGGATACGTCGTGGAACCGCTGTTTGACCAGCGAGCTGACCCACCGCGCCATGAAGGCATTACCCCACCTTTTGCTGGCCGGCATTTCCGGTTCGAGCGCCGAATCGGCAAATCGGGAGGCGGTGACAAAATCGGCCTGGTCCTCGAGTATGGGGCGGATAACCGCGGGAATGTCCACCGGGTTGAACTGGCCGTCGGAATCAATGGTGACAACGATATCCGCATTAGTTTCAATAGCGTGATTGATGCCGGTCCTGAATGCGGCGCCTACCCCGCGCGGCTGTTCGTGTCGAAGAACGTGCGCGCCGGCGCTCCTGGCCAAGTCTCCGGTTCCGTCCGTTGATCCGTCGTCCACCACCACCACCGTGATTGCTGTGATGCCGGGGATGGTCCGGGGTATGGCTTCCATCACATTCCGGATGGTTTTTGCTTCATTGAGGGCGGGCATCTGGACGATGAGATTCATGGGCACCAGTATTGATGTCGTACGACCTTTAGCAAGTTATTTTGCCTTTCGGATCAAGCCAGCCAGCGGTCTAACACGGCATGCCAGCGGGGTGCGGCCGACTTGGTCCAGTCGAAATGATCCGTCACGAACCGGCGGGCCGCATCGCCCATCCCGCGGCATTGTGCCGGATCCCGGGCAAGATTGAGAATGGCATTCGCAAATCCGCTCGGATCCGCGAAGCACAGGTCGTGCTCGTGCTTCGCGGGAATGCCCTCCGCGCCCTTGGGGGTTGCGATGACCGGTTTGCCAGATGCCATATACTCGAGAACCTTCAGGCGGGTTCCAGAGCCGGACATGATCGGGGCCAGGCAGATGTCCGCCCTTTGCAGGGCGGCAGCTAGCTGTTCCCTCGGCAATACCCCGGCATATACCACGGACGGATGATCCAGCCGCGTGGGCGGCGGCCCACCGCAAAGCAATAACTTGAAGGCTCCGGGCTGCTGTTGTTCCAGCTCCGGTAGCACCTCGCGAACAAGAAAGGCAAGGGCTTCCCGGTTCGGTTGATAGTCCAGCTTGCCCATAAAAAACAGCACG
The DNA here is from genome assembly GCA_964470065.1 of uncultured Verrucomicrobiota bacterium. Classification (GTDB taxonomy): domain Bacteria; phylum Verrucomicrobiota; class Kiritimatiellia; order CAIVKH01; family CAIVKH01; genus CALMUP01. The sequence continues at coordinate 5,770 of CAYYAR010000041.1, read as the reverse complement.
GTGGAGCCTTGGAGGCGCTCTTCAATGCCGCCAGGCAATGGGTGTCGCCCGGCATCGCCATGATGCATGAAAGGGTCCACGCCATTGGGGGCGACGGTGACTTTTTCCGGATCGAGACTGTACATGGCGATAAAGTGTTCCCGGTCCTGTTCCGAGCAGGTGAAAAGGTGGTCCAGCCGCCTGGTTACATACCTTTCCCAGCCGCGCACTAGACGGGTGAAGGGGTGCCCGGAGCCCAGACGTTCACCCACGGCGATGGCATTGACGTCATGGGCATCTAGAACGACAGGTGAATTGCCGCCTAGCCGCCGGAGAGGAAAATAATTCCACATGGATGTCAGGATGATGACGGAAGGCTGGTGGAGGATGATGGTCTTGCGCACAAGCCGGGCGTTCGCGGGCCAGAGAAAATTGAACATACCCCAGTTTATGCCCCTCTTTTTCCGGCCAAAATCGATCCGGTAGCACAGGGTGTCCACCTCCGGATGGGGCGGTCCCGGTTGGCACACGAGGACTTTACCATGCAGGGCGCGCAGAAGGGCGTTGATGCGCCTGATGCCTCCGGAAGCCGCCTGGTTGAGGTTCCAATACGATAGAAGCAATGCCTTTGACACGCCGGCATCATAGCCCGTCACCAGGTCCGGTCCATCCTTTTCATGGTCCGATCCGGGCCGGGATTTTTTGGCTGGTTCGCCCATGAGGCGCTTTGGTAGCTTGTGCCGCGATGATCAGGCGTGTCTATTGCCGCGCCGGCTTCGTAACCTAAGGGGAATAGCGTCTCATGACCCGAATACTGATTCTCAATGATACATCCGACCATTCAAACTGGGGGTCGCTTTCCAATATCGAGGCCATGAAGGTTCTTCTGGCATCCGCTATGCCGGGCGTCACCTTTTCCAGCCTGCCTTCACGCTGGGTGGGTCGTATTTACGCCATAGATCCCTGGTGGCGCGGCCGTCGGGTGTTCAACCGGACCAGCGCGCTGGCCGACAAGCTTTCCGCGCGCCATCTGATTCTCCCCGGCGTGGCGGATGAATTTGAGTACATAGCCGACCTGTGGACTTCCGGATGGGGCGGGCTGGGGGCAGATGACTTTATACGTGAAGTGAAGGTTGCCGATGCGGTAGTTTTCAATGCGGAGGGAAGCACCTACCGGAACAATCCCTCGGCGCTCAAATGCCTGTTTCTTCTCTGGCTGGCCAGGACACGCTTCGATACACCCGCCTTTTTCCTCAATGGCAATGTGACTATCACCGAAGTGGATCCGGTCTTGCCGGCCATGATCCGAAAAGTGTTTCCCGTGTTGGACGGCATTACCATTCGCGTCCCCAATGCGCTTCGCATGGTGCAGGATGCAGTTCCGGCCGCCCGCGCGGAACTCGTGCCCGACTCGGTGTTCCTATTCGATGAGGCCGACTGCGCGCCTCCGGGACCTGCACTGTCCGCCCTGCTCGCCCGCTTCAACAGAGAGCCGTTCTTCTGTTTCAGCTTGTCCATGTTGCCGGTTGACTTTAAACGCACGCGAAGCAAGTCATCGCTTTGCCATGTGATACGACAGCTCAAGAAGTTGGTTCCACATGCCGTCCTGATGGCCAAGGATCCCGAGGATCAATTTTTGAAAGAGGTGGCTCGCGAAACCGGTTCGCATTTCTTCGGCCAGGACCAGACCTTCCGGGATGTGATGACGCTTCTCCGGGATGCCCGTTTTCTTTTTTCCGGTCGCTACCACCACTTGATTCTGGCATCCGATATCGGTTGCCCTTCGATTCCCATGATCAGTACCTCGCCTAAGGTTCAAGGGCTCAGCGAGTTACTTGGCGCTGCCATGCCGGATCCGATTGATCCCACGGCGCTTTGGGACGAAGCGCGTAGTATCGAGAAAGAAGCCCGTCGAATTATATCGGAAGGAGCCTCCCTGCGCGCAGAAGTAAAGTCGGCCGCTGCGAATTGCCGATTGCGCCTGCCACGCCTGGGTGATTTAGTCCGGGATGTTCTGGTCCCATCAGGGCGAAAGTCTTGAATGGTATGATTCCTTTTGCTCGACAGGACGGTCAGCAGGCCTCGGTTACCAAAGCCATATTTTCCCTCTTGAGTGCGCGAGGAGCGGGTATGCTAATGCGCATAATGGCCTCGTTAATCGCCGCCCGCGTCGCCGGTCCTGAAGCGGTGGGTTTTGTTGCATGGATCGGGATTTTCACCATCTATGTGATCTGGTTTACCGGCGGAGTTTATAACGGCGCGGAACGATTGGTGCCAATCCTGAGGGCCGAAGAACGACTGGATGCGGTAGGCAAGATTTGGAATGTAACTAGCATGGTCGCAATTGGCTCGGCATCGCTTTGCTTTGCTTTGGGTACGGTGGCGGGTGGCTGGGCTGCTGCAAGCGGTACCAATGAAATGGCCTGGAAGTTGTGGTGCGCTGGCATTCTTTCGGGAATCTCATTGTTTGTTGGCTACGTAAACGCAACATTCACCGCCGACAACCGATTACATTTTCTCAACCGCCATTTCTTTATCGAAGGCCTCCTTTGGTGGGTATTGCTTCCATTGGCGTGGCTAGGAATTGCAGGGTTGACCTCCAGGACACTTTTGGTTGCGCTACTGCCGGCTATTATTTGTCTGATTAGCGCTCGCGCATTTTATAAACCGAAGTGGGATTGGCCAACCGCTGCCATGCTGATCCGCGAAGGTGTTCCCATTCTTTTTTCCCGCTTTCTGCTTATGTTGTCCTTTGGCCTTGACCGAACCTTGATCGCCATTCTTATGGATGACCGTACACTGGGCATGTATGTGATGGCTATAAGCGTAATAGGGGTTATGCGAATGTTCCAATATGCGGTTAGTCGCGTATTGACACCGACCTTGGGCGGTCTGTTTGGTCGAACGAAGAGCAAAAAAGCCGTTGCGCGGGCTGCGCTCAAGGTCCTGCCCCCGTTGCTCCTTTTTATTTTGCCGGCGATCTTGGTTGGCTGGTATTTAATCGAGCCGTTCACCCGTTGGTTTTTGCCGGATTACCTTCCGGGGGTGCCCGCCGCACGCATAGCCCTTATAAGTGGCGGATTGATTGCCTCGCTAGGAACGAATATTTTTTACGTAACCGTAGGCCACCAAAAAACATTGATCCTCATGTTGATCATCGGCTTGATTGTTCAGTCAATCACAAGTCTGACACTGTTCCGAACCTTCGGAAATCTTGAGTCGATTGCGTGGGGTTACATGGCCGGATCACTCGCCAACTTTTTCCTCGTCAATGCCGGTATCATCATCTTTGCCTGTAGTTCCGATAAAACGAATTCTCGCTGACTGCTGTATGCGTGTATCCGAAAATATTTCGATTAATCGCAATCGTCGGTCAATTTGGCAACGGTGTACTATGGCACATGATTCATTCCAGGGAACAAGTCGGCCGTTCTCCATATTTGCACCGATCTGTCATGCGAAACGAAGACGGGATAAACCATGTCAATTCTTTGACGTAGAGCATGATCTTTCATAGCCTGAAAACTGAATTCATCGAGAATTATGTAGCCGTTCACCAGACGATATTGCCTTAAAGAGGATAGAACCGTAGCTGATGTATAGGAAGGTTTTTCCTGCCAGTGACCAGGTGCTCCGGTAAATGTAAAGGGCAAGAAGTACTTGGTTCCTCTGTTTGAACCCAGATAGATATCATGGAAAACCGGAAGACACATTATCGTCGAAGGGTTTTCCTCTTTCGCTGATAACCATGCGATTGCATCACGCCACTCTACCTGTGGCGCCGTGTAGCCCAGGTCGTAGTGGTATAATGGCTTGAAAGAAAATTTCTGCGAGGCACTTGTAGCCAAAAATAATATCGATATAACCGCAAAAATCCCTCGCCTCGGAATCGACCGGGTTGGGGCAAATTGATCTAGATATCGGATCACGACAAGTGGACCCGTTGCTACGCAGGCATGAATCAGCGGCATCAATGGTAACAGGTACCGTTCGTGAAACATAAATGTCCGTTCGGAAAGAATATAAAAATAGCTCGCACACCCGATCATGAAGGGAATACCCACCCACCATTTTCGGATGATTACGCCGACCAATCCCGCCACGCCCCAAAATATATTCCACCCGACTGTGTCGAGTACATAATTGAAGTACTTGTCAGCGTAAGAAATATGTCCGGGTGACTCACTAACGCCACGAAGAGAACTATCCAGTCCCTGAGACGAACCTGCTGGGAGAAAAAAGCTGCTACACAGAGCAACAAGCAATGCGATAACGGTAACGGCATCCAGCCGCGACTTATTCCTCGGGTGTGCAAGCCATGAGCACGCCACCATGCAGGTCGAAATGAGCCAGAATACATATCCTGCCCGGTGCGTAAGTATGGATAAAGAAAGCATGCAGGCACCGAGCAGCAAGCCTGTATATCGGCGCTTCTCGATACTCCATATGACCGATGCAATACCAGTATAGCCGGTTAACAAGAGCAGCATGTAACCTCTCGCTTGTCGACTCCAGGCGATATCAGGAAATGAAAAGGTCACCATGACGGAGGCTAAAAGCGCCGCGGCATGCGACCGGCTCGCCGATAAGGCCAGGAAGTAAACGACCGGAATCATCAACACACCCGACACCGCAGATGGCAGCCGGGAAGTGACATGTACATCGCCCGGCAAGGAAATACTTGCGGCCATTATGTAATGCGCAGGCAACCAAAGCCAACTTGTTTCACCATTGTCGAACTCCGGCACACCGCGAATTTGAATAGCACGAGCGGTTTGGACGGAAAATGCTTCATCCATCCAGAATCCGGATAATCCAAGATCAAAAAGTCGCCAGTAACCCCCAATAATCATGAGGGCAATAACCGTCGCAAACCTCCACCATCGCACGTGACTGGAATTTATTTTATTACCAGCCATGCGACTTGCCTGCCATGTGATAGCATACGTTGACAGCATGTCGCGAACAATCTTGAATATCTCCGCCAGATGAAAAGCGCTTTGGCAAAATGCGGTATATTGACCAAATAAAGAATTGTGCCGGAATCGCGGAAGAAGCTACTCGGGATTATTGAACATCAAGCTGGCGGAGGGTAATTCGAGATAATCGGCTTTTTCGATTAGTCCGACTGCTTCCACTGGATCTTTTGTTTGACTGGCGGCCTTGCGGAGTATTTCAGCTCCCGCAGTTTCGCCAAGGACAATCAAGGCATCCGCGGCGGCTTGCCTGATTTCGCGATCATTTGAATACAGCATCGGCTCTATAATCGGAAGCGCATCAGGGCTGTACATGACAGAAGCCTCATCAATAGCAGTCAACATGATTGACTTCTCCTGCTCATCCGGATCGTCGGCTCCATTGTCTATATTTTGAACGTTCTCAACAACTCGATTAGTGTTGATTGGAAGCACTACCACAGCCTCATCTAGCGATGAGTCAATCACATCGTTGACAATAGACGAATCTGGAATAATCGGTGTGATGGCTACTGCTGTAGGGTCATTCCGGATAGCCTCGTCAGTTGCCGCATTCATATTGCTTTCCGGTATGCTGTTCGATTGATCACCGCTTGCCATTACATGGACATGGTGAGACGGCATCTCCCCTTCATCAGTGGAAACCTCTAAAGCACTGGCTTTGCTCTGAGTGCTATTCGGCGGACCCTGATCTACAGAAATAAATAACGCCCCGATCACACCAAGTATGACCAACACAATGAGGACTAGAATCAAATATTCGTAAGCGTCACGCCAAGCACCACTTGACGCGTGTCACTTCAGAGATGGCGTAG
>CAYYAR010000040.1:0-31134 GCA_964470065.1 uncultured Verrucomicrobiota bacterium | reverse complement strand
GGTGAGGTAGCTTTTTCCGTCGCTGGCAGTATTCCGGAATTTCCGGATAACTGCCATCTCGTCGAGTTCCTCGCTGGCGAAAATGTTTTTCAAGTGCTCGCTGACCGTGCGCACATCCACCTCAAACAGCGCGCCGATCAGTTTCTGCGTCAGCCAAACGGTTCCATCTTCCACGCGAACTTCGATGCCTTTTTCACCCGCCTGCGAGGTGAAGACGAGAAACTCGGCGGTCTGGTTGCGACAGATGACATGCTACGGCAGGTTGATGAGCTGTTTTGCCTTTATGGATGCGCCCAAAAAGGTCTCCGCATAATACCAGGCGCCATTGCCCATCCCCCACCCTTCATTCACCTTGAATCGTCGTTGCACTACTGTGGCCGGGCCGTTTTCGGTGGTTTTGAATTCGCGCACCCGGTAGCCATAGGCGACGCCGTAATGCCATAACCAGCCAAGGCCGACCACCGCCGGGCGCCCGTTCTTGATCGCGGTGCGGATGCGATTGGCCGGCTCGTTCCAGTCGGTGTCCCAAATGTCCCAGGCCCAGGAGTATTTATAGCTCATCACATTGGCCACCTTGGGAACCCAGAACCATTCCGGTCCGCCTTCAATCATATCGGATGGTTCGGTGGCGCCATCATCACCGAACGGGTTGCAAATGACATCGCAGTATTCGTGGAGTAATCCAAACATATCATAGTCGGCCGAGTAACTGCTGGCCGAAGGCTTTAGCATTGGATTGTGATAGCCTTGCCAATGCGCGGCGGGCACGCCGTGATAATCCCACCAATGCACCAGAATAGCCCACGCGACTGGACCACAACCGGCCAAGTCGCACCAATCGTAATACTCCGCCTGATAATATTTCGCCATGCCGCCGTATCCATCCGGCGATGCGTACCACGTTTTCCACGGCTGCCAGCCGGGGGTAAATGCTTTGGTGGCCGGGCCGCCCGCCCGACCGAAGCCATCGATCACGGTCAAATAATAGTTGGTCACCCCGCCGGCGGTTTGAACGGTAACCGGCGCACGGCCCGTAACCATGCCGGTAATTTGCACGCCGGCCCCGTCATCGCCAAACGTGAACGTGGCGATTTTTCCGCCTGATTCATTGGCGTCATCATCCAGAAAAACGCGCGTCACGGTTTCGCCATCCAACTTGAAGATGGTTTGGCGGACGTCAACGATCCACTCCTCGAGAACCGGCGCCGGCTCTTCCTTCTCAATGGCCCACTCCACCGCGGCCGATTTAGCGCGGGCATCGCGCATGACCTGGAAGATTTCGTTGGTTTGGTAATCCCGCTTGAATTCGGCGTAATCCGGGTAGAAACCGACACCCAGCGACGGACCACCCTCTCCCTCGAGCAAATTCGTGGCGGCGATATCGGAGTCAAATTCACCGGCAAACGTTTGCCCGACCAGGCCCAACGCTTCCTGATTAATCCGGAAGGGCGCGCTGCCGAACGATACCAGTAGGGAGCCGTCACCATCCTCCACCGCGGAAAAAGAGTCGCCATACCGCATAATGCGGGGATTGGATGATGATGGCACGCGCGCCAGCAAATTTTCGTACGGCGTTTTTCCGCGCTGGGCAAATGTTGGCTGGGGATAATCGCCCTCGTGCAGTGAAACCAGAATGAATCCAAGATCCTTTTCGGGGGCGACATTGCCCTCGCGGCCGAATACCGTTGTCACGAGGTTCGTAGCATCGGGATCGGCCACGACTTTGAACTCAAGATAGGCCGGTTCCAATCCTCCGCGATACGTGGGTTCATACACCTTGATGGCATACGGCGAAAGTTGCGCGTGCTCCCAGCTCTCGTCATCCGCATCGGGTGTGATGTTGTCCGGATCGGGAGTGCCCTGCCAATCCGACATGAATTTTTCAACGCGCGCAACGGTACTGCTTGGCACCTGGCTCACCGGCACGCGTGAACCCGTATTCGACAAGCCACCCTGCATGAACGACCCGCCGAGCCGGACAAAACGTTGCGGCGTGTCAGAGCTGATTATTATTTCACCGTTCCCGGTGATCTCCCGGTTCTGTCCGGGCACCTCTGTCCATGGACCGAGAATGTCTGCCGACCACTCCACATTAAATCGCGAGAAGTTTGTGTCCTGAGCGATTACCGCACCTGCACCCACCAACATCCCAACCGCCGCAACACCCAACATCCAACTCATAGAACTGCTACGACACATGTACATGCCCTCCTGACGCAAAACGTGTCACAAAGCGCGACCTGCAACAACACCATTTTGGAAGCGCGAATGATTGTGACACAAATTGAGCGGGCGATGGCCAGCCCTGCCAACCGGGTGTTTCCGACGACTTAATCATGCGTCCGCGCGACCGGGATACGCACGCGGAGGTGAATCGCTGCAAACCGGGTAATCGCCACAACGGTAATACCCGCGAGCGCCGCTGAGGGCACCGGTGCATTCAAAACCCGGCCCGCCAGAGATACAACGCCGCACCTGCGATAGGTGCGGAGGCGTAACTTTCGCGATCCCTCAGCAACAGCGGGGGCTCCCCGGTTAACAGGTTGCGCATGATGCCTCCCGCCACGCCACAACGGCTCCACAAGTGTAGCAAATTCATTTTTCCGGCCACACGTTCGCGTCTCAGGCTTTCATTCCGTCCATCCATTTCCCACCCACACCGAGAAGCGCCCCCAGCAGCGCGCCAACCACCGCACCGCGATGACAGTTATCGCCTCCGGCCATGGCATTGGCACACACCGCCGCCGAAAAATCATGCTGATGCCGCCAGGCCAGGTAAAGCGCGGCCGGGAAGGCGTCATCGATATAGCAGGCCGGACTAAGTATCCTGCCGACCACCTCCCGGTCCGGCTGACGCTTCCATTTGTTAAATGTGGAAAGAGAGACCCAGCCCTGGCCGATCGAACCAATCGCATCATCCAGCGTGGATCCCCCGGACAATATGAAGATCAATCGTGCCAGTATCTTCGCCGCGTCAATCACCCGATCGTGACGATGCGTGAGGTTGACATGGGTGGCCACGGCTTCGGTCAAGGAAGCTTCATCCGTTACGCCACACGCCGCCAGCGCCGCACAGAGCGCCGGAACCTGCGCCAATCCGCCCATATGCACATCGCTTATGCCGCAACGCTCGGGCGGGTTGCCTTTCGCGAAGTTCGTAAAGAACGCACGGTGATACTCCTCGACATAGGTATCCCGGTGCCAGCCCGGCGTTAGCATGCAGTCGATGTAGCGCTGAAGCCAGGAGGCCGCGTCATACCCGCCACGATCCACCACCCACTGATGCAGCTCCCGGGCGAGTTGAAAGTTCAACGTGTTTTCACCGGCATCGAGAAATTGATGATAGTGAATGCCCCGCTGGCCCCAATACTTTGCCTGCTCCCGCAAGATATCCCCACGCTCATTAACCGGCGTGTAGGTCGACCGCCACAAGATCGAACCGGCATGCGGGTTGCGCGGCTTCTGATAGCCGGTGACCGGACCATAATCGCGATCCAAGGCCGGCGTGTCATAATACCAATGCACCGGCATCGCCACCGCATCCGCGACCAGCGAACCGAGGTAAGCGTCGTGAAAGATGCTTTTGATTGAAGGTTTTTGTGGGGACATAGACGTTAAGGCACACTTTCCATGCGTTGGTAGATCACGCCATCGGATTCATCCGTGTGAGGATCTCTTCACGATTCACTGACTTCATTGAGGAGGACGGGGTAACGGGTGCATGCGAATATGCAGGTATGGCGATTCCCGGTCAACGTGTGGATGATGCCGTCTTCGAAGATTCCATTATTCAATTCCGTCTTCCAATCATTGGAACCTCCGGCAAAAATTCGCACATCATCTCCGGCTTGCCGGGAGGGCGAGGCTCCTGCCTAGCCGGGCAGGCGGATGAAAAAGGAGGTGCCCTGCCCCGCGGCGGTTTCGACCGACAGGGTTCCCCGGTGCGCGAGAACGAGGGAGCGGGTGATGGCCATGCCGAGGCCGGTGCCGGTGGCTTTGCCTTCCGAGTTGAACAGTTCGAACAGGTTGTTCCGGATGGACTCCGGCAACCCCGGTCCATTATCGGAGACGCACAGGAGCACCTGATCGCCTTCCCGGCGCCCACGAATCTCGACACGTCCGTTGTTCCCGCCGAATGATTCGGCGGCGTTTACGCTGAGGTTCTGCATGATGCGGAGAATCTTGTCGCGGTCGGCGGTGAGTTCAATGTCTTCGGTGTCGAGCACGAGTTCAACCAGCTTCTGGTCGAAGTACAGTTGATTGTAACTCTTGAATTGATCGAACACGTCCTTCATCCGGATCATCTCCGGGCGGATCACGGTTTCGCCTTTGGTGTATTGGAGAATATCGTTGGCCATAAGCACCATGCGATCCACCTGCCCGGTGATCATGTCGGAATAGCTGACGATGGCGGGATCGCCGGGGCAGGCCCGGGCGAGCATTTCCGCGGCGATGCGAATGACGGCGAAGGGGTTTTTGAAGTCGTGCACGATTTCATTGGCCATGCGCCCAATGACGGACATGCGTTCGTGGCGGAGTAATTCCTTGATGTACCATTCGTTGGATTCGCGCACTTTGCCGATGAGGTAGGCGGCGAGGCGCGCGCCGGCGTCACCCGTATCGTGACGCAGGGCGGCGAGCACGGTATCGCGTTCGAGGCGGGCCACCACCGCGCGGTCTTTGACGGCGGCGCGGGCGCTGCGGGGCCCGCCATCCAGCACGCCAAATTCTCCAAAGATATTTTGCTTGTTGTCGCGGGCGATAGTGACAAAGCCGCCGGAGGAGGTTTTTTTGCTGATGGTGATTTCGCCGGACAGGAGCAGATACATGCTGTCGGAGGGCTCGCCCTCCTCGAAGAGTACGTGCTGATCGGGAAGGTCGCGCAGACCTGCCTCCTGCTGCAAGAAGGCCGCCTGGGTGGCGTCAAAAAACGTGAAAAAGAAATGATCCTGCAGCTGGCTCATGTTGAACCGGTTCCGGCGGGTCCGCATACGCGGGTGATCAGGGCCAGCAGATCGTCCATGTCGACCGGCTTAACGAGGTAGCCATGGGCACGCAAGCCATTGTTCAGCATCAGGATAAGATCCTGTTGATTATCGACAATGAATACTTTTTTCTTCATACAAACCGGGCACCGCCGGCGGGGAAAATATCACCAAGAAATGCCGGGAAAGCAAGTGATGCTTCTCGCCTGGTGGCGATGGCGGAGATGCCGTACATGCTGGTCACCGTCTTGCGGCGGCGCATCGGCCGTGCCACGGCGGTTTCCCAACCCACCCCTTCATTTTCTTGATAATAGCCGGCGATAGAATATAACTGAATGTAATGAAACCAGCTGCAATGCCGGCTAACGAGGAGGCTCGACTCAAGGCGCTGAGAAAGTTGCAAATCCTTGACAGTCCTAAAGAGGAGATGTTTGACGAGTTGACCCGCCTTGCCTCGGAGTTGTGCGATACGCCGATCGCCATCATATCGCTGGTCGACGAAGAACGGCAATGGTTCAAGAGCAAGATCGGTCTGGACGCGGACGAAACGAGCCGGCAGATCTCCATGTGCAGCCATGCGATACTCCAGGACGATGTTTTTGTTGTCGAGGATGCCACGACGGACGAGCGATTTACCGACAACCCGCTGGTGACCGGCGCCGCGCAGATTCGCTTTTACGCGGGCGCACCGATCAAGACGAAGGACAATCTGAATCTTGGCTCGTTTTGCGTCATCGACCGCAAGCCGCGCCAACTCACGCCGTTTCAGCGTCATGCCTTGCAGTTGATGGCCTCGCAAGCAGCGCGTCTGATGGAGTTGCGGAGTGCGTGGCGCGTGCACGAAACACACCAATTATTTCAGAATGCGATGCTGGTCCACGCCGCCTCCGGTATCGTGGCCACCGACCGGAACGGACTGATCACCCACTTCAACCCGGCGGCCGAACGGATGCTCCAGTACAAAGCCTCCGAGGTGATCAACAAAGCCACACCGCTATTGTTTCATGACCGGGTGGAAATCGAACAGCGAAGCAAGGAGCTATCGCTGGAACTGGGTCAGCCCGTGGAACCCGGCATAGGCGTGTTTACCCTAAAAACCTTGCGGGCCGGCCAAGAGGAAACGCGCGTATGGACTTATATCCGCAAAGACGGCTCGAAGTTTCCGGTGCTGCTTTCGATCAGCGCATTGACGGATAGCGAAGGCGCGCCGCTGGGGTACATGGGCATCGCCCGCGACATTACGGATCAGCGCAAAGTCGAGTCGGCCTTGCGCGACAGCCAGCGGATGCTTTCCGCATCCATCGAGGCGGCGAACCGTCAGCACGGATTGCTGGCGGAGTTGCGGGTGGCCCAGGATGAATTCATCACCAATCCATCGGCCGCAATGGCGTTTGATCATATTCTCGCAATCCTCATCCGCCATACCCGGAGCGAATACGGGTTTATCGGCGAGGTGCTCACGGATGATCGCGGCCAACCTTACTTGAAGACCCATGCCTTGACCAATATCGCCTGGAATGACGCCACGAGGAAGTTTTACGAGGAATTCGCGCCGAAGGGCATGGAGTTCCGCAATTTGAAGACGCTGTTTGGTCAGGTGATGGTGACGCGCGAACCGGTGATCGCCAATATGCCGTATACCGATCCGAGGCGTGGCGGTTTGCCGGAGGGACATCCGGCGCTGAATGCCTTTCTCGGCATTCCGATCAAGTCGGGCAACACGATGATCGGTATGATGGGCGTGGCCAACCGGCCCGGCGGTTATGATGAATCGGTGCTGATTGAAATTGAGCCGCTGCTGACCACCTATGCCAATATCATTCTGGCCCGGCGGAATCGCATCATGCGCGAACAAGCCGAGGAACATCTCCGGGAAAACGAGGCGCGTCTGCTGCGCGTGATGGAGGCCAGCGGATTGGGTTACTGGGACGCCAACCTCATTACCGGCGAAGTGAATGTGAGCGGCCGGTGGGCATCCATGCTGGGATACGATGCCGACGCGTTTAAGCCCACCCCGGCGATGTGGGATGCCATGATTCACCCCGACGACCATGACCGGGTCATGAAAACCTACCAGGATCATCTCGACGGCCGCACCGCCTTATACACCTGTGAATACCGCCTGAAGACGCACAGCGGCGAATGGAAATGGGTGGAAAGCGAAGGCCGCGTGATCAGCCGACTGGACGATGGCCGGGCGGAGCGGATTGCCGGCATTCACAAGGACATCAATGACCGAAAAATGGTGCAGGAACAGGCCAAGTTGATCCAGCAGAACAAGGTGCTGATGCAGGAAGTGCATCACCGCGTAAAGAACAACCTGCAGATCGTGTCGAGCTTGCTTTCATTTCAGCAGCGGCAATCACCGGATGCGGAGGTCGCGCAAAAATTCGAGATTGCCCGCCACCGGGTCGCGGCCATCGCCCTGCTCCACGAACTGCTCTACCGTTCGAACAAGATCGACCGGTTGCCCTCAGGACGGATGGTCAGTGACCTGGTTGAACAGATTCAAAAAGCGCAAGCTATTCATCAGGGGCGCATCAAGATCACCACCGGGGCCGGCGATTTTCTGATCGACTTCGATCAGGCCGGGCCGCTGGCATTGATCATCAACGAACTGATCACCAATGCCTTAAAGCATGCTTTTACCGATGGGCGGGCCGGCGTAATCAAGGTGCAGCTGCAACAGCATGTGCAGGAGAAAACCATTGAATTGCGGGTGAGCGATAACGGTGTGGGATTACCCGGGGACTACGACGCGGACAAGTCCCGCTCGCTCGGGCTCAAGCTGGTCCACCGCCTCGCCGACCAGTTGCAGGGCACCTTCGCGCGCCTTCCCGCAGACGAGGGCGTTTGCTGGCAACTGCAATTTCCGGAGACCCATGAAAGCTGACCACAAGCCCACAAAAATTCTGATCGTTGAAGACGAAGCGATTATTGCCATGGATATCGAATCGCGCCTGATTGCGCTGGGCTATGAGGTGGTCGGTATCGCCCCCGGGGGCGAACGGGCACGGCAACTGGCGGCAACCCTAACCCCGGATCTGATGCTGATGGACATTCACATTCAGGGCCCGGAGGATGGAACCCAGGTGGCGCAATCGATCTGGAAATCGCACAACATTCCCTCGGTGTTTCTGACCGCGTTCAGCGACGAGGAAACCGTCGCGCGCGCGGTGCTATCGAATCCGTATGGATATCTGACCAAGCCGTTCATTGATGGCGAGTTGCGGGCCACGGTGGAGGTGGCCATTTACAAGCATCGCACCGAGCAGCAGTTGGCCATGTATCGTGATCAACTGGAGCAGAAGGTGAGCGAGCTCGAGGCGGCGCTGCAAAAGGTGCGGGAACTCAGCGCGTTGCTGCCGATATGCGCATGGTGCAAAAATATCCGCAATGAGGATGGCTACTGGGAAGAAGTGTCGATCTACATCACCAAGCACACGAACACATCGTTCACGCATGGCATTTGCGAGACATGCCAGGAAAAGATGATGCAAGACAAAGGCGAGAACATGCCATGAGCGGTCATGCCGCCACGGCGCACCGATGGACGAAAAAACATACCAAGGAATCACCATGAAACAACTCAACTCGTTTTCTTTTCTCGCGGCGCTTGCCTTGTGGCTGCCCGTGGCGCCCACCCTGGCCGAAACCAGCGCACCGCGCATTCTAATGGTGGTGACAAGTCACGACCGCATTGACGAGGCTCACCCTACCGGATTGTGGCTGGAGGAGTTCGCCACGCCGTACGAAATGTTCTTGTCCGCCGGCTATCAGGTCACGGTGGCGAGCACCCGGGGCGGCACTGCGCCACTGGATCCGCGCAGTCTGGGTGATCGCGACAAGTATCAAGCGAGCACCGTCGAGACGCTCGAGCGGACGATACCGCTGGCCGAACTGGCGCTGGATGAGTTTGCCGCGGTGTTTTTTCCGGGCGGTCACGGGACGATGTATGATTTGCCCGTTGACAAGAAGGTCGGAGAAGCGGTTGTGCACTTTCTAACCCGCCAGCAGCCGGTGGCACTCGTTTGCCACGGTCCGGCCGCGCTGGTCGGAGCAACCCTGCCGGACGGCACCGCCGCGGTGGCTGGGCGTCGCGTGACGGCGTTTACCAACGAAGAGGAGCGTGCCGTGGAACTGGATGACGACATGCCCTTCCTGCTGGAGTCCAAATTGATTGAACAGGGCGCGAATTTTGCCGGTGCGGAAAATTTCATCGAACACGTGGTCGTGGACGGCAACCTCATTACCGGACAAAACCCCGCCTCCAGCGCCGCAGCCGCCCATGCCTTGCTCCAGCAATTGGCCGCGCCCGTCAGCACGCCTTGATCACCGCGGACGGCGGATAGATAAAGAGCGCGTCCCTCCACGGCGCATGAGGGCATCGACAATCCATTTGGCGGGCGAGCGATTCCCCGGCGACACCGTGTCGCATGTATGGCGGATGAACAACCCACTTGCACAAACCGGATTATCGCGGAGATTGATTCATGCATGAGCAACTTGAACCGGTTTCGATCCAGTGTCCGCACTGCTGGGAGATGATTGACATTGCCGTCGACGCATCGGTTTCGAGTCAAACGTATGTGGAGGATTGCCAGGTCTGCTGTCGGCCAATGGTGATTCGAATCACCGTCGAGGATGGCGAGGTCGTGGACGTCGAGGCCGTATCGGAGTATGGCTGATCCCTCGGGGAACAAGTACCGCCCGACGCAACCGGTTCGAAGACAAGATGCGTTCGAAAGCGATTGACCATGTGTTTAGGCTTCCCGCCGGTTGATGATTATGACTATCTTCCCCGCAGAAGGAGCGAGATATGAATACAGCACTAGTGGCGGCACAATGGATTATCGGTTTGGGTATCTTGAACGTGTGGCTCTTACGCGCTCGCCGGGCTACGGACTACCGCGGCGGTGACGCAAAAAACATGAAAGAGGAGTTTGCCGTATACGGATTGCCGCCCTCGTTTATGGTGGCGATTGGTATCGTGAAGGTATCGCTGGCGATCGCCCTGATCGCCGGAACATGGATGCCTTCACTCGTTCAGCCCGCGGCGCTGGCCATGGCGGTTCTGATGGCGGGCGCCGTCAGCATGCACATCAAGGTCAAGGATAGCCTGAAGAAAACGCTGCCATCACTGGCCATGCTGGCGCTCTCGCTGTTTGCCGGGCTCACAGCCCCATAAGCACAAACAGTATCCAACCGTTCAGCAACAGATAACCGGCGGCTGGCCACGTCACCCGGAAGCTATCGCAAATGCGGATCCGGGTGATCACACCCAGAAGCATGAGCAAAAAAAGCCCTGCGGTGGCGGTCATGGCGAGGTGTTCAATCCAGACGTGAATTAACTGGGCAAGGCCGCCGGTTAATTCCAACCATCCCACCAGCGTGCGGTAGCGGGCAAGGCCAAACCGGGCAAATTCATCCCGCATGTGCCGGGAAACGAGGCAACTTATCCCATAGAGAAGGAATGATGCACCGGAGAAATAGAGCAACCATGTAATTAAGCCGGACATCCTTTAACCTACGCGATAAACCTTGGAAATAAAGTGCCCGTCATCCGTGACGAACCAGGATGTCATGAAATCCAAACGTCAACCATCGCGCAAGATGCGATTCAAGACAGCGGGTATTTGTTTTTTCAGGTGAAAGAAGCCGCGGGTGGCATGTGGATAAAATGCCTCATCCCAAGGATGCCGGCGAAAGATCAGTTGCACACCCGAGGCCGCAAGCCGCGGCTTGAGTTGCGCTCTGATATCATCCCACCACCCCACCGGCGGCTCGGCCATGATCACCGCGCTTAACCGTGCTGCAACCGCCCATGCGACTATCGTCGCGACATCGTTCGCGTCCTCGAGAATGACCGCACGCGATTTTTTGTCCGCCGGCAAGTTATCATAGACCGAGGTTACCGCCCGCTGCCGGAACGCCATCACGCGATCATCGATGCCCGCGGCAAGGTACGCGGAACGCGGCAAGGCCAGCGCGATCGCATCACATGGCGTTGTCTCACCCAACCATTGAATGGCCGAAAGATCATCTTCGGTCACCAGAAGACCAGTCCGACCATCCGGCCATGGATCGGTGTGCGACGGCAGCGATTGCGGCGCCGGAAACACCGGGGATAGCTCGAGGGGGGGCGGATCAATGGCGAGTGGCGCATCCACCCGGAAACGCCCCGCAGTGAACCGGCGTATGTTACCGGCAGTCGCGACATAATGTTTGCCGGCGGTTTGCAGGCCACCCACCCATCGCCAACTCAAGGTGTTTGATGCGGCGTCGCCATCGAGGAGATGCCGCATGAAAAAATCAGCTCCCAGAGACCAGGGCAGGCGAAGAGTGAAAATCCATATGCTGGCGAACCACATGCGGGCGTGGTTATGCAAATAACCGGTCCCGGTCAGCTCACGGACAAAAGCATCGAAGCAGTCGATGCCGGTTTGTCCTTCGATCGCGCGGCGATAGGCCGGATGGCTGGCAAATTCGTCCCGCGTCCGCCGCACATCGATCAGGTACGCATCCCACACCGATGGCCGCGCCTGCAGCCAACCCTTCCAATAGGTGCGCCAGCATACTTCCTGAATGAATTTTTCAGCGGCAGCAAAGCCGTGCTCCTGCCGCACCCGTGCCACCACCTCGGTTTCATGAATCAACCGGATACGAATCCAAGGCGACAAACGGGAAACATTTACCCGGTCGGCGGGACCGCGATCCTCATTGCGCGTGTCCGTGTAGACCGATCCGGCCCGCGGGATAAAATACTCAAGCGCCGACAGCGCGGCCGCCCGGGTGGAAGGCCAGCATGTATCGTTTTGGGATAAAGTCATGGATGTTTATACCCGGACAGGAACAAACATTGAATCCCATAATTGACGTCCGCGCCCTGCGATCAGCTCAAGAAAAAAGAATAATATCAACTTAACATATTTTATATTGACGGTAAATGAGATCATGCATAGCTATATATGTAGCAGCAAAACGAGTATTTCCCTGCAAACAAGCGCCCCAATGATAAAGAGAACGTCGATATTGATATTGACCGGTTTGGTTTTATTGATGTTGCTTCCGGTTATTACATTGGCAGCCTTCTGGCTAAACCACGAATGGTTGATCGCTCATCTCGTCAAGGCCTGGATCGCCTTGCTGATGATCTCCGGCCTGCTGTTATTGGTATCCCTTGTCGTCAGCCGCCGACCGCAGACAAACGACTCCGTCGCCGCGCGGCTCGATCAGCCCTGAATGGAGCAGCCCGAGGCGCCAGAGCAGCGCATGGATGATCGAGTCGTCATCATCGCAATTCAAGAAATCGATCACTGACCGACTACGCACTCGACCCTTCCGGTCCGTTCGGGATAGAGTGATTGCGCAAGCAAAATGCAAATTGCACGACATAAGCTGATGCAGTGTCTCGAGGAGGAGCAAGCGCGCTTTACCCGGGAGCATCCGCGCTCCCGGGCCATGTTTGAGGAGGCGAAAAAAAGTTTACTGGCCGGCGTGCCGATGAATTGGATGGTTCGCTGGGCGGGTGCTTTTCCGGTTTTCGTAGCGCAGGGAGAAGGCGCAAATTTCACCGATGTCGATGGTCACTCCTATGTCGACTTCTGCCTTGGCGACACCGGCGCGATGACCGGACATGCCCCGGCAGCCACGGTCCAGGCCATGAAGCAGCAACTCGACAAGGGCCTGACGTTCATGCTTCCGAATGAAGATGCGATCAGGGTCGGCGAGAATCTGACGCGCCGTTTTGGACTTCCCTACTGGCAAATTGCCATGACCGCCACGGACGCCAACCGCTATGTCATCCGTTTGGCCCGGCATATTTCCGGCCGGCCCAAAGTGCTGGTATTCAATTGGTGTTATCACGGTTCCGTGGATGAGACGTTCGCGACCATTCAACCCGATGGCTCCGTGGGGCCGCGTCCGGGCAATCTCGGACCACCGGTTCATCCATCCGCCACCACCAAGGTCGTGGAGTTCAACGATGTAGCGGCGCTGGAAGCCGCCCTGCGGGATGAGGATGTGGCTTGTGTGCTCACCGAGCCGGCGCTCACCAATATCGGCATCGTGCATCCCGACCCCGGCTTTCACGAGACGCTGCGGGAGCTTACCCGGCGAACCGGCACCCTGCTGGTGATTGACGAGACCCATACGATTTGCGCTGGTCCGGGCGGTTACACCGGAGCCTTTGGTCTGCAACCGGACTTTTTGACTATCGGCAAACCGGTCGGCGGGGGCATGCCGGTGGCCGCCTACGGGATGAGCGCCGATGTGGCCATCAAGGTACAAGCGATGATCGAGCGCGACCTCTCCGATACCGGCGGCATTGGCGGAACCCTGTCCGGAAATGCCCTGGCCTTGGCGGCGATGCGCGCCACGCTGGAGCAAGTGCTGACGGATGAAGCATATGCGCGGACCATTCCCCTCGCCGATCGATTCACACAGGGGGTGGAATCGGTTATCGCAGAATTTCGATTGCCATGGATTGTCAAACAGCTGGGCTGCCGGGCCGAGTACTGGTTTCGCCCCACGCCCCCCCGCAACGGCGGCGAGGCTGTAGCGGCCATCGATGCCACCCTTGACCAATACATGCATCTATGTGCTTTAAACCGGGGAATTTTGATGACGCCCTTCCACAACATGGCATTGATTGCCCCGCAAACGAGCAAGGCGGATATCGATCATCACACCCGGGTCTTTCGTGAAAGTGTGCGGCAGGTTCTCGCGTGATTCGACTAGTCGCGCTCCGGTAACTCCGGCGCGGGGCCGGCGGAAATTCGAAAAAAACGAAAGATAGCCTTTTCATCCGTTAATTCATGGCCTAGGATTCAACTTTGTGGTGACGGTTGATCCATCAGTTCCCGCCGTACAAACCGAGCAGGTTGTACGCACATTTGGCACCACACGCGCCCTTGACGCCGTCTCCGTGAGTATTCGTCAGGGAGAATTCTTTTCCTTGCTGGGGCCAAGCGGTTGCGGCAAGACCACCCTTCTCCGCGCCATCGGCGGCCTCGACTATCCCGACTCGGGCGTTATCCGGATCATGGGCATGAATGCGGAGGAGATTCCAGCCCACAAGCGGCCGGTGAATACCGTGTTCCAGTCTTACGCGCTCTTCCCGCACATGAGCATCGCGGAGAATATCGGGTTCGGTCTGCGCATGAAACGTGTGCCGCGCGGCGAAGCCGTCGACCGGATCAAGCGCGTAATGGACATGGTGCAGATTTCGCAGTTGGCCGAGCGCAAACCTTCGCAACTCTCCGGCGGTCAGCGCCAACGCGCCGCTCTTGCCCGGGCCATTGTCAACGAGCCGAAGGTGCTGTTGCTCGACGAACCGATGGGCGCGCTGGACTTGAAATTACGCAAGGAACTCCAGGTAGAATTGCTCACCCTGCAGCGGCGCCTCGGCATCACCTTCATCTGCGTCACACACGACCAGGAGGAAGCGCTGGTGATGAGTGATCGCATCGCGGTAATGCGGGCGGGCACGATCGAACAACTCGGCGATGCCGAGGAACTGTACGAGCATCCGCGCACAACATTCGTCGGTCAATTCCTGGGCTCGGTGAATTTGATCGATGCCCGCGTCACCGGACGATCCGGCGACAATATCCTGGTCGAAACCCCGGTGGGCCCGCTGCGCGTCGAAGCCACCCATCAGCGATCGCCTGCTCATCGCCAGGACCGGTTTCAACTTGCCATTCGTCCCGAGAAAGTCTCGCTCGCGCCGCGCAGCGAGCTCGCCGGCGAAAACCGGATTGCCGTGCGCGTAGAACAGTTGATGTACATCGGCTCGGAGACGCACTACGACTTGCGGGCGGGAACGCTGAAACTTTCCGCGGAAATGATGAACGCCAAGGTGGGCTCGCAGGGATTCGATATCGGCCAGGAGGCCGTGGCCTTCCTGCCGCCGGCGGGGTTGATTGTGCTCGACGACTGATGTATCCAACCACATGAACGGCCTGATGATAATTTTCGGCCTGGTCGGCGTGGTGTTGATCACCACGCTTCTGCTGGCCCGCCAGACTCAACGGGAGCCGCACACCTATGCGGGTGGACGACGTCGCGGCGAGATCGAATTCGGCGAACAATTGACCTACCGCGATCATATTATCCGTTCGGCACTGACGAGCGGACCGTCGATCGCCTGGGTCACATTCTTCCTGCTGATTCCCTTGCTGGTCATGGGGACCATGAGTTTTGTGACCAAGAGCGCGTTAAAGGAATACCAGGCTACAGGCCATATCGAGGCCTTTCAGGCGAAGGAAGTGAAGGGGCAAGTGAAATCGGCCTTCACACTCGACAACTACAAGCGCTTCTTCGGTTTCGGCCGGCTGGGCTACAGCCCGGTGTATCCCAAAATCATCCTGCGCAGCCTCGTGCTTGGTCTCGGCACCACGATCTTCTGTGTTCTATGCGCCTTTCCGATTGCGTTCTTCATCGCCGCCATGCCGCTGAAGTACAAAGGGCTCGCCCTGACGCTGGCGGTGATACCTTTCTGGACCAACCTGTTGATTCGCACCTATGCCTGGCAACTGTTGCTCGCGCCGGAAAGCTTGATCACCCGCGCGCTGAATCTGATCGGTATCGGCACGGCGGGCGCCCCGCTGTATCCGAGCGCGGGCGCGGTGTTCACCGGTATGGTGAGCGCATACCTTCCGTTTCTGGTGCTGCCGCTGTACACGGCGGTCGAAAAAATCGACTGGTCGATCGCCGAGGCGGCCTCCGATCTGGGCGCGGACGGCAAGCGGGTATTCTGGTATGCCATTCTTCCCCAGCTGGGGCCCGGGCTGGCCGCGGGCATCGCCCTCGTCTTCATCCCGGCGATGGGTCAATACGTGGTGCCCGATCTGTTGGGTGGCGCCAAGACGGTGATGCTCGGAAACGCTATTCAGCAGCAGTTCGGGCCGAGCCTTGACTGGCCGTTCGGTTCGGCCATCGCCTTCATGAGCATGGGCGCGGTGATGCTGGCGTTGTGGGCGTATGCGCGGGCGGCCACGCGTCGCGGCGGGGAGGCATTGCTCTGATGAAGCTTTCCCCGATGCTCTGGATGACCGCGGCCTTCATGTACATTTTCATGTACGCACCGATCGTGGTGGTCATTATCTTCTCCTTTAACGACGCCAAATACGGCGGACCATGGCGCGGCTTCACCCTCGACTGGTACCGGTATCTGCTCGACAGCGAACCCAAATTAATGGCCGCCCAAAATACGCTGATCCTCGCCACGGTCAGCACCTTGATTGCCACCCTGCTGGGCACCATGCTCGGGTATGGTCTTCGTCGTTACAAGTTTCCCGGAAAAAAAGTTTTTGCCTTCCTCATGTACATTCCCGTGGTGATTCCGGACATCGTCATGGCGGTGTCGCTCGCTTTGTTCTTTCAATTGTTGCGCAAGGCGGTGGGCCCCTTTATCGCCAGCATGTTTTCCACCGATCCTTTTCTGCTCGGCATGAACACCATGGTCATGGCCCACGTCACGTTTCAGATTCCATTTGTGGCTATCGTGGTTCGCTCGCGCCTTGCCGGGATGGACCCGGCCATCGAGGAAGCCGCCCACGATCTCGGGGCGGGTTCATGGCAAACCTTCCGGCACGTCACGCTACCGATGATTTTTCCCGGCGTCGCCGCCGGGGCGATTTTGGCCTTCACCTTGAGCCTCGATGATTTTGTTGTGAGCTTCTTCACCACCGGGCCCGGCTCCACCACCCTGCCGATTTTGATCTACTCATCGGTCAAACGCGGCATCACACCGGACATCAATGCGCTCTCCACATTGATCGTGGTGGCGTCCATCGTCGGCACGGTGGCCGCCACCCTTTTACAGAGGAACCAACAAACGAAAGGAACAACATGACTAGGAAATGGTGCATATGGGCGCTTGTTCTCGGCCTCGGGCTGGGAATTGGTGCGACCGCGAAGGCAGCCGGCGAATTGAATGTCTTCATCTGGTCGGAATACATGGATCCGGATATCATCACGGATTTCGAGAAGCAATTTGACTGCAAAGTCACGATTGATCTCTACGAAGACAACGAAAGCATGATGGCCAAGCTGCAGAGCGGTGGCGATGCCTTGTACGATATCTGCGTGCCGGGCAACTACATCATCCCGCAGCTCATCCAGCAGAACCTGCTGGCGCCGTTGCGGCCGGAAAACATTCCGAACATGAAGAATCTGAGCGCAAGCTTTCAGAATCCATCCTATGACCCGGGCAACCAGTTCACGGTGGCCTATCAATGGGGCACCGTCGGTATTTACATGCGTAAGCCCGCGGAAGGGGCCATCGACGACACCTGGGGCCTGATGTTTGACGGCGGGATGCAACCCGGCCCGTTCCTGCTCATCGATTCCATCCGCGAAATGCTCGGCTGCGCCCTCAAATACAAAGGGTACAGCGTCAACACGGTCGACATCGACGAGCTGAAAGCGGTCAAGGATCTGATGGTGGATGCCAAGAACCGTTCGCTCGGACTAGAAGGTGGCGTGGGCGGCAAGAACAAGGTGCTCGCCAAAACGGCCGCCGCGGCCATCGTCTATAACGGCGATGCCATCCGCGCGATCGCCGATGATCCCGACACCACGTATTTCGTTCCC
This sequence comes from uncultured Verrucomicrobiota bacterium, assembly GCA_964470065.1. Lineage (GTDB taxonomy): Bacteria > Verrucomicrobiota > Kiritimatiellia > CAIVKH01 > CAIVKH01 > CALMUP01. Next base: position 13,552 of record CAYYAR010000040.1, on the reverse strand, counting down.
CGCGAGGGCGGTGTCTTGTGGTGCGACAATCTGGCCATTCCGGCCAAGGCGCCCCACCGCGATCTCGCCGAGAAGTTCATCAACTTCATTCTCGACCCCGAAGTCGGCGCCCGCCTGTCGAACTACAATCAATATGCGACGCCGAACGAGGCCGCCAAACCTTTCATCACGCCCGAGGATCTGGCCAATCCGGCCATCTACCCGCCGGATGAAATGATGCAAAAGCTCGAGTTCGTGAATGATGTAGGCGATGATACAGTTCTTTACGACGAAATCTGGACACAGGTAAAATCCGAATAGATCACACGAAATCATCCGGACCGGGTACGAACCCCCGGTCCGGACCTTGAACAAAGGAATCCATCATGGGACACGATCTGCAAGCCGCGCGCGAATTATCCAGTTATGTGCTGGACCTCATTGCCAAGAAAACCCTCACCGCAGACGAGCGCAAGCGCGTGATCGACGAATCCGTCCGGTTCTGGGCCGAGCACGTCAACGCCGGATTCCTGCAGTATCGCAAATCGGTCAGCACCGACTACACCGCCGTCGAATGGGAAGATGGTGGCGCGTGCTTCCGGGACATTAACGGCAAGGAATTCATCGACATGCTGGGTGGCTTCGGCATCTACGTCACCGGCCACCGCCATCCCAAAGTGCTCAAAGCGGTCATCGACCAACTCAACCGTCAGGGCATTCACTCGCAGGAGTTGATCGATCCACTCCGCACCTATCTGGCCAAACTTGTTTCGCTGGTAACACCCGGTGATCTCCAATTTGCCTTTTTCACGAACTCGGGCACCGAGTCGATCGAAGGGTGCATGAAGATGGCCATGCTGGCCACCGGACGAAAACATTTCATCGGCATGCTCGGCGGTTTTCATGGAAAAACCCTTGGCGCCCTGGGCGGCACATCGAAGGCCGTGTTCCGCGAACCGTTCCTGCCCCTGCTCCACTGGACGCATCTGCCGTTCGGCAAAATTGATTGCCTGCGCATGATGCTCAAGTCCACGGAATTTTCCGGCGACCGGGTCGCCGGTGTGGTCATAGAGCCCATTCAGGGCGAAGGCGGTATCAACGTGGCCCCGGACGGTTTTCTCGCCGGCGCGCGTGAACTCTGCGACGAGTATGGCGCGATGTTGATCCTCGATGAGATCCAATCCGGCATGGGCCGGACGGGCAAGATGTGGGCCTGCGACTGGGAGGGCGTCACCCCCGACTTGATGGCAGTGGGCAAAGGATTCGGCGGCGGCGTCATGCCCATCGGCGCGGTGATCGGCACCCCCAAGACCTGGCAGAAATACATTGAGAATCCATTCCTGCATACGACCACCTTCGGCGGCAATCCGGTCTGCTGCGCGGCGGCAATCGCGACCTTGAATGTGCTCATTGAGGAGGACCTGCCACGGCAGGCGCACGAGAAAGGCGAATATATGCTCGAGAAGATCAACGCCCTCGCCAGCCGGTTCCCCCGCGTGCTCAAGCTGTGTCGCGGACGCGGCTTGATGCTCGGCATGGAGTTCGCTGACAACGATGTCGGCTACGAAGTGTCGAAACACTTGTTCGCCCGGCAAATCCTGATATCGGGAACCTACATCAATTCCCGGGTGCTTCGCGTCGAGCCACCCCTGGTCATCAGCCGCGCGGAGATCGACCGGTTTCTGCAGGCACTCGAGGAATCACTGCAACAGGTGTACAACGAAAAGGGTTTGTGAGGTCGATATGAAAACGTACAAAAATTTTATCAACAACAGCTGGTCAAGTGCGCCGGAATATCGCCGCGTGATCAATCCGGCCAACGGCGAGGTCATTGCCCGCGTGCCGGAATCCGGCCAGGCCGAAGTCGATGCCGCCGTGGCCGCCGCGCGTGAAGCGTTCGATCGCGGACCCTGGCGCACGAGCACGGCGCAGCAGCGGGGTCGCGTGCTGTTCAAAATGGCCGAATTGGTGCGCAAGCATGCCGCCGAACTGGCCAGGCTGGAGACCCTCAACTGCGGCAAGCCGATCGTCGAGTCGGAGTTCGACATGAACGATACCGCGACCTGTCTTGAGTATTATGGCGGCTTGGCCACGAAAGTGCATGGCGAAACACTGCCCGTGCCTGACAATGCCTTGAACTTTACATTGAAGGAGCCGGTCGGCGTGGTCGGTTTGATCGTGCCGTGGAATTATCCCCTTCTGCTCGCGGCATGGAAGCTTGGGCCGGCCCTGTCCGCCGGTTGCACCATTATCCTCAAGCCCGCCGAGCAAACCCCGCTGACCATGCTGGAGTTTGCCCGCCTCGTGAAAATGCATATTCCCGAGCTGCCGCCGGGCGTGTTGAATATTATCACCGGCGATGGACCGGTCGCCGGCAAGGCCCTGGTCGAATCCATGCATGTCGACAAGATTGCCTTCACCGGCGGCACCGACACCGGCCGCGAGATCATGCACGGGGTGGCCCGCTCGAATATGAAAAAGATTTCGCTCGAATTGGGTGGCAAGTCGCCCAATATCTTTTTTGCCGATTGCGATCTGGATGCCGCCACCGACGGCGCCCTCTTTGGCGTGTTCATTAACCAGGGCGAAGTGTGCTCGGCGGGATCGCGGGTGCTGGTGCAGGAGGACATTTACGGTAAGTTTATGTCCCGCATGAAAGAAAAAACAAAGCGGATCAAGCTGGGCGATCCCATGTTGCGCGCCACCAAAATGGGTCCGCTGGTCAGCAAAGGTCACATGGAGAGGGTGCTCGGCTTTATCGAGCAAGGAAAGAAGGAGGCGAAGCTGATCGCCGGCGGCGATCGTCCGGGCGGCGCCTTGCGCAAGGGCTGGTTTGTTCAGCCAACCATCTTCGAGAGCGATAACCGCACACGGGTCGCGCGCGAGGAAATCTTCGGTCCGGTGGTATCCGTCATTCCTTTCAAAAACGAGGAGGACGCCCTCCAGATTGCCAACGATACGCCATTCGGTTTGGCCGCCGCCGTTTGGTCACGCGATATTTTCCGCTGCTTGCGGGTCGTGAAAACGCTTCGCGCCGGTATTGTCTGGGTGAACACCATGCAACCTTGCTATGTGGAATCGCCCTGGGGCGGTTACAAACAAAGCGGTCAAGGTCGCGAGATGGGCTTGCACGGTCAGGAAGAATTTCTAGAAACAAAGCAGGTCCACATCAACCTCACCGAGACACCGATTGGCTGGTATTAGTATTCCATGGCGAGCATACGTATAAAAACGCCCGTACCCGGGCCCACATCACAGGCGCTGATGGCGCGGCGCAAGGCGGCCGTGTCGGACAGCCCGTTCATTGTCACGCCGCTGTTCATTGAGCAGGGTCAAGGCGCATGCCTCACCGATGTCGACGGCAATACCTTCCTTGATTTTGCCGGCGGTATCGGCACGGTGAACATCGGACACGCCCATCCAAAAGTCGTCGAGGCGGCCACCGAGCAGGCCGGTCGTTTTGTGCACACGTGCTTTAATGTGGCGATGTACGAGCCGTATGTGGAACTCGCGGAGAAACTGAATGCGATCGTTCCCGCCAAGGGACCGCGCAAAACCGTGCTGTTCAACAGCGGCGCGGAGGCTGTGGAAAATGCCGTCAAGATTTGTCGCAACATAACGCGTCGACCTGGCGTATTGACGTTTGAGCATGGGTTTGCCGGCCGCACCTACATGGCGCTCACGCTGACCAGCAAGGCCGCGCCCTACAAAACGGGCTTTGGACCTTTTGTCCCCGAGGTATACCGCCTCCCCTTCCCTTACTTCTATCGTAGCGGATGCGCATCCGAAGCAGATCTTGTTGATCAGAGCCTTCGCCAGGTGCGTGAGTTTTTTCAGACGCACGTCGACCCCTCGACGGTGGCCTGCCTTTGGATGGAACTGGTCACCGGCGAGGGTGGATTTATTGTCGCGCCAAAGGGCTATGTCCAAGGCCTCAAGAAACTATGCGAGCAGCATGGGATTCTTTTCATTCTGGATGAGATTCAAACCGGTTTTTGCCGGACCGGAACGATGTTCGCGACCAGCCATTACGGGATCGAGCCCGACCTGATCACGCTCGCCAAATCGATGGCGGGAGGATTTCCAATTTCGGCGGTGACCGGCCGGGCTGACTTGCTTGATGGCGTGCAGGTCGGCGGCCTGGGTGGCACGTACTGCGGGAATCCGGTCGCCTGCGCCGCCGCGTTGGCCGCGATTGAAGTATACGAGCGGGATGACATTGCCGGGCATGCCGCCGCCCTTGGACGGCGCTTGATGGCCCGACTGCAGCGGTGGAAGGATTCATTTGCGTTTATCGGCGATGTCCGCGGTCTCGGCGCCATGTGCGCGGTGGAATTCGTGAAAAACCGCGCGTCCAAGGAACCGGCCAAGGATTATCTGGTCGCCATTTCACGACGATGCCTCGAAAAGGGTGTAATCCTGATTTCCTCCGGCACCAACGGCAACATCATGCGCTTCCTGTTCCCACTCGTCATCACCACGCCTCAACTCGATGAAGGCCTCGATGTGATTGAAAGCGTGCTCCGCGATTTCAAACCGGAGTAGCCGATGAATACCATCACCGTAAACGCCGCCACCGGTCAACCGATCCGGACATGGCACCACCAGAATGATGCCGTCGCAGCTAAGCGCGTCGAGGCGGCTGCCATGGCATGGCTAAACTGGCGCGAGGTCGACCTTAAGGAGCGCGCCGTGAAATTGCGCGCGTGTGCCTCCCTGCTAAAAGAACGGCGGGATGCGCTCGCCGGCATGATGGCCGCCGAAATGGGCAAGCCGATCCGGCAGGGTGTGGCCGAGGCGGACAAATCGGCCTGGGTATGTGACTACTATGCGGAAAAAGCCGCGGAATTTCTGGCGCCCGATGCTATCGACATCGGCATGCGAAAAAGTTATGTGAGCTACGAGCCGCTGGGCACGGTGCTGGCCATCATGCCGTGGAATTTTCCGCTCTGGCAATTTTTCCGGTTTGCTGCTCCCGCCCTCATGGCCGGAAACACGATTGTGCTAAAGCATGCGTTAAACACCACGGGATCCGGCGAAGCGATCATCGAGATGCTTCATGCGGCCGGTTTTCCCGGGGATGCGGTGGTGCAGGTCATTGTGGGCGATCGCCAGATCGAATCGCTGATTCGACATCCCGGCATCTGCGGGGTGACCATCACGGGTAGCACTCGCGCGGGTCGCGCCGTCGCCACCGCCGCCGGTTCCGTGCTCAAGAAAACAGTGCTCGAACTCGGCGGAAGCGACCCCTACCTGATTCTCGAGGATGCCGATGTGGAGCAGGCCGCGGAGATCTGCACCACCAGCCGGCTCATCAACTCGGGCCAGAGTTGCATCGCCGCCAAGCGTTTCATCGCCGTGGCGCATGTGCGCAAACATTTTGAAGAAGCGTTTATCGAGGCCTTGCGAAAAAAGAAGGTGGGCGACCCGATGGCGACCGATACGGATGTCGGGCCCATGGCACGATCCGACTTGCGAGATGATCTGCACCGGCAGGTGCGCGAAAGCGTGGCCGCCGGCGCGGTTTGCCGGCTGGGCGGCGAGTTACCGGACGGACCGGGCTGGTTTTATCCGGTGACCCTCTTATCCGGAGTGCGTAGCGGCATGCCGGCCTACCACGACGAACTTTTTGGACCGGTGGCGGCGGTGATCGAGGCGCACGATGAGGAAGAGGCGATTCGCATAGCCAATGATTCCCGCTACGGTCTTGGCGCCGCGGTATTCACGCGCGATACGATTCGCGGCGAGTATATCGCCCGCTACCGGCTGCAAGCAGGCTGTTGCTTCGTGAATGATTTTGTGAAATCCGATCCGCGACTTCCCTTCGGCGGAATTCTGGACTCGGGGTATGGTCGCGAGCTCGGCGCCGCCGGCATCCGTGAATTCGTGAATATCAAAAGCATCGTGGTCAAGTAGCGGCGGATTTCCTTGGCCCGGCGGATGCGCTTCGCATCAGCACCACGCCGGCCAGGCAGATCAAGCCCACGCCGCCGAGCGACAATGCATCCGGCACTTCATGCCAGATCAACCAATCCACCAGACCAGCGAAAATCACGGCGCTGTAGTGGAAGAATCCGGCCTGACCGACCGGGGCGGAGGCATAGCCTCGCGTGAGCAACCACTGACCGATCGTCGCGAAGAACCCAATGCCCACGAGCATGATCAACTGTCGCACGTCCGGCGTCTGCCAATAGAAGAGCATCGGTATGCTGGTCATCACCGAACCGATCACGGCAAAGTAGAACACCACCCGGATAGCGGGTTCGGTACGGGTGAGCTTGCGGACATTGACGAGTGCAAACGAGGCAAAGAAAGCAGAGATGAACCCAACCATTGCCACCGGCTCGAATACCGTCAGGCCGGGTTTCATGATCAGTAACACGCCGGCAAATCCGGTCAGCAGCACGAGCGCAACCCGGCCGGGAATTCGTTCACCCAGCAGAAAATATCCCATCAGCGGGATGATTAGCGGGGAGGTGAAATTGAGTGATATGGCCTCGGCCAGTGGCAGATGGGCGATTGCGTAAAAAAAACAATACATGGCCATGACACCGGAAGCGGCCCGGGCCGCATGATTCCAAAAAAAGCTGGTTTTAAGGGACAGGTCCCGCTGCGTCATGACCCACGGCACCAGCAACAACAGCCCACCGCCATTACGGAAGAAAACAACCATGGCAAGAGGCAACTCGGCCGACAGTATCTTCACCAGAATGCCGGCAAAAGAAAACACAAACGACGAGGTCAACAAAAACAGCGCGCCGCGTCGCACGCTTTGAGTGTAAAGGTAGCCGTCCGATCCTTCCGGTCCGCTCATAACTGGAGGAGATCCTGGACATCCTCCCAGGACAAACTCCGCACAATATCCGCCTCGGCGGCGAGCGTGGCGTCAATCACACTCCGCTTGCGCTTCTGCAGCTCGAGCACTTTTTCCTCGATACTGTCGCGGGTGATCAGCTTGACGTTGTAAACGGTCTTGTGCTGACCGATACGGTGGGCACGATCGGTCGCTTGATCCTCCACGGCCGGATTCCACCACGGATCATAATGAATCACCATGTCGGCGCCGGTCAGATTCAATCCGGTGCCGCCGGCCTTGAGACTGATCAAAAACACCGGAATGGAAGCATCCTCATTGAACTTCTGCACTTCTTCCCAGCGTTGCACGGTGGATCCATCCAGATAGCAATAGGGAATCTTTTCCTTCTGCATCCGGTCGCGGATGATGTGCAACATGGACACAAATTGACTGAACACCAGCACCCGGTGTCCACCGTCCATCGCTTCGTTCAGCAATTCCATGAATAAGTCGAGTTTTCCGGAGGGCTCCTTGGTCTTCAAGTCCGGCATTTTTAGCAGATCGAGGTGACAACAGACCTGGCGCAGGCGCGTCAACGTTTTCAAAATCATGAAACGCGAACGGACAAAACCCTGCGACTTCACCATGCCGACAATTTGCTGGGACGTGCTGTCGAGCAATTGCCGGTAGACGGCACGCTGGTCAGCCGTCATGGTGCAATACGCAACACGGTCGATACGCTCGGGCAATTCCTTGGCGACATCGCGCTTCAGCCGCCGCAGCAAAAACGGATGGACTTTTTGGCGCAGGCGCTGCTGCACGGTGATGGATTGCGGGGTGCCGGACATGATCGGCATCTCGTAATTGCGGCGGAACTGCGGATGACTGCCAAGATAGCCCGGCATCAGAAAGTCCATGATCGACCACAAATCAGTCACACCATTTTCCACCGGGGTGCCGGTCAGCACCAGCCGGTTCACGGCGCGCAATTTTTTGGCGGCACGGGCATTTTGTGTCGAATGGTTTTTGATGTGCTGGGCTTCATCGAGTATCACCGAGGCAAATTCGTGTTGCTGATAGTGGGCAATATCACGGCGCAACAGCGCATACGAGGTGATGGCGAGATCAATTTCACCGAGCTGCGCCATCTTCTTCAGCCGATCCGATCCGTGCACCACATGCAGCTTCAGATCAGGCGTAAATCGTCGCGATTCATCGGCCCAGTTTTCCAGCAAACTGGTCGGGCACACCACCAGCGAGGGCTTGCCATGGGCGCGCGTCGATTCGCGCACCAAGGTCATCCAGGCAAGGGCCTGGATGGTTTTGCCGAGGCCCATTTCATCGGCAAGGATCCCCGAAAACCCGCAACGCTCAAGAAAGCGCAGCCAACTCACGCCTTCTTTCTGATACCCGCGCATGATTTTTTCAAGCGCCGGCGAAAGATCCACCGGTTCCATGGTCACCTGCCGGTTTTGGCGACCAGCCAGCCGGGCAAACGCCTCGTCGACCTTCCATTGGACGTTGGATAGCGCAGACATGGCGTTGCTGATGAATCCGGCATGAATGGCGTCAAGCCGGTGACGTCGACCCGGTTCGGGATGTCCATCACATTCATCGAGGATATCGTGCAGTGTTTGCAGGTTCTGGCGATCCATGAGCCAGACTTTTTCGCCATCCCGCACACAACCTTCGCCCTTCAACAGGGCCTGCTGAATCAGCACAGGATCAAGCGTCTGACCCTCCGTGTCACGAAACGATAGACCACAATCAAACCAGCCGCTATCGCCCGTGGCCTTGAGATCGACTTCCGGAACGATCCACGAAACACCCTGCTTCAGGGCTTCCAACCAGCCCTCGAACGTGACCTGCCAGCCAAATCCCTTGATCAGCGGCACCGTCTTGCCGAGCACATCCATGATGGCATGCGCATGCTCGACGACAATATCGCCCCGCTCGCGCACATGGGCGCCAAAAAGCGCTTTCAACTTTGCCAGACCCTGCTGCTCCGCTTCCATATGGCGGCGGGCGAAACATTCAAACTTGCCGCGCACCGGCGCGGCAAAGGGCACAGCTTCTTCGGGCGCACCGGCCAGCGGCCCGGCACAACCCTCGTAATCGGCATGAAGCATGATCTTCATGCGCTCGTAGTCGCCGGATAGCACGACACGAAAGTCGGGCTCACCGGTGACCCACGAAAGTTCACGCACGGGGAAACCGTGCTCGATTAGCCAATGAGCTTCCAAGGCCGGGAGATCTCGAAAAATGAATTCGGGAATATCGGTGCGCGCCAGACGAAGCGGCTTCTCGTATAAGCTGTGAAATTCCTGCGGCAGCGACGACGTCAACGGCCGCACCGTGTTGCCGATCATGATCCAGGCGGACTGACGTCCGGCCAGCAGCACTGGCGCCACGTTTTTTTGCTGCTTGGGAAGGTCGAGATCGAAATTCACAATCATCTCGCCGCTGCGCTTGTCCATCGCCGTGGTCAATACCGGCGCCAGAGGATCTTTCCCCAACGTGACCGGTAAACCGGACTCACCATCATGCAACACGTCCGGCGGGGTTGCCTCGAGTAGATCGATAAAATCCTCCACCGGCACGGTCGCCGGCCCTTTAATCGGCACGCCGAGGATGTCCTCGAGACAATACAGCAGCTCTTCCTGGGCACTCGAAAATAGAAAAGGAATTTCCGCCGGCGCCTTCTCAATACGGACTTTCTTGTCCCGGTAGTGGATCCACACCGACAGCGGAATAATGCCGGCCGGGGCCGATGATCGCCAGCCTGTCTCCATCTTCACGCGAAGGGTGGCCGGCTGAGTATGCGGTGCCTTTATCGATGTGCGGCGAATGCATCCATATTCCACCGAAAAGCGCTGATGGCGTTCGCGGCGCTTCCCGATGCGGATCGACCGGTCGGTACGGGTATCGGAAAATTCACGGGCGTAAGCAAACCCTAGAGCAATGGCGTGTGCGCACACCAGACCGCGTTCCCGGGAGTCGCGACACGGACACAGGTTTTCGATCGATCCGTCCTTCAGGATCTTGAATCGCGTAACCATGTCGCGATTTCCGTAGGCGATGGATCCGCGAACAAGATGATCCTCGCAGACGAGCTCCTTCACCGCCGCGGCGTCAAAGAGACGCTTTCCTTCCTGATATTGGTTCGGCCCGGCCCATTTCACCAGGGCATCACGATTGATGTACGGACGGTCGGCCTTGGCCACCGGGGCGGATTGCTGAGAAACGGGTCCACTCATGTGCAGTAGACCACTATACTACCTCAGGCGTCCAATTCCAAGAGGTAGCTTGAAATTGGCGGAAATACCGGAAAAACCGCCGTTTTAGCGAACCGGTTCGAGGACGACCTCGATATAGGTATCGCCGACGTCACGGATGATCAGATAGGGCCGATCAAAGCCCGCCTGAAGGACGCCCTCCGGCACACTCGAGACAAGACGGTAACCGGCTGGCAAGACGATTTCCATTTGCGAGACGTTGGTATGACGCTTGAATACACGGCGACCATCCGGCTGGTCGAAATACGAGGGCGCATGCACGTAATGATTCTCCAGCACATAGCGCTCGCGCATTTTTTCCAACAAGTCCGGATTATGCACCCGCACGGAGGGACGATCACCATTCATGAGCTCATAGGCCGCATGCAAGGGCTGATCATTCACGATGTCATACGCATTATAGGATTGGATGGTCGTATCGAGCGTCGAAGCGGCGAGGGAGAATGTCGCCCACGGGAAAAGGCCGATGACATCGAACGAACCGACGTCGTCGCGCAAATCATAAATGACGATCGGATGATCTTTCACGGCGGTTCCAAAGGCTTCACGCATCAGCGCATGGTAACCTGCAGTATCGGCGCCACGCACAAGCACAAATTCACCGGTGTCCTCCGGTCCGACCACATTGCCATCCGCCAGCTCCCCGGAAGACACGACCTGTTGATTGCCGTCAAAATGATTACGTTCGATCACCGCCCGGCTGTCGCCAACGATATGAACCGCCATCACATTGTCCCGGAACAAATTGTCGGCAATCACCGGAATGAGGTGCGGATGAATCTGAACCCCGTTCTGGTTGCCGGAAATCAGGTTGTTGACGATGGCCGGATTGGCGTTGGCGCAAAGAATGCCGGTTCGACCGGCCGATCCTTCAATGCGATTGTGGGCAGCCACACCGCTTCCTCCTTGAAAGGCCAGAGCAAAGGAGCTGTAGCCGGTAAGGGTGCACTCGAAAACGCCGGCAAAATTGCCGGCATTCCCTACGAGCATCGCGCCACCACGAACCGTGAATCCAATCAGTGCCGCATTTTTACCGAGCGTGACGACTTGAGCAGCGCCCTGCCCGTCGATGATGGTGACGTCGTCACCCGCACCTCGCAACGTGAGCCCGTCGCGAAGATGCACAACGCCGGCATACGTACCGGCCGGGACCATTATTTCCGCACCAGGTTCGGCGGCATCAATCAACGCCTGCAAGGATGCGGCCGATAGAAAATCGGCGCGGGCAACGGATGAAAGGAAAAGGAGACAACCAACAATAAACGGCAAACGATTCATAGACACCTCATTTGTGTATTCACCTATAATACAGCGCGGAACGAAAAAGTTAATCCTTAAAATCTGGTGCGATTTACCCGGGATCGCGAGCAATTTCTTTGACGGGTGAACAGCCCTTCGGGCATCGTTTATGCGGATTTATGAGAAAAAGCGCCATACGCTATGCCCGGCTTGGTTGGATACCTGTGGTGGCCTGGTGTGGCCTGATTTACAAACTCGGCAGCGTGCAATCGCCGGATCCGGGATTCTGGATGCCTCCCCATTTCGACAAGGTTGTTCATGCCGTGCTGTTTGGCCTGCTCGCCTTGATCACCTACCCCTTCGCCCGTTCGCTCGGTCTTGCACCATTTCACGCCGCGTGCCTGTCGGTTGTGTTTGCCTCGCTATACGGGCTATTTGATGAAATGCATCAAGCCGGTGTGGCCGGACGATTCTCCTCGATAGCCGACTGGATTGCCGACACCTTGGGCGCTCTTTCCGTATTCGGCTTGATGCACTATGAACGCGATTCGAATCATTGGCGGAGTTCATTGCCATGAGCCGGATTTTTTTTGTCACCGGTACCGACACGGGCGTGGGCAAAACTATCGTGGCCGCCGCCTTGCTAAGCGGCTGGATGAGCCGTTATCCAGCCGTGCGATATTTCAAACCCGTGCAAACCGGATGCGTGACCGGGGAGCCTGATGACACCGACTGCGTCATGCGACTTACCGGTGCCGGTCCGGACCATCTGGCTCCACCACTCTATCGATTGCCCCTGCCCGCATCACCTGATTGCGCCGCTCGCCATGCGGGCGTTACGATTGATCCGGCTTTGATCGTTCAATCCATACGTTCGCTTGCGCAGACAAGCGAGGTACTTGTCGTGGAAGGTGCGGGCGGTTTGCTCGTGCCGGTGGCCGGGGACTTCACGATGCTTGACCTCTTGCTGGCCGTCAACGCCACGCCGGTGGTGGTAGCCCGCACCAGTCTTGGCACCTTGAATCACACCGCACTGACGCTTCGTGCGTTGGCGCAGGCGGGATGCCCGGCCGCACTCGTGGTCGCCAACGATGTGCATCCACCCGAAGCCGGGGATCCCGTGCGGGCGGATAATCTCTCGCAGTTGAAGGCCATGTCCGCACCGGCGGCCTTTTTCGCGCTTGAGCATGTTCTGCACCCGAATGCCTCAGGGCTCAAATTTGCGGGCAATGCAATAATCGTTCAATTGGGAGGTTCATAGCGTTATGAGAAAACGTCTCAAGGGAACCATTGTGCGATGGATCGAAGCGGCCAACCGGCCCGGATTCGATCCGGCCACGCTCGGCGATCCATTGGCGCTGACGACCGAATGGACGCCGCTTCAACGCGGAGGCGCCAATTTCAAGACCCACAAACTGGTGGAGCTCGATGCGGGCCGGCTTGAATTCCGGGCCAGTGTGGGAGCCAAGCTGATGTACTTGTTGATGACGGGGATCGGCATAGTGACGACTGCACTTGTCTTGCGACCGGTCTTCACCGGCGCGCTTGCGTCTCCATCCTTCGAGAATTTCGTGCCCATGCTCTTCGGGGTCACCTTCATTCTGGTCGGCATCTATATGTATCGACGTGGCACGTTGCCGGTGATCTTCGACACGAACGGTCGCTGCTTCTGGCGTGGTCGACAATCACCGCATGAAACGTTCAACCGGAGCGAGCTGAAATATTATGTGGAATTCGATCAACTGCACGCGTTGCAGATTCTCCGCGAGTATATCCGCAGCAATAAGTCGTCCTACTACAGTTACGAGTTAAACATTGTAAAAAAGGACGGTACACGCATGCCGGTTATCGACCACGGCGACCTGGAGCGGATCAGAGCCGATGCGGAAACCATTTCCCGGGCGGTGGGTTGTGTGGTGTGGGATGCCGCCTCCTGACTTCAACATTGGGACACCCTGGCGTACATGCATACGGGAATCATCATGCGGAGAATCCGGGTGTTGATGCGTTCTTTATCTATCCGCCGTCGGTGGCGGATAGATGCGTGAGCGCGAGTGGCATCCGGTCATTTCGCGGCACGCGAAATGAGCAGCGCGGTAGGCCCAGTTTGCGGCGATTTCACGGCGGGCGACCGGTCGCTGGACTCATGTCCGCGACCGAGAGCCCAACACCGAAAGCGCCCAAAAGGGGCCGCCGCGATGCGGCCGGATGCCGCGAGCCATCACCCACGCCAACGGACGAT
>CAYYAR010000039.1:0-32661 GCA_964470065.1 uncultured Verrucomicrobiota bacterium | reverse complement strand
TCGATACATCAATCACTTACAACAAATCACACCCCAAAAATGGGGAATGTCCTGGGAAAAGGAAGGGATGAGGAGCACAGTCATTCGTTCGGGATGCGGGGAGTTTGTTGGCACCGCCTTTAGTGGCCGCCGTCTGTCGGTGTTCTTGGCTGGAGGTTAGGCAGGAGGCGGGCGGGTGAAAGCAGCGATGGCTTTCTTTTAATCACAGTATTTGAATACGTGAAGGTGAGCAGGGTATCGATGGAGTCCGAATGCCTGATGTCAAATTCATGATGTCTGCTTTGTAGGGCTGGAGTGGTCGATCTTGTCCGTAGGCCGTGCGAAGGCGGAAGACCTTCCAGCCGAGCTCCCGTTAACGAAATAGGACGCTTCTATGTGAACCCGGCGGGAAGGCCGTCGGCCGTTACCGCCCTACAGGAAAGTAGAACCTCACGGAGTGAATTTGATGTGATAGAAGGCATTTGTCATGGCGGGCGCGGTAAAGAAAATGGTGTTAGTGCCGCCGGCGAGGGTATTCTGGGCGGGGGTGATCGACAGCCATTGCGGGGCGGCGACCATCAGGTTGGTGGTGTAGTAGGGGGTGGCGTTCCAGGCGTTGGTGTTCCCGATGGTGATGACCTGGACGGTGTTGTTTGCGACTATCATTCGCATAATCATGGGCGGATCCATATTAGCGGGTTCGCTATTGAGTGTCTGACCAATATTTACGAATCCGGGCGTATTGGTTACGTAAGTTAACCATGAGAAATCAGCATAGTTGGTGCCGGATCCTACCAGTGAGACGCCTTCGTTGAAATCGTCCCAATCGTCTCCATCTACAGCTGCAAATGGAAAAGAAAATAAAGAGCCATCAATTGAAATTTTGTGCTCAATCCCGCCCGATTCGTTTACGAGCTGTAAACCCATGGGATAGCCATCCCAATATAAGCTAAGCAAACCGGGGAATAATATGTTTGGCTCCGGAGAAAGACTACCATCACCGATCAAGAAGAAACCATATGCTCCGGATGCCGATGAAATCGCCGAGTCAATCGGAAAAATGATTCGTTGATAGAGCTGGGGCAAGTTCGTGTAAATTGAGGAAGATTTAACGAAAAAATCCAGCGACCAACCGGATAAATTAAAGTTGGCCGGACCTGCTAATTCGATAAATTCTCCTTCATACAAAGACACGTTTACCTCGTTAATCCATACCTGCCCGGTAGCGGCACGAGCTATAGAGTAACGAAGTGGATCAGAGGCTCCCGCGGCAGGATAGATGCGTGGGCTTGAGAGGGAGCTGCCCGGGCCTTCGAAGGTTACTTCGAAATAGAACTCAACGATAGTCCCGACGGGTTGTGGCGGGATGGCGTCAGCCTCAGGCATGCTGTAGGTTTGAAAGCCAGTCTGAGTCAAAGGGGCATTCGTCCAGCTTCCGCCGCCGATTCGATAGTGAACTGATCCGCCAATGTTGATCGCGTCATTCACGGGTCCGGCCTTTAGAAATAATCTAACCGCGTCGTTTGTGAAGGGTGCATCAGGGATTGTTCCTGCGTCATAGATGTTGATGTTGGCGGGTGGCTTGAGCTCGGATACGTAAATATCATCAATTAACAAGCGCTCCCCGGCGGTTTTGCGAATGCGGATTGAGGCTCCGTTGCTCAGGCTCAAGTCATGATAAAAGTCCTGATAGGAGGTTGCAGTGGTCGATACGTTGGTTATGACGTTCCAATCCGTTTCATTCAGCGAGTATTCAACCACGAATTGCGCAGCCGGGTTGTCGTCCCATGCCCGGTAACGGAAAGAGATATAGCCGATGCCATCACCGAAGTGATGTGATTTTACATAAGGACCGGCGTTTTGATTCAGGCGCGCGACTTGTCCGCGATATGCGTTTTGTGCATCAATAATTGTGTTTTCAGTCTGCCAGCCCTCGTGGATGCTTATACCCGTATACGATGATTTTCGCGGCCAAGTGTCAAAGTTTTGGCGACGAAATCCGGCAGGCAAGCCGATGGTTATATTATCCACCAAGACTTCTTGTGGTTGATTTGTTTCACCTGGCTCGCCAGATCCGTATATGATTACATCGTCAAAAGCGATATTGCCGCCAACTTTGTTTTCATAGGTAAACTTGATTTTGGTGCTTGTCGGGTTCAAAGAGTAAGAGCGCGTTTGTTCTGTGTTGCCGATGTTTGACAAGAGGAAAACTTGCGACCAATTGTTGCCATCGCTTGTTTGCTCCAATTTGTACGTTGAGGCAGCATTAATGCTGTTGCCTTTGATCCAGAATGTGATTCCAGTAGGGCTACTCAGGTTAGGGCTGATGATGTAATCACCAGTGGAATCAAATTTTAGCGATTTGGGCCCGATTCCCGAGCTCCCATCGCTGGTATACTCGCCTATGCCACGGAACTCCCAACCCGGCGGGGGATTTTGCCCGTTGGTAAAAGGCTCTTCGATCAACTTTGCCGGTGGTGGTTCACTAGACACCGGTAGCGGGATATTCATGATGCGGAGGAATCTGGGTTGTGGCTTGTAGTAAAATTGATCAAACAGTGCGTAGGAACTGGCCGTGATGTTGCTCATCGCAGCAATCGTTATCCAATTTGTACCATCCGCCGATTCTTGTAGCGTAAGGTTGGCGGGTCCGTTTCCGACGCTACCCCGAGCGTACTGGAAGCTAACTGCGCCATATCCGTCTGTATAGAACGGCGTTTGAAGGAAATTAGTTATGGTTTCTGAGCCCAAGATCACGCCAGACTGTCCTGAGAAAGCACCATTGGTAACGGTTCGCCCCGAGCTTAAATCCCAGTCATTCGTGCTATATGTTCCGTTCGTTTCCCATCCGGTAATTTGTTCAAAATCTTGATAGCGAAGGGATGAAGTCACCGCATCCTCTTCGGCGTCGCCGATAGCTAACGAGCCAATCATAAAGGCGTTTGTTCCGCTGAAATGTTCAACGTGCACATAGCGGTGATCTGGTTGATTGATGTTTATCGTTAATGTTTCATAATCTTGACTGACAATGTTGCTCAACACCATGGAAATGATGCCGAAATCAGTTGGTTGTACAGAAGTTCTGACGAGTATGGAAAGCTGTTCAAGGCTGTCTTCATCGTCAGTGTTTACCCCGTGCCGATAGGTAAGCGTGATGCGTCCAATGCCTCCGGCAATTTCTGCGGATCGAACCCGGCCACCGGGTTGAATTTTTGCGGATAAGGCACTAAGCGTCAGGTTTGTATCATCCGTAACATTTCCGTTTTCAATATCCCAGCCGCCATATCGGTGGGTTCCGGTTGTCATCGCGGCTTGCGGCCAATCTGTGAAGAGCTGTGTTTTAACCGGTCGCTCGACCAGAGATAGGTCGTCGAACTGAAGCGTCCCGTCAGTTCCCGTGTTTTGAGCGAACACGACCAAGCGGGCCCAGGCGGTCTCGTTAGGAGCAGGGCCTGTGGTTAAGGAGAAGCGTTGAAATGAATTGGATAGTCCGCTAAGGGTAATCGATTGGAAGCCGAGTTGAGTGCTTCGGTCGTGCTTAAAATATTCAATTTTCAGCTCTTTGTTGGCCGCGGTCCAATTGGTGTCTGCATAGAAATAACCGGCAATTTCATACAGATATCCTCGCCCGGCAGGAACATCCTGCCAAATACCTCCGAAGGTTTGCCAGGATTCGGTGCCGGAACCAATCCAGGATTGCCAGGTGCCAGAGTTGCGCCTCCAGTTAGATCTTCCGGAATTGCCAAATGTTTCCGCGAGATTATCAGGGTAACTGGGGGTCCAGTGGTAAGCGTGCCACTCGTCGAAAGCTTGAATCTCGAAGCTACTGTTGCGTACTCGGTTGGAGTAAAGCGTGGAGGGGGCTTCGATAATGGAATAGGCTCGGTTAGCGGTGTTGATAGTGAAACGGTAATAACCATCGAGCAATACTCTGAATTTGATGTTGCCTCCACTCAACTCGGTCGTTCCGCCAACTGCCGGAATTATATTTGTTTGGTTGTTCTCGCCCCAATTGGTGCTCCAATCACCGTTTGCTTTGAACTTAAGCTCATTTGTCGCATTGGCCGCCGTCGCCGGAATAAAGAGTTCGGTTTGCCACGTATTGTTCGAAATCAGGAACATATTACGATAATTGACATTCCAACCGCTATCATTGTCGCCTAAAAAATTTCCCGCGAGTGAGACAAACTGGTAGTTTGAAGTGAATGTTTGTCCAAAAATCGCAACCGGTATCGCAACAGAAAGGAGGAATATGCCCGCGACAGAAGTTCCACCCATTGGAAAACGGGAGGATGAAAAGTTCCAATAGTTGGAACGTTTAACCGGCGGTTTTGCCAGCATTATTTGATCGTTCATAGCCATACCATACACGGGCGGCCGGTTGAGGGAAAGAGCAAGAGTGGGTAATTCGGGCCTCGTTCCGGGTGGGGGGGATTATGATTAGGATGGAGGGAGCCACCCGTCCAGCCATTCCACCCGCCACAACGTCTATGTCCCCCCTTAGACCCTCTTCCCACCCACCGCATCTGTGCCCCCGCCGCGACCATCGATTCCGTGAATTGTTGCATAATCCTTGACAATAAAATAAATCAAGGAATAAATACCACTAAAGGAGCCATACATGCCTACGACCATCACGGGAAAAAATCAGGTAACCATACCGGCGGCGATTGCCGCTGCTTACGGTTTGAAGCCCGGCGCTTTGTTGGAATGGTTGCCGGGCAATCGCCCGGACGAAATACGATGCCGTATCATTCCTGAACCGAAAAAGCTGGCATACGAAATCAAGGGCTCTGGACGCAAGTATTTAAGAGAAGACCGGCCACATCCTCTAAAGGCGCTTCAGCAAGAGCGGTCCAGCCAGGAAGCTTCGAACAGGAAAAAATCGTTGTGATGCATCTGCTGGACACATCCGCGATTTTGACGCATTACCTTGATGAGCCGGGGGCGGACCAAGTTGCGGAATTGCTTGCCGGCGGGCCGGAACGGATTTTGCTGGCCGCGCCGACGTGGGTTGAGCTGGACCGGCGTTTGCGTGAACTGATCTCAGAGGACGACGAACGTGAGCGCGTGTTTAACGCCTACACGCGGGATCTAAGTCGCATGGTTGCTCTTGATGTCGACGCCACCAGATCGGCCTTGCTGATTCAGTCAAAAACAAGCGCGCGTTTGCCTCTGGTCGATGCGCTAATCGCCGGTTGTGCTTCCGCGCGACGCGCCAGGTTGGTTCACCGTGATCCACATTTCGACCACATCCCCGCCGATCAGCTCAAAACCCTGCGCTTGCCCGATAAAATACACGGCGCTTGATGGGAATAAAAACTGGTTACCTCCTTGCGCTACCCATTGATTTACAAAGCCTTATATAATTTATCGACAAGGCGACACGCGTCAACCTGCAACCTGCAACCTGCAACCTTCAACCTGCAACCCCCTGGAGGGGCACGCTCCGTCGTGCCCGGGAGTATGCATCGAACATGAACCGGACGGAACGCGTACGCTGTCCCGGAGATCAGCGTGTACGAGTACGTGTACGAGTAAGCGAGATACGTACTCGTACACGCACGTACACCCCAATCTCTTCCCCGAACCCCGAACTCCGAACCCCGAACCCCGAACCGGAGACTGTAAGCTGAAGTGTCGCACCAACGATCCTTGCTTGAACTTCTGCTGGCAGGTCTGTTAACTCCTCATCATGCAGGGATTCGCGCCAACATTCCAAATCACCACCGGCATGGCATCCGACCTTTCCAAGATCGACCAAACCAAAGGTTTTTTGGCCGGGTTGGATTTGTCGAGCGAACTGGCCTCGCGGGAAGAGGTTCGTATGCTTGCGGTCGAAGCACATGCCTCCACCCATATCGAAGGTTCACAGCTTACGCTAGATGAGGCTGAGCAGGTTCTGGCGGGCGTGGAGGTGCCCCATAGCCGGGCTGATGATGTGCGCGAATTGACCAACTGGCGTAGTGCTTTTGACTATGTGAAGCAACAAGCCGGAGAACCGGTCACCAGCGAAATCGTGCGCGAAATTCACCGGTTACTGGTTGATGGGGTGCGGGGCGGTTCCGCCGCGCCCGGCCAATACCGTAGCCAGCAAAACTATATTGTCGACCATGCCACGGGACGCGTCGTGTACACGCCTCCACCCGCGGGCGAAGTCGCCAGCCTCATGGATCAATTCGTTTGCTGGTTGCAGGCCCCGGGGGAGTTGCATCCGGTTATCGTGAGCGGCGTAGCGCAATTCCAACTCGTACACATCCATCCGTTTCGCGATGGCAACGGACGGGCGTCGCGACTTCTCTCTACCTATTGCCTCTACCGCGCAGGATACGATTTCCGCCGCATGTTCACGCTCAGCGAATACTACGACCGCGACCGCGCGGCTTTTTACGGAGCGCTGCAAGGCGTCCGGGAAAGCGGCATGGATCTTACCGGCTGGCTAGAATATTTCGTCCGGGGCTTGGCCGTGCAACTGTTCGAGGTCAAGCGCCGCGGCGAGGATATGATGCGAGGCGAAGCGTTGGCGCGCACCCATGGCTTGAACCAGCGTCAGCGAGATATTCTGCTCCAGCTCTTATCTTATGGTGCAAGCGGTATACAACGTATTGAACGGCGTATCGGGTCGGCCAACCGACGGACGCTCCAGCGGGATATTGCCGGACTCATCGAGCTCGGTCTCATCAGCTCAACCGGCGCCACCACCTCTTTGCGTTACCGATTGGCTGACAAAGTATTATAGAATCTTGCGACAAGCTCGCGACACGGCTCGCGACACGGCTTGCGACACATGGTTCAGGACTGAAGACCGCAGGGTTTTGGGAAACTACGAAATAGACGAAAAACACGAAATTTTCAGGACCATCGACGATAAGAAACCAGAGCTTTCCACCGCTTGAATGTTGGATGTTGAACATGTAGAAGATGATGACATATAAGATCAGACGCCACATACCATGAGCATCAAGGATACACTAAAAGTTTTGAACAGCATGGAGGCTGATGGCGTTATCGGTAAATACGCCATTGGCGGAGCGGTAGGAGCGTTGTTTTATTTGGAGCCCGCGGACACGGCGGATGTGGATGTGTTTGTTTCCTTCCACGCCGAAAACGGAGCGTTGATCTCCTTGGCCCCAATTTACGATTGGCTTCGGGAACAGGGATTTGATGATCATCGAAAAGAAGGCGTGGTCATCGGTGACTGGCCCGTCCAGTTTTTGCCCTTGGTGGATGAACTGGACGAGGATGCCCTGGCGGCCGCGTTGACGGTAGAGGTAGATGGAGAGCCCACCCACGTGATGACCGCCGAGCATCTGGTTGCTCTGGCGCTACGGACGGGGAGGGGAAAGGATTATCTTCGTATTCTCGCATTTCTTGAAAGCGGTTGTTTGGATGAAGAAAAGCTTGCCGGTATTCTCGCCAAGGCCTGCCTTACGGAAAAGTGGTCAAGCTTCAAAGCCAAATATGTGGAGGACCGTTCCCTGTGAAGCGAGCGCTCAAGGTCATTTTGCAGAACAAGCGCGATGGACGCAGCGCATTGGCGAACCAGGCATTCTCAGATAAAATTGCCATTTTGGAGCGTCTTCGCGACCGAAGACAATCCGTGGCCGCTTCCCGCCCTCTCTGTCCTCCTGTAGACAAAAACCCTGAACGTTAGCTGTTGAGCCCTCTCCCGAAGACTGTAGACAAACACAATCTTCCCCGAACTCCGAAGCCCTTTACCGCCAACGACTTACGATCATCCACAACGTCTATGTCCCCGCCGTGAGTCATGCGCCCAAATCTCTTCTTGTCTTACCCCGTATTTTATTCACACCAGCGGTTGGGCCTCTTTTTGCAGGCGTTCGCGGAAGGCCGGACTCAAATCCGCCCACTCCAACAAGTCGACTTTGAAAGGAATGTCCGACTCTTCCAGTTCATAACGCAAGTTGGCGCGGACGGATGGCGATAGTGGTTGGTCCTTCATCAGAAGAAGATCGATATCGGCAAATCGTTTGGCGGGTCCGCGCGCGCGCGATCCCACCAACAAAACGGATTGAGTTCCCACGCTTCGGTGCAAAATGTCCAGCAGACGCGCGCGGATGGCTGGTGATAAGTCAATCATAGCGGGCGGGTCTTTAAGTTAGATAAAAGTCCCTGCGCCGCCGGTAAAAAGTCCTTGGCCGTTTCAAACACGCTTTTGGCTTTTTCCTGGTTGTAAACATGGGACGTGATGTTTCGTTGTTCCCGGAAAACCAACCAGGGCTCAAACGAGGCAATCATCCCTTTCTCGGCCGCTTCCCGCATCAAGGACCGGAATGAAAGGGCATCAATGTCGGATGGAACGGCAGCCTCCGCCTCCAATTGCCGCTTGATCATTTTCCACGCCAACTCGTACGAGTATTCAAAACGCTGGATGACCGCATCCCTGACCTCCTCATCGTCCGGCACGCCCGCCGCCCGGTCCACGGCCCTTTTAAGGCTAACCAGCGCTGACTCAAAGGAGGTAAAGTCGATTTTGTGTACTTTTTCCGGATCCATAAACCACCTGTCAACTATGGACAATGCTAAATTTTTGGCAGATTGCCAAGAGCCGTTTCCTTGTCCATCGCGTGTACGAGTAAGGGAGATGCTTACACGTGCACCCCAATCTCTGCCTCTTTACAAGCGCAATCCATCCACCCACAACATCTATGTCCCCGCCTTAGACCCCCGAGCCCCGAACCCGCTTCCCGTCAACGACTTACCATCGCCCACAACATCTATGTCCCCATCTGGACCACCGTAAAACCTATAACGCTCGGGCAAGATCACGGCGAGTGGCCCCTAAAACAAAAAGGGAACGAACCAGCAAATCCATCGAAACAGAAGGATCTCCCTTTTCCATCATGGCCACCCGGGACTGACTCGTTGCCAAAAGGTCCGCGACTTGCGATTGCGTGAGATGCTTCTTCGCCCTCAATTCCCGCAACCGACCCGCCCATGCTCGCTTTGCTTCGATATATTCCACATCAGCATCGGACAGATCCAAAAACTCCTTTACCGATCCCTCAACCCACCCATTTTTTAATTTTTTCATCTTACACCTTGTTCATAAGCCCGTAGGCGATCCTTACACGCGTTAACGACCTGCCGGGGTGTTTTCCTGGTCTTCTTGTCAAAAACTTCCAGAATGATAATCGCATCATTGTCCACCCTGTAAATTAATCGCCAAGTGTGTTTAGAATCATTAACCCGCAGTTCATGGCAACCCTTGCCGATTGAGTTCATCGGCCGGGAGTGCGGCATCGTCAGCGCAAGCCCTTCCTGCAAGTCGCGTAATAGTTCCCCAATTTCCCGCCTTGCTTCGCCGCTCATCGGCGGCGTCTTCACTTCACCGTGAATCCAGCGTAGCGGCTTTGCCTTCATGTGAGCGTAATTATATCAAATACGGTATATTGTCAACCTTGATTGATTTCGCGAAACCCAAGGCTTGGCTCTCCCACCGCCTAACGGCGGCAGCTACAAACCCTGCTTCGCCCGAATCCCGAACCCCGACGCGTCGCGCCGAAGCGTCTCCTCGAAGTCGGAAACCACTTCCCGTCAACGACTTACGATCACCCACAACGTCTATGTCCCCGCCCGGACCCCAATCTCTTCCCCGAACGCCTTCCGCCCAACCCCAACGCTTATGTCCCCGCTTAGACCACCCTCTGGAGGGGCATGCTCCGTCGTGCCCGGGAGGATGCATCGAACAAGAACCGGACGGAACGCGTGCGCGCTCCCGGAGATCAGGGTGTACGAGTGCGTGTACGAGTAAGGGAGATGCGTACTCGTACACCTTACTCGTACACCCCAATCTCTTCCCGGAACGCCTTCCGCCCACCCCCAACGTCTATGTCCCCGCTTAGACCCCCCGCCCAGACCGAGCCTCATTTATGTTTTACAGTAAAGCAGTAAAACTGTATATTATGCGTTATGAGTACAACCATACAAATCAACAGCAGGGGTGCTATGACCCTTCCGAAATCGCTAAGGAAGCAGCTCGGGGCCGAACGGGGCGGGGTGGTTTTGGCTAGTGTTACTCACGACGGCATTATCCTGCAACCAGGGGTTGCTTATCCAATCGAGATCTATTCGGATGCAAGAATGGACGAGTTCGATCAGGCCGACGCCGAACTGGCTCGCCATCTGGACCGGAAACCGGAAGCGTGAAAATCTTTTTGGACGCTAACATCCTGTTCTCCGCCAGCGATTCCCGTAGCGCCACGTTCCGATTACTGAAGATGCTCAAGGATGAGCACGAAACGCTTACCAGCCCCCATGCATGGGAGGAGGCAATACGCAATCTCCAAGCCAAGCGACCACACCTTTTGCCGGGATTGGATCAAATGAAATCCTTTGTATTGATCACCCATGCCTTTATTCTGCCAGATTCCTTGCCTATTGAACTTGCCGAAAAGGATAAACCAATCCTCGCCGGAGCGATTGGCGCCAAATGCACCCACTTGTGGACCAGCGATAGCCGCCACTTCGGACACCTCTACGGAACCACCATCCATGGTGTGTTGATCTGCTCCAGCATACAAATGGCGGAAGAAAAGCTGAAGACTATAGACTGAAGGCACTGAATCCCGAACCCCGAACCCTCTTCCCACCAACGACTTACCATTGCCCGCAACATCTATGTCCCTATCTGTCCCTATCTGGGCCCCCACCTGGGCCTCAATCTGGACCCGTGCTCTCCGTGTCCCCACCCACAGCTTTGTTTCTTGACCGCTGCATTGCGGCAATGCATTATTGCAGTATGACGACATTAACGATGACCAAGCGGGGATCAATCACGATTCCCCCCGAAATGCGCAAGAGGTGGGGGTTGGACCATGCCAAGCACCCACTTCTGATCGCTGAGGAGAGGGATGGCGGACTTTTTATTCAACCCGCCGTCGCCATGCCGATTCGCAACCTGCCCGAACAGACCATCCGGGCATGGATTCGTGAAGATGAAAACGAAATGCAAGAGCTGCGCCGTGCCGGAAAAGCGTGAAGGTATTTCTTGATATTTACGGGATGAGAGTCGCGACGCCGGGAACGTTCCTGTGGCAGTTGTAATAAGCATGATTCAGCGAGACAATCTCCTCCCCGAACCCCGACGCGTCGCGACGTCTTGTCCGGCGTCTTGTCCTCCGTAGCCTGTAAGGCGTAGGAGGAAGCCCGGAGGGCGAAGACGGAAGGCGGAACCCCGAACCCCGACACCCGAACCCCTCAACGACTTACCGTCGCCCACTACATCTATGTCCCCGCCAGGACCCGCTACCAAGACCAACTCTGAAGCATTGACGCGCCAGTCGGTTCAGAGTAGATTTCAGAGTTATGAACTTGGTGGAATTGCTACAGCGTCATGAAGGAAAGCAGCTTGAATTCAAGCGCGAAGTGAGTTCGTCGGCAGCGATCTTGCGCACGGTTACGGCATTTGCCAATACCGCCGGTGGTTTGTTGCTGATCGGTGTGGAGGACAAGACGCGCGCCGTGCGGGGTGTTGTCGATGCCCTGGATGTGCAAGAACGCATCGCCAACATCATCAGCACGGGTATTCACCCTCCACTTATGCCGGCCATTGAGGTGCTCCCTTGGCGAAACAAGTCCGTGATTGCCGTTGAGGTCTTTCCCAGCTACTCCTGTCCGCACCACGTTATCGAAGCGGGTGCCGAACAAGGGACCTACATCCGGGTAGGGGCCTCTAACCGCCGGGTTGACCAAGCCATGCGGGAAGAGCTGCGCCGTTCATCACGCCGGGAAGCCTATGACGAGGAGCCGCTGCCCGGATTAAGTCCTGAAACGATTGACTTCAGAGCTGCTTCAGCGTCGTTTGCGCCTTTTAGAATCCTGGGTAATCAAGATCTCGAATCATTGCACCTTGTCGTGAGCCATCAGGGACGTCGGGTGCCGACCCGGGGTGGCATGATCCTGTTTGGCCGGGAGCGTGAGCGCTTTTTCCCCGATGCATGGATCCAGGCTGGACGCTTCCGGGGCACGTCAAAGACGCATATTCTCGACAGCCGGGAATTCCACGCTTACCCCGATCAAGCAGTTGAAGAGGCGGCCCGGTTTGTTCAACAGCACGCCAGCCAAGCCGTGCGCATCGAGGGAATGAAGCGAAGCGAGCACTGGAGTATCCCTCTGCCGGCCGTTCGGGAGGCGTTGGTGAATGCCGTGGTACATGCCGACTACAGTCATCTCGGCTCGCCCATACGCGTGCTTGTTTATGATGACCGTGTGGAAGTGGAAAGCCCGGGCCTGTTGCCGTTCGGGTTGGTTGTTGATGACATCTTGCGGGGCGTATCGCGTCTCCGCAACCGGGTCATCGCTCGAGTATTTAAGGAGCTTCGGCTCATTGAACAATGGGGAAGCGGGGTCGGCCGTATGATCGAGAGCTGCCGGGAGCATGGATTGCCCGCGCCGGTATTCGAGGAAGTTGGCACGCATTTCCGGGTGACTTTCCGTCTGGAACCGGGAACCGGAATGGTGATGGACGATGTTTCCCGCCGTATCCTTATGAACATAAAGGATAAAGGCCAGCTGAGTACGCGTTCAGTAGCCGAAGCCGTCGGCTTGTCTACGCGCAGCGCGCGGACAAAGCTAAAGGCGCTGGTTGACCGCGGGTTCATCGCCGAGGTGGGCTCCGACCCCAAAGATCCAAGACGGGTATATGTCCCGATCCGGTAGAAAACCCCGCCGTCGTAATCTTCGCCTCCTGTGACCAAGAACCGGACCCGGATAGGAGTTTTGCTGGAACCAGGCCCATGCTTGGTGCCCCCGCTCCCGGAGATCAGCGTGTGCGAGCACGTGTAAAAGGATGGAGATGCGTACTCGTACACGCGCCCCAATCCCTTCATTCG
Organism: uncultured Verrucomicrobiota bacterium; assembly: GCA_964470065.1. Classification (GTDB taxonomy): domain Bacteria; phylum Verrucomicrobiota; class Kiritimatiellia; order CAIVKH01; family CAIVKH01; genus CALMUP01. Next base: position 19,828 of record CAYYAR010000039.1, on the reverse strand, counting down.
GCCCCGCCGCCCAACCGCGCTGTCGCGGGCGGAAGAGATAGGTGTGTACGAGCACGTGTACGAGTAAGGCAGCCGAACCGGAGACTGTAGACTGTGGGCATCAGGGAAACTACGAAATACACGAAAAACACGAAATTTTCAGGACCATCGACGATAAGAAACCAGCGTTTTCCACCACTTTAATGTTGGATGTTCAGTGTTGAAGGTTGAACGTTGAAAAACACGCCTCTGCCCAACCACGACAACCGCACGCTTACCTCCCAATCTCCTCCTTTTTACAAGCGCAATCCACCCAAAACGTCTATGTACCCGCCGGGACCAAACCTCATTCTTGAATGTTGTCCGCCGGAGGCGGATACGCCCCCGGCGGGAATGTTGGATGTTGAAAAACGCGCTTCTCCCCACCAACGACTTACCATCGCCCACAACATCTATGTCCCCCCTCAGCCCCCCCCTGGAGGGGCACGCTCCGTCGTGCCCGGGAGGATGCATCGAACATGAACCGGCCGGAACGCGCACGCGCTCCCGGAGATTCGGGTGTACGAGTAAGGAAGATGCGTACTCGTACACCCCAATCTTTTCCTGAACACCCGGAACCCGGAACACCGAACCCCGAACCCCGAACTCCCCTTCAACCTTGAACCTTCAACCTTGAACCTTGAACCTTGAACCTCGCTCCCTCGCGCGTTATTTTCCTTGCCCCATCATGCCTTGTTCCATTAAACATCTGTCAAACGTTTCGGTAAATTAAGACAAGGTGTCCGCGGGCACCGCTTTACCCGCTTGTACAGGCATTGATTATGACCAAGTTACGACGATTCCGGGCCGCCTTGGGCCTCCTGTTTTCCCTTCTCTTGTTCTATCCCGCCATTTTACCTGCCGAAACACTTACTGAAACGATCCAGCCTCCAGAAACCCTTCAAGCTCTTGCCGCGAATCAGCAGGCACTGGAGGCCCTTTATCAGCAGCACCTTAAACAGGCAGAAGCACCCGTTCCAATGGCCTTCTGGATTGCTGATGCATTGAAAAATGGCGACGAGCAAGTTCGCCGTCTCGTGCGGCAAGGGGAAAACTTGCAGCGGCGACTGGCCATAGAGATGGCGATAACCTCTAACGTTGCTCTGGATTCCACGCCCAAGGAACAAGCCAGCTTGAATGAGGGTGAAAAATTAAGTCCGCGCCAGGAACGAATAAACACATTGCAGGCGGAAATCACCGCCATTGACGATCAATTGCGCGCTATCGCGGCCGGGGAAACGCCTCAATCTGACCTGGTAAACGAACAAATTGCCACCTTACAACACGAGCGCGAAAGCAGCCTTACCGAGCTGTTGGCCGTTTTAGAAAGCACCCAAGAATTTGAGGGGAGTAAATCACCATGATGTCTCGAATTTTTAAAATCCATTGTTACTTAATGTTAGGTTTGGTGATTGCCGGGCTATCCGCCCATGCGGCCGTGACAGCCACGCCGGCCAGTCCAAATGTTGCCGCAGGCGGTTTGGTTAATGTCACTTTCGCTACCGCGTCTGCTGGAACCGACCTGACGATTGTAAACCTCTCGCCGGATTTCATCTCAGTTCCTGAAACGGTAGCTATTGCTGACGGTGATTTCGATGTAACCGGCATCAGGCCCACAGGAGGTCAGCCAGCTCAATTCATCGTGCTGGCGGATGACGATCTTCCCCCCGCGGTCGTCACGATAAACGTGACCGCGCCAACGCTCACCTTGATCACCGCAAATCCTATGCTGGTCAGAGGGGGAATGACCGGATCCTTCGTTTTCACCCGCCCTGTCGCTCAATCCGGCGGTGTATTGACGATCGATCTGTTTGATCTTACTTCCACGGGACCAGGAAGCGTATTTGGTTTTGTTAATCCTACTATCACTTTTGCAGCCGGTTCCGTTTTTGCGGTGGGTCAACTCCAGAGCGTTGCCGGTGGCGAAGGCTCTTTCTCGCTCTCCCTCGGTTCCTATAACGTTGATACTGGCGCACCCGAGGTCGATGTGGTTGCCTTTGAATCCCCGCCTGTACTCGATCACGTGAGCTGGGTTGATAACGACAGCAACAGCATACTATCCGCTGGCGACGACATTCTGCTCGCCTTTTCAAGCGCGATCGATAACAGCGGCCCGGTTGCCCTCACCGCCTTTGATGGCTTTGTCACGGATTCCAGCGGCAATTTCGTTCCACTTGGCACACCTTTAAATTGGGGTGCTGGCGCTACCATCGGTCTCCTGCCCGGCAGCGACCGGGTTTTTGAGATTACCCTTGGCACGGGCCACCAAATTCATACCGGCATCGCCATCAACCCGAAAGATTCCGTAAAAGATTTGTTTGGAGAAGCCGATGCCACACCGACCCCTCTGTTCTTTCCCGCCACCGAAGATAGCAACGGGGATGGAATCGCTGATGGGTGGTACATAGCTTATGGGTTGGACCCTGCAGGCCCAAGTTTCGCCGATGAAGATTGGGACAACGATGGCCTCAGCAATCTTGGCGAGTTTTTGCTCGGCTCTGATCCGCTGGTCGCTAATTCACTCGACGCTGATTTAACCGATGGCGAGTTTGATTCCGATGGTGACGGTATATCCAATCGGGACGAAGTAACCTTGTATGGAACCCATCCGGGTGAAGCCGACACCGACGCCGACGGCGTAACCGACGCCGACGAAATAGTCAATGGCACGGATCCCTTGTCGCCTTACGATCCTTTGAATCCCGGACGCTATACCTTCAACGGAGCCCAACGTTTGCGGGTGAATGCCCTTTCGCACGGCGTGCTGAACAACTGGACGGTTGAGTCATGGGTGCGTCAAACCACCAGCGCCGGGCAGCAAATCGTCGTGCGCCAGATGGAGCAAAACCCGCCACGCAGCGGCACGCGCCACGTAGCTTTTGAGTTGGGGCTTGATGCCGGTGTTCCTTATGTCCGGTATGCCGTGGGCGCTAACCAATACCGGGTGGATGCCGCTTCGGCCATCACGCTCAACGAATGGACCCATTTGGCCGCCGTACGCGATGCCAATGGTTCTCAGCTTCGCCTCTACGTCAACGGCAAGCGCGTCCCCGATGTGCTTCGCCCTGCTCCCGTGCAAGCGGTCAATCCCCTGCGCGTCTATGAAACCACCATCGGCGGTGGCGATCTAGCTGGCGCCAGCGTTCAGAGCGGATTCCGCGGCGACCTCGATGCGGTCCGGGTCTGGAATTACGTGCGCAGTGGCCTCGAAATTCAAGAATCACGGAGCGTATTGCTACCCGAATTTCTCAACGGTGTTCCGGATGCCAATCGCGCTCCGGTCATGCTGTTTAACTTTGATGATGACGCCGCCTTTACCCAAAACAGCCGCTTCCCGAACGACTGGATTCGCGGCTGGAAAAATGCCGCGGAGAGCGACTCGACAACCCAGCCCGTTCGGGGCGCCACGCCTTGGCCGCCGGTGATCATAGATAGCGATGATGACGGTTTAACGGATGTGGCGGAAAACAACGCGGGGACTGCGGCCCGCCGCTCCGAATCCCCCATGGACAACTACAATGTCCTGACCTTCTCCCCCGGGGCCGATAATGAGGTGATTTTCGACGAACTCGTCGATAGTGAAGAAACGTTGTTGTACGCCTTGACCAACTGGACCATCGAGGCTTGGGTGCGGCCGTCGACTGGCATGGCGGCTGGCGAGATTCCTTTGGTTCGCCGCCAGACCTACGTGAACGGCCTTGTTACGTATGAATTGGGTCTTGAGAGCGATGGCGCCGCCTACAAGCCTTACGTGCGTTACCGCGGCACCGATGATGATCTGGCCTTTGACACCTTGTCGTCGGGTGTGAATATCCCGGTGGATGAATGGACGCACCTCGCGGCCACCTATAGCGAAGGACGCCTCACGCTCTATATCAATGGTGGAGCCCAAGTATTCAGTGATCTGTTCACGGGAACGCCCTATGCAGGCGGGCTTGGCCGATTGCATCTCGGTTCCGCCGCGCTCGATGCCGACCTGATGGAAGTACGCGTCTGGAACCGGCCCCGCAGCGCCGAAGAAGTGGCCGCGAATTATGAACGCCTTTTGCTGTTCCAAGGCGGGCTGCTCGAATCCAGTTTCAACGCATCTTTCTCGTATCTTTCTCGCAGCACCGACGAGGTGGAAGACGGGCTGGTATTTGATTATTCAAGTATCGCGCTGTTTCAAGGTCTTCTTCCTTATGTCGCTGGTCAGCAAACCCATCAATTTTCCATGATGGCGTGGGTTCGCATGGATCCCGAATCCAACGGGGGAATAGTTGTCGAACGCTTCTCGAATGATCCTTCTTTGGCCCCGGATGTTGCCTCGCCAATCTCTCAAAGTTTGCGGGTCAATGATCAAGGTAATCCGGTGTTGGTATGGCAAGTACGAGTTACAACAATAACTCCAGTATATGAGGAAGTCGCAACCTCGACGATAGACCCGGTAACTGGCCTACCTGTTAATATAATAAGAGTAGTCTTGGATCGTCTAAATACATCCACCCGCACCGTGGAGCGCAGCATCACCTCCGGCATCGACATCCGCGATGGCCAGTGGCACCACTTGGCCGTGGTGGGCGACAGCATCTCCATTCGCACCTATGTGGATGGTATTCTCGACCTCGAAGCCGCGACGTATTATTCGTTTCAGCCAGCCGAGGGTGATAGCTTCGAGGCCTTTTTCTCGACAATCTTGCCGATTGGTAGCCGCCTCAAAATCGCCGACGGCGCATTCGGCGCTTTGGTGGATGAAGTCATGGTCTGGAACGATGCCAAATCCGTTGAGGATATCCGTTTGTTTATGGAATACGGCTTGGACCGCGCCCAACTCGAAGCCGGACTTGATCCGATCGCCCCGCTGCCAGCCTTCACGATTAACCCCGGAACTCCCCGTCAACGGCTTGCCTCCTACGTCACGTTCGACGGCGAACTGGATATGCCTTTCGTGACCGACGTGGCCAATGGCGGTCTCGGCTACCGCGTCCTGCCCGTGCCAACCGGAAATGAACTTTTAACTCCGAGCACGCCACCCATTCTGGTCGACCGGGTGCGGACCTATCAACGATCCATGCGGGCTTACATTCCCGCTGTGGATCAAGGCGAGCATGTCGAAAACTTCATCTACCGGAATGATTTTGGTTACGCCGGTTCCATGGGCGCTAATGTAAACTTCCTGACCTTGTCACCTGCGGATGCCACGCATATCGTGGTCGACACCAACGGGGATGACATCCCGGACTGGTGGTACCTGCAATATGGCCTGGATCCGGCTGGTGTATCGGTGGCGAATGAGGATTGGGATGGCGACGGCCTGAACAACTACTGGGAATACATCCTCGGCGCCGATCCCTATGATCCCGCCTCGCTTGACCCGGCCGGCGTATTGTCGGACGGCGATTACGACTCCGATGGCGACACCCTCTCAAACCGTGATGAAATCAATCTATACGGAACCTATCCGCTCTCCGCTGATACGGACGATGATGGCCGGGCCGACAACGTGGAAATCAATGAAGGAACCGATCCGGTTGATGCCTACGATCCGCTTGAACCCAAAGCAGCCAGCTTTGACGGCAGCAACCGCTTGCGCGTGCGCTCGTTGAGCCGGGGTCTCGCGAATGCCTGGACCGTTGAGGGTTGGGTAAATCAAACCACCCAAGCCGGTCGGCAAATTGTCGCGCGACAGTTCGAGCAGGATCCCGGCTTGACTGGCGCTGATCGCCATGCCGCTTTCGAACTCGGCCTGGAGAACGGTATACCTTACATCCGCTATCAGGTCGGCGCGGTTGAAGAGCGGGTCAACGCCCCCAGTGCTATCGATGCCAATGAATGGACCCACATCGCCGCCGTACGTGACCCCTCCGACAATCAATTGCGCCTCTATGTCAACGGCAAACGCGTCGCTTACGAGCGTCCGGTGACCGAACAATCCATTTTCTATGATCGAAGTTTCATCACCACCATCGGCGGCGGCGATCTAACCGGCGGGCTGGCGGCCGAGGGCTACATCGGTCAACTTGATGCGGTAAGAGTCTGGGACCGCGTGCGCAGTGGGGTGCAACTGCAAAACAACCGCGGCGCCATGCTCCACGATCTCGTCGCGGACGAAGCGCCGTTGATGCTCTTCAATTTTGATGATGGCGGCACGACCTATGAAAATTCCAGTGCCAAGGCCGACTGGATGACTGATTGGCAACATGCCGCGGAAAGCGATGCGGCTATCGCCGTCACCCTTGTAGCCGCGGAATGGCCGCCCCTGAATCTAGACGCGGATGACGACCGGGTTGCCGACGTGACCGAACGCGCCTCCGGGCTAGGGGAGTTCCGCTCCGAGTCACCGCTCACCTATAATGTGCTCGACTTCGACGGCAGCGCTGGTTCGCAGGTCGTCTTCGACGAACTGATCGATAGCCAGTCCACCCGCCAGTACGCCAGCAGCAACTGGACGGTTGAGGTTTGGGTGCGGCCCGATGCCGGCATTTCCGGTCAGGCGCCGGTGATGCGCCGGGTAAATGCCATCAACAACGCCTTGAATTACGAACTGGGCATGGTGGAAGCGGGCGGTGTTTACACGCCGTATGCCCGCTATAACCGAGCCGACAATCCCGGCGCTGAAATTCGCATCGCTTCACCGGTAAGCTTGCCCCAAGGCGAGTGGTCGCATCTGGCCGCCACCTACGAGCAAGGAAAATTTACCCTCCTGATTAACGGCGGGGAAACGATCACGTCCACCAATGTCACCGCCCGTCCCTACAGCACGGGAAATGGCGTTGTTTATATCGGTTCTAAGGATTACGTCGGCCAAGCGATGGAAGCCCGCATCTGGCGTGAAGCCAGAACAACCAACGAAATCAGCGCGGACTATCAAAACATCCTGTTGTTGTCGGTCGGGTTGCAGCAGGCCAGCTTTGGCCAAGCAGGGACTTATTTGGGTCGTAATACTTTGAGGTCCGAAGATGGTGAAGTGATTGGTGAAATCGTTACAAACAGGCTTTACGGCAACATCTTCAATCGCACCTATCTGGATGGTAATCTCACCCACCGCTTTGCCATTCAAGCTTGGGTGAAGCTGGCTCCCGGATCAGCGGGCGGCATTGTTGCCGAACGCAAAACAGACACCTTGGCGCTGCCAGACCAGCCGGATTGGCGTCTAAACCACAGTTTGCGCATCAATTCGGCGGGGCAACCGCAGGCCGTATGGCAGGGGGAGGTGCTCGGATTTGTAGATTTTGTCGGAAGTTATGAAGGAGATACGCTGTTGCCTTATGGCGAAGACCGAACGGTGGTCCTCGCCTCTGAAGTCGATATCCGGGATGATCTGTGGCATCATCTCGCCATTGTGGGCGACGGTGAAAGGGTCCGGTTGTATATCGATGGCATTCTCGATCGTGAATCCGAATCTTACTACGTTAGGTCACCGGCCGCCGGCTTTGACGTAGAGGGCTTATTCACCACCTACATGCCCAGCAACAGCGTCCTGCGCATTGCCGACGGATTCAACGACTTGGTCGACGAGGTTTCTTTCTGGAATGATAGTCTGAGCCAGGAGGAGATTCGCCGTCACATGTTGTACGGCATCGACGCTACCGAAATCGACGAGGCCATCGATAAACGCGTGGTATCCTATGTGACCTTCGATGGCGATATCGAAATGCCCTTTGTGCCGGATGTGGCCAATGAAGCCAACCCTTATCGCGTCCTCCCGTTGCCATCTGGAGCGGAGATTGTAACCGGCAGCACGCCACCGATCAGCATCGACCGTCTCCGCTCGCTCAGCACCAGTTTGAGCGGTTATTTCGCGGGCTCGGACGATGGCGCGCACGTTGAAAACTACGTCAAGCGCAACAACTTCGGCTACGCCGGCCAATTCTCCGGCAACGCCGCGTTCCTGACCCTCGCCGAAGCCGACCTGGACCACGTAGTCCTCGACTCCAACGGCGACGGCATTCCCGACTGGTGGTACATCCTCCAAAACCTCGACCCCACCGGCCCCTCCGTCGCGGATGAAGATTGGGACGGCGATGGGTTGAACAATTATTACGAGTATCTCCTCGGCTCCGATCCGAACAATCCCTTCTCGCTCGATCCGACGGGCACCCTGAATGACGGCGAGGTCGACTCCGACGGCGACGGGCTTTCGAATCGCGATGAGGTTTTGATCCATGGCACGAATCCTGCCGATCCGGATACGGATGATGACGGCTATCTGGATGGCGAGGAAGTCGATGCGGCGATCGCGGTGGCGGCTGATTATGGCCATGCTGCTGCCATCAGCAGTCCTACCTATTCCCGCAGCCCGTTGATTCAGCGCAGTTTGATCGCGCGCGGCAATAGTCTGGCCGCGCCGTTCAGCGAACGGTTTGCTTTCCGCGATACGGAGGCGTTGCTCGGGAATATCACGGTGGACATCACCGCCCCCGCGGATGGCTTCAGCAGCCCGCTCCGCTTTATCGATCTTTCCGCGAACATCACCAGCGAGGATCCGCTGCAGGCGGTCCGCGTTTACATCAACAGCCGAATGGTGGCGAACCTGGGTCCGGTGGATACCTTTACCGAAGTGTTGATCATCAACTCCGGCGCCAACCTTATCGAAGTGCAAGCCATCGATGTGAATGGCGGCGTGGGTTCGGATACCATCAACGTGACCGGCACTTTTGCCCCGGCCGCCATCCGCGTGACCCAGTCCTGGGATACGCCCGGCGATCTCGATACCTGGCTGGTCGACCCGCAAGGGCGCCATCGCGGGTGGACCACGACCGGGCCGGGCTATCCGGAAAATATCGACGAACAAATTCCCGGCTCCTTCCTCGACCGCGACGATGTTTCGGGCACCGGCCCGGAAAACATCACGCTGGAGCGCGGGAATGATGTGGACGGCGTGTATCAGGTGTGGATGAACAACTTCAGCCACCGGAATAACCCGCAATCCACCGTCCGCGTGCTGGTGAATGAGGGCACCCCGGATCAGCGCTTCGTGGAATTTGGCCCCCGCGCCATGCCGACCTCCGACGCCAACGGCCAGAATCCGGATGCCTGGTGGCTGGTAACCGAAGTGACCATGCCGGCCGGCACCATGGATCCGCCCGGCACGCCGGTGAGCGGCGCCATCGATGAAGAAGCCGATTTCGAGGAAGGCCTCGGCGGAAGCGAAGGGTGGACGGTGGAAGGCTGGGTCTGGCCCGGCAATACCGCGCAGAGCGGCGCCATCGCGGCCTACCGTCGTCCGGGCGGGGAGGAAGCCTTCTCGGTTGGTTTGAACAACAATGTGCCGTATGTCCGTTTGGGCGTCATGGGTGGTGGTTTCATCGAAGTTACCGGCGCGGCCATTCCGGCGGGGCAGTGGACCCATGTGGCGGGCGTCTACAGCGAATCGCAAAAGAGCCTGCGTCTATTCGTGAACGGCATGTTCACCGCCGCTAAGCCGGTGCTGGTTTCGCGCGATGACCGCCTGGGAACGCTGCGGGTCGACACCCACTTGCCGGGCGCTCCGGCCACGGTGTTTACCGATACCTTGATCGATGAAGTCCGCATCTGGGCCCGCGCCCGCAATGGCGGCTTGATTTCGAGCTTGATGAATACCATCGTGCAGCCCTCGGCGACCCTGGTGGCGTATTATTGGTTCGACGATGGCGGATTGCGCATCGAGGATGCGGTGCATCCGCTGGATCGCGATTACGATCTCGGCCTGGGCACCATCCCCGACGTGCTTACCGAAGCCAAGCCGGGACCGGATGGAATTTTCGGCACCGCGGACGACATTCCGGCCGGACCAGGTGCGGATGGTCAGAACGATCTTGTGACTTCGGCGGCTTATGCCCCGGTCTTTGGCGATATCGACGCCGATGGCGACGGACTGCCCGACTGGTGGGAACTCATGCTGTTCGGTGACCGGTTCCTGACCGATCCTTCGGCCGATCCGGATGGCGACGGCTTGAGCAACCTCTACGAGTACTATGTCGGCACCCATCCGCTGGAGCTGGATACGGATGGCGATGGCATTCAGGATGGTTATGAAGACTTCGATGGCGACGGTTTGATCAACCTCGAAGAGCAACGGTTGGGAACCGATCCCCGTCTGCGCGATACCGATAACGACGGCATCAGCGATTTCGATGAGGCGCAGGACAACACCAACCCGCTCAGCAGCTTGAGTCCGCTGGTCAACCGCGTGCTTCTACTGGATGGCAATCCGGCGAATTACGTGACGCTGCCGCCGGAAGAACGCTTCGCCATGACGAACTGGGTGGTTGAGGCCTGGGTGTATCCCACCGCGTACCCGGCTGCTGGCGAAGTGGCGGAAATCGTGGCCCGCACAGTAGCCGCGAATCGATTCAACTACTTCCTCGGGTTGGATGAAAACGGTCGTCCGCTGGCCAGATTCACCGCCGCGAATAACGGGACGCTCATACAGTCCCAGCCGCCCGCGGGCCTGATTCTGCCGCTAAATGCCTGGACCCATGTGCGCGGCGGGTTTGATGCGGCAACCGGGGTGTTGTTCATCGAGGTCGATGGTGTGCGTTATCATCAGATTACCACGTCGACCCGTCCGCCGGTGAGCGGGTTGGGCTTTGTGGAGACCCGGGTGGGTCGTGGTTTTACCGGCCGTATGGATGAAGTGCGGATCTGGTCGCACACGCCTCCGCTTCCCGCCGAACCTCCGTTGGCCTACCCGCAGGATGCGGCGGCGCTGGATCAATTGTATCACGCAGCCCAATATCCGCTGAACGGCAACGAGGCGGGGCTGGTGAGCTATCTGCGTTTTGATGACGGGGTGATTCCGGCCGGCACGGCGGGGTACCCGGTTTGGGCCGTCGGCGTGGTCGAGGACTTCGCCGAAATGGCGGGGCATCACGGTTGGCAGCATCATTGGTTATCCGCCGCCCGCGTGCGTGGCGCCGCCCAAGTGGTGGATGCGCTCCCGGGGACGCCTTCGGATGTCATGTTCATGATCGACCTGAACGCGGACGGGATACCGGACTGGTGGCAGGACCAGCATTGGCCCGACTTTGATCCGCGCGCCACGGGTGCCCAGCCCTGGTCGGCTACGGCCGATCCGGATGGCGATGGTTTGTTGAACCTGACCGAATATCTGGCCGGCACCATCCCGACCCTCGCCGATTCTTTGGGTGATGGCGTGTTGGACGGCGAGCGCGATGCGGATGGCGATGGCCTGAGCAACGAATACGAGCAGAACATCTCGATGACCCGTGTTGACCTGGTCGATACCGATGACGACGATTTGACGGATTGGGAAGAAGCTTACGGCGCTACGTTACCGGCCGGTTGGGTGGCGTTTGATCCGGTGCCGGTGACGGCACCCGGTCAGGTGTCGAGTGCGATCTCCTCGCTGGATCCGCCGGTCAGTCGTTCGCTACGTCTGGAGGGCGCGGGCCGCGTGGAGGTGGCCGATCAAGTCCGGCATGCGCTGCGGGCCTGGACCTTGCAGGCCCGGGTGCGGGTCGATGCAGGCTCGGATGGTGGCGTGATCATCCGTCGCCTCGTGCACAATCCGCTTTACACCGCGACGGGCCCCGGCGTGAATTATGAATTAGGTATCCGTGCCGATGGCGGTTTGTTGCGGCCTTATGTCCGCTATGCAGGCTTTACGCAGGCCGGGGCGTTGGCTCCGGTGACGGTTGACGGCACCACGATCGGCGAAGTCAAGACCGGTCAACTGGCGCCTGCGCTGATTCGTCCGGAGGTGTGGACCCATGTAGCGGCCACCTATGATCCGGGCACCGGAACCTTGAGCTTGTATGTGGACGGCGCGCTGGCGGCCTACCGGGTCGATGCCGTCGAGCCTTGGGGCTTGGGCGTTTTCGAAGACCGCATGTTCCGTGGCGAACTCACCATCGGTAACAATCTCGAAGGCTACCTCGACGACGTGGCGATTCTATCCGGCGCCTCCGATGCCGACGCGGTCGCCCGCGATGCCAGCCAGGCCAACAACCTCACCGCCTCGTTGCAGGGGCGTCCCTCCGCGGATGCCTACGCGCCGATGATTCAGACCCTGGCGGAAGCGCTGACCCACGAGCACAGCAGCGAGAACATTCTGGTGCGCTTTACCCAGCCGCTGACCCAGGCGCAGTTGCAGACCAAGGCTTCGCAACTTGGCTTGGCCAAGGTGCGCAGCTTCGCCATTGCTCCGGTGCATGTCATGAAGATCGACGACGGCATGACGGTTTCGCAGAAGATCGAGCAGGTGCGGGCGGATGCCTCGGTGGTGTATGCCGAACCGAACTTTAAAGTGCAGTCCTTCCGGACGCCTAATGATCCCAACTATGCCAGCTTGTGGGGTATGCGGAACACCGGCCAAACCGGCGGCACGCCGGGTGCGGATATCAGTGCCGAGGATGCCTGGGATCGCACCACCGGCAGCATGACGCCGATCGTGGCGATCATTGACAGCGGGATTGATTACCGTCATCCCGACCTGGCCGCCAACATGTGGGAAGGCATTGGTTATGATTTCGCCAACGACGATGACGACCCGATGGATGACCACGGACACGGCACCCATGTCGCAGGCACGGTCGGTGCGGTCGGCAACAACGGGGTAGGGGTGGCTGGCGTGGCCTGGCGCACGCGCTTGATGGCGTTGAAGTTCCTGACCGCGGGTGGCGGCGGCTTTACCGATGATGCCATCGCCGCGATCGAATATGCGGTCGCCAACGGCGCGAAGATCAGCAACAACAGTTGGGGTGGTTACGGGTACTCGCAGGCGCTGTTCGACGCTATTCAGGCGGCGGGCAATGCGGGGCATCTCTTCATCGCCGCGGCGGGCAACAGCAACTTCAGCAACGATATTTTGCCCGCTTATCCGGCCAGTTATCCGCTGCCCAACATCATCTCGGTGGCCTCGATGGATCACAATGGCAACCGTTCGACCTTCAGCAACTACGGTGTGAACACCGTGCACCTCGCTGCGCCGGGGTCGTCTATTTTCAGCACCATGCCCAACAGCTCGTACGGCAGCATGAGCGGCACCTCCATGGCCGCGCCGCATGTGGCGGGCGTGGCTTCGCTGGTTCTCTCCCAGAATCCGGGCGCCAGTTACACCGCCTTGCGCGCGGCGATCTTGAATTCGGTGACTCCGGCCTCCAACTGGGTCGATTTCGTCATGACCGGCGGTCTCTTGAACGCGGGTGGGGCGGTCGGCGGGGCAGGAACCCCGGTCTTGCTGTTCACCTTCGACGACGGAGGCACGACGGCCGAAGACTTTACCGTCGCCATGGATTGGGATCACGCCTGGCGTCATGCCGGTCAATTGGTGGGCGCGGCCTTCAGCGACACACAGGCCGCGGGGGACAACATCGACTCCAACGGCGATGGTATTCCGGATTGGTGGTACAGGGCTTACGGTTTCGATCCGTTCGGTCCTTCGATTGCGCTGGATGACGAGGATGGCGACGGATTGAACAACCTCTATGAGTACCTCGCCGGCACCCATCCGCGTATGGCCGATAGTGATCGCGATGGCACGAACGATGCCAACGAGGATAGCGATGGCGACGGGCTGACCAATCATCAGGAACAATTGCTCGGCACCCATCCGGGGCGTGCGGATACCGACGACGACGGCATCAACGATGGTGCCGAGGTTTACGGTTCAACCAATCCGCTCGATCCTTACAGCCCGGAAAACTTCCGCGCCATGCGTTTTGGTGGCAACGGTCGTTTGCTGGTGCAGACCGAGCGGGATATTGACGATCATCTCGACTGGACCCTCGAAGCCTGGGTCAGACCGGCCGCGCCCGCGGCCGATGGCATCATCCTCCGCCGGGCCGAGAAAATCGACAGCGCCAGCCGCTGGGTCGACTACGAACTCGGTCTTGATGGTGGCGTGCCCTATATCCGTTACGCCTTCCGCAACGGAGCCACCTTGGTCGAGGAACGGGTGGATGGCTTGCGCGACATCGGCGCGACTTGGACCCACCTCGCCGCGGTCATGGACAGCGAGGATCACCAGCTCCGCCTCTTCGTCAATGGCAAACGGGTCAACTACGCCAAGCCGGCCATTCGTCCGCCGGTCAGCGCTTACGGCGCCTTCGAGACCACCATCGGCGGCGGCGATTTGACGCCGGGGGGCTTGACCGGTGGATTCCGCGGCGACATCGACGCGGTCCGCATCTGGACCTACGCCCGCAGCGGCCTGGAAATCCAGAACAACCGCCACACCCTGCGGCCGGAATTCAGCATGGACGGCATCCCCGACGCCAACCGCGCCCCGATCCGCCTCTTCAACTTCGACGACGGCGGCGACACCGCCCAAAACGACTACTACACGATGGATTGGCTGAATGACTGGATCCATGCGGCCGTCCGCCAAGGCGACGCCACCCCGGTCGCGGCCCCCTTCCCGCCGCTGTCGCTGGATTCGGATGACGATGGCATTGCCGATACGATTGAAAACGACAACGGCTGGCCGGTGCATCGTTCCGAAGGACCGTTCGTCTATCGTGCCCTGCAATTCGATGGTTCCGGCGGTGTGGTGGTGGATGAATTGATCGATAGCGAGAACACCAGCCTCTACGCCTTGACCAACTGGACGGTGGAAGTGCTGGTGAATCCGACCAGCGCCGTCGTAGGTAAGGCCCCGCTGGTCAAGCGCACCACCAAGGCTAATGGTTACATCACCTTTGAGCTAGGCATCGAAGGCATTGGCGGTGCGGTCTATCCCTACGCACAATTCCAGCGCACGGATGCCGGCAAGACGGTGACCGGTCTGGTGCATGGCGTGGCCATTCCGGTGGGGGCGCCGGAGGCCGGTAACTGGTCGCACATTGCGGCGTCTTACCATAACGGTAAGCTATCTCTTTATGCCGATCGCGGACGTCAGAAGATAGATCTCAACACGGGAGCTGGTCCGGCGGCGCAAGGAGAGGGCGTTCTGACCCTTGGCTCGGCCGCTTTTCAAGGACATTTGCAGGAAGTGCGCATCTGGAAGCAGCCGCGCACCCAACAGGAGATCATCGCCAATGCGCAAAACGTGTTGCTGTTCTCCGCCTCCCAACTGGAGAATAGCTTCGATGGCGGATCAGCTTATCTGGGACGCAACACGGAAGCTCCGGAGGACGGATTTATCTATAATTACAGCCGTGTGGGCACGTACGACGGCATTCCTTACCTGGCCGGCCAGCGCACCCACAAGTTTGCTATTACGGCATGGGTCAAGATGGATCCCGGCGCGAGTGGTGGAATCATCGCCGAGCGCAAAATCGACCTGCAATTGCGCGATGATGGTCCAGATTGGCGTCGCAACCATGGCTTGAGTGTGGACCAAAATGGTCATCTGGTCGGCACCTGGATGGGTGAGGTTACCGTGTACACGCCGGTGCGTGAAGACCCGGATGGCGACGGCCCGATCGGTGAAATCACGGTTCGTCTCGATGCGGCGCAGGAGGTTATCACCCGCAACATTACCTCGGAAGTCGACATTCGCGACGGCGAATGGCATCACGTGGCCTTGATTGGCGACAGCACGGGCGTGCGGCTATATATCGATGGTGTAGAGGATCGCAGTCTACCGGATTACTATGTCTTCAAGGATCGCGGTGGAGACTCCTTCGAAGGTTTCTATTACACCTACATGCCACAAAGCAGTGTGCTGCGTATCGCCGGGAGCAATCCGGATGCCTCGGATGACTACTTCCCCGGACTGGTTGATGAAGTCTCCTTCTGGAACGAAGACCTCGATGTGGCGCAGATACGTAAAATCATGAGCTACGGCCTTGATCGCGGCGACATCAAGCAGGGCTTGGCCGCGATCGAACCCATTCCGGATTTCGCCGTGCCGGTGCAACCGCGCCATCAGCGGCTAGTCTCCTACATGACCTTTGACGGGGAGTTGGCCTTACCCTTCATTCCCGACCGCGCCAATGCGAACGTTGAATACCGGGTGCTACCGGTGGAATTCGGCAATGTCATTGCCAATCCCAGCACGCCACCCATCACGGTCGACCGGGTTCGTACCTTCGAGCGTCAACTCGCCGGTTATTTTGCCGCATACGATGGCGGGGAACATGTCGAAAACTACATGTATCGTAACGATTACGGCTATGCCGGACTGGTCGTTGGCACCGGCATCAGGTTTATCGAGCAAAATCCGGATGAAGTGCCTCATTTGGCTGGTGATTCGGACGGCGACGGCCTGCCGGACTGGTGGGAAATGCTCCACGGATTGGATCCGGGCGATGCCACAGGAATAAACGGCGCCTGGGGCGACCCTGATGGCGATGGCCTTTCGAACATTGCGGAATACCTCGCGGGCACCAACCCGCGGAATTTCGATACCGCCAACGACGGTTTGTCTGATTACGACAGCCGGGCTGAAGGCGGTTCCCGCACCTGGGGCGAAATCTACACCGACATGGACCAGATGGATGATGCCTGGGAGTCGCAATTCCCCGACGCCGTAGTCTCGCGCGATGTTTACGATGCCCATCTTGATCCGGACGGGGACGGGTGGAGTAATTATGCGGAATTTATGGTGGGCACCGATCCGGGTGACCCCTTCAGTCGTCCAGCTCCGCGCATGCCTGTGCGTTTCGATTATCAAGGGACACGAATCCAAGGGCCTATTCGTGTGCATATTTACAGCACGCCAACCATGGATGGTCCCCCAGATGCGATAGCCACGGCGGGCTCGACCTTGTCACAAATCGGTGAGGTTGGTTCTATTGAGCCATCGGGCATTGTGGCTTCCGGTACCATTCCCAGCACACCGGTAGTGCCTGGCAGCGTGCGTCTACTGGCTGGCCGTGGCCTTGGCACGCTTGAATATCAGGATCAAGGCAATGGCGTGCTGCGGTCGTTAAATGTGATTCCGGTTCGTTTTGGTCAGATTGACTATGAGTCCGGTGCTTGGAGTGTTTCCTTGTCGCCTTCCAGTCTCTCGCCTGGTTTGCCCGTCGATGCTTCATGGGAATTCTTCTTTGGCATTCCCGAGTTTCCATTTGAGGGATCGCTATCGGTTATTCGTGGCCATGTCCGGGAAGGGCCCGCTTGGATGCACGCCTTCATCGATAACGGGGAAAATAGTACATGGGATGACGGTGAACCTGCGGGCCTGTTGCAGAGCCAGCCATTATCATTTGGCTGGAATGATATACCGCGCCTGCATATCGCCCTCACCGACAGCCTCATCGGTTACCCGCGCTTCAGTTGGACCATGCCCGAGGGGGTTTCCATGGTGTCGACGGTGAACATCCGCAAGTTGACCGGCGGGGGCGCTACGGTGTTGACCAACCTGGTCATTCGCGACCGTAATTACTTCCACGAGGGCGATCTGCAGGCCTTGGGGATGTATGGTTTGTCGGCGGATGCGAACACCATTGCTTATGAGTGGTTTGTCGGAAGCCAACGGGGCACCAACTTGATGGTTTACAGCAGTAGCAGCACGGCGCCTGTCGCTCAGACCCCGGCCGGGCGCGTTTCCTACGCCCACACCTCGTTCGTCTTCTCACAACAGGCGGACTCGGTGCAGTTTGAGTTGGAAATCCGGCGTGGTACCTCCACAGGTCCGGTGGTCTACCAGAAGAGGCATGCCTCCCCTTACCGCATGGCGGATGGTCGCTACCAGTTCGTGCCGGACTTCTACCTTGGCGACAAACAATTTGTGGCTGGCAACACCTACTTCTGGCGCGTCCGCTCCATCAACCCGCGGCGCACCAGCGCCTGGTCGACCGCCCAGCAGTTCATCATCGACCTGAAGGGCTTCCCGTTGGGCGCCTACAGCCTGGCCGGCAACGTCCACTACTTCGGTCGCGGCATGCCCGCTGAGATCATCATCGAGGCCTTTGAGTCCGCCGGCTTCAGTGGTCTGCCGAAGGCCCGGACAACCCTGGGCGCCACGGGCGCTTTTGAGCTGGCCGGATTGCCCATGGGCACCTATCACGTGCGTGGGTTCCTCGATCAAAATGGCAATGGCGTCATGGATGCCTGGGAGTCATGGGGCTTTGTGCGTGATTACGAGTACTTGACCGACTATGACGTGGCGCCTTTGACGGTACCCGGCAACAAGACCGGACTGCAACTCGTCCTGCGCGATCGCGACACCAACAACAATAATATCCCGGATGCCGCCGAGTACGCGGCGACCGGTTCGCTTGGCGTCGACCTTTCGACCTGGGATGATGACGGCGATGGAATTCCGGATGCCCAGGAAATTCTGCTGGGCTCCAATCCCTATAGTATTTACTCCGCCGGTGATGTCATGACCGACGGCGAGAAGTTCGCGCTGGGCCTGGATCCGGCGTTGACCGACTTCGATGGTGATGGCTATAGCGATGCGTTGGAAGTCATGCTGGGCTCCGATCCCAAGAACGCCACCGATGTGCCGCCGGTCTCCAGTCACCTCGTGCTCGGCGCGTTCACGCCGGAAGCGGGCGGGGTGCGTTTGTCCTACGACGCCGATCCGGCGGTGCTGTCGCTGCGTTATCCCATCGAGGTCAATGTCTGGGGCACGACGGGTCTGCTCGATCCCTATACCTTGATTCCCGGCACCCGTCACATCATTGAGACCAACCAGTGGCTGAACGGCCCTTGGGAGGTTCTGGTGCCGTATACCACGCCTCCGCAACTCTTCTACCAGTTGCGTTGGGATACAAAGAACAATTGACAATCAGGGCTTGAACTCACCATAAAACAACCTTCAACAGTGCTTGCCGTGCGCGGCGAATAAAGGAATGACGATGCGAAAATCATGGATGGCTTTACTAGCGTTGGGTTCGATGGCCGGTTTGCTGGTCACCGGTTGTGACTGGACCTCGGGAGGCGGCTCCAGTGGCTACAACTCACGCTACAGTTGGGCGGATTTCAGTGGCGTTTACCGCGGCTTTAATGGCGGTTTATTGATCACCGACTACTCGGCTACACCCGGTACGCCTGGCACGCCGGATACGACCAATAGCGTCAGCGGGGAAGCGCAAGGAACCACGTCAGATAATACCCGTTATTCCGGCACGCTGGCGCGCCGACCCATTGTCCCCGGGAGTTTGAGCATTACCGCGGATGGCACGACCTTCCGCGACCAAGGCAATGGCACCATGACCGGGGGAACCGGCAACAACACCATTGATTACGGCACGGGGCAGTGGTCAATTGAATTCATTCCGGGCACCGTAGCGCCCGGGCAGTCTATCCGCGCCGCCTATCGTTACGTGGTCGCGGGCACTTCCGGCACCACGGGTGCCGGTCCCGGCCCCGGAACGACGGGCATCCGCATCTTTTCCTTCACGGTGGGCGCTCAAGGCGAGAACATCACCGTTACCGACAACAACGGATCGCAATATACCGGCAAGCTCGGCAACACCCGGGTCAACGAGGGCACGCAAGACGGCACCGCCGGGCCTTTGGTGGGTGACACGGTGGTGATGCAGTACAGTGTCTCCGGCACCAGCGCGGCCGGTCGTTCGGTGAAGATGGTGGGTACCTTCCAGGGCGTGGTCCGGGCCAGTGATGGCGTATCCGTCTCCCTCGCCGATCGCCGCATGCTCGGCACCTGGATCGAAAGTCCCGGCAAGACCGGCGACATCAACGGCTTCGCTTCGCCCATCACCGTGGCCAACGGCGGCGCGGCGGATACCACCGCATCGATTCCCGCGGCTACGACGACCACGGCACAGTAAGACCGAAGACTGTAGACTGTAGACGAGGAAATACGCGAAAAAATTGTAGGGCGGGAATGGTTGATAAACCTTCCCGCCGGGTTCGACCCACATGCATGTCCTGCCAATGGGAACCCGGCTGGAAGGTCTATCAGCCTAAGCTAGTAAGCTAACCCATCTTCCGCAGTTGGACGATTAAATTTCCGGTTTTACTGGTGTTT
>CAYYAR010000038.1:0-32738 GCA_964470065.1 uncultured Verrucomicrobiota bacterium | reverse complement strand
AGGGACAGACACCCCACTTGCGTAATCCGTTGGCAATACGCCGGTTGTGCGCGAATAAATTATGACGCTATTTGTCTGTCCCCGCGCTGGCGCCACCAGCTGCGCCCGCAGCGATTCCTGCGGTGCCACTGTTTGTCTGTCCCTTTGATGTGGTTTAATCATCTAGCTGGACGTTATGGGTGGCAAATGTTGATGAAATCCGCGCAAAATACAAAAATCATCAATTATGCGGTCTTTTATGCTTGTCGGATCATGTCGGCAAACGTACTTTCATCCTTTTAACTGGAGCACGATTATGTCTAGGGAATGTTCTATCTGCGGAAAAAGTTCGTTTAAGGGTAACCGGATTATCCGTCATGGTTTGCCTAAAAAGTCCGGTGGCATCGGTTTGCACACCACGGGCATCACCCGTCGTAGCTTTAAGCCGAATGTGCAGCGCGTGAAGGCCAATCTGAACGGTGTTAACCGCACCATTACAGTGTGTACTTCCTGCATCAAGGCCGGAAAAGTCGTCAAAGCCTAGGTTATTTAGGTACAAGATCGTCATGCCGGCTTCTGGATACGAAAAGAAAAAAATCGGAACCGCGCAATTCACCTTCGATGGCAAGTCCATCGATATGGATGTCTGGGAGGGTACGCTGGGTGAGCGTGCCGTCGACATTGGCAAATTGCGTGCCAGCACTGGTCTGATCACGTACGACCCCGGTTTCATGAACACCGGGTCCTGCGAGAGCGGGATCACGTTTGTCGACGGTGACAAAGGCATCCTCCGTTACCGCGGTTACGAAATCGAGGATCTCGCCAACAATTGCACGTTTGTCGAAGTGGCGTATTTGCTGGTGCACGGCAAGTTGCCCTCCCGCGAAGATTTGACGAAGTTTTCCAAGCTCCTCAACACCCACTCGATGGTGCATGAGGACATGCTTATATTTTTCCGCAACTATCCCGAGCGCGCCCATCCGATGGCGATTGCCTCGGCGATGGGTGTTTCTCTGTCCAGTTTTTATCCCGAGCTTGAGGATATCGAAGAAGCCAAGAACATCGCGGCCACCCGGATCCTTTCCAAGCTCCGCACCATGGCCGCGGCATCGTACAAAAAGTTCATCGGCGAGCCTTTCGTGTATCCGAGCAGCAAGCTGACCTACTGCGAAAATCTGCTCAATATGATGTTTGCCTCGCCGGTGGCGGAGTACAAGATCGATCCTTTGCTGGTGAAGGCCATGAATCAACTGCTCATTCTGCACGCTGATCATGAGCAGAATGCCTCGACCTCGGTCGTTCGTCTGGTCGGAAGCACCGGGGCCAACCTTTATGCTTCCATCGCCGCGGGCATTTGCGCCCTGTGGGGTCCATACCATGGCGGGGCGAACCAGGAAGTGATGGATATGCTCGAGGAGATCAACAAGAACGGCGGCGACGTCGATCGCATGATCGAACGCGCCAAGGACCCGAATGATCCGTTTCGCTTAATGGGTTTTGGCCATCGCGTCTACAAATCTTACGATCCTCGCGCCAAAGTCGCCAAGCGCATCTGCGAGGAAGTGCTCGGCAAGATGGGTATCAATGATCCGCTTCTCGAAATTGCCAAGAAGCTCGAAGACCGCGCGCTGAACGACAAGTATTTTGTCGACCGCAAACTTTACCCGAACGTCGATTTTTACACCGGCATCACGTACCGCGCGATGGGCTTCCCGACGAATATGTTCACCGTGCTTTTCGCGATTGGACGTCTGCCCGGCTGGATTGCCCAATGGTACGAGTTGCATGGCGATCCGGCCCAGAAGATAGGCCGTCCGCGCCAAATCTACATTGGTCCGCCCAACGAACCGTTCGTCCCGATGGATCAACGTTCCGCCTGATGTCGTCGGCTAGACAAAACGATCACGTCACGCTGGCCTTTCTCGAATCCCTTCGCTCCCGGTGTCCGGATCATCTTCCCTTGCTGGAAGCGCTGGGCGATATGTACACCGGCTCGGGTCGCTACGAGGAAGGACTGGCCATCGATCTGATGCTGACCAGTCGATTTCCCGGAAATCCCACCTATTGGTATAATTTGGGTTGCAGTTACGCGCGGCTGGAAAGAATTCCTGACGCGTTGACCGCGCTCGGCCGGGGCATTGGTCTGGGGTATAGCGATGCCGAGTGGATGTTGCGTGACGAGGATCTCGCCTCGGTGCATCATCACCCGGAGTTTTTGAAACTCGTGGCCAGCCTCGGTTCCACCGGTAAACCCCGGTCCACCTGATCGTCTGCCGGTCCGGACGTTGTAGTTTTTTACTGGGTCGGCGCCCCGTCTATCGGATTGTTTGAAGTAATGCGCGTATTGTCATCTGGCGCAGGCACATTTTCGCGCGGATTGCCGCATGAGATCACGGGCTCAGGAGTGGAGAAGCTGGTACACGCGGCGCGACAGTGTTTTCCGCGTGAATGGTTTATCCATGATTTCGATGCCTTGCTCCAGTGAGCCTTCGCGGGCAATGTGGTTGGCGGTGTAACCGGACATGAACAAGCATTTGATTTCCGGCCGGAACCGCGTGATCTCGGCAGCCAGTTCCGGTCCGCTCATTTCGGGCATGACTACATCGGTGAGGAGCAGGTCGATTTTTCCCTCATGCGCTCTGACCAGTTGAAGCAGTTCAGCTGCGCTGGCAGTAGCGATTACCTGGTAGCCGAGCGATTCAAGCAGTCGCTTGCCGATATCCAGCACCGCGCGATCGTCATCGATCAGCAGGATGGTCTCGCCGTGTCCGTGCGGGAAATCGCCGGTGACACCGGGCGGCTGCGGTTGTATGGCGACAGGTTCGCTGTAAGCCGGAAAGTAAATCCGGAATGTCGTGCCGCGACCCGGCTCGCTCTGCACTTCGATCAATCCATTGTTCTGTCGCACGGCGCCATCCACGGTGGCCAAACCCAATCCGGCGCCCTTGCCAAATTCTTTCGTGGTAAAAAAAGGTTCGAAGATGTGCGCCATGAGGTCGGGTGTCATGCCGGCACCGGTATCGCTCAAGGTGAGTTGCACATATTTGCCGGGCTTGAATCCCGGCCGGGTCGAGCAAAATGCCTTGCCACAGGTGATGTTGTGGGTGCTGATGGTGATGACGCCGCGCCCGGCCATGGCATCGCGGGCATTGACGCACAGATTAATCATGACCTGTTTCAGTTGGGCGGGATCCATGAGGATGGCATCGAGCGACGAGGCCGGTATCCAATCGACGCGCACCCCTTCGCCGATGACCCGTTTAATCATGCGGAGCATATCGGCGATTTCATTGTTTAGAATCATCGTCACTGGATGAATCATCTGACGACGGGAGAAGGCCAGCAACTGGCGCGTCAAGTCGGCGGAGTGTTGGCCCGCCTTCTGAATGTCGATCAAGTGCTCGTATTCGGGTTGGCCGGGCTTCATCCGGCTGAGCATTAATTCCGTCAAGCCGAGGATTGCCTGGAGTTGGTTGTTGAAATCATGGGCAACGCCACCGGCCAGACGGCCGATCATTTCGTGACGCTGGGTATCTTGCAGTCTAGCCTGGGCATGATGCAGTTCGGTGATGTCGATGAATGTGCCGGTAATGAATTGTGCATCCGGATCGCGCTCGCCCCGGGCAATGCTGTGACGGTGCTCTCCGGAGGGACGGATAATTTCCACTGCCAACTCATACGGCGCGCCAGTCCGCCGGCATTCATCCATCGATTCCTCGAGTCGATGAGCTGACTCCGGCGTGAAAAGGGTTTGCGCCTGCTGTTTCAGCGAGGGAGCCTGCCCGAGCGCATCCGGGGTCAGGCCGGTCAGATGAAAGAGTTCGTCGGACCAGTAAACATCGTCGTTCGTCAAATTCACGCGCCAGCTTCCAATGTGTCCGATTCGCTGCGCCTCGGCCAACTCGGCCTTTTTCAAACGCAACGACTCCTCGGTCACTTTCCGCGATGTGATGTCGCGCACCAGAATGATGTATTCATCCCGGATAAAGGCGCCCGCTTCGGTCCGGTTGATCGATAGCTCAAACCAGCAAAGTCCCCGGGGCAGACTCAACGAAAAGGCACCGCCGTGATGAATGCCGTGGATGAAGGCATCGCCAATCGCCGCGGCAATGACGTTGGCCGGTTCCGGCGGGAGCACATCGGCGAACGATTGGCCGATCCACTGCTTTGGATCCGCGCCGAGGATGTCGACGTTGGCGGCGCGCCCCTCGAAGATGCGGCCTTCATGATCACAGACAAACATCGCGTCCGGCAACGCGCCGAGCACGGCTTGCATCTGGGTGGTGGCCTGGCGCAATTTCTCCTGGGTCGTTTTGCGCTCCGTCACATCGATGCAGGCGCCGGAGATGCGAACGGCCACCCCTTCGTCGTTGCCGGTGACCCGGCCCCGGTTGCTGATCCAACGGATGTTGCCATCCGGACGGAGTATTCTGAATTCGCTGGCCGGCTCACCTTTGCCTTCCATGGCGGCCTTGGTGATGGTATCGAGCTCATCGCGATCATCCGGGTGCACAACCTCCAACCAGGTTTCCATCGAGGCGGTGGTTTTTTCCTGATCGAGGCCGAACATGCGGAATAATTGAGGCGACCAGAAGAAGTGGCGATTGACGAGATCGACATCCCACAAGGCGACCTCGCCGGCCTCCTGGGCCAAATTGAGCCGGTCCTGCGTATGGATCAGCTCGAGCTCCGTCGTTTTTCGCTCGGTGATGTCTTGCATGGTGCCGCGCATGCGGCGGGCTACGCCGTCGGAACCGACGACGACGGCACCACGCATTTCGATGTATTTTTTTTGATCGCCGGAAAGGGTAACGCCGAACTCAATCCGGAACGTCTGGCCATGGCCGATCGACCGGGCAAAGGCGTGATGCACGAGAGGTTGATCCGCCGCGTTGATGATGCCGGTCCAGAATAATTCGCTCAATTTCTCCGGCGGAGTGTCCAGGGCCACATCAAAGATCCGGTAGAGCTCAGCGGACCAGACAAACGCATAGCCGGCGAGGTCGCATTCCCAGCTGCCGATGCTGGCGGCCCGCTGGGCCTCCTTGAGTTGATCCAGGCTCAATCGCAGCGCTTCCTCGGCCTCCTTTTGCGGCGTGACATTCCGGCTGGTATAGACGATGCCGCCGAGAAACATGGCCACCCGCAGGTCGAGCCACCAACGGCCCCGGTCGTTTTCCTCCGGAATCACTTCGCGAAATTCGCGGCCGGTCTCCGCGACGTTGCGAAAAATATCGAAGAAGTTGGAGCGCAGGCCGGGATGATCTTTGAATAGACTGTGGCCCTTGATGGTGTCCACGGCTGCGCCATTGTACCATCGATCCATGCCGCTTCGGTTGGCGTAGATAATCTCCACATCTTGAAAATGCCCGATCTTGTCGAAAACCGGCCGGAACAGGGCGGTGATATCCGGGGCAAACTCGAGTGCGGCGCGGAAGCGCTCTTCGCTTTGCCGGATGGCATACTCGAGCCGGTATTCCCGCGTGACTTCGTGGGAAAACACGATCACCTGGTCGTAGTAGGGCAACATTTGAACATCGAACCAGCGCGATTCATCGCCGGGCATGGATTTGACATAGCGAAACGGCTTTCCGGTTTCCGCAACTTGAAAGATGAAGTGGACACGGTCGGCGAACACGGGCAGTGACTGTTTCACGCTGATGCCGGAAGGATCCCGCTCCTTGAAGCCAAAATCCAGGCGCCACGCATCGTTGGCATACTCAACTAGCGCATCCGTATAGCGACCAAATGTATCCCGGACGGGCCGCACGATCAGAAAATCGTCATATTCATGCTCCGGCCCGGCTTCGACCTCGAGTTCCTCCGGCGGTTTTTCCCGCAGCAATTTGCCGAGGGATTCCCGCAGCTGATCGCGACCAAACGGTTTGATGAGATAATCGCAAAATCCGTAATCCTCGAAATTCATGATGACGGGATCCTGGGTGAAGCCGCTCATCACGATTGCCTTTACATGGGGATCGATTTGCTGGAGTTGTTCCATCGTCTCGCGCCCGTTCATGCCGTCGCGCACCGTGAGGTCCAGCAACACCACGTCGAACGGGCGCTGTTCGGCGATTGCCTGCCGGTAAAGTTCCACGGCTTCGCGACCCTCCGTGGCCACGGCGATGTCGTGCCCGAACACTTGCAAGACTTGACCGATCGATTTGCGTACGCCGTCCTCGTCATCCATGATCAGAATCCGGCCCAACCGGATGGAGGCCTCCGGCTCGACTACGATGTCCCCGGATAGTTCCCCGTGCACGACTGGCAGCATCAAGTGCACACGGGTTCCCGCGCCAAATTCCGATTCCACAAAGATGGCGCCTCCGTGTTTTTTCATGATGGAATGGCAGGTGGTTAATCCAAGCCCCATGCCTTTTTTGCCGGTGCGTTTTTTGGTAGTGAAATACGGGTCGAAAATCTTTGGCTGATCGGCTCGCGGAATGCCGATGCCTTGATCGATGAGGCTGATGCGCACATAGACGCCATCGGGCAGGGTGGTCGGCCCGTGCGAGACAAGTTGCTCATTGCGGGCCTGCACGTCAAGCGTTCCGCCCTCCGGCATCGCCTCCCTTGCGTTGAGTACGATGTTGCGAATGACGCGCTCGAATTGTCGCGGGTCGATGTGGGTCATTTGCAAATCATCCGCGAGCGCGAACACGGGCGTCACATTCGATCCGGCGAGGGCGAGCTCCACGCTGTGCCGGACAAAATCATTCAGTTTAACCGGCTTGCGTTCCGGGCTGATGGTTTCCCCCAGGTTCAGCAGCCGTTCGGTCAAGCCGGTGGCCTGCTTGACGGCTTTGTCGGCCTCCTCCATGAGGTGTTGCAAATCCGCGCTGGGCGGAATGAGCATCCGGCTCAAGTCCAGATTCATCAGAATGACCGAGAGCAGGTTGTTGAAGTCGTGGGCGATGCCGCCGGCCATCACATTGAACGAATCAAGCTTGGCCATGATGAACCGGTCCTCCACGGCGCGTTTGAGTTCGGTGATGTCGGTCACGGCGAGCAGGCAGGCGTGTCCGGAATTGTTGAGAATACCGTCGATCATCACCTCGATCGCATGATCGTCGCCGGCGTGGATGTTGATATCGCACGATTCCTTGGCCACACCTTGGAATACTTTGGCCAAAAATGCGTTCCAGGCGTCGACATCCATCTGGGCCACAAATGCACTGAATGGTTTGCCGATGATGCGCCCGCGCGAGGACCCCATCATCAGCGCGAAGGTAAGATTGGTTTCCGTGATGTCGCCTTTCCGGTTGAGAATCAGGTACCCCACCGGTGCGGCATCGAAGAGGTGGTTGAACTTTTTCCGCTCTTTCTCCAGTTTTCGCTGTGACTCCTCCAGTTGCGCGTTGCGAATTTCAAGGGCGGCCTGATGGGCGAGCAATTCATCCGAAAGATGATGGGTTTCGACGGATGGAGGTGCCGGCGCCGGCGTGGCGGGGGCGGGGACAGGTCGGCCGTCAATGGCGGAGCTCGCCTTTTCGGGCTTCGGCGACGATGCGGGTGGATGGGGCCCGCTGTCGCTGCGGCCTGTCCCCTTGTTTGCGATCATACGTCATCCCCGGGCATGCATTATGCCGGTGCGGCTCGCTCACCCGAGGCCCGCGCTCGCCGGGTGCCGCGATGTTGCACCACCCACTCGGGCGGTTCATGCGTTTTGCCGGGCGAGGTCCGGTATGAAAAGGCCAGGTCGTGGATCCGGCAGTTAACGGCGATTGATGACGCGAGATGGGTCATTCCAACCAGGAAACCCAGGTCCACGACCTGATCAAGTGATGAAAGTGAATGCCGGACGAGGCGTGACGGGATCCACGCGGGACCGCCACGACTCATCCAGCTGTTGGTCGAAGTTTCCGGACACACCAGGGAATCCGGCGCGACGCTCGCAGATGCGATCCATGGGCGCTCCCGCTCGTGCTGAGCTGACGAGGACGCGGCGGCAAACAGGATGATGCTCGCCATGGCCGCGATGGATGCGCGCCGGCTGGAATCGACTGCGAACGTCAGGCCGGACATATCAGGTGCTCCTGGAGACGCGTTGACGGAGGCCGGCGATGCCCGCCATGGCCAGTCCCAACAGGGCGGCGGTTGTGCCGGGATCGCTTACGGAATATCCGTTGGGGACCGCGGCATGAAAGCCGTCGTTGGCATCCGGATCGCTAAATCCGGCATTGTAGGCGTAGGTGAAGCCGCCATTAGGTCCGCCCGCATTGTGTTTGCCATCCTTGGCGTAAAAGTCGCCCCACACCGGCGAGCGCCATGTGTCGAATGAAAATCCGAACACCGCGCTATCCGAGGCGAGGTCGAGCTTGAATCCGTAGATGGAGCCGGGCATGCCCGGATTGCTGTTACCCGTGTCGGGATCGAACCATCCGAATTCCGGACTTTCGTCTTCGACACTGGCATACAGATACTGCCAGTTGCTGAAGTCATCCGCGATGGCGCCTTCGGTCAGTTCCAGCGTGATATGACTCAGGTCGGCGCCGTCGGTCTGCCACACATACTCGTAGTGCCACAGACCCGGCGTCGGGCTGGAGATGTTCCAGCTGAACGTGGTTTCTTCGTTGTCCCAGTTCGGGGTAGCCACGATACCTGCCTCTTCCCACGACAGCATATCGTTGTAGAGATCAAGTGGAACGGCGCGTACCGGCGCCGCCAACCCGATCAAGGTCAATGCGATGATATACTTTCTCATCTGCTTACTCCTTTCCTTCGGTCGACGAACTAACCACAGCATCAGGCGTGCCATTCGTCCGGTGTACGGACGACGCATGCGTAGGCGATTGGCCAACCTGTTGATATGACGGGGGATGTGACGGAGGTCGAGCGGCCCGGATGAATTCGGCGATGCGCAGACGGGCCCAAAAATCCGGTCGGGATGTAAAATATTCCGACAACATGAAGCGCGATGGCTTCCGCCGCGACGCGCCGGCGCAGGAGGCGCTGAACCACGTCCGCCGGGCCCCGGCCGCTGATATACGCACGACCAAAGTTCCAAGGATTGGAAATTTGGTCGGCCACGTTTTCCAATCATTGGAACTTTTCATGGCGAGCAAGCCGGTTTGCCACATCGCGGTCATGAGACGATGACCCTCCCGAGCGCTTTTTCGAGTTCCAGACGTGTGCAGGGTTTGACCAGGTAGCCGTCGAACCCGTGCTGGTCAAAGTGCATGAGCGCGGGGGCATAGGCGTGGCTGCTCATCACGATCGCGTGTACCGCAGGATCGAGTTGGCGCAGCACAAGAATGGTTTGGAGACCATCCATGCCCTCGTGGACATGCAGATCCAGAATCACGGCGTCATACGTGCCGGCGTTTTTTTGTGCGGCGGTGAATATGTTGACCGCCTCTTCTCCGCTGGCGGCTAGCGCCACCTCGTGGCCCATGCGTTGAAGCAGCATGCCGAGCGATTTGCGCACCGCATCGTCATCCTCCATGAGTAGAATGCGACGTCGCGCTGGACGTGGATCCGTGAGGACCGGTGGTTCCGGTGTGGCGGGAAAGTACAAGTCGACTCTGGTGCCGGCGCCGGGTTTGGAGTCGATGATGATACCGCCGTGATGCATGGTCATGATGGCATGGCACAGGGTGAGTCCAATCCCGACGCCTTTGGTCGACCCGCGGAGCTTGGTCGAATAGTACGGGTCGAAGATCCGCGTCAGCGCCTCGTCCTCGATGCCGTGGCCGTGATCGATGACGCTTAGTTGGATGTATCGTCCGGCGGACAGGCTCCACATATTGTCCGCGGCGAGCGTTTGGTTGGCCGACTGCAACGCCAGTTCGCCGCCGCCCGGCATCGATTCGCACGCATTCATCACGAGATGCCGGATCACTTGCTCGAATTGGGCGCTATCGATTTCCGCGGGCCAGAGATCTTCCGCCAGCTCGCACCGCAAGGTGACGGAAGTGTCTCCGAGCATCAGCGAGGCGCTTTGATGAAAAAGCTCATTCGCGACCAGTCGTTGGCAAACCGGCTGGACGTGACCGGCGAGCATGGCCAGCCGTTTGGTGAGGCGTGCGGCTTGTGTCACCGCGAGATCCGCCTCGCGAAGCAACCGGTCCAGTTCATGTCCGCTTTCAATCATGGTGCGGCCCATGTCGAGGTTGAGCAGGATCACCGAGAGCAGGTTGTTGAAATCGTGGGCAATGCCGCCCGCCATGAGACCGGCGGCTTCGAGTTTGTGTTTAATCAGATGAACGCGCTCGGTTCGTTTTCGTTGGCTTATGTCGGTTACGGTGAGAAGGCAAATTTCATTCATGGCATCCGCCACGCCGTCGATGATTACATCCACCGGTTCTTGGGTGGCGGCCAGCAGGCGGGCATCAAAGGATATCCGGCTGTCGCTTTGAAACACGCTTTGCAGGAAAGCCTCCCAGCGTTCCTGGTATTCTTTGCACAGCATTTCCAGAAACGGTCGCGCGATCACTTTTTCGGCCGGCTGTCCGGTCATGCGGGCAAATGTCATGTTGGCTTCGTCGATGGTTCCGGTGCGGCCGAGGGTTACATAGCCCACCGGCGAGGCATGAAATAGCGTGGCGTATTTATCGTGTTCCAGACCGGCGGGTGCATGGCTGTCCAGACTTGGTCGCATGCTCATGGATAGACTCCGGGATGATAGGTAATCATGTATAGGAAAGGGGATATGGTTCAGGTGATGCGGCATGGGCGTATTCCCCGGCGTCGTTCCATTTCCGCATGGCGGGGATCGTGCCAGAGCGCTTCGCTGAGCAATCGCTCGGCCTCTTGACGATCGCCGCGACGGTTGGCGAGATCGATTAGCATGCGCCAGCCAAGCCAGAGTGTTGGTTCGCCTTGCACGGCTTCGCGAAGCGATGCGGTGACTTCCTCGTCTCCGGCGCCCGATGCATGATGCACGATGCCTTTGACAAGATGGGCATGATGGCAATCCGGACGGTCAAACAGCAGCACATCCAGCGTCATCAAGGCCGATTCAAAATGGCCGAGGCATAATTGTGTGCCGGCGAGGGCGAGGTAAGCGCCGGCGGCGCGTGTTTCGCGGATGATCATGGTCAGGTCGGGAATGACTTTCTCCAGATCGCCGTTGCGCACGAAGTTGAGGCAGTCTGCCAGCTTTTCTTTCCACACCCCGTTGCCACCATGCAAGCCGTGGATGTCGTGCTGACTGATGTAGCTGTCCACCAGATCCAGACATTCCTCGGTTAAGTTGATTGCCGATGAGAACATGTATTTCTCCTCTTAAATTCGTGCCTAGTGAAACAAAGTTATGAACAGGCCACACTCGGGGAGGGGCAGAGATGCTCGCGCGAAAATGCTTAAGGATGGTGTGCCGGATAGCGCCCGCGTGTGCGTCGTTGCCGTCGCTCGCGCGGGCAATTCTTCAGGCGCCGGCTGATCCGAAGTGAGTGCGCCCGGACAGAATATCGAGTATGGCGGGAATGAGTTCCTCGTAGGCCTCATCCTTTTTTACAAAGCCAAGCGCGCCGGCGCTTTTGATGGACTCGATCAGGGTATTGCCTTCGTAGTTGGATAGAACGAGAATTTTCTGTCCGGGATGCGCGGCGATGATGGCACGGGTGGCATCGATGCCATTCATCATGGGCAGGAGAATATCCATCACGATCAGGTCCGGTCGTATATGCGTGGCCAGCGGCAAGGCTTCCTCGCCGCTGCCGGCTTCCGCTACCACCGATAGGCCCGGTTGCAAATCGATCAACGATGCCATGTGTTTGCGCGTGAAGGCATGGTCGTCGACCAGCATGATAGTGGATGGGGGTGTCGTCATAGATGGTGCGGGCGCAGGCGCGCCGGGTAGGCGCACCGCGATGATCCCGCGCTGTTCATCCGTCTACCGAGGTTAAGCCGGCGCGGATCGCGTATTTAGTCAATTCGGCGACGCTCGACATTTGCAGTTTTTCCATGATGTTGCGCCGGTGGGTTTCCACCGTCTTGATGCTGATCCCGAGCGCGGCGGCAATATCCTTGGTGGTGTGGCCCTCGGCGGTTTTTTGCAGCACTTCACGCTCGCGATCGGTCAGGACGACGAATGCCGTGGCCTCGCCGCGCGGGCGCGACAATTCCACATAGGCATTTACCACGCCATGGGCGACTTCCGGCGAAAGATATTTCTGGCCCTTCATGATGATGCGAATAGCGCGCATCAATTCCTCGCCGGCGGTATGCTTGAGCACATAGGCGGACGCACCGGCGGTGAGCATCTCGCGCACAAAGCGCTCGTCGGCATGACCGGACAAGGCCACGACTTTGATGCCGCTATTGGCGGCGATGATCTTGCGGGTCGCCTCGATGCCGTTCAGATCGGGCATGGACACATCCATGACCACCACATGCGGATTGAGTTTTTTCGCATGGGCAATGATGGCGGTGCCGTTGTCGGACTCGCCGACAATTTGCATGTCGGCCTCACGCTCAATCAGCGCCCGCAGTCCATCGCGCATCAGTTTGTGGTCATCAGCAATAAGTAAACGGATATTCATAGATTCTCCAGTAGTTCCTTGGCCACTCTAGCAAGCCGACTCCTCCAATTGAAGACCGAGTATGTCCGGATGTCCTGTGGTTGAAACTAGGGAAATGGATTAGACCTGCTTCCGAAAAGTCTTAGCGCCGGAGAATGACCGGGATGAACCTAATTCACTTGTCTGACGTGTGTTAGCCGCACCGGACGGCCATAATCAGGCCGTGAAATGCCGTAGTATACCCTGATTTCATGGCGGCGCGAGTAAGTGAAATATCAGTATAATATGAGGTTTTCCCTGATTTTGTGGAAATAAGCGAACCAGTAATAATTTAACTCTATGAAAAATAGCGACTTGCGTAAATCTTTTCGTGTACTTGTTGTTGATGATCATGAGGCATTTCGCCGGCAGATCAGGGAAATGTTAGAGGAGAGCGGGCATATGGTGGACGATGCTGCATCGGTAGCTCAGGCGATTCCCATGGTCGAGGATGCCTTGTATGATTTCGTTTTGCTTGACTATCGCATGCCGGTGCATGACGGACTTTGGTTTCTGAAAAACACCCGGGTACCGCGACTGACCAAAGTGCTGCTAATGACGGCGCACAGTCACAACGGTATCATCAATGAAATGTTCCGGGCTGGCGCTCGAGGTTATCTGATCAAGCCGTTTGAAAAAGAGGACCTGCTTTGTCATCTTGCTTTTCATGCACGCACCGCGGGTGCTCCCCGGGATGCCGGCTGCACATTTGAAGTTCCCCATTAAGGCATGCATAGCGTGAGTACCCGGTTCGATGTCTAATAAACAGTCCACTCGCAAGTCACGGGCCGTGTCCGGCAGGAAAGCAGCCGGGGATCAACGGTTACCGGCCAAGCTCGGCACGGCGAGACCGTTCGGCGGGATTGAATCCTTGATGTTGAACCGGATCCGGCTGGCCACGGATGCGATCGATATCGGGTTTTGGGAGTACGACATCAAGCGCGATCGTCAGCGCTGGGATGATCGTCTTTTGTCCATCTACGGAATTACCCGGGCGCAATTCAAGCCGCATGGCAGTTTCTGGTATTCCTGCCTTCATCCGGACGACCGGGTTGTTCAAAAAGAGCGCACCGTCAAATCCATCAATGAGAAGAGTACCTACAACCAGGAATTTCGCATCGTACGTCCGGATGGACATGTGCGACACATCCGTTGCGCATCGATAGTCGAGCGGGATCCAAAAGGTCGACCTGTGCGCATGATCGGGTTGAATCAAGACGTCACCGACCGGGAGAATGCCCGGCGACAGTCAGAGGCGATGAGGGTGATCAACGAGGTGGTGCATGCGACTTCCGACTTGGATGAATTGCTTGCCGTCGTGATGACGAAAAACCGGGAGGCGTTGGGGTGCGATGCCGTAGCGGTTTACTCGAAGGCACGCGATGGGGGCTGGATTTGTAATCATGGCATTCATCTTCCCGATGGCATTTGCGGTCAACCCGTTCCATCCGGTGATGAGCCGTCGGCTGTCATATCCAAGCATGATGGGCATCCGTTCACGGTTGAGCGACCCACGGCGCGCCATCGAAGGGGAACCGGCATCATGGCGGGTTGGAAGGCCCGTTCCGTGCTGGTGATTCCCTTCATGGTGCGTGACCATCTGGAGGCAATTGTCTACGTGATCTTTAGCCGGTTTGCCCACCGGTTTGATCCATCACATCTTGAATTTGCCGTGCAACTGGCGTCTTCCGTCTCGTTGGCCCTCGATAACATCCGGCTATTCGGCAATCTTCAATGCGAGCTGAAAGATCGCATTCTTTACGAGGACTCTTTGCATCTCGCCACCAAACGTCTGGAGATGCTGGCGGAGATGGCGGAGGCCATGTTGCGCGCCAAAAATCCCTCCTCCGTGATCAGTCGCATGTGTCATCAGGCGCTTCCATGGCTTGGTTGCGACGTATGCTATCATCATCAACTCGATTCCGAGCGCCGGCGTTTGCATCTGGTATCGAGCGTGGGTCTGAACGGGCGCGAGCGAGGCCGGTTTGAATATGTTCCTGTGGGTCAGCTTGGTTGTGGTCACGTGGCCCTTGAAGGGGTGCCCTTGATCGCGTCACAACTTCCGGTGCGTGAAGATTCGCGCACGAAACATTTGCTCGCTCTCGGATTGCATTCCTTTGCGTGTTTTCCCCTCCTTGATGGAGATGATCAGGTGTTGGGCACCTTGGCCTTTGGCTCGCGCACGCTTGAGAACTTGTCTTCCGAATCGATCGAATTTATGCGCGCCTTGGCGAGCCAGATAGCTGCGGCAATGGTGCGCAGTCGCATGGAGAGTAGTTTGCGGGAAAGCGAGTCCCGCTATCGCGATCTCTTTCGCAATATGAGCGAAGGTTTCGCACTGCTGGGCGTGCGCGTTGATCAGACCGGCCAGCCGGTCGATCTGGTGCTCAAGGACATGAATCATGTGTTTGAGAATATCATGGACGCGCCGCGGACCCGGCTGATCGGTCGCAGCCTGGTGGAGGTGTGGCAAGGTGCCGAGGGCATGCTTGCCGAACAGTTGCTTCAATTGGCGAGAAACAACGAAGCCTTGCATTTGGAGTTCAATCAGGAGGCGGCAAAAAGTATTTATGATGTGTATGCCTACCGTCCGGCCGACGGGCACGTGGCTCTTATCTTGCGCGATGTAACGGGTCTGCGTCAGGCCTTATTGCGCGAACAGAGTGCCCTGGCGGTGGCGGCGGCCGCGCGGACCGCCCAGGAAACCATCGATTCCATCGGCGAAGCGGTCATGTTGTTGGACATGCAAGGCTGCATCAGCTCGGTAAACCGGACGTTTGAACGCATGACCCTCCGCAAAGGATCCGAGATTGCCGGGCGGTCTGTGGATGATGTTTTGCAAGGGATAATGAATCCGCTGGAGCTCAAACACATGCTTGCTGCGCTGCAGAAGGCCATGCAGGGGCATGATACAGTATTGACTCCGTTCACATTGTCCGTGCCGGACGGCCGGGTGCTGCACATCGTGCCCGCGATCTCGTTCATCCGGGACATAAACAGCGAGCCGACGGCGATCATCTTATCGTTGCGTGATTTTACCGATATTTGGCTGGCCGAGCAGGAGTTGCACAGCGTTTCGGCATACAATCGCCGGTTGATTGAGTCGAGTCTCGATCCGCTGTTCATGATCAATGTGGACGGGTATATCGAGGACGTGAATGCCGCGGCGGAGAAAATTACCGGGGTGGCCCGTTCCAAGCTTACGGGCACAAGTCTGTCCCGCTATTTCACCGATCAAAAGAAGGCCGATGCCGGTTGGCGCAAAGTTTTCAAGGAGAGCGAAATTCGCAACCACCATCTAGATCTGCGGCATCGCAGCGGGGAAGTGTCGGCGATGCTCTATAATGGTTCGGTGTATTACGATGGTGACGGCAAGGTGGCCGGCGCGATCATTGCGGCCCGCGATATAACCGAGCGGCGCCGCCTGGAGGCCGAACGCGAGGAATACCAGCAACGGCTCAAGCAACTCGCCGCGCAAGTATCCTCCACCGAGGAACGGGCCCGGCACCGTATTGCCAGCCAGATGCACGACACGGTGATCCAGACGCTGTCGCTGTCCAACATCAAGCTTGGATCCATCAAGGCCCAACTGGCGGAATCCAACTTGCCGGCGGCCGTTCAGGATGTGGGGCATGTGCGCACGCTGATCAGCGAAGCGATCAACGAATCGCGCGCGCTGATGGCCGAGTTGACGCCGCCCCTGTTGCATGAGTTGGGGCTGGTGCCGGCCTTGCGGGATCTGGCCGAGCGGCTGGAAAAGTTGCATGGTCGTGCGATCGTCGTGAAGGATGACGAGCAGCCGAAAGAACTGGATAAAGGGGTCGAACGCACCTTGTTCCGGGCGACACGCGAATTGATCATGAACGCGCTCAAGCATGCCGGGCCTT
This sequence comes from uncultured Verrucomicrobiota bacterium, assembly GCA_964470065.1. GTDB lineage: Bacteria > Verrucomicrobiota > Kiritimatiellia > CAIVKH01 > CAIVKH01 > CALMUP01. Next base: position 16,369 of record CAYYAR010000038.1, on the reverse strand, counting down.
GTTCCATTTCCGTTGATGTCTGGCGCTCGAACCATCATGTCGAAATTCGTGTGCAGGATGATGGGCGGGGATTCGAACAGCCCGCGGATCAGCGATTTGTCCACGGTGCGCAGGGTGGCTTTGGACTATTTACCATCAGCGAGCGTATCGGGGAATTGGGTGGCGAGTTGCGGCTGCACGCGGCACCTGAGCGGGGCACGCGCGCGGAGCTGGCGGTTCCGGTCGACGCCCGTACCGGCTAGCGCCTGCGGTATGCTGCGTGAGCCGGGGGATGGCCACCGGAAATGCGATGGCCGGAAAAATCACCTTCAAATCATCCCGGAGCATGGCGCAAATACTCCGAGGTTTTCATCTTCTGCTTGATGTCATCGATGATCCGGTTGACCTGTTCCTCGTTTAAGCCCACCCGGCGGGCAATATCCGGGCCGGACATTTGTTGCTCCCAACCGTGCCAGACCGCGTCGAGAAGGTCAAAGGGCGCGCGGTAAAAGAAATCCTGATGCGTGTGGGACGCCGTGTAGGTGTCGGGTGTGGGTGGGCGGTCGATGATTTCCTGCGGAACGCCAAGATGGCGGGCGAGTTGGTAGACTTGGGTTTTCAGCAGATGGCGGATCGGCAGCAGATCCGCGCCGCCATCGCCATACTTGACGAAGAACCCGAGTTCGCACTCGTTCCGGTTGCCGGTGCCGGCGACGGCATAGTGCATCGCTTCGGCATGGTAGTATAGCATGCACATGCGCGCGCGCTGCTTGAAGTTGGAGGCGGCGACGATGGATAAATAGGCCCCGGTCGGCAGACGGGCCGACTTTTCCTCGCCGGTGGGCAAGACGATGGTGAGTTCAAACAGATTTAGCCGCTCCTGATCGAGGGTGCTTTTGGGCAGTCCGATGCGGGCCTGGCAGAATTCGTCGTACTCGGGGAACACTTCGCGGATCGCTTCATCACGGCGACGATAGGCGTCGAATCCCTGAAGGGCCGGGCTGATGTCCTCGGTGATGCACGATACGCCGAAGTGGCGGGCCGCGAGCCGTCCATACGACAAGCTGTGCGTATCCGATTCCTGTTCCGGCATGAGTACGGCCAGCACGCGTTCCGGTCCGAGCGCATGCGCACACAAGCCCAGCACCACCGCCGAGTCCACACCGCCACTTACACCGACCACCGCGCCCCTGCGCCGCAGAATGCGGGCGAGGTCATGACGGATTTTCGCGGCAATCCAGGTGGCTTCAACGCCGGGATCGATGTCCAGTCCGTTCGCTTCGTTATCGCTGACGGTATGCATACATTTCCTCCATGGTTAGAAGTGAACGTTTGTTCACTTTACCGTTTTCCGATTTCGGCAATTCGCTGAGAAAGATGATGCGCTCGGGCACCATGTGGGACTCAAGTTGTTGCGCGCAGTGGCGGCGCAGATCCTGTTCGCTCACTTCGGTGTCGCGCGCGCATACGACATGCGCTTGCAGCACGGCGCCGTGAACCGGATCCGGGAGGCCGGTCACCGCGGCTTCGCGCAAACCGGGAAATTCCAGCAGGGCGCGCTCGATCTCGATGGGACTGACCCGCTCGCCTTTGACTTTCATCACATCGTCGGCGCGGCCGGCAAAATAGAGAAATCCTTCCTCGTCGCGATAAAAGCGATCGCCGGTGTGGAGGGTGACATGGCCCGACACGGGATCGCGCCGGAACACGCGGTTGGACAATTCCGGATCATTCCAGTAGCCGGCCATGACATTTTCGCCGCGCACGTGCAGATCGCCTACCACGCCGGGCGGGACCGGCTGTCCCGAGGGATCCACGATGGTGGCCTCGCATCCCGGCATGGGCTGGCCGACCGACTGTGGAATCCGGTCTATGTGCGCGGGCGGCAGATAGCAGACGCGTTTGCATTCCGAGAGGCCGAACATGGAATAGAACTGAATCGCGGGTTGCCGCTTCCGGAACTCGCGGATGAGCGACACCGGCATGGCCGCGCCGGTGTTGGTCAGGTAGCGGAGGGAGGTCCACGCCTGCCGCGGTGGATTATCCAGCTCGAGCAGGGCGTGGAGGATGGTTGGCACAACCGGCAGTCCGGTGACATGTTCGCGCTTCAGCAACTGGAGCAGATGAGCCGGATACATGAACGATGGTTCGAGCACGACCGTGCCACCAAACATCACCGCCATCAGCACCTGGTAGAGGCCATAATCAAATGCGAGGGGAAGACAATTCAGGATGACATCGCCGGGACGGTTTTCGAGGTAATGAATGATGCTGCGGGCCGCCGCGATCATGTTGCGATGCGGGCACATGATGGCCTTCGGCTTGCCGGTGGAGCCGGAGGTGTAAATGAGCGCGGCAAGGTCGGTGGGCCGTCGCGGCACGGAAGTGAACCGGGCTCTGGCGGCATTGCTGCGCCAGAAGAACCAGTCGTGGAACGAGATGAGATCCGGCTCGGGCGATAGCGGTGGTTCGCCATCAGTCCAGGCCACATGGCGCAATCCGGCAAGTCCGGTGAGCGCGGGCAACACGGTGGCTTTTTTGTGCGCGCTGGTGAGTAGAAACTTGGCGCCGGCGTCTTCGAGCACGTAATGTAATTTGCGCGTCCGGGTGCCGCCGTGCAGCAGCACAAAGATGGCGCCGGCCTTGAGGGCGCCGTAAAGAAAGACCGGCACGGCCACGGAATTATCCAGCATGGCCACGACCCGGTCGCCGGGTTGGACGCCGGCATCGCGAAGGTTCCATGCGAACGCATTGGCGGCCTGCCACAGTTGCTGATAGGTCATGCGGGTGAGGCCATCGACCAGGGCGGTCTGCTCGGGCACATCCGCGGCGCGCAGGTTGAGATATTCGTGGAGTAGATTCAGGTGCATGAGTGGCGATTACACCGGAAGATCGGTCAAGCGCTGGGTGACATAGTCGGCGATGCGGCGAAGGGTGGCAAAGTGAACGGGAACGAGATCGTCGTCCGGTACTTCCAAGCCATACCGCTTGTGAATGAATTGCACGACTTCAAGTGCGCCGGTGGAATCCATCACGCCGGATTCGAACAGCGGCACATCGGCGCCGGGGGCTTCGTAGCCGAACAAAAAGCGCTCCGAAACGAAGTCGCTGACATCTTTCAGTACATCCATGGTTGTCTCCTTGATCAGATGAATCGGCGGGTGATTCCGCAAAGTTTTATTTCGGGAATCCGCCGTTGCAGGCGGAACCCGAGGCGGGTGAAACAGTTGAGCGAGGGAAGGTTGTCGGCGCGAATATAGCCGGTGCACCAGGTGTGACCGTCCTCCCTGGCATGCCAGAGCAGGCGCGCGGTCATGTCGGACAGCCAGCCGAAGCCGCGATATCCGGGAAAGCAGAAGGCATTTTCGAGCATGGCGTGGCCGGAGGGCAGGGGGGCAAAGCGGTGGCGATAGTGCCGGTGGATGAGTGGATTGTCGCTGGGATAGATCAGCCATTGCAGAAAAACCGGAGCCGACTGGTGATCGCGGAGCAGAAAGCACCGGTCGAATCCGCGGCGGAAAAACATTTTCCGCACCGCGAGCGCGTGCCGGTCATCCGGGGAGAGGGACGATCGCATGGTGCTGAATTCGTCGAAGTCGCCTTCGCGGGCCGGTTGGAGGCGAAAGCCGTTGCGCAGGGCGGATGGCGCGGGGCGTTGCTCGAGCGGACAGGTCAGCGCATAATAGATGTGCACGGCGAGCATGTTCCGGCCGATCGTGCGGACGGTACCGGCGATGCCCAGTGAAGCGATGGTGTCGCGGATGTGCTGAATGGAAGATGGTTGCCGCATGTCTGACCTTGCTGCCCGGATCATGATGAAGAAGGGATCCGGACACACTCGGGTCCGGGATGAGATTGCAGGTCGGTTAACCTGAGCTATTTTCCGATGGCCCGGGCGCCCCGGCTGTGGGTTTAGCGACGGAAAAAACGCGAGCGATCAAATAAAGGCTTGAAGTCTCACGCGAAAACACTACATTCGAATTCTGATCAATTGATCTACCGATTTTGACTGCGGGGTGGAGCAGCCTGGTAGCTCGTCAGGCTCATAACCTGAAGGTCTTGGGTTCAAATCCCAACCCCGCTACCACTTAAAAGCCCGTTTTCAGTAATGGAAACGGGCTTTTTATTCGATTTCGTTTCTCGCCTCTTTTTCTGGAGCTTTTCGATATTCCGTCAATCTTTGGGAGTTACAAGTACCCGCAATGATACCCACAAAACCAACGGGCGGGTCTGGCTACCAGCTCTGCGCCGCCCTCCCGACTACTCCCTGGACACGCGCATTGTGCATCTGCCCGCCCCGCCGGAGCCGGGCTAAACGCGTTCTTTAATCACTCCGCTTCTCCGGCTCCTGTCCTGCTGATTGGAATGTAACGCGTAGCGGTTCAACTGCACCCGCCCCCCGAACTCATTGTCACGCCGCCTGCTGATCGCCTTCATGTTTCACCAGGACGGACTACTCACGCAACCCCGGCTTTATTTGAATCTGTATCTCAAACAACACCGGTCCTTGTATTACGAACTGCTCGATGGCGTTCGCGTCAAAGGCAATTGGCAGGAGTGGGTCGATTTCTTCCTCATAGGCATCGAGCCGACCTCCCAGGGCGCAGTGCAAACGGCCAAGCGGCTGGTCACGATTTTCGATGACGGTTCCCGTCGCATTCACGCCACCTGGCGGTCCACCGCCTCTACCCGGCGAGTGCCCGACGTTTTTCGTCGCCGACCGGTCATCAACCTCGAACGGCTCTTCGTGGACGCTGGCATGACTTTCCTCTCTGCCACCAAAGCCATGGGCCGCCTCGTGGAGGCCACCACGCCCACGTGCTGACCGGAAATCGCCTCATTCGAAAATGCACGACCATAAAGTTCAAATTATTGCAACGGTCATGAATACCCTGTGGGCTGGGATGAGACAGGCCAAAAAGGGTTGCCGCAATTATTCATTTGGCTTGAGGCCATAGCTGGTCGCGTGATGTGATTCACATGTAGTTCGCATGCTGATCCTGTTCATGCCGCCCGGTTGCTTGACGGGGGGGATTCCCGTCTCTACACTTTCGCCCCTTACGACAGGGCAAATCTATGGAACACGGACCTCACGAGGACGAATTTCGGAAGCAGCGGCTGGCCAATCTCGAGGCGCTGAAGGCCCGCGGCGTCGCGCCTTACGGCAAGGCCTACGAGCGCGACGGCCGGATCATCGACATCCGCGCAGCCTTCGCGGAACATAAAATTGTCCGCATGGCCGGGCGTTTGCTCACCATTCGCGAAATGGGCAAGAGCATCTTTGCCGATTTGCATGATGGATCGGACCGGTTTCAAATTTATGTGCGCAAGGGCGATCTCGGCGAAGATGGATTTGCCACGTTCAAGCTTCTCGACATCGGTGATTTGATCGGCATCGAGGGTGAACTCTTCACCACCAAAATGGGCGAGCCGACCGCCAAAGTGAATGGGTGGACGTTGCTGTCCAAGTCGCTCCTTCCGCTGCCGGAAAAGTGGCACGGTTTGCAGGATGTCGATACGCGCTACCGCAAGCGTTATCTCGATTTGATTGCCAATCCCGAGGTGCGCAAGGTGTTCGATCAGCGGATCGCCATCGTCCGGGAGATTCGGGCCTGTCTGCAGGAAAAGGGTTTTCAGGAAGTGGAAACGCCGATGATGCAGCCGATGGCCGGAGGCGCGGCGGCGAATCCATTTACCACGCATTACGAAGCGCTGAATTGTCCGATGTTTCTGCGCATTGCGCCGGAACTTTATTTGAAACGATTGATGGTCGGCGGGTTCGACAAGGTCTTCGAGATGAACCGCAATTTCCGCAACGAGGGATTGAGCCGTTTTCACAATCCCGAGTTCACCATGATCGAGGTGTATCAGGCGTTCGGCGATGTCCGGACCATGATGCAGATCGTGCAGGACATGATTCTGCGCGCGGCGCAACAGGTGATGGGCACGTTGCTGGTCGGTCATGCCGCGCAGCGGATCGATTTGAGTTTGCCATGGCGCGAAGTGACATATCACGAACTGGTGCGCGAGGCGATCGGAGCGGATTGGTTTGATCTCGGTCTTGCCGATGCACGCGCGCGGATGCATGAAAAGCATTTGCATATCGAGCCGCAATGGTCGCTGGTGGAAATGACCCAGGAAGTATTTGAAAAGCTGGTCGAAAAAACGCTGGTGAATCCGACGTTCGTCACGCGGTTGCCGGCGGCGCTGGTCCCGCTGGCCAAGCCGTGCGAGGATGATCCGTCGCTGGTCGATGTCTTCGAATTGGTGATTGGCGGCCGGGAAATCGCGCCGGGTTACAGCGAGCTGAATGACCCGCTGATTCAGCGCGAGCGTTTTCTCGCCCAGGCCGGTGGAGACACCACCAGGATTGACGAGGATTTTCTCACCGCGCTCGAGCACGGAATGCCGCCCGCCGGTGGCATGGGCGTGGGCATTGACCGTCTGGTCATGATGTTGACCGGCGCGGAATCCATCCGCGATGTGATCCTCTTTCCGCAACTCAAGCCCAAGAGCTGATGCCGGTGCGGCTGCCGTTCTCCATTTATCTGGCCCTGAAATATATGCGTCCCAAGCGGACGTTTATCTCCATCGTCACGGTGATCTCGGTGATCGGTGTCATGCTGGGTGTGGCCGTCCTGGTGATTGTCCTTTCGGTGATGAGCGGCTTTGACCAGATGTGGCGCGACAAGATTCTCAGTTTCAATGCGCACATCACCGTGCAGGAGTTTGACTACATTCAGGATCCCGGTCCGCTGTTGGACGAGATCCGCCGGGTGCCCGGCGTGACGGGTGCGGCGCCGTTTGTGCAGGGATTGGTATTTATTGTCAAAGACGACCGGGTGCATTCTCCGCTCGCGCGCGGTTTTGATCCCCGCTACGAGGCCGAGGTGAGCCGGGTGCCTGAACATATCGTGCAGGGCGCCTACGACGTCACCGGGGGCGGCGTGTTGATGGGGGTCGATCTTGCCCGTCAGATTGGCGTGCGGGTGGGGGATCCTTTGCTGGTCTATTCGCCCCAGAGTTTCAACATGAGCGACGAGGTGTATTTGCCCGAGGAGCTGACCTTGCGCGGAATCTACGACTTGGGCATGTGGGAGTTTGATTCCAGTTTTATTTTAACATCGTTGGACACGGCCCGGGCGCTGTATCGCATGGATGCCGGGGTGCATGCCATCCAGGTCATGACCGCGGATGCGTTGCGCGCGGGCGAGGTGGCGGCGGCGATACGCGAGACCCTCGGGCCGGGATTTCAGATTTCCACGTGGATGCAGCAAAACCGTCAGTTGTTTGCCGCGCTGCGGGTGGAAAAAAACATGATGTTTATCCTGCTAATCATTATCACCATCGTGGCGGCCTTCGGCATCTGTAACACGTTGATCACGGTCACGGTGCAGAAAACCCGCGAAATCGGTTTGCTCAAATCGCTTGGTTTCAGCTCCGGTCAGGTGATGGGTGTCTTCATCTGGCAGGGTTTTGTGCAAGGGTTGATCGGCATTGTGGCCGGCGTGGGTCTGGGGCTGACGTTTCTCCGCTATCGCAACCACATTCTCCGGTTTTTTTCGGAGCAATTCAGTCTCGAGTTGTTGCCCAAGGAGCTTTACCACTTGAGCGAGATCCCGGCGGCCACGTCGGTGTCGGATGTCGTGCTGGTTGCGATGTCGGTGCTGGTGATCTGCACGCTGGCCGGCGTGTTGCCGGCCTACCGGGCGGCGCGGCTGGATCCGGTGAGGGCGCTGCGTTATGAATGATGTCAGGCATGGCTTGCACGCGGCGGGGGTAACCAAGGTCTACGCGTTGGAACGCAACCGGATCGAGGTCTTGCGCGGAGTTTCACTGATGATTCGTCCGGGCGAACACGTGTCGATCATGGGCGCCAGCGGAGCCGGCAAAAGCACCTTGTTGCACACGCTGGGCGGACTCGATTTGCCGAGCGGCGGCTCGGTGACGCTGGATGGCGAGGATATTTACCGTGTGCCGGCGCGGCGGCGGAACCAGTTGCGCGCGCGGACGTTTGGTTTCGTGTTTCAATCGTTTCATTTGCTGCCCGAGTTGGATGTGCTCGACAACATCGCGCTCCCGGCCTTGAGCCAGCGCGGCGCCTTGCGCCGCCGCGAGGAAATCCGCTCGCGGGCGAAGCATCTGCTGGGGGCGGTCGGGCTCGGTCACCGGCTCGGTCATCGGCCGCTTGAGTTGTCCGGCGGCGAACAGCAACGGGCGGCGATTGCCCGTGCCCTGATGAACCGGCCGCGTTATCTGTTTGCCGACGAGCCGACCGGCAATCTCGATTCGCATACCGGTTGGCAAGTGTTGGACACGTTGTTTTCGATGGCGAGCACGGAAGAGGCATCGTTGGTGATTGTGACGCACAATCTGGAGGTCGCCGCGCGTTGTGACTCGCGTTGGATGTTGAAAGATGGAACATTAAGCCCCCACATCACATAAGAGGAACGACTACATATGCACATTTATCTGAATGGAAAACTGGTGGAAGAAAAGGATGCCGTCGTGTCGGTCTTTGATCACGGCCTGCTTTACGGCGACGGCGTGTTTGAAGGCATTCGCACCTACCATGGCAAGGTATTCCGCCTGGAGCAGCACATCGAGCGCCTGTATCGATCAGCGGCGGTGATTGCCCTCAGCATCCCGATGAGTCAAGCCGACATGGCCAAGGCGGTGGTGGACACCTGCAAGGCCAATGATTGCATGAACGGTTATGTGCGACTGATCGTGACCCGCGGGGTGGGTGGTCTGGGGCTGAATCCCTATCTGTGCAAGACGCCGCAAGTGATCATTATTGCCGGGGCCATCCAGCTTTATCCGAAGGAACTGTACGAGAAGGGCATGGGCGTGGTGACCGTCGGCACGGTGCGCAATCATGTGGAGGCGATCAATCCGCGCATCAAGAGTCTGAACTACCTTAATAATGTCATGGCGAAGATCGAAGCCATCAATGCCGGTGTGATGGAATGCATCATGCTGAATCCGCAGGGTTTCGTGGCGGAGGCCTCCGGTGACAATGTGTTCGTCATCCACGGTAACAAGCTCGTCACCCCGCCGGTCTGGTGCGGGGCGCTGGAAGGCATCACCCGCGAAGTGGTGATGCAGCTGGCACCTTCCTGCGGGTTGACGGTGAAGGAGGATGTGCTCACCCGTTACGATCTTTTCACGGCGGATGAGGTTTTTCTGACCGGCACCGCGGCGGAGATTATCAGCGTAACCAATGTCGACCGGCGCACGATCGGCACCGGTGCGCCCGGCCCGTATACGAAGGCGTTGCTGGACGCATTCAGCCGCGAAACCAAAGCCACCGGCACACCGGTGGTCTAGGCGACGGCTAATTTTTGCGGTGGCCATGCTTTTTGCGCAAATCGGTGGTATGCTTCTATCAGCGCGGCAAGCAGCGATAGTTATCCGCGTGCCGGAGCGCAGTGCCTTCCGTGCAACAGAGGCGTATCCGGCAGAGAAGTCGTCCTATGCTATGTGAAATCTGCAAGACCGAGGAAGCTACGGTTCATCTGACCCAAGTCATCGATGGATCGATCAAAAAACTTCATCTCTGTGAGCAGTGTGCACAGAGCAGCGGTTTCGATCTGCAGGGCCCGATTTCCATCACCGATATTCTGTTGGGCATGGGCGGCAAGCGGGAGGAACAAGCCGTGCCGTCGGCGGAACGGTCGTGTCCCCGTTGTCACATGCGGCGATCCGACTTCAAGAAAAGCGGCCGCTTCGGTTGTGCGACTTGTTACGAGGCGTTTGCCGAGGATTTGCCCCCGCTCTTGCGCGCGATGCACCGGAATGACCGCCACATTGGCAAGGTGCCGGCATCCGAAGCGGTACGAATGGCGGTCTTGCATGAGCTCGGCCAGTTGCAGTTGGATTTGGAGCAGGCGGTGGCCGGGGAGAATTACGAGCAGGCGGCCCGCATCCGTGATGAGATCCAGCTTGTGCGCCGGAAAATGGGTGGTGGGCGGGAATGAGCGAGCAGATTCAACCCTTGATGAGCAATGCCGGCGCGTGGCTCTCGGCCAGCGCGCACGAGCAGATTGTCATCAGCAGCCGGATCCGTCTGGCCCGTAATTTCAAGGACCATGCCTTTCCCGGTTGGGGCGGGGAGGATGAGTGCGTGCGGCTGTGGTCGGCGCTGCGGCCGAAGCTGACCGGGATCGATTCGCTGCAACCGGAAATTGACTTTGCCATGGATGAGTTGGACCAGCTCGACCGGCAGATTCTGCTTGAGCGGCATTTGATCAGTCGCGAATTGGCGGAGAAGGACCGGGGAAGCGGCGTGATTATTCGCACCGACGAGTCGTTGTCGGTCATGATTAACGAGGAAGATCATGTCCGCCTGCAGGCGCTCCGGCCCGGTCTTGACCTGGAGGGATGCTGGAAATCGGCCGATGAGGTCGATTCGCGGCTGGAGCAGGTGGGCGCCTATGCCTTTTCGAGCGCGCTCGGCTATCTTACTTCGTGTCCGACCAATGTGGGAACAGGCATGCGGGCCAGTGTGATGATGCATTTGCCCGGCTTGGTGCTCATGGAGGAGGTCAATCCGATCATCAAGGGTTTGGGCAAGATTGGTCTCACCGTGCGCGGGTTGTGGGGTGAGGGCACCGAGGCGGTTGGCAATATGTTCCAGGTGTCCAATCAGATGACCTTGGGGGAAAAAGAGGCGGATATCGTGCGGGACATCACGCAGATTTGCCTCGAAATCGTCGATCACGAGAAGAATGCGCGGCTGCGACTGGCGGAAAAGAAGGACTTGTATTTGAAAGACCATATTGGTCGCGCTTATGGAATACTAACCAACGCGCATTTGCTGACGACCAAGGAGGCGCTGGATCTGCTATCCGATTTGCGTTTGGGGGTAGACTTGGGTATATTGAAGAAGTTGGATCGCGGGGTAGTTGATGAACTGCTCATGCTTACCCAACCCGGTCACTTGCAGAAGATGGAAGGGCGGGTTCTCAAGGCGAAAGATCGTGACCGGGTTCGAGCCAGGCGGGTGCGTGAGCGACTGACTCGCGTGACGGCAAAAACAAAAAAGGTATCTCGCAACGATGAATAACTTTACGCCACGTGCCCAGCAGGTGTTACAGCTCGCCCGCAAGGAAGCCGACCGGTTCAACCACAATTATGTGGGCACGGAGCACCTGTTGCTGGGAATTATCGCGCTCGGTCAGGGCGTGGCGGTGAATGTGCTTCAGCGCCTGAATGTCAACCTCGATGCCGTTCGTTTCGAGGTTGAGAAGGCGGTGGGTGTCGGACCGGAAACCAAACAAGTCGGGAATTTGCCATTCACGCCCCGCGTAAAAAAAGTGCTGGCTCTCGCCGGCAGCGAAGCGCGGGCCTTGAATCATGCGTATGTCGGCACGGAACATATTCTGCTTGGCTTACTGCGCGAGGTCGAGGGCGTCGCCTCGCGGGTACTGCGCAATTTAAATGTCGATCTGGAAAAGACCCGCATCGAGATCATGAAGGAGCTCGATCCCAATTACGAGCCCGAGAACGAAGCGCAGGCCAGTGGCGCGGGAGCCGGTGCGTCCGGTGCGCCGTCCCAAGGTGGTGCGGCCGCGCCGCGCGATGCCAAAACGCCCGCGTTGAGCACGTTCGGTCGTGATCTCACCGATCTCGCCAACAAGGGCGAGCTCGACCCGGTGATCGGGCGGGCGACGGAAATCGAGCGCGTCATTCAGATTTTGTGCCGTCGCAGCAAGAACAATCCGGTGCTCATTGGCGAAGCCGGCGTCGGCAAAACCGCCATCGTGGAAGGGTTGGCACAAGCTATTGTCAAAGGCGACGTTCCCGAGTTGTTGCGCGACAAGCGGGTGATCACGCTGGATCTTGCGCTGATGGTGGCCGGTACTAAATATCGTGGTCAGTTTGAGGAGCGCATCAAGGCGGTGATGGATGAGATTAAGCGCGCCAAGAATGTAATTTTGTTTATCGATGAACTGCACACCATCGTTGGAGCCGGATCGGCCGAGGGTGCGATGGATGCGTCCAACATCATCAAACCGGCCCTCTCGCGCGGTGAAATGCAATGCGTCGGAGCGACGACGTTGAACGAGTATCGTAAATTCATCGAGAAGGACGCCGCGCTTGAGCGTCGTTTCCAGACGGTGATGGTCCGGGAGCCGACCATCGAAGAGTCGATTGAAATTCTCAAGGGGTTGCGCGCCCGCTACGAGGCCCATCATCACGCCAAGTTTCTCGACGAGGCGCTGGTTTCCGCGGCGGAGCTTTCCTCGCGGTATTTGAATGACCGGTATCTTCCCGACAAGGCGATTGATGTCATGGACGAGGCCGGAGCCCGTGCCCGTATTTCCTCGATGACCCGCCCGCCGGATATTAAGGAGAAGGAGGCGCGCATCGAGGAGATTCGTCGCAGCAAGGAAGAAGCGATCAAGGAACAGCAATTTGAAAAAGCGGCGGCCTTCCGGGATCAGGAGCGGATTGCCACCGAGGAGATGGGCAAAGTCATGGAGGCTTGGCGCAAGACCCGTGACGACGCGGTCGTGACGGTAAGCGCCGAGGATATCATGACCATTATTTCCAAGTGGACCGGCATCCCCTTGTACAAGATGGAGGAGCAGGACACGGCGCGCCTGCTGAAGATGGAGCAGGAAATCGAGAAGACGGTGATCGGTCAAAGCGAAGCCGTGGTATCGATCTCCAAGGCATTGCGTCGTTCCCGCGCCGATCTGCGCGACCCGAAACGTCCGATCGGATCGTTCGTATTCCTTGGTCCGACCGGCGTGGGCAAGACGTTGCTCGCGAAGGCGCTGGCCGAATTCATGTTCAACGATGCCGATGCGCTCATCCAGATCGACATGTCCGAGTATATGGAGAAGTTCGCGGTTTCGCGGCTTGTCGGATCACCTCCCGGCTATGTCGGCTATGACGAAGGCGGTCAGTTGACCGAGAAAGTCCGCCGCCGGCCTTATTCCGTGGTGTTGTTCGACGAAATTGAGAAGGCCCATCCGGATGTCATGCATATTCTTTTGCAGATTCTCGAAGAGGGCAAATTGACGGACAGCCTCGGCCGGTCGGTGGATTTCCGCAACACGATCATCATCATGACGTCGAATATCGGCGCTGAGTTGGTCCGGAAGGGGACGAGCCTTGGTTTTGCCGAGCCGACCGATTCCGCCGACTATGATCGCATGAAACGGCTGATGCTTGAAGAGTCCAAGCGCAACTTCAAGCCCGAGTTGCTGAATCGAATTGAAGATATCATCGTCTTCCGACCGATGACCAAGGAAACCGTGATGTCGATTCTCGAGCTGGAGGTCGCCAAGGTGAAGTCGCGGCTGGCCGCAAAAAATATCGACCTCCACGTGTCCGACTCGGCCCGGGATTTTCTCAGTGTCAAAGGCTTTGATCCTTCCTATGGTGCGCGTCCGATGCGGCGTGCTGTGGAGCGATATCTCGAGGATCCGCTGGCCGAGGAGATTCTGCGCGGCAATATACACAAGGACGAGGCGATCGAGGTTACCTCCAACGGGGAGAAGTTGGTATTCAGTCAGTTGGCGGGCGCCAGTTAAGCATCTGCACGACGGACGATACGTGGTGGGAACAGCTGCTTCCGGCGCCGGAATAGAAGAGTAGCTGCTGGATCATATTTCCGTGTCGAGAAACTCTGTTCGAAGTTGACGAGCGCATTCGGTTTTTCTACATTTATCTCTTATGGGACAAAATCTTAGAGTACGAGTTAAACGAGCTGCACGTAAACGCCGGATCAAGCGCCTGAAGCAGATAAAAGCCGCGGCCAAGAAGGCCAAAGCCTAGGCTGCGCGCGGAGTGCGCGGCCCTTTTCCCATCCCGCATGGTTGAAAAAGCGTGCGACCACTCCGCGGTCGCGCCGGGTCGCGCAACATGATCAATTTCAAGCACATCCTTCTGGTCGTTCTCTTGGCCGGTTCGATGACCGGATGCGGTCGTCCAGATGATCAGGCCCATTTGAATGACGGCTCTGATGAGCTCATCCGCACGATACGGTCCAACAGCGATTTTCAACAACAGGTTGTCGCATCGTCTGAACCGGTGTTGGTCGATTTTTGGGCGGTATGGTGTCCGCCTTGCGTTGCGATGAACCCGGTCATCAAGTCTGTGGCGGCTCGCTATGCCGGATCGTTGGGTGTGGCCAAGGTGAATGTCGATGACAACCGTGATCTTTCCGCGGAGTACAACATCGAGAGCATCCCTACATTCATGATCTTCCATAAAGGGAAAGTCGTGGCCCAGCGCATTGGCGGCATGGGCGGGGAGGCCTTTGAGACGTGGATTCGCGAACAGTTGAGCCTCGCCGGGGTTAAGATTGAGCCATCTGCTGCGCTTTGAGTCCCGCCATGCAAATCGAAATCGAAAAGAAGAGCGATGACCAGTTGATCGCGATCGGTGTTTTTTCCTGGCCGGTGTGGACCAAGGACGTTTCGACGTTTGAGTGGACGTATGAGGATGTCGAGCGATGCTATTTGCTCGAAGGTGAAGTCGAAGTCGAGGCGTATGGCGAGACCTACCGATTCGGCAAAGGCGATTTCGTGACTTTTCCGGTGGGCATGACGTGTGTCTGGCGGATCACCAAGCCGGTACGAAAGCATTATCAGCTCGGATGATCACGTTTCTGCAAGGTGTTTTGTCGGATAAAGCCCCGGGTCGCGCGGTGATCAATGTCGGCGGGGTGGGCTACGAAGTGCTTATTTCGCTCAGCAGTTACGACCGGCTACCGCCCGTGGAGTCCCCCGTTAAGTTGCTCACGTATTATCATGTTCGCGAGGACGCGCATATCCTCTTCGGATTTGTCGCGGAGGATGAGCGGGATCTGTTCGACCGCCTGATCGGCGTGAACGGCATTGGACCCAAACTCGCGCTGGCCGTATTGAGCGGGATGTCGGTCCGCGAAATCAAGGTATCGATCATCGAAGGGGACAGTAAACGTTTGTCCGGTATTTCCGGCATCGGCAAGAAGACTGCCGAACGCATGGTGATGGAATTGAAGGATAAATTCACCGCCGGCGAGGCACTGGAAGCTACGGCGGGCGCCGGACCGGCCTCCGAGGGCGACGCACGGTTGCGGGACACCATGATGGCGTTGATTGCCCTGGGTTACAAACAGCTCGATGCCATGAACATGGCTCGTGACGCTGCGGAGAAAGCCGGTCCGAAAGCGGATGTCGAAGAACTCATACGCAAAGCGCTGGCGCGCGGATAGAAGATCAGTACGCATTACATCATGTTCAATACGCCATGACTGACCGCTTTATAACCGATACGCTCCACAAGGCCGACACCGAGTTTGACATCAGTCTGCGACCGGGCCGGTTTGGCGATTTTGTCGGACAAGGCAAGGTGCGCGAGCGATTGGAGTTGTTTGTGCAGGCGGCCAAGGGGCGCAGCGATGTGCTGGACCATATTTTGCTGGTCGGCCCTCCGGGCTTGGGAAAAACCACCCTGGCCTACATTGTGGCTGAAGCAATGGGGGTCAATATCAAATCGACCTCCGGTCCGGTGATCGACAAGCCCGGCGATCTGGCCGGTCTACTCACCAATCTCGAGCGCGGCGATATCCTTTTCATCGATGAAATTCACCGTCTCCCGCGCACGGTGGAAGAGTATATGTACTCGGCGATGGAAGATTACGTGATCGACATCGTAATTGATCAGGGCGCCAATGCCCGCTCGGTGCGGCTAAATATACCCAAGTTCACGTTGATCGGTGCGACGACGCGAAGCGGTTTGCTCACCGCGCCCTTGCGTTCGCGATTCGGTTTGACCAATCGTCTCGACTATTACGGGGTGGAGGACCTCAAAAAGATCGTTCATCGCTCGTCGCGGATCATGAATGTCGATATCGACGATGCCGGCGCCGGGGAAGTGGCGCGGAGGTCCCGGGGTACGCCGCGCATCACGAATAATTTGTTGCGCTGGGTGCGCGATTACGCCCAGGTCAAGGCCGGCAATAAAATTGACCAGGCCGTGGCGGACAAAGCGTTGTCGATGCTCGACATTGACGAGCACGGGCTCGATGAGATGGACAAGCGCATTCTTGAGACGATCGTGCACAAGTTTGCCGGTGGTCCGGTGGGCATCAACTCGCTGGCGGTATCCGTCGGTGAGGAGGCGGGCACGATTGAGGAAGTCTACGAGCCTTTTCTGATTCAGGAGGGGTATCTCAAGCGGACCCCGCAAGGACGGGTAGCCACCGATCGCGCGTACGCCAAATTCGGAATCAAGCCGGGCGGTCAAAAGTCGCTATTTTAGCGCGCTTATCATTTCGTTGCCATAAAGGGGTCCGGGCCTGGTTTCTTGGCGGAGCGCGGCGAGGGATTATTTCTTGAGTTCAACATGTCGATCGCCTGCTATTGTAAGTCATTGATGTGCAACAGTT
>CAYYAR010000037.1:0-33199 GCA_964470065.1 uncultured Verrucomicrobiota bacterium | reverse complement strand
CGCACGCACGCATCTATCCGCCGCCGACGGCGGATAGATAAAGAAAGCATCAACAACCGGATTCTCCGCAAGCTGATTCACGTAGGCATGTACCTCAGGGTGTCCCATTGTTGAAGTCAGGTCATGTGCCGGTGGAGGCGTCCACAGTTAACTTGACAATGCGGCCGGCGGATCGCTTTAGTGATAGTTGCATCCAGCTATGATTACCGCGGTTGAATTTGATTTCGAAAACAAGCGTGAACGAGCCATCGGGCCGCAGGAAATTCCTGCTGCGCTGGCCTCCGGTCATTATTGCTGGATCGATGTGCTGGTCGACAGCGAGGCGGGTCAGGCGGTTGACCGGCAAGCCGCCGCGGATTGTCTCGAAGGGCTGGGGATGAACGAGTTGGCGCGCTCCGAGGTCATGGGTCCGGAGCGGGAAGGGCGCTACGATGTGTATGAGGACTGCCTTCACTTTGCCGTTACCGAGGCCAAGCTGATCAGCGGCTCGTTGCGAACTGCGCATGTGGATGTCGTGCTGGGAACCAGATTTTTGCTGACCTACCGGCAGCAGGCTTCCGATCTGGTCAGTCAGATGCGGCGGATTTATCGCGAGGATTTCCGCAAGTTTGCCCAGTCGCCGGGTTTTCTGCTCTACGAGATTGCCGATCATCTCGCCGAAACGTATCGCCGGTCGCTGCAGGGGCTGGCCACGTCGGTCGAGGGGGTTCAGTTGCAGTTGTACGGCGAAGTGGATGATTCCATCTTCCAGCGCGTATCGACGATGATGCAGGATCTGCTGATCTTGCGGAAGGTGGTGACGGCCTCGCGCGAAATTTTCAACCAGCTGGCCACGCGGCGCTCCCCGTTTGTGAGCGAGTCGACCCGGCCTTTCCTGGAAAACATGGCCGGTACCCTGGCCCGGTTGAGCGATGATTTGACCACGGAGCGGGAGGTGCTGAACGAGATGTTGAATCTCTACATGGGCATGGTCAGTCATCGCACCAATAAAATCATCAACCGCCTGACCGTCATCAGTGTCATCTTTCTCCCGCTGTCGTTTCTGTGCGGTGTCTATGGCATCAACATGCAGGGCGTGCCCGAATTTTCCTGGAAGTACGGTTACCTCTTCTTCTGGGCGATTATCTTTCTTACCGCGGCTGGTTTGGTCATTTACATGCGGCGGCGCAAATGGCTGTGAAGCAGCATCCATCCTTGCGCGCCCACGTGTGGGATTTATGCGAGCCCGACGAGCAGGCCTCTGCGCTCGAACGCCGTTTACATGCGGGTATTCTCTGGCTCATTTTGCTGAATGTGCTCGCCATCGTGCTCGAATCGGTGCCGGCATTCGGCGCGAAGCACCGCCGCCTGTTCGACATGTTCGAATACTTTTCCGTTGCGGTTTTCACCGTGGAGTATCTGGCCCGCCTCTGGTCGTGTCCGGAGGATTCGCGGTATCGCGGGTCAATCAAGGGCCGGCTTCAATACATGTTCACGCCCATGGCGTTGATTGATCTGGTGTCGATTCTTCCCACCTATTTGTTTTTTTTCGGCGCGGACTTGCGGGTCATCCGGGCGTTCCGGTTGATGCGGCTGTTGCGCGTGGGAAAAATCGGGCGCTATTCCGAGGCGGCCGGGATTCTGATCCGGGTGTTGCGGGACAAGCGCGAGGAGATGGTGGTGACCTTGTCGCTGGTGGGTATCCTGGCGGTGATTTTTGCCAGCCTGGTGTTTTACGCGGAGTCGTCCGTGCAGCCGGAACATTTTCCGGACATTCCGCACGCGCTGTGGTGGGCGTTCGTTACCATTACCACGGTGGGTTATGGCGACATCGCCCCGGTTACTCCGCTCGGTAAAATCATCGGCATTTGCACCGCCATTCTCGGTATCCTCATGATTGCCTTGCCTACCGGCGTGCTCGGTGCGGCATTTGTGGAGGAGATCAATCGTACCCGCGGGAAAAGCACCCGCATTTCCTGTCCACACTGCGGCGGGCACCTGCCGCGCGGGTAATGCCAGCAGTCGTCGCGCGGCATATTCATTTTTTTTGAACTTGTCCCGTCGCCGTGTTAGATTCCGGCATCTAAGGACAAATCATGATTGCGATTAATCCAGTAAATGCCGTAGCTGTAATTTTGGGTGGCGGGCAGGGGACCCGTCTCCTTCCGCTGACCAGCGAACGCTCCAAGCCGGCCGTTCCGATTGCCGGCAAGTACCGGTTGATCGACGTGCCAGTGTCGAACTGCATCAACAGCGGCATCCGCCAGATTTATGTGCTCACCCAGTTCAATAGCGAGTCACTGCACCGTCATATTCAGGGCACCTACCGGTTTGACGCCTATTCCCAGGGGTTTGTGCGCATTCTGGCCGCGCAGCAAACACCCGGCTCGGAGTCGTGGTTTCAAGGCACCGCCGATGCGGTTCGTCAGAGTCTTCGCTTCTTTCTGGAGGATGAACCCGATTACGTGGTCATTCTTTCCGGCGACCAACTTTACCGGATGAACTTTGCCGAGGTTATTCACCAGCATCGCGAAAGCGGCGCGGATGTGACCATCTGCACCAAGCCGGTGGAACGCTCGGAGGCCTATGCGCTCGGCATCATGAAGATCGACGATGCCCGCAAAATCATCCGTTTCGTCGAAAAACCCGGCAACACACCCGCGCTCGACGAGTTGCGCTCTCCGGTCGGCACCAAGGAAAGCTATCTGGCCAGTATGGGCATTTACGTGTTCAACACCGCGGTGCTCCGCGAGATGCTGGCCGGCAAGGAAATTGATTTCGGCAAGCACATCATTCCGGCTTCGATCAAGACGCACCGCGTGTACAGTTATGTGTACGAAGGGTACTGGAAGGACATCGGAACTTTGCGTTCGTTCTGGGAGGCTAATCTTGGTCTCACCGAGATTCTGCCGGAGTTCAGCTTCTACGATCCCAAAGCGCCGATCTACACGGTCATGCGTTATCTGCCGCCCTCGAAAATCAATCGATGCGATCTCAATCGCTGTCTGCTTTCCGAGGGTTGCATTGTATCCGGCCACCGGATCCTGCACTCGGTCATCGGCATCCGCGCGATTATCGGCGACGGCAC
This sequence comes from uncultured Verrucomicrobiota bacterium, assembly GCA_964470065.1. Lineage (GTDB taxonomy): Bacteria > Verrucomicrobiota > Kiritimatiellia > CAIVKH01 > CAIVKH01 > CALMUP01. The sequence goes on along the minus strand of CAYYAR010000037.1, from coordinate 30,132 downwards.
GGTGGTGGAACACTCCGTCATCATGGGTTCGGACTACTACGAACAACAAACCGAACCGGGCTTGCCTAAACTCGGCATCGGACGTGATTGCTATATCAAGAATGCCATTATCGATAAAAACGCCCGCATCGGGGATGGTGTGTATCTTTCGCCGGAAGGCAAAAAAGACGGAACGACCACCGATATCTACACTGTGCAAGATGGCATCATTGTGGTTCCGAAAAACGTCGTCATTCCCGCCGGCACAAAAGTCTAACCGGCTTCCAACTCAATCATCGCGGCGCGTCATCGTCGCCACGAACATGCCGTCTCCAGGACCTTCCTGCGGTTGCAGTTGAATCATGCCCCTCGTCGTGTCTCCCGTGAGCGGATGGGGGATGTTGTCCGGGTCGAACGATGAATGACGCTCCAGAAATTGCTGGATCACGTCCTCGCCTTCATGCCGACTCATGGTGCACACGGAGTAAACGAGCTTCCCGCCCGGTTTGACGCGGGTGGATGCCATGGCGAGGATGGCTGTTTGTCGGGTGGCGCTTGCTTTTACATCGTCGACCGTCGTGCGCCAGCGGGCGTCGGGATTTCGCGTCCACGTGCCGATGCCCGAGCAGGGCGCATCGACCAGGACGCCATCAAAATAACGATCCGGTGCATGCTGCGCGGCGTTCAATGCACGGGCGATGATCTGCCGGAACCCGTGCTGCGCCGCCCGGGTGCGCAGATTATCAAGCATGGATGTCCGCACATCGGTTGCCGTCACCGTGCCGTATTCGCCCACGGCGCGGGCAAGCGACAAGCTTTTGCCACCGCCTCCGCAACAGGCATCCCACCATGACTCTCCGGCTTGCGCCCGGCAGATCGTGGCCACCGCTTGCGAGGCGATGTCTTGCACCTGAATGGCCGCGCCCCATTTTTTCTCGAGGACACGTAGGTCAAACCGGTCGATTACCGCCACGGCGCCGCGGATGCGCGCGTCCGGCGTGTGGGCGATTCCCAGCGAGTGCAACAGACGGCAAAAATCAGTAACGCGCGCCGGTTCGAGCGCCAGCCACGTCGGCGGTCGTTGCGAACATGCGGTGATGAAGGCATGACGCCTTGCCTGATCCGGCATGGCCTCCGGTAACCAAGCCGGCATCAAGTCGTCCGGCGGGAATCCCTCGCGTGCCGATTGGATCCGGTCCGCTGTCGGGGCGGTCGCAGCGTGCCAGATGGATGCGATGTCCGGCGTGGTGGCTGGATCGAGCGCAACCGCCCAGGCGCATTGCTCTTTGATTTCGCTTGCGGCCACGCGCCGGATCAATCCCCGCCAGCGAAAGTATGCGTAAATCAGATGGGAGTAATGACGCCGGTCCCGCGAACCAAATTCGGGATGCTCGCGGTAAATTTCCCGTAGTCGCTGATCCGCAGGAATGCCCCTTTCCACGGCGGAAATCACCTCGGTCATTATGGAGCTGGCGATAATCCGCTGCCGCGGTGACCGTTCAATGTTCATGAGAGTTGATTTACGACGAGGTGTTACGTGGTTAAAAAAAGTGCTGAAGATAACTACAGAACGTCACCGCGACGAGAAGAAACCGGCCCCTCAGGCGAGTCGTTTCCTGTTTGACTTTTTTATCCTCGCGCGGTTCCGATCGACACGTCGTTTTTCTGCTGTTTAACCCATGTGAATCAAGGGATATTTGCCCGTTTGTACCCTGCGTTAGTTATTGTCAGATAATCGATTACAAAAATACTTGTACTATAGTATTGTCGAGCGGTGTTCGAAGCAGTAGTTTATCGTTCAACTAGCGGGTCGACTTTTATCTGAAGATGACGGCAAGTAATTGCTAAATCAATCGACGCTACTTGTGTATATTTTTGGGCAAAATAAGGGCCAATCTGGCGGGGGATAGCCGGATTCATTTGGGGCTGATGATAAGTTGTGAATAACCTGACATTTTCTATTCGTTTTTTTGCTGACGGAAAGACCGCTCCATCACCGTTGGGGTGCCGCCATGTCTAGTCTACCGCATCGTGTCGGCAATAATTTCCAACTATTGGAACTTTTGCCGTTACTATTTTCCAATCGTTGGAAATTGCGCATTCTGTTGGCGGTCAGCTTGATCGCCGGCGGGCTCTCGGCCATGAGTCAAACGTGGGATGGTGGCGGAAACAATAATGATTTCGGCACTAGAAACAATTGGAACCCAAACAACACTCCTACTCCGGGCAGTGCCAGTGATCTATTCTTTGGGGGAACAACTAGACTGACGCCGGTAAACAACTACACCGCCTGGGACGACTGGCGAAACTGGACATTCAACAGCGGGGCCGGGGCTTTTGTTATTACCGGAAACCCCGTCGATTTCTTCGGCAAGATCGAAAACCTTTCCGCGAATTTGCAAACGGTTTCGATCACTGATTTTTCTTTTAACAACGCCAGCGCTGAGTTGAATCCGGTCGATGGCGATCTTCGGCTTGCCGGCTCCGGTTTCGTCTACAACAACGGCAACACCATCAATGTCTGGGGCAATAACGGCAAGGTGTTGTGGCTCAATATGACGCTCGCCAATGGCGGCGGTCTGCGCATTCGCCAGAACAGTGTGGTAGCCATCGAGAAATCACAAGACTACACGGGCAATACCGAACTGGACGCCGGCCAGATGTGGATCACCACCAACGGAGGCATCAGCGCGAGCTCGGCGATTTACGTGGGTAATGGCGGGATGACCTCGTCCAACGTGTGGTTCCTGCTGAATGACATCGACGGCGGACTGAACTTCGCCCGGACAATCAACATCAATCCCGGCAGCGGCGCAAATCGTTTTGTTGGTGGCATGAACACCAGCGGGCAAAATGAATTTTCCGGCAACATCACGGCCGCCACCGGCGGTGACGATCGCGGTTACACGCTGTTGGCATCGAATGGCGGCACGGTGGTGTTCAGTGGCGTGTTGTCCGGTGATGATACCTTGCGCAAACAAGGTCCGGGCTCGGTGGTGCTGACCAATGTGGCCAACTCATTCTCCGGTGTGATGCAGGTGCAGGAAGGCTTTTTGTTCGCTTCCGTGACCGGAGCGCTCGGCAGTATCCAAAGCAGCAGTATCGGCGTGACCGTGAGTAGCGGCGCATCGCTGGCACTGGTGGGCGGTCTGACCTATCCCAATGAAGTTATCGAGCTTACCGGTCTCGGTGTGACGAATGGCGGCGCGTTGGTGAACAAAGGCGCTGCGACGGTGACCTATCCCGGCCGGATCAACATAACTGCGGGAACCGCTGGAGGCGCTCGCATCGCCTCCGAGGCCGGGGCGCTCACGCTTTCGGGCATAATCAATCTGTCGAACAACACCCTCTACGTGCGCTCACCGAATACCATCACGCTGAGCAGTGCCTCGGTAAGCAACGCGACAAAAAACACCGGCGATGGCGCCATTTATAAAGACGGCACTGGCTTGTTGATTCTCGATCCGCGCAGCGATATGACCGGAACTGTGACGATCGCGGACGGCACGCTGGAACTCGGTAGCACCGCCAGCCTTCCGGCGGGCAATTTCTTGATTTTGTCCAACGGCGCCGCGCTTCGCTCGTCCTCGACCACCGCCCGCACCATCAACAAGGCGCTGCGTATCGACGGGAATGTGACGTTGAATGGCGACGGCGCGAATGGCGGCAGTATGACCTACGCCGGCAACGTCAACCTGAACAACGGCTCGCGCGCGCTCACCGTCACGAATGCAACCATCTCCGGTGTGATCTCGAATGGCGCGATGACCAAAGCTGGCGCCGGCATCCTGACCCTGTCCGGTGCCAACACCTACGCAGGCGGCACACTGGTGAGCGCGGGATTGCTTGCCGGTTCCGCATCGTCGATTCAGGGTAACATCACGAACAATGCCGTCGTTAATTTCAACCAGACCAGCGATGGAACCTATAACGGCGTGATGAGTGGCTCCGGCGCGCTTAACAAGAGTGGGGCCGGTGTGTTGACCCTGTCAGCCAACAGCACCTACAGCGGAGCGACCATTGTCAGCAACGGTACCGTCATCATGACCGGCACGGCTTCCAACTCGGCGTTTAATGTGGCCTCCGGCACATTCCTCTATGGCAGTGGCGCGGTGGGTGGATTGACGGTAAGCGGTCAGGTCAGTGCAGGTTCCGCGTCGAACACGGTGGGTAATCTCAGGGCCAGCAGTGTGAATCTTCAGAATAACGGCCGTATGCAGGTGAACTTCGCCAGCGGCGGAAATTTGAACGGCACCGCCGGCACGGATTGGGATGTGATCACCGTGGGCGGCGGAACCGGAACCTACACGGTGAACGCCGCTGACGGTTCCGACTTCGTCATTGCGTTGAAGGGAAGTCCATCCTTCGTCAATACGCAGGGCTATACCAACATCATCATCAATGCCGGAACCGCCACCGCCTTTGCCACCAACAAGTTCACCATCGATACCAGCGAGTTTACGCCTTCGCTCGGCAACGGCAGCTTTACCATCGATGCCGGTGGCGGCGCGTTGCGATTGATTTTCAACCGGAGCACGATCCCCGATGTTTCGGTGAGCGGCAATGGTGCCTCGATTGCCAATGCCGATACCACACCCTCGGCTGCCGATCACACCGACTTTGGCGATGTACTGGTCGCGGGCGGCACCATCTCGCGCACTTTCACCGTGACCAACACGGGCTCGGGCGTTCTTGGATTGGGGAATGTAACGGTGTCGGCGGTGACGGGCACCGCCACAAACTTTATCGTGACCTCCCAGCCAGCGGCTTCGGTGGTGGAGGGCGGATCAACCACATTCACCGTCCAGTTTAATCCTTCCGCTCCGGGTGTGGTGACGGCGAATTTGTCCTTCACCAACAACACACCGGCCAAGACGCCATATTCATTTTATGTGCAGGGTACCGGTACCTACGTCGAAGTAGCTGTCAGCGTCTCCGGAAATGCAATCGCAGATGGCAGTTCATCGCCCGGCACAGCCAACGGCACAGACTTCGGTACCATCGGCACCGCAGGCTCGACCTCCAACATGACGTATACGATCACCAATTCCGGTAACCGCGCGATGACCATTGGCACCGTGACCACCAGCGGCACGCATGCCGCGGATTTCATCGTGACCAGCCAGCCGTCGGCCACGCTCAATCCGAGCAACACCACTTCGTTCACGGTGCAATTCAATCCTTCGGTCAACGGATTGAGAAGCGCGGCGCTCAGCTTCACCACCACCGATGACAGCTATGCGGACGGCCTGACCGAGAATCCCTTTAACTTCAGCATTCAGGGCACCGGCGCCGGCACCGGCATATCGAATTTCCCGACCTCGTTGAGTTTTTCCTCCGTGCTCGGCAACACGCCGGCTGCTCAGACGTTCAGCGTTACAAATGTCGGACTTGGATTGATGACCTACACGCTGTCCACCAATGCTTCGTGGATCTCGGTGAGCAACGGAACCGGTTCTGTCTCTGCCGGGGCAGGGCAGGTGCATACCGCGTATGTAGCGAATGTGGCCGGCATGGCCGCAGGAACATCGAATGCAACGATTACGATTACCGGCACCGATGGATCGACCACCAATTCGCCCAAGACCACCAGCGTGTCGTGGACCATCAGCGCGATTCCGGATCCCACCGCGCCGTCAGTCACCGCCAACGGCAAACAGTTGACCCGGTTGGCGTGGACCAAAAATGCCAGTTACGACGTCATGATTGTGTATGACACGGCGGCCCTCAGCACGGAGCCTTCGCCGGGAACAGCTTACAGTGTGGGTGGCACCATCGGATCCGGGCGCGTCATTTACAAAGGCAGTGGCGCCACGTTGGATCATGTGGTGCCGGCCGGCACTGCGGCGCACTACAAATTCTATTCGGTGAATAATAATTTCTACTCTGCCGGTGTCGCGGCCAACACAAACACTGGTGGGTTTGGCGGAGCGGAAATCGTGGAGTCCTTCGGCTACACGAATACAGTCGCTCTCGGTTCGTTGAATGGCGGTAACGGTTGGTCGGGTTCCTGGTCCGTCGGCAGCGGATCATGGGCTATCAATTCGGCCATGTCGGCTGGTAGCGTCTATCCGGCCTCGTCGGCGTATGCGGTGAAACTCACCAATCCGGGCGACGGACAGGGTGCGGGCGCATCGCGCGGTTTTACCGCGGTATCCACAGGTTCCATCTACATCGCGACCATCATTCGCTACGGTTTCGACGGCGCGAACAAGTGGGCCGGTATCGATCTGTTGAACGGCGCCAGCACCGTGGCGTACTTCGGCAAAGATTATGCCCAGTCGTACCGGTTCGGTATCGAGTACGGTGGTTCGCGTAATCATGATGCCGGATATGATTTCAATCCGGGCGACGGTGGCAACGGGGCCAGCACCAATAATCAATATCTGATCATCGCCCGCTATAACTTCGAAACGGATGTCTTCAACGGCTTGGTCTACTATAAGACGGATGCCGTGCCGGCAACCGAGCCGACCTCGTGGAATGCCACACTGAATTCAGCGGTTATTTCCACTATCGACGGCATCAAGCTTTCCGCTGGCTCTGCCGGCGGCGGTCAGATTGGCGATGTGTATTATGATGAAATCCGCGTGGCCCGCAGTTGGACCGAGCTGGTTCAGTTGACCCAACCCGGGGCCACCAACTACAGCATCCATGGCGGCGTAAACGTGACCGATTCCCAGATCACCAGTGGTGTTTACAGCGTTGTGTTTGATTTTTATGACACAGCCGGCATGAGCAACTCGGCGACGATTCCTCAATTCGACATCTGGAACGCCACGGGCACCCGCATCCTTACCAACAAATCCTTCACCAGCATCACCTATTCGGATAGCGGTCGCTCGCAGCGGGCTTCCAACACCTCGCACAGCGGAGCCTCCGGCAGCGCGGTGGTGCTGGGTGTCTACACGTCCATGTGGACGGCGGTGAATTCGAACGGGGTGCAGGTTTCCAATTCCGACAGTCTAACCAATGGCAGCAAGACCGTCTTTACCGTGGTGGATGATGATACCACGGGACCGGTGCACACCGGCTTTACCGGCTTGGGAAGAACACTCGCCGGCGGCACCTTTACCAACGGTGAACTTGCCTCCGGTCTCGTAATCACCGGTCTGGTTACCGATGCGGACAGCGGCGTGTATGGCGGGTCAAGCAACCGTTGGACCTTGTTCCGGAACGGCGCGACGTTGAACAGTGGAAGTTTCACGGCATCCTTTGCCGACGGCTCCGCGATCTCCAGCAACGGTCTTTTAACCGTCACGCTGGCTTCTGGTGATTTCACGAGCTCGGGCAATTACACCTTGCGGGTGTTCAGCGCGAACTACGATCGCGATCGCTCCGGCGACTCGGAATCGACCACCTCGGATTACTCGTTTGCCGTGCTGGTGCCGACGATCACCGTTTCAACCAATGCCCTGGCGTTCTCAAATCTGTTGGAAACCGCTACATCCGGCAATCTTTCCTACACCATTTCGGGAACGAATCTCTCGGCGAATGTTTCCGTGACCTCGCCTCCGCCATTCGAGATTTCGGCGAGCTCCTCGTCCGGGTTCGGTCATTCGCTCGTCATCACGCAGTCCGCCGGCGCGGTAAATGGACAGTCGTTGTATGTCCGGTTCCGGCCGGACAATGGCTCCGGCGATGTGACCAACACTGCTTCCATCGCGCATGCCACCTATGGTGCGATCACCCAGACCGTCAGCGTGAGCGGCACCGCACTGGAACGTCCCGACGCGCAAGCAAATGCCACGGCGAATCCGACCGCCGCGTATATCGGTGATACCGTCACGTTGCGCATTGATGCGTACCAGACCTGGCGCGGACTGAATCGTTCCTATGCCACGGTGTTTGGCCGCTACGATAATGCCGACCTCACCAGCGGCACCGTTGAGGGTGCAGGCGTCGATCCGGGATTTGTCGCCGACCTGGTCGCGGCCAACACGCCTCCGCTTACCAATACCGGAACATTTTATTGGGCTATGCGCGTTTCCTATCAGTCCGGCAATAACTTCTACTATGACTCCCTTCGCTCATCCTGGGCGGACATGGCGGTGTCGTTGCCGTCCAGCTCCTCGCAATCCATCACCGTGAATCCATTGACTGCGCCATCGCCCGGCACGATCGCCGTTGATAACGATAATCGAGCCACCCGGATTGATTTGAGTTGGACGCGTTGGAACAGCAAGAATGTGCTGATCACCCGGGCCACGGCCACGCCGAGCGGCAGTCCGGTGAACGGCACCTCGTATAGTGTGGGGGATAGCACGATCGGCAACCAGACGGTCATAGCCGCCAACGATGCCGGCACCAGTCTGGAAGCCACCAACCTGACCCCGGGCGTGACCTATTACTTCTCCATCTATTCGCTCAATAACAATTACTATTCCACCGGTGCAACCTTCACCGCCACGGCTACCGAGTTACCTCGCGCCCGCAATCTGAACGGGGCGGCGACCCCGAGCCAACCCGCGGTGATTTACCTCGGTGATTCCTCGCAGACCTTTGCGTTCGAATCGTGGGGGACGATCGAGCAAAATTACGGCCAAGCCTTTCTGTGGTTGCGCGCGGCGAATGCCGATCTTCCGGGCGGTACGCGCTTCTCCGGCGCCGGATTTACGAACGCGAATCCCAAAACAGCCGCGTCCGGCACTTTCGCGTCCACCGGCACCTGGTATTGGGGCATGCAGATGGATTACGGCGCCCAGTACGGCACGAACTTCTGGTACAAGAACAGCACGGCGACATGGGAGCAAATGTCGGCGAATGGCAATGGATCCACGCTATCCCTCACCGTCAGTCCGATTAATGATCCGTCCATCGTGTCGGCCGTCTCCAACGGCCAGGGTCGTATCGATGTCTCGTGGACTCGCAACGCACAGACGAATAATGTGATGGTGTTGCGCAAAACAACGGCCCAGTCATGGACGGAGCCGGATCAGGGTGTCGCTTACACCAACAATCAATCGATCGGTTCGGGGGTGGTCGTCTACAATGGCAGCGCCACCTCGGCTTCGGCCACCGGGTTGACGGCCGGCACGACGTTTGATTTCAAACTCTACTCGGTGAACAACAACTACTATTCGCCGGGTGTCACCACGCAAGCCACGACGATCAAAGCGGCCAACACCGGTGTTGCCGGCACGCTATCTTCGAGCAACATTTACGCGGGCGGATCGATTACCGTAACCGCCAGTGGCGGACTGAGCACCGGCGCATATGAATTCCGCCAAAACGGCGGTTCCGGGTCCATATCCTTCTTCGGCAGCGGGGCGTCCCGTTCGATTTCCGGATCCTCGCTCGGCACGGCGGTGGTTGAGGTGCGCAAACTGGGCGACAGCACGTATCTCGACAGCGAATGGGTCCTTGCCGGCACCGTGACGGTGCAAGCCGGTTACCTGAACGATTGGGAAGCGACATCGAACATTACCACCTATGCCACGGCGAACCTGACCGTGAACGGCATCACATGGGGATTTGTGAATGCCATGGCCACGGATAGCGCTGGAACCGACATCAAGAATGGCACTCGCTCCGCCCGCATTAATGCCAATGGCAGCGTGGCCATGCTCGATCCGAAGCGCGGTGGTATCAGCAACCTTACCTTTAGTGTGGCGAAGTATTCGGCTCAGAATCCAACAATGGTCGCCGAGTACTCCACCAATGGCTCAACCTGGGTTACCATCGCGTCTTACACCTTATCCAGTGCGACCTTCCTCACGATCTCGACCAACATTCTCATCCCTGGCGATGTGTATCTGCGTTTCGCCTGGTCGTCCGGCGCCAATCGTATTTTCAATCTCGATGATATTCTGGTTACTGACTACGCCGCAGATATTTCCTTGCTGGGCACCAACCTTGCCGTAATCACCAATGGTTCGGTGACTGCTGCGACTGCCAACGGTACGGATTTCGGATCGGTCTATCATCCGGGCTCTGGATCCATCACCAATTCGTTTGGTATCACCAATAGCGGAGTCGCGCCATTGTTCATCTCCGCGGTTACTACCTCCAGCGTTATGGGCGCCGCCGGCGACTTTAGCGTGCTGTCATGGCCCGCCCGGGTCGAGGCCGGCTCGCGCAGTAATTTGCTGATCCGTTTCGATCCCGCAGGTAGCGGTGTGCGCACGGCGGTCGTCTCGGTGGCCAGCAGTGATCATGTGGAGACCAATTACAGTTTTGTGGTGGCCGGTACCGGTGTGGAACCGGAGATTGCCGTCAGTGGAAATGGCGTGAACATCGACAACGGTGATGCGTCGCCCACGACCACGGATCATACGGATTTTGGATCCACCAATGTCTCTTCCGGCGCGATCTCGCGCACCTACACCGTCACCAACAGCGGCAACTTTGCCTTGACCAACGGTTCGGTCACGGTTGCTGGAACCCATGCCGCGGATTTCTCTGTGACCGCCCAGTTGACCAACCGCTTGGCGGCCGGCGGATCAGCAACCTTTACGGTCGCCTTTGATCCAACCGCTTTCGGCACGCGCAGTGCCACCATCAGTTTCGGCAACAACGATGCCGATGAAAATCCATTCAGCTTTTCCATTCAAGGCACCGGCCTTTCGTCCGAAATAGGCGTTCTCGGCAATGGACAATCGATCACCAACAATGATGCCGTGCCCTCGACCGGGGATCATACGGATTTCGGTGCCGTGGATTTTGTGTTTGATACATTGACCCGTACTTTCACCATTACCAACGCCGGTAATCTCGAGCTCACCCTTGGAAACATCACCACCAGCGGCACGCATGCCGCGGAGTTCACCGTCTTGACCCAACCGGCGGCCGCGGTGGCCTCGAGTTCGACCACTACATTCCAAGTGCGGTTTGATCCTGCGACCAATGGTTTGCGCACGGCCGTTTTGTCCTTCACCAACAATGACCCGGATGAGAATCCATACACCTTCACCGTGCAGGGAACCGGAACATCGACTCCCGAAATTGCCGTCCTCGGCACCAATCTGGCTGTGATTGCGTCGGGTTCAACCTCGACCTCGCCGGGTAATGGCACGGATTTCGGCTCGCAGTCAGCGCTGAGTGGATTTGTAGAACGCACGCTCTTCGTCACGAACTCCGGTAGTGCCCAGCTATCCATCACGGGCGTTACGACGGGCGGAGCCCATGCTGCCGATTTTATTGTCACTTCGTTCCCGGTCACGGTCGGGCCGGCATCGCGCGGCGATCTTGTTGTTCGTTTCGATCCGGTAAGCTCGGGTGGCCGCACGGCGGTTATCACCGTGGCCAATAATGACCTCGATGAGTCGAGTTACACATTCACGTTAACCGGTACGGGATTGAGCACGGCCTCGGTGGAGACCGCGGCATCAAGCGCCATCACGCCCTACACGGCGCAGGTCGGTGGAAATGTGACGGCCGATGGCGGCACATCCATCACCAATCGTGGTGTGGTATACAACACGACCGGATCACCGACGCTGGCCGATACCGTGATCAACACCAATGCGGCGGGAACCGGCTCGTACAGCACAACCCTTTCCGGTCTCACCCCCGGCGAGACTTATTACTACCGGGCCTTCGCGCAGAACGAAATCGGCACGAGTTACGGAGCCACTTCCAATTTCACCGCCGCTTGCTTTACGTCGGTCGTTTCCTCCCTGACCGCCAGCGCTACGAATTTCTATGACTTTACCGCGGCTTGGTCCTCGCTGGCCGGTGCCGCCTCGTACCGGATCGATGTGTCGACCAGCGCTACCTTCGGCGTCACCACGCCGCGAGAGGCCCAAGTAGCCGGTTTCAGTTTTGCCGGGGTTTCCGTGGATGCGGATACTGTGGACAGCGCCGTCACGGTTACGCCGATGACCGTGACCAGCGGTACCATCAGCGCCGGTCAAACCGCGGGCGCCTATTTCCCGCTGGAGCCTTATATTTTGTCCTCATCGGGTTGGGGGGCATCCAGCGCAGCCGCTGCGAAAGCATTTGAGGCCACCATCCATCCGCAGGGTGGTAATGCCATCACCATCACCAGTCTGTATCTCCAAGCCTACGCCGACCGGTTGGGCCCATCGGCCATGACCATTGATATGGATGGCGGAAGTTACACCTTCGAGACCAACATGCCGGATCGCTCCCTGGTGACCTTCGAACTGGTCATTACCAATGTGACCAGCCGCACGACGCCCTTCACTATTCGCATGGCCGGCTGGCTGAATGGATCGCGCTCGGCGGACGGAACCAGCTTCCTCGCCATCGACACATTGACTTTAGGTGGCACGGTTTCGACACCAGCCAGTTTTGTGACGGCCTACTCGAATCGTCTGGTCAGTGGAACCAGCGTGTCGGTCACCGGGCTTAATCACACTACACCGTATTTCTTCCGGGTGCGGGCCGGCGGTGGTGCGGATTGCTTCAGCAGTTATTCTTCGACTCAGACGGTCACAACATTGACGCCTCCGACGAACCCGGTGATGGGATCGGTCAGCGTTTCCGGTATCGGTCTCAACTCGGCCACGCTGGGCGGTACCATTCTTAGCGAGGAGCGCGCGAGCATCACGTCGCGCGGCACCGTGTGGGGCTTGAGCGCCGACCCGACCGGCAATGAACTAGCTGAGGGTGGCACCACTACCGGGGCCTTCAGTCATGTCCGGTCCGGCATCCCTTCGGGTTCGCTGATTTATTTCCGTGCCTGGGCCAGCAACAGCGTCGGCAAGAGCTACACCACCAATGGCACGTTCTGGACGCTCTCGCCGGCTCCCGCCGTTGGCACTGGACAGAACTTCACCGCGACAAGTTTTGACGCGGACTGGGGCGGTGCCAGCGGTGCCACCAATTATTATCTCGATGTTTCCGCGGCCAGCAATTTTGCCACCTTCCTTCCCGGCTATTCGAACCGGACCTCTGCCGGTGCCTTGTTGATGAGCGTGACCGGTTTGACTCGTGCCACGCCATATTACTACCGCGTCCGATCCGAGAATCCATCAGGCCTCGGCACCAACTCGGCAACAGCCGCCGTGACCACGTTGCCCACTATTCCGGTACTCACCACCCTGAGTGCGTCGAACATCGCCATCAACACGGCAAGCGCCGGCGGTAATATCTCCGATGGTGGCGGCGTGTCCGTTGCTTCGCGCGGTATTGCCTATGCCACCACGCAAAATCCTACCATCGCACATGGTGCCGTCTACGCCGGCACGGGTGACGGAACTTTCTCGGCCACGCTCACCGGACTTGTCGCCAATACGCGCTACTATTTACGGGCCTTTGCCTCCAATACGGCTGGTATCGCCTACGGCAATCAAACGAATTTCACCACGCTTTGCTTCACGAACACGCCAACCCTGCTGGCCGCCACGCCGATTGGCGGCACCCGCTTCACGGCCAATTGGGCCGCACTCGCCGGCGCGGCGGATTATCTGTTGGATGTGTCGACCAATATCACCTTCGGCGGCCCGGGCTTGGTATTCGGTGCGCTGGCGAGCTATGATTTCCCGTCGGCGGCCTCGCTCGAACCCACCGAACTGAATGCCGCGGTGACTGCTTCGGTGGTTACGATTGCCACCGGCACCATCCTTAGCAATCAAACCGCGCTTGCCGCGTTTACCAATCCGCCCTACATCAGCTCCTCAGCCGGGTGGGGGGCCGGCTCCCAGGCGGCCGCCAAGGCGTATGAATTCACCTTGTATCCGCGCACCGGTGAATACTTCACGGTGACCAGCATGTATTTCCGCGCGTATGCCGATCGTCATGGCCCCACAGCCTTCGGCTTTGACATTGGTAATGGCACGCAGACGTTCACCACCAATGCGCCGGATTCGGAATTGGTGGAGGTACATGTTCCCATTACGGGCATGACCAATATCACCAACGCGATTACGGTTAAGGTCCAAGGCTGGGCCAATGGATCCCGTCAATCCAACGGTGGCGGACTTATGGCGCTCGACAGTGTGCGCATCAACGGCATCACCGGCATCGCGATTGATTGTCTGCCCGGCTACACCGGCCGGACGGTGTATGCCACCAGCGAGGTGGTCACGGGACTGACCTTCAACTCAACGTATTATGTCCGCGTGCGCGGTGAAGCGGCCGGCGCCTGCTCGAGCGGATATTCGACAACGCAGACCGTCGTCACGGCCGGTCCTCCTTCGATGAATGGCTTCACCGTCACCGGAAGCACGGGTGCCGGAAGCATGACCGATGGGGATATGTTGACTGGTAACTATACCGTGACCGGGTTGCTTACGGAAGCAGTCGCTGGTATTGCCGTCAGCAACGATCTGGCGCCACGCTATGTCATACGCAATGCCTCGAGCGGACTGATTGCCAATACCAACTTCTTTACCACGGCGTTCACCAACGGCACGGTGACTCCGGTGGCGGTATCGGCCAGTGGTATCAGCGGTACACTCACCAATATTTCGCTGGGTACCATGACCGCGCTGGTTTACGCCAGCTCCGCCGGGTTTGGAGATCCTTCCAACACCTCGTCGGTACCGTTCTCCGTGACCGATGACGACACCACGGCTCCGGTGATCGGTTCATTCGCGATCGGTGGCAATACGAACGTGTATGATCTGTCGTTGCTGGGCATGAGTTTTACCGGCGCCGTAACCGAGGCATCCGGATACAGTGCAGCTTACTTCTATCTCTCCGACGAGACGGGAACGATCATACAGAGTAATCCGCTCTATGCCGTGTCGTCGGTGGCCGCCACCGGCACCATGACCCCGGCAAACATGATTTGCGGCAATGCCTACACGGTAACCGTGGTTGTGATCGATGGCGATGCCGATCGCCCCGGAGACGCGTTGGGCTCCACCAATGTCAGCGTGGCGGTAATTTATCCTGAAGGTGGCGTCGGCGGTGAAGCGTATTTCCCGACTGCCAGTAACGTCACCGTGAACGGTGTGGTCTTGCAGACTCCGACCACGCAAATAATCACCGACGGGGACATCCGCTTTGGCGGCTGGTCCGCCGGCATCTGGCTATCTCATCCCGACTTGCTCTACACGAATGCGGACACACCGTCGATCTCGGTTCGCAACAACAGCGGCTTCAATTTCATCAACAACATGAAGTTGACGAATATTTCCTACGATGCCGGCGGTTTAACCTATCAAATGACCAACAACAATTTACCCGGCGTATCCATGGATCAGGTCGACCTCGGCACCTATACCATTTACTGGTCGGCCAGTAACATCAGCGAGTGCGTGGCCAGCGTGGTTGATCGTGGTGTCATTGCCAATGGCACGAATGCGTTTACAGTGATCGATGATGATGAGGTGGGTCCGGCGCTTACCGGGTTTGCCATTCCCGGCGGCGCGCGCACTATTGATGTGGCCGTGGCCTCGTCCGGTTTTGCTGTTACCGGTTTGGTGCAGGATCTGACCAGCGGCGTTGGATTCACCAGCGCGCCTCCGTACCTGTTGCTGCTCGATGTCAACGGATCGGTGTTGGCCAGTAATCGCTATCTGAGTGGCTCCGAAGCTGCCGGTTTGGCCAGTGCCGCGTCCATGACCGGTTGGATTTCCGGGGTGACCTTGACCTGCGGCAACACCTACACTGTGCGGGTGCATGCGGTCGACGCTGATCGCGATCGCGCGAACGATCAAACGGCCAGTTCTTCGAATGCCTTTGTCTTCACCGCCCGTGGACCGGGCGGGGCCGCACCCACCGCTTCGAATTTTGCCATCAACGGAACCAATGCCACCTCGGCAGTGCTAACCGATGCGCAGCTCGCAGCTGGCGGATGGCGTGCCGCGCTGGCGATAACGCATGGATCCTTGAATATCGACACCAGTTCCGTGCCGCCGGTTTTCCGTATACGTAATAGCGATGGACTTTCGCCGTTCTCGCCCGAGTCATTGTCCTGGAGTAATTATGCCGGCACCGCGCTGTCATTGACCGTGACCAACAGTTCGCTGCCGCCCGCCAATACCAATCTGATCACCACCGGAACCTACAGCATGGTCTGGTCGGCCGAGACCGAGGGACTTTGCTATGGACGAGCCACGCTGAGCGCCAGCGTGTCGCCGGGAACCAACACCTTCATGGTCATCGATGACGATCCGAACGCGCCTTCGTTCAGTGGTCTACGCGCCGGTCCGGCAGTTCCGCCCGCCGGCTGCGCCGACGCCACCCGCACCAATCTCGTGGCCGGTGACATCGCCATACTCGCGATGAACATGCTCACGCCGGCGGATGGTTTTGCTTTCGTCGCCACGGTGGACATCCCGACCGGTACGCGCATCAGTTTCACCGATCGCGGCTGGCGCAGCGGCACCGCATCCTTCCGCTCCGGCGAGGGCACCATTACGTGGCAAGCCACCAACTGTGTCTCGGCCGGATCGATTGTTCGTTGGCGCGCCGGTGCCACGCCGGTATTCAATAACGGCACGCTGGCCGCCTCGGCCGGCACCTTCGCCTTTGCGACCGGAGGTGACCAGATCCTCGCGTTCCAAGGTACGGATGCATCTCCGAATTTCATTTATGCGCTCAACAACAGCCAGACGACCGGCGTGTGGGACGTGGACGCCACCAGCACCGGTTCCTCGGCGTTGCCGCCCGGGTTGCTCAACGGATTCTCCGCGGTGGCGGCCGTTCGTTATGATCATATCACGGTCAACACGGCGACTGTTGCGATCACCGGCACTCGCGTGGATGTGTTGAATCACATTGGCAACAAAAATAACTGGATCGGATCGGTACCCACCGGTTACGACCTCGACAATCTCGGCTTCACATTCCCGGGTCTCACCGCGGCCGCCTTCTCAATCACCGACGCCACGCTGGCGGCGGGCGGATGGGTGATTACCGGGTTGGTGCAGGATGTGACCAGCGGATTGATCGCCACGGGCAACGACGGCTTGCGGTATCGCGTGCAAAATGCCGCCGGCACGGCCGTGATCTTCTCCAATAATTTCAGCGTGAGTTTCACCAACGGTACAAAGTCGCAGCAATCCTTCAGCGCCACCATGGGCACCGCCACCTTTAGTTCCGTGAGCTCCGGGATTACCACCGTCCAGGTGTATGCTGCTGATTCAGATGCCGATCGAGCCAGCGATAGCGCATTAAACACCACCGCCATTGAGTTGGACGTCCGTGATGATGACGGGGATCCGCCGCAAATCGGCTACTTCTATATTAACGGCAAGACCACGGTGGAGAACCCGCTCGAGCTTTCCAGTTCGGTGATATCCGGTCAGGTGCGAGACGTGGTGAGCGGCATCGCCTTTGCCTCCGCGCCGCCTTCGTATGTGGTATTGAATTCCGCGGGCAGCACGGTAACCACCGGTTCATTTGTCAACATGCCGGGCACCGATGGGTTGGCCACCGATTGGGTGACGGTCAAAACAGATCCGCTGAACCTGGTGGGCATCGCCGACTGCGGCACCTACACGATTCGCGTAACCGTCGCCGATGCCGATTACGATCATCCAGCCGACCGCCTGCAAACCAATTTGTTCTTCGTGATTAATGTCGCAGCCACCGGCGGCGTACCGCCTACCGCCAGCAACTTCCTGGTCGATGATACGGAGTCAAGCCTGGCCGTGGTCACCGATGCACAGGTTTCCAGCGGCGCTTGGATGGCCGCGCTTACCGTCCAGCACCCTGAAGGCCTGTATACTGAACAGCCTTATCTACCCTTCTTCATGATTCACAATAACGCCGACATGATGATCCTGCAGGGCGATTGGGATTCCATCAATCAAGTAAACGATACCCTGTATCTGACCAATGCCGTGCATGCCAGCGCCGACTATCACGATATTGATATCGGCACATACAACATGTTGTGGTTCGCCCGTAACCTTGGCGCCTGTTTTGCTCAAACCGGCTTTTTTGCCCAGGTGACGGGCGGTACGAATGTGTTCACCGTGACGGATGATGATGCGACCGGCCCCGTGCCGGTGACCAATATCACGTGGAGCGCGCTTACCTGGACCAACAACCCGGCTATCACCCTGACCTGGAGCAGTAACTCGTTCAGCGATGCATCCGGCATTGAGCACCTTCGTTTGCTCACCAATGCCGCCCAATCGCCGGGCGTGGAAACCGGTCTGCTGCTCGGATCGACGAATACCATCGTATTCACCAACAGCAGCGAGGGCATCACCACCAACTGGATCTTCGCCGTCGATAGCGATAATGACCGCCAGAACGATCGCTCCGCCGGTGCCACCACGTCGATCGTCATGCGACTCGATTTCACCGCACCGCCGTCGGTTTCCGCCGTGGCCGCGATCAATGATGACCTTGTCGCCACGGATATCGAAGACGATACGACGCAGGTGAGTCTGCGCTGGTTGCCCGCCAGTTTCACCGAGTCGGTGGCCGCCGGTGCGCCGGGTGGTCAGACGCTGTCGCCATTCCGGACGTACCGCATTTATTATACGGAAAACGCCCAGAGCAATCGTTGGCCGACGGCGGAGGACGATTATCTGGAAACCGTGGATGGATATGAGGCGCTCGGCAATTTCGCGGCGACCAACATTCTTCTCACCGACCTCACGCCGGGTACTGAATACCGGTTTGCCATCGCGGGCGTCGATTCCGCCGGGAATATCGGTTCCCTTGTGAATGCCTCCGATGCCGTGCGCACGCGCATGCTCACCATCACCAATGCGGTGGTGAATGATCAAAATCATGTGGTGATCCAATGGCCGGCCGCCGGCAATAGTCAGTACGATGTGATTTATGCGGATGCCGAAGGCTACACCAATGGTGTGAACTCGGCGTGGAAGCTCGCCGGCACGGTGAGCACCAATTACTTCGTCGACAGCGGCGCGGCGGACCGCGTGGCCCCCAATGAACTGCCCGATCGCACCATGCGCTTCTACCGTATCGCTCCCGTCAATGCCTGGATTCCGAGCGAAGGACGCGATGGCGTGGCCAGTTCAAATATTGTGGCCGTCCAACGTTTCCACCTGCAGGCCGGACACAACATTACCGGTATCGGTGTAGAGCCGTTTTCCAATACCATGGTCCATGTGTTTGGTCTGAACCGCTTGCCATCCGGTAGCTCCAGCGCCTCGGCTTCCCAGAACACCACGATCTACATTTACCGCAGCTCGGTCGATTTCACCACCGAGTCCAGTTGGTACAACTTGACCTCCGGAACGAATGGCTGGATGTACACGACCAATGGATCTGATTTCGTTCCTGCGAACTCGTTGGCGGCTCCGATGGACGATGCGCTCAGTATCCGTGTGCCGGAAGTGAGCAGTCTGCTCGTGGTGGGGCTGCCTCGCATCGCCCCCGAAGCGGAAACAATGGTCAAGTCCATTATCACCGGCAAGATGAACAGTGTCACCTTCCCGTTGTCGATACCTGTGAAGGTCAAGGACATCCCGGGTCTGCGCAATCAAACCCAGGGTTACTCCAATCCGGTTCGTGCCGACCGTATCATTATCCTGAATAACAATGTCAATCCACCGGTTGCCAAGCACATCATTTATCGCAAAACATCCGACAACAAACTCTACTTCTCGACCGGCGCCAGCGCGGAAAATTATGAGATCGGTGCAGGAGAGTCGATCGTGATCAAGAGTCACCCGACCACCGTGGCCGGGGGGTCCCGGACGAATTATACGATCGACCTTACGCCGAGCAGTGCCGTGCTGGCCACCATCCCGACGCCCAGTACGCGCATCACAAACAACATTGCCGCCCGTCCATCCTTGACCCGTTTGGAAGCGACAGACAACGGAAGTTCCGTGCAATTGCGCGGCCGTGTGAACCCGAACTCACTGGCGACCGTTTATTGGTTCAACTACGGCGTCACCACAAATTACGGGCTGAGCACGAGCCCGCAAGGACTCGCGTCGGCCAATCAGCAAGCTCAAATCGCTGAATTGATTGCCCCGCCGCTGACCAACGGCATTCTCTACTTTGAACTGGTTGCGACCAATCAATTGGGCGTGGCGCGGGATGCCGCCAGCCTGTTTGTCGGCTGCCCGTCCATCAGCATTACCAATTCATCGCTGCCGGCGATGACCAACGGGGTGCCGTACTCGGTCCAGTTGAACGCCGCAGGTGGCAGTCAGCCCTACACCTACCAGTTGAAATCGGGCACGCTACACGGATTGACCCTGAGCCCTCAGGGATTAATCAGCGGAACCGGCACCTCCAGCAGCCTCAACATCAGCGTGCGTGTCACCGATGTAAATGGCTGCGAGGGATCCAAAAACCTCACCACTGGTGCCGGCAACTAGGCCATATTTTCGCCCGGACGCCCCCGGCATTTTTCCGTCGGGGCCGTTCATCGTACTTGATTCCCGGAGCCGTGGTCACTATTCTCACCAGCCAAATTATCACCCGGAGTTCTTATGGCCATTGAATTAGCATATGTCTTGGTAAATCCTTACACCATTTCCAAATCCCGCACCGGCGGCGTTATCAGCCGCATCATCAGCCGCACGGGCTTGGAGCTGGTTGCCGCCCGTATGTTTGGACCCAGCAAGGAACTGGTCGAGAAGCATGTGGCCATTCTGCTCGACTCCAAGAACGAGCCGAACGAGGAGACGGAGATCATTGTGGACCATATTCGCAACAATTACGGACCCGATGCCGCCAGCGGC
Source organism: uncultured Verrucomicrobiota bacterium (assembly GCA_964470065.1). Classification (GTDB taxonomy): domain Bacteria; phylum Verrucomicrobiota; class Kiritimatiellia; order CAIVKH01; family CAIVKH01; genus CALMUP01. The sequence goes on along the minus strand of CAYYAR010000037.1, from coordinate 9,613 downwards.
AAACGTCGCCGCGTCCTGATGCTTTTGTTCGAGGGCGAAAGCGCCATCAACAAAGTGCGCGATGCCGTGGGAAGCCTTCGCAAATTGACCACGTCCGGGAAAACCGTGCGCGACACCTTTGGTGATCTGATCTATGACGAGAGCCACCAGATCAAATACGTCGAACCGGCCGTGACCACCTGCCGTTCGGCCGCCACCGCTGGAAAAGTGCTCCGCCTGTGGGCCGAATACTCGGATCGTGATGGTGGTTTGATCGAGGACGCCGACGACGTTCCATCCGAGGGTGATGTCCAACGCACCCTGGCCATCATCAAGCCGGACAATTTCCGTTTCCCGAGCGCACGTCCCGGCAGCATTATTGACCTGTTCTCCGCCTCCGGTCTCCGTATCGTCGGCGCCAAGATTCACCGCATGAGCGTGGCCGAGGGCGAGGAGTTTTATGGCCCGGTTCAGTTGGTGCTGCGCGAAAAGTTGAAGGGTCCGGTGGCTGAACGTGCCACACAGGCGCTGAAGGATGAGTTCGGTTTCACCTTGTCCGACGAAGTAAAGAAACAATTGGGCGAACTCGTGGGCCCGCATTTCGGCGATGAACAGTTTTACCAGCTGATTGAGTTCATGAGCGGCAAGCGGCCGAACGATGTCAAACCCGGGGACAAGCACAAGCCCGGCACATCGCGCTGTCTTATTCTGATTTACAAGGGTCCGAACGCGGTGGAGAAAATCCGCAAAATTCTTGGTCCAACCGATCCGAACAAGGCCGACCCCGGTTCCGTGCGCAAGGAATATGGTCGCGATATCATGGTTAACGCCGCTCATGCCTCCGACTCGCCGGAGAGCGTCGTCCGCGAAATGAAGATCCTGAAGCCGGAAAAGGACAGTATCCGCGAATGGGTCGAGAAATATTACGCCAAATAATACAACGCCATGTTCGAACATCTTACCGCGGCGCCTCCCGACGCCATTCTCGGGCTGACCGATGCCTGGAAAAACGATCCTAATCCGCTGAAGGTCAACCTCGGGGTGGGGGTCTATAAGGACGAAATGGGTCAAACCCCCGTGCTTGATTCCGTGAAAGCGGCCGAGGCGCGCATCCTCGCCGCGGCGACCTCGAAATCCTACATGCCTATCGGCGGAGCGCCGGAGTATGCATCGCTGGTGCAGGCGATGGTGCTGGGCGAGCAACATCCGGCCATAGCCGCCGGACGCGTCCGCACCGCGCACACGCCCGGCGGCACGGGCGGATTGAGGGTGGGGGCGGATTTCCTTCGCAAGCTTCGTCCCGGCGGTACGGTATGGGTCAGCAATCCGACCTGGGCCAATCATAAAGGCATTTTTGAGTCGGCCGGGTTTAACGTCCGCGAATATGCGTACTACGATCCGGCGACTCGCGGACTGAATATCGACGGTATGCTGAACGACCTTCATCAGGCGAAAGACGGCGACATCGTGCTGCTCCATGTGTGCTGCCACAATCCCACCGGCGTCGATCCGGATGCCGGACAATGGTTACGTATCGCGAAGCTGGCCGGGGAAAAGCACCTGCTGCCCTTTTTGGATTTTGCCTACCAGGGATTCGGTGTCGGGGTCGAGGAGGACCGGGTCGGTTTGCTGGCCGTGGTGGACGCCTGCCCGGAAGTACTGGTCTCCAGTTCGTTTTCCAAAAACTTTGGCCTTTACCAGGATCGAACCGGGGCGTTGAGTGTCATCGCCGTCAATGCCGATCAGGCGGCCAAGGCTTTCAGTCATGTGGAAATCAGCGTGCGGGTGAATTATTCCAATCCCCCGGCGCACGGCGGCTTGATCGTGTCGACAATTTTATCCGACGACGCATTGAAGGCACAATGGCTCGCCGAGTTAAGCGCGATGCGCCAGCGAATAGCCGGCGTGCGGGACCAATTCGTTGATGGTTTGAAACAGGCCGGCATTCATGCCGACTTTTCGTTCATTCAGCGGCAGAAGGGTATGTTTTCCTTCAGCGGCCTGTCTGATGACCAGGTGGCGTATCTCCGGGAAAAGAAGAGCATCTACATCGTGAAGGGCGGCCGCATCAATGTGGCCGGCATCTCGCGCCAGAATCTCGGCTATCTCTGCGCCGCGATCAAAGACGTCATGGCCTGAGTCGCGGCGCGTTGATCAAGCGATCCGGAGCATTTCCTGCACGGAGGCTTCGAGTGAAATAGTTCCGCTCGCGACCATTTTTTCGAAGCGGGCATGCCAGCGCCCGAGGCATGCCCGAGCATGTTGCAACTCCCAGCAAATCATGGGCACCAGCGGTCCGCCATCCAGCATGTATCCGGTTTCGTCGTAGGCCCGTCGCGTCGCGGCGCGGTCATACGGCACGCGGACGATTTCCACATTCCATCCACCGGTCGACCAGTCCAGCAATGCATAGGCGGCGCGGTGATCGCCATCGAAAGGCATGCCCACTGCGCCGGCGTTGACGATCATCCGCTCGCCGATCCGTCGCACAAACGGGACGTGGGTATGACCGACACACAACGCCCGGGCATGCGGATGCGCATGATCAAGCAATTCCTCGTCGTTCATGTAATCATACAATCCGACGCGGTTACCTTTGCGCGAGGCATGGGTGAGCAGCAGGGTGGATCCATCGGGAGCGGCCACCTCCAATTCATCCGGCCATTCCCGGATCACCGGCAAATAGTCGCGCACCCGCTCCTCGGTCCAGGCGGTGTGGGCCATCACCTGCTGCTCCCACATGGCCAGTTGATGAATCCCTCCGGCCACGCGCAGGACGTAATCCTCGTGATTGCCCCGGATAATTTTCCATCCGCGGTGGCAAATGCGATCAAGGACAAGCTCAAGACACTCGCGCGATTGGGCGCCGCGATTGATCACATCGCCGCCGACCAGCACCTGATCGGGTGACACGCTATCGAGATGAAGGAGGACGGCTTGCAGGGCCGGCCAGTTGGCATGCACGTCGCTGATGACCGCCACTCGCATCAGACTTCGTCCTGCGGTGGATGATCATGCCACCAGGCCGCGGCGCGATCGTTGTTCCAAGGCTCGCCGCGGTAGGCCTCCCACATGCGGCGGACAAGTTCTGTGACTGGCGGAAGCTCGGTCGAACCGGGTTGCATGGCCGTGCCCAGCGTCTCAATGATCAGGTGCGGGATGCCGCGGGCCTGCAAGGCACGATCAAGCTCGGCGGCGGAAGGCAGGGCCTCGCGACGGGTGAGGTCGCCCGTCAACATACCATATGCCACAACGGCCAGATCGCGCTGATCATCGCGCTCCGAATTGTCCCGCGCCTGGTCAGGTTCTTCATAGCCATGCAATTCGACCGTGATCCAATCTTCGTTGGACGTGCGCTGACCCACCCAGATGTGACGGGGATCCAGTGTGATCTGATATTGTTTGTGCGCGTGCGCGTCGCCCACGGCGTGCGCGATCTGGGCGATCAGATAAAGACTACGATCCAGGGGCAGGGCGCCATACCGGGCGATAAGTTGATCCAGGCGTAACCCGGAAGGCATTTCCATGACGGCGTAGAAATAATCGTATTGCGCATAGCCTACATCGATCACCTGGGCGATGTGCGGTGAGCTCAACCGGCGCGAACGCTCGGCCCGGCGAATCCATGACTGACTGTTCTGCTTCCATGACGATCGATCGCCCGGATATTTTGCGGGGCGGATTAGATGCAAGTGAACCGGTCGCCGCGAAAGTGGCTCGACGCTTCGCCAGACCTCGACACCCCGCTCCTCGTCGATACAGCCGAGCAGGGGATATCCCAGCGGCATCAGTTTCTCGCGGGTGCGGCCGACCTGACGCATGGCATACAACATCATCGCGGTGATCAGCAGGCTATTGATATAGGCCGGATGAAACCACGACCGGACATCAAGCAATTGAAAATTGGTCGATCGCGGTGAGTTGTCGTAGGTGACCCACAATGCGCTTCCGCCCAGCGCGAAAAGTCCGAACAGTACAATCAATCGCGACGAGTGATTGAGCGACCGGCGCACGGCGACCAGTCGCTGGGGCCAGAGAATGGCATGCGTGGTGGATGGGGCGCGCATCGTCATGGCTGGTCAGTGCGCCTCCAGCCAGGTTCGTCCAATACCCGTCTCCACGACTATCGGCACGCGCATCGGAAGCGCCGTTTGCATGGCCTGCGTGACCAGTTGAACTACATGGTCTTTTTCATCGACGACGAGATTGAATACCAGTTCGTCGTGCACTTGCAGCAACATGGTGGTGGCAAGCTTTTCCGACCGTAACGAGGCATGAATACGGGCCATGGCGATCTTGATCATATCCGCCGCAGTTCCCTGAATGGGTGTGTTGATGGCGGTGCGCTCGGCGGCGCTTCGCAGTGTGGCGTTGGCCGAGGCAATGTCACGAATCCATCGCCGCCGTCCGCTCAGCGTTTCCACATACCCTTTTTGCCGGGCGTCGGCCACGGTGCGATCCATGAACGCCTTCACGCCCGGATATTGCTCCAGATAGCTCTGGATGATCGAGGCGGCTTCCGCGCGCGGGATACTCAACCGTTGTGACAGTCCAAATGCGGAAATTCCATAGATAATGCCAAAGTTCACCATTTTGGCTTTTCTACGCATGTCGGCGGTGACCCCCGGCAACTCCACCTTGTACACGCGGGCGGCGGTCGCGGCGTGAATATCGAGGCCGAGACTGAATGCCTCCTGCAACGCCGGATCGCCACTCAGTTCGGCCATCACGCGCAATTCGATTTGCGAATAATCCGCCGACAACAGGCGATGCTGATCGTCGGAGGCAATAAACGCCGCGCGGATTTGCTGGCCGAGACCGGTGCGCACCGGAATGTTTTGCAGGTTCGGGTTCGACGATGCAAGCCGCCCGGTGATCGCGCCCGTCTGGGAAAAAGTCGTGTGCACGCGTCCGGTTGGCGCGAAAACCGCCTGCGGTAACGCATCCACATAGGTCGATTTTAACTTGGCCGCTTCGCGGTATTCCAGAATGAGCCGCACAATCTCGTGCTCGCCCGCGAGCTCGGCGAGAATGCGCTCGTCCGTGGCATATTGCCCGGTCCGGGTTTTCTTTGCTTTTTCAATCAAACCGAGCTTATCGAATAAAATTTCGCCGAGTTGCTTGGGTGAATTCAAATTGAAGCTGACGCCGGCGAGTTCTTGAATACGCGCCTCCAGCTTGATCATTACTTCGCCGAGCTCCACCGAAACCCGCTGCAATACCTGGCTATCAATCGTGATGCCGGCGCGCTCCATGTCCACAAGGGCCGGCAACAAGGGCATTTCAATGTCATGAAGCACTTTCTCCAAGCCTTGGCGGGTTAACATCGGAGCGAATATGTCTGCCAGTTGCCACGTCACATCGGCATCCTCGGCCGCGTACTCGGCGGCCAGCGCGGGATCGACATCCAGCATGGTAATTTGCCCGGACTTCTTCTCGCCAATTAGCCGGGTCAGCGGAATAGGACTATACCCGAGATACTGTTCGGCAAGGGCATCCATCCCATGACGACGGTCCGGCTCCAGCAAGGCGTGGGCGATCATGGTGTCAAAAAGCGAACCGGCCACCCGGACACCGTTCCAGGCAAGGACCGCTATATCGAATTTCAAGTTGTGACCGATCTTCCCGATGGCGGCATCTTCAAGCGGTTTCTTGAATAGCTCCAACCGGCGGCGGGCGATCGCCTCGTCCCGTGGCATGCAGACGTAAAAACCATGGCCTTTCGACCATGAAAATGCCAGTCCGGCAATTCGTGCGACCTTGGGGTCCAGCGCATCGGTTTCAAGGTCGAAGCAGAATCGCTCGCGTTTGCCTAATTCCGCGGCAAGCGCCGCCGCCCGCTCATCATCCTGTATCAACTCATACGCATGCGGCACATCCGCGATGGTCTTGAGCGACGCTTGTGCCGGCGGCGCTATCGCGACCTCGCGACTCATATCAAACAACTCGCCTTGCGCGGGTGGCGAGGAGGCCGCGGGCTGGGCCGGCACCGCCGCAAATCCGCGACCAGCCTTGAATCCATGACCATAGATGCGGCGTCCAATACTGTTGAACTCGAATTCCACCAGCAGCGGTTGAAGCGCGGCATGATCCGGTTCCTTCACCGCAAGATCATCCAATTGTTCGACAACCGGCACATCCACATGAATCGTGACCAACTGACGTGAAAGCAGCGCCTGCTCCCGGTGTTGCTCCAATTTCTCGCGCTGTTTTCCTTTGATCTCATCGAGATGATCGTAGATTCCGGCGATGCTTCCGTACTGGGCGACGAGTTTTTTGGCGGTTTTCTCGCCGAAACCTGGGACGCCCGGGATGTTGTCGGAGGCATCACCCCACAAGCCGAGCACATCGATCACCTGCGCGGGATCGCTGATTTCCCATGCGGCATTGATTGCATCTGCATCCAGAATTTCCGGTGGATTGCCCTGCCGTCCCGGCTTGTAGATTCGAACATGTGGCCGTACCAATTGGGCGAAATCCTTGTCCGGTGTCACCATCATCACCTCGAGATCCGCACCGGCATGCGCGAGCGCCAGGCTCCCGATAATGTCATCCGCCTCGTAACCGGGATAACGCAATACGGGGATCCGGAACGCCGCCGCAATCCGGTCGATATGCGGCAGGGCGGCGGCGATGTCCTCGGGAATTTCGTCGCGATGCGCCTTGTAGGCCGGATACAAGCGATGGCGCGATGTAGGTTCAGGCGTGTCGAGGGCGAGGCCGAGATAATCCGGCCGGCGTTGCTCGATCAAATCGAGCAGCGTATTCAGAAAACCGTAAAGCGCGGATGTGTTCATGCCGGACGAGCTGTAGATCGGGCTCTTGATGAAGGCAAAATGCGCCCGGTAGATCAGGGCCATGCCATCAAGCAGGTAGAGGGATTTGCTCATCCAGTCTATTTAGCCACGACCGGATGGGCTTGTAAAGGCAGGTGAAAAATCACATGCTATATCAACTAATTGGAGGGTGTTACTATGTCCGGTATGTGGATTGGCATTATTGTCGCCGTCGTTCTCTTGTTTGTCGTCATCGGCATCTACAACAATCTGGTGCAACTGCGTAATCGCTTCAAAAATGGTTTTGCCCAGATCGATGTACAGCTCAAGCGCCGTTATGATTTGATCCCGAATCTGGTTGAAGTAGCCAAGGGATATATGAAGCATGAGCGTGAAACGCTCGAGGCGGTCATCCAGGCCCGCAATACCGCCGCCACAGCGGCTTCCGCGGCGGCTGGAAATCCTGCGGACGCGACGGCCATCCAACAGCTTGGCCGGGCCGAGTCGGCATTGACCAGCACCCTCGGCCGGCTGTTTGCCTTGTCGGAATCCTATCCTGATCTCAAGGCGAACCAGAACATGATGCAGTTGTCAGAAGAGATGACGACGACAGAGAATCGCGTCGCCTTTGCCCGTCAGGCATTCAACGATGCCGTGATGGCCTACAATACCGCCCGCGAAGTGTTTCCCGCGGTGATTTTTGCCGGCCTGCTCGGTTTTCGCGAGGCGCAATTGCTGGCCATTGAAAACGCGGCGGAGCGCGCGGCGCCCAAGGTGAGTTTCAGCTGATCTGCGTCATCGCCACGTGGACTTTTTTGCCCGACAGGAAGTAGCCCGCCGCCGCACCTGGTGGCTGGTGGTGATGTTTTTCGCCGCCATTGCCAGCAGCATCGGCGCCGTATACGCCGCCATTGCGTTCTTCATGCAAGCGATGGTGGCTGATGATCCCGCCCTCGCCGGAATGGCCAATCCGATGTGGAATCCGGAAATACTCCTGAGCGTGAGCGGCATCATCTCCTTGATTGTGCTGGGCGGCACCGGATTCAAGCTGGCCCAACTGCGGCATGGCGGCAGCAGGGTCGCGGAAATGCTGGGCGGTAAATTGATCAGTCCGGGCAGCAATCAATTTCACGAGAAGCGTTTGCTGAACGTGGTCGAGGAGATGGCGCTGGCCTCCGGCGTGCCCGTGCCTCCGGTCTATGTCATGCCGGGTCAGATGGGTATCAACGCCTTCGCCGCCGGTTATTCGATTCATGATGCCGTGGTCGGCATCACCGAAGGCGCGATGCGCGGTTTGAAGCGCGAAGAGTTGCAAGGCGTGATCGGTCATGAGTTCAGCCACATTTTGAATGGCGACATGCGGCTCAATATCCGTTTGATCGGGATCGTGCATGGTTTGCTGGTGCTGGCCATCGTCGGGCGCGTGCTGATGCGGGCCGCCATGAGCGGTCGCCGGTCCTCGAGCAAGAAAGACAATGGCACGGCTATTCTCTTGAGTGTTGGACTTGCCCTCGTGGTGATTGGTTATGTCGGATACTTTTTTGGTGCCTTGATCAAGCGTGCCGTCTCTCGGCAGCGTGAATATCTTGCCGATGCATCGGCGGTTCAGTTTACCCGGGACCCGCTCGGATTGGCCTCGGCTTTGCGAAAGGTGGGCGGTCTGGACCAGGGCGGACGGGTGCAGCATGCGCATGCGGAAGAGTTGAGCCACATGTTTTTTGCCGACGGCATCAAGCGTTTTTTTGGCGGTGGCAGCCTCTTTGCCACGCATCCACCCCTGGCCAAACGTATCAAGCTGCTTGATCCCGGATTTAATGGCGAGTTTCCACCGCTGACCGAGGATAGTCTGTATCTGAGCGGGCAAGAGAGCGTCGAGCGTACGCCAGGAAAGGCGCGGGCCGCGAAAAAAGAATCGTCAGCGCGCGCGGATGTCGCCGGTGCGGTTGCCCAATTGCCGCACGCTTTGCTCGCGCAAGCTGGCGAATTGGCGCCCGCGCATCTCGAGGCCGCGCAGGCCATGATGGTCGATCTTCCTCCGGAATTGCGCGATACTGTTCATGACGCGCTCGGCGCCCAATCCATGATACTTGCGCTCTTGCTCAGCTCATCCGGCGCCGAGCCCAGCGCCGATGCCTGGGCCTGGTTGCCGGCCTCGCTTTCCGGCACGGTGGGGCGCGATCTTGACCGGTTGGCGCACATCTCGCCCCGCCAACGTCATGTATTGGTTGATCTGGCCATGCCGGCGGTTCGATCGATGAGTGTGGAACAGGCTACGCGCTTTCTGGAGTTGATGGATAGAATCATCCACGCCGACAAACAGGTGAATCTTTTCGAGTTTTCCCTTCAGCAAATCATTCGATCCGGATTGCGCGAAGTGATGAAAATCAGCGTGCCGCGGATCGTCTTCAGCAAGATGGCTGATATCGCGACCGAAGCGGGTATCTTGATGAACCTGATGGCGCGCGCCGGACAGGGGCCGGAAGGCGAGGCCAAGGCGGCATTTACCGCGGGCATGCACGCGATGACTCTACCGGTGGGTGAAGATCAATTTAAAATGCTGACCACGGACGATCTCGATCAGGTATCGCGTGCGCTGGATAAAGTTCGTCAGGCATCCATGCCGGTTCGCAAACAATTGCTGGATGCGGCTATTGTATGTCTGATGTCCGATAAGCAAGCGGTCGCGGGGGAGTTGGATCTGTTCCGGGCATTTGCTGCCGTGTTGGAAATTCCTGTTCCGCCGGAACTCTGAATCGATCGTCAGGCGGCATCCCACACCGTACAACCCACCGCCCGGGAAATGGTTTCTTGAGTTCAACATGTCAATCGTCTGCTGTTGTAAGTCATTGAGTTGCAAG
>CAYYAR010000036.1:0-34740 GCA_964470065.1 uncultured Verrucomicrobiota bacterium | reverse complement strand
ATCGCCTTTCGATTAAGAGCGCGGCTCAAACGTCACTGCTTGTCTGTCCCCGCGTCCGCGCGTCTCTGCGATTCACGCCGAAAGGCGGCGGGCGTGCGACCGGTGAATGACTTAAAAACAACGCCAAGGTATTCCTGATGCCTGAATCCCGCGACTTCGGCGATTTCCGGAATCGGCAAGTCGCCATCGGACAGCAATCGCATCGCCCGGTGTACCCGCGCCGTGACGAGTTCGTCATGAATAGTATGGCCAAGCAACCGGCGGAAACGCCGTTGCAAAACACTGCGTGAAACGCCGGCATAACGCGCGGCTTCGTCGACCGAAACCCCTTCGCACGCATGATTCCGGATAAAATGCAACGCTTTCAACACAGCGACGTCATTGATGGCCAGTGTATCGGTGGAACGCCGCGTCTGTATGCCCGCAGGCTGAACCAGGCTCGATCGACCGCGAATCGAACCGCCCCGTAGCATGCTATCCAGCCGTGCGGCTGCGCGATAGCCCACTTCAACATGATTCGGCATCACACTGGTCAACGGTGGATCGCACACACTACACAAGGCGTCGTCGTTGTCCACACCGATCACCGCGGCCTGCTCCGGCACCGCAATGTTGGCCCGGCGACAGGCATCCAGCACCGCCACACCGCGTTGGTCACTGCAGACCATCACTCCGACCGGTTTTGGCAGTGCTTTCAACCATGCCGAAAGGCGTGACTGAGAAAGATCCCAAGCCCGGCCACCACGCCCCGTCAACGAGGCCGGCCACTCGAACTCGTCGCACGAAAACCCCTCTCCCCGGACAATCTCAACGAAGCGCCGCTTACGGCGATCCGACCAATTGGCTCCCGCAATTCCGCAGAATCCGAAATGCCGGAGGCCGATCGAAATCAAATGCCGCGACGCCAATTCCGCGATGGCACCGTCATCTACATGCACCAGAGGGATAACCGGGTCGCCATGCTCGCCGAGAACGTCCACTACCGGATGACCGGATTTTTTAACCGCTCCCACAAAATCGGAATGCCGGAGGCGGGCGATGATCCCATCACCATCCCACCGGGCCAACCATTCCGCCCGTTCGTCGCCGACGCTCCACGGTTCGTGATAGATCGACCATGGGCCCCGCTCACTGATGTATTTAGCTATGCCCTTAAGCATATCGCGGCCAGATCCAAGCGTAGTTTCCACTAGCAACGCAACTCTAGGCAGAGCGCGGATTTTACGATTTGCTGAATGTGACATGGATTACAGCCTACATAACAAGCGACCGGATTTCTACAAATTTTGACCGGAGGCCTACTCTACACGGGCGGGTTGCTGATCTATGGTTTGCACAAGTGAATTTATTGTCCGTTTTGAAATGGATACCATGACCACTCATCTTAAGCCTCATCGCCGCCGCAACGCCTTGACCGGCGACTGGATCCTCGTATCCCCGCATCGCACCCAGCGTCCTTGGCAGGGCAAAACCGAGGAGACCGGTTCCGATCGGCCTGCGCATGACCCGGCCTGCTACCTCTGCCCCGGCAACCAGCGGGCCAACGGTGAAATTAATCCGGCCTACACCGGCACCTTTGTGTTCGACAACGACTATGCATCGCTGCTTCCGGATGCCGGCGTTCCGACAAACACATCTCCATTGCTCATCTCGAAACCCGTGTCCGGGAGCTGCCGCGTAATTTGTTTTTCGCCGCGCCACGACCTGACCTTACCGGAGATGGAGGTGGTCGATATCCGCGGTGTGATCGACACGTGGTCGGCAGAGGTCGCGGTGCTGGGCCAACGGTACGCATGGGTCCAGGTGTTTGAAAACAAGGGTGCCGTCATGGGCTGTTCGAACCCCCATCCGCATGGCCAGATCTGGGCGAGCGACACAATTCCAAACGAGCCGGCGAAAGAGGATCTTGAGCAACGCGCTTACTATTCACAGCATGGCAGAACCCTGCTCAACGACTACCTGGAACTTGAACAAACAAAGGGTGAGCGCATCGTGGTCGAAAACGAAGATTGGATAGCGGTGGTGCCGTATTGGGCTACCTGGCCATTCGAGACGCTGCTCACACCACGGCGCGATGCGGCTCACCTGCCCGATCTTACTGCCAGCGAACGCGCCAGCCTGGCCGATATCCTGAAACGCTTGCTGACGCGCTACGACAATTTGTTCAACACCTCGTTCCCCTATTCGATGGGCTGGCATGGGGCACCACTGGATGGCCAAGCGCACCCGCATTGGCGCCTGCATGCCCACTTCTTCCCGCCACTTCTCCGCTCGGCCAACGTAAAGAAATTTATGGTGGGCTATGAAATGCTCGCCGAAGCACAGCGCGATCTCACCCCCGAGCAGGCCGCCGAACGACTGCGGGCCTGTCCTGAAATACACTACAAGAAAGCGAACTGCACATGAAGATCCTTGTCACAGGTGGCGCCGGCTATATCGGAAGCGTGACGGTTGAACGGCTCGTCGCGGCCGGGAATCAGGTTGTCGTGTTCGACAACCTCTGCAAGGGCCACCGGGAAGCGGTCCATCCTTCTGCCGCATTTGTCAAAGGGGATCTGTTGGATGAAAATGCAATCGACCGTTGTATTGCCGGACACCACCCAGACGCCATCATGCATTTTGCCGCGCATTCGCTGGTCGGCGAGTCCATGCAAACTCCATTCAAGTATCTTCGCGAAAACGTGGTCGCGGGCCTGAACCTGCTGGAATCCGCCGCCGCGCGCGGAGTGAAGAAGTTCATCCTGTCCTCCACGGCGAATCTTTTTGACCAGCCGGAAAACATTCCGATCAGCGAATCTGAGCGCATTATGCCGGGGAGCCCTTACGGCGAATCAAAATATATCTTCGAGCGCTTTCTCATATGGATGGAACGCATCCATGGCATGCGCTACGCGGCCCTGCGTTACTTTAACGCCGCCGGGGCGACGAATGAACGCGGCGAGGACCACACGCCCGAATTGCACCTGATTCCCATTGTGCTTCAAGTCGCGCTGGGCCAGCGGGACAAGGTCAAGATCTTCGGCGACGCCTATGAAACGATCGACGGTACCTGCGTACGCGATTACATCCATGTATCCGATCTTGCCGACGCGCATATTCGCGCTCTCGGTGCGCTGGACGGCGGAAGCCGCACCTACAATCTGGGCAATGGCAACGGTTACAGCGTGAAGCAAGTTATCGAGTGCGCCCGCGAAATCACCGGTCATCCGATCCCAGCCGAGATCGCCCCGCCCCGCGCGGGCGACCCGGCGACGCTCGTGGCGGGCAGCGAAAAAATCCGGCGCGATCTCGGCTGGAGCCCTCGCTTTCCCGATCTGCGATCCATTATCGAAACCGCATGGCGCTGGCATCAAGCCCACCCCCAAGGATACGCCAAATGAGTTTAATGCTGGACCACTGCACCAAGGCGTTTATCGAACATTTCGGCTCTAACCCTGCATTTCTTGTCCGCTCCCCCGGCCGGGTTAACCTGATCGGCGAGCACACCGATTACAATGATGGATTCGTTTTTCCAATGGCCATCGAACGTGCGACTTGGATCGCGTTGCGGCCGCGGTATGACCGGTTCATTTACCTTCACTCGATTGATCACGGCGAAACCATGACGATGAACCTCGACCATTTCGACAAGGAAAACATGAGCTGGCGGGAATATCCCAAAGGCGTCGTGCATGTCCTGCAGCAACAGGGCCATGTCTTGCATGGATGGGAAGGCGTGACCTGTTGCGATGTCCCAATGGGTGCGGGACTTTCCTCATCAGCATCCTATGAACTCGCCATTGCCCGGGCCTGCACTGAAGTGGCGGGTATTTCGTGGGATGGCAAACGAATGGCCCTCGCCGCCCAGAAGGCAGAAAACGAATGGGTCGGCGTAAAGTGCGGCATCATGGACCAATTAATCTCGGCCCTCGGCAAGCAAGGATGCGCATTATTCATCGACTGCCGGACGCTCGACGCAAAACCGGCGGCCCTGCCCGACGGCACCGCGGTGTTGATCCTCGACACCATGACGCGCCGTGGCCTCGTCGAATCGGCCTACAACGAGCGCCGCGCTCAATGCAAGGCCGGCGCCGGACATTTCGGGGTCGGCGCACTTCGCGACGTATCGGTGGCGCAATTCGAAGCGCGGTCAGGGGAACTCGATCCGGTTAGCCGCAAACGAGTCCGCCATGTAGTATACGAGAACCAACGGACCCTTGATGCCTTGGCGGCGATGCAGGGCAACGATGCAAAAACGCTGGGCCGTCTTATGGACGAAAGCCATGCCAGTTTGCGCGATGACTTTCAAGTGACCAACGATGCACTCGACACCATCGTGACGATTGTGCGAAAGCAGGATGGATGCTTTGGTGCGCGCATGACCGGCGCGGGCTTCGGCGGATGCGCCGTGGCTTTGGTCGCCACGGATCTCGCAGGTGCTATCGCAGACAACGCCCAGTCCGCTTACCACGCAACCACCGGCTTGAAACCCGTGATCTATGTCTGCACGCCAACCGAGGGAACCAGCAGGATGGAACTTCGATGATAAAAAAAGGTAATTCACCGTCGTCCGCCCTCACATGTCAACCTATCGCTTATGGCGGTTGGCCAAATTGTGTGCGCCTGAGCGATGGACGAACCGAACTGGTCATCACTACGGACGTCGGACCCCGCATCATCCGTTATAACTTCGCAGGCGGCGACAATGTCCTGAAGGAGTTTACGAACCAGATGGGAACGCGGGGTGGCAAGACCTGGCGCGCCTATGGAGGCCATCGACTTTGGATCGCGCCCGAAGACGTAAAGCGCACCTATGTACCAGACAATAAGCAGGTGACATGGCTCTGGCGTTCGTCCACATTCACGGTACGACAGCCGGCCGACCCATTTACTCGGTTGGCAAAAGAGATTCGTATCCGCTATGAACCCAAAGGCAAGGTGCGGATCTTGCACCGGATCACCAACGAGGGCCGTCGCATTACCGAATTCGCTCCGTGGGCGCTAACGGCTATGGCCCCGGGCGGTGAAGCGATCTTCCCGATGGAGCCGTTCGCACCCCACCCTCAGGATTTGCTGCCTGCGCGTCCGCTGGTGCTGTGGTCATACACCAAGATGAACGATCCACGCTGGACCTGGGGCGAAAAGGAGATCCGCTTGCGCCAGGACATCAATCATCGCGAACCTCAGAAAGTCGGGTTTCTCAATCAGCAAGGCTGGATGGCCTATGCGCGCAACCGAGACATTTTCATCAAGCGCCACCAGTATGTTCCGGGTGCGACCTATCCCGACATGGGCTGTAATGTCGAAACCTTCACCAATCACGAGATGCTTGAACTGGAAACACTCGCCCCGCTGATCCGCCTCAAGCCGGGAGCCTATGTCGACCACACAGAAACATGGAGCCTTCACCAGGCGACCCGGACCAGCCTCGCATCCCTTTCCGCCCTGGCACGCGAATGAAGGCCGTGAAAGTTGCGGGTATGAAACTGATGGATGCAGGCATGTGCAAAAAACAGAATTTAGTTAAATATATAGTATAAGATGCAGCCAAACCTAAAGCTGCAGGCATCTCTCCATCTGCAAGATCAATTCGAGCGACACTTCCATGATCGCATTAAACTTCGAACGAATTAGCCGGCTAAAGGAGGACGATACGGCCGGGCAACTCCAGAAGCCCTTATCGTCCGGAACGGAATCTTCGCCTGCAGCCACCGGCAGGAAGGGCTTTACTCTGGTGGAACTTTTGGTGGTGATCGCAATCATTGCCATTTTAATTGCAATACTCTTTCCGGTGATTTTGTCTTCCGTGGAGAGAGGAAAGGCAATGTCATGCATGTCCAACCTCAAACAACTGGGGGTTGGCCTCACGCTATACCTGGCGGATCATGGTAAGTATCCCGGTCATCATACGCGGGCGGGGGAAATTGTCTGGCCGCACAAATTGCGACAATATCTCGGCAACAATCATCACGTTTTCAGATGCCCCTCGCTAAAGGGAGACGTCGAATGGCCCGTCACCTGGTCCTCTACCTCGCCTCACAGCAATCCACTTCTTGCGTCTCATGGCTATTATGAAGGTGAAGCTAGTTTCGGCCCCACCACATACATCTTTTCCTACGGCTACAATGACTGGGGCGCGGGACCAGGAGTTATGGGTTTGGGTGCAAGCGTTGACGATCCAGACAGCCCCGTTCCGGGTATAGCCAACATAGCGAAACCGGCACAAATGTATGCCATCGGCGATACGACGTCGGATGGAATATGGGATACGGCGATTGATCCCTACAACTCCACGGAACAACCAAGCCGGCGCCATAACGGGGGGTCCAATATGCTGTTTGTTGACGGCCATGTGGAAAACGTGCCGCATGAGGATTTGGTATCCCGTGAAGACCGCTTTATCGGCCGATGGAATTCCACGGGAGAGCCGGCCAACTAATCGCTCTGCCCACAGCGAACCTTAATGAAAGATAATGCAACAATCATGGCCGCCGGTGCTTTGGTGCTTCTGACCATTCTTTTTTCCGTAAAGTTTTCCGCCGGAAAGAAGAATGAGGATTTTCCGGACGGATTACATTTCGTGTGTAATAAATGTAATCACTTCTTTGTGTTGAGCGCCAAGAAGTTATTTCAGATATACAGCGAACAGAAAAATGCATCCGCATTCCCGTGTCCGAACTGTCATGAGCGAACCGCGGTTCGATCTGTGAACTGTTATGAATGCGGAGAGCCATTTGCTGTCCGGCCTTTCATGGACCGGGGGTCGAAATGCCTGGCGTGCCAAAGCAAACTTGAGAAGCCGACGAACAAGCGATTAGCTGAATGATAGCAACCACGCGCAGTGTCGAAACCGGGGCAGCCCTGATCGGGTTTTTATGCCTTCTTCACCTGACCGGCTGTATCGTGCCCACCGAGCAAGACCACAAGGCGGATTCATTAACCCCGGAACCCACCCGTGGAGAAATGTTTATCAGCCATGGCTTTTTACAATCCGGTCAATCCAAACTTCATCTATCCACCGCCGATGGGATTCAGTTGCTACATCATGAAATCATGGTGTTTTCTACAGCAAGGCCGATGCAAGCCGGCGTACTGGATGCAAAAGAGGTCGAGGTTTGGCTTGGCGGGACGTATGATACCATTACATGGATCGATCAAAATCATTTGGTTGGCAAGGGAATCTTGACCACGTCGAACCAAAGTCAGTTTGCCTTTACAGACCACTATACCAGTTTAAAAGAATCAGGATCGTTCCGACTACAGCGGACGGTGGATGTAATTCAAGCTGATCCGTCGGACATTGGCTTTTCCTCCCGCTTTGGGGTCGAAACTGCGGGAGCGGCATCCATGCCTGAATTGATGTTCTTTGCACCCGGTATTTGGTACGGCCAGAACGAAGGTGCCCGGGGAATCGGCTCTCCCGAACGACAGACCAAGGATTCGATCTTCCTTTTTCGTGAATCACGCTGCCCGGCTCCGTTTTTTATGGCGCATACACCACGCCAGGGCGTCCACGTAACACTGGCTCAGAACAATCCCGAATCGGTCATCTCCTTCACCGGCGACGACTTTCTTCCGCTCATCAATGATATCCGCATCCAAGAGGGAAGTTTCGGTCTTCGTAAATCCTCCTACCCGGAGATCTTTTATCAGTTTCCAGCTACGGAGGGAGAGCACACCTATATCACCGGATCCGCAGATGCATGGGCCAGACGCAGTCATCCGGTGAAGACAGGCATCCAACATACCTATGACTTGATCATCCGGCTTGACCAGGACCCGGATTATTTGTCGGCCATGCGAAATACGTGGTTGTTTTTTTATGACCATTACAACCCGAAGATCATTCCCGCCGATCTGGATGATGCCTACACCCAGAGTATGGATCTGCTGTACGATCTGGCTGTGCCCAGAGGCCCCCGGCAAGTTCCGGGTATCCCGTTCTGTGTATATGTAGATTCCGGTGAGGTTGAAAACCCCAGCTATCAAATGGGCTTTATTGGCATGCAGCATGCCGCGGCTTTTCATCTCCTGCGGCACGGACGAACCAAATCGCTTCCGGGCTATGTAAAACGCGGAACCGATATCATCCAATTCTGGGTCGACCATTCCTACCGGATGGAATCTCATCGGCTGCCCAGCTCGTGGTATGCCGGCGGTTGGGGGGACCACTGGGAACTGGACAAGAACAAATCGTTTCTACGAAACGTCTCCGAAGGTACCTATGACATTCTTCGTGCATTCGAATTTGAATCCAGGCACGGCGAGCCGCGTCCGGAATGGCTAGCCTATAGCCAGCGTTTCGCAGATTGGTTGCTGGAAAGCCAATCGGAAGACGGCTCCTGGAATAACCGGTATAGCCTTGAGGGCTCCCCGGTGTTGGATAATGGCCCTTCTCCGTCGGGGACATTGTTTCCGGTTCCTCTTCTTCTCAAACTTTACGGCATTACGGAAAAGAAGGCGTATCTCGATGCCGCGCTGAAAGCAGGCGAATTTGGATACCGGGAGTTTTACTTAAAAGGGATTTACAGAGGGGGAGCTGTAGACAATCCCGACGTGATGGACAAGGAAGCCGCCATGATGAGCTTCAGGTCATTCTTACGACTGTATGAATTCACCAAGGAGGACCGCTGGTTGGAAGCCGCGAAGTCTGCCGCCCTGTTCAGCGAGACGTGGACATACATATGGGACGTTCCGATCCCTCCCGAATTCTACGAATTTTACAAGACGCTTTTCCGTCCCGGATTTCGCTCAACGGGCATCGGCCTTGTGGCAACCGGACTTAGTTATTCCGACTGGTATGGGTCAAGGCATGCCGGCGATTTTTATCGCCTCTACCAAATTACCGGTGATGCCCATTACAAGCAGTTTGCCAACATTCTATTGCACAACACCAAACAGACCATGGATATTCAGGGGTCTCTTGCCGAAGGCCGTTATGGGCGACGCGGACTGCAGGTGGAGGGAATGGATCTGGTCATAATCCGCGGAAAACACAACAAACTATGGTTACCTTTTGTCACCACAACACATCTCGAGGGCATGACCCAGTATGATGAATACCAGCGGAATGCATCACCATGAAAACCGCGTTTAACCGTCTCAACGTGAAGAGTTGCGCATCCGTTGTCGGGGTAACGTTGTTGATTACCCTCCTTTGCGCGGCCTGCAACAGCAGACATGACCGGCCGGAAGTCACTATCCGCTTCTGGAACGGCTTCACCGGTCCGGATGGACGGCCCATGCAGCAACTGGTGAAAAAATTCAACCGGGAAAATCCGGATGTACACCTCATCATGCAGCGCATGGATTGGTACACGTACTACAATAAATTATTTGTCGCGGGCATAGGCGGACGCGCCCCTGAAGTATTTATTGTCCATGCGTCCAACATTCCCCGTTTCATGCAGGCGGACTTCTTGAGGCCCGTGGATGATTTGCTGGAAAACGAGATGGGTTTGGATAAAAATGACTTCTTTCCCCCGGCATGGAACGCGGCTACGTGCGAGGGAAAACAATACGGCATTCCTCTGGATATCAGCATTCACGGGATGTATTACAATAAAACCCTGTTTCGCGAGGCCGGCATTGTTGACGAGTCAGGACAACCCCGACCCCCGCGCAACCAAAGCGAGTTTGTCGACGCATTGAGGAAGCTCACCCTGGATAAGGATGGTGATGGCGACACCGATCAATGGGGATTCGTTTTCACCAACATCCGGAACAACATTCTCACCCTGATGACCCAATTTGGCGGGTTATTCTTTGACAAGGACAACCGTGAATGCCTGCTGAATAGCGAGGGGAACGTACGTGCATTGACCTGGTGCCGGGACCTGATTCACCGGGAAAAATTGGCCCCATCGCCGGAAAATTACATCGCCTGGCTTGGCTTTCGTCAGGGAAATGTGGCCATGGCGTTTGAGGGAATTTACATGTTGGCTGATCTTCAAAAGCAGACCGATCTGGACTACGGCGTCGCCCCCATTCCCATGATTGGTGAACAGCCAGCAACCCTGGCTAGTTCCCACATCGTGTGCCTGCGGCGGGATCTCAAGGATTCTGAACTGCAGGCCGCAAGTCGTTTCATCCGCTTCTTAACCGATCACTCGCTGGATTGGGCGGAGGCCGGACAGGTGCCGGCACGGTTGAGCCTTCTCGATACGGAACGCTTCCGTGCGATGGAAGCCCAGACAACCTTTGCTCAGCAACTGAACCATGTTTTCTACGAGCCCAACCAGCCATTCAATAATCAATTCGATACCGAATTTAATGAAGCCGCGGAAAAAGCGCTACGGAACAGCGAAAACCCCAAAATCGCCCTCGACCGCGCGGTTGAAAACACCCATCGCGCCATCCAGCGCCATTATGATCTCGTGGACCAGGCGGAAAAATCCTCATCAGAAAACAACGTCGACTTATGAGTGAGGGACAAAAACAATTTCAACGCTACTCGGGCTGGATCTTTGTCACGCCCTTCCTCATTCTGTTTGTGGCGTTTCTTTTAACGCCGTTGCTATATGGCCTTATTCTGAGTTTTTACAGTTGGGAAATGTTGTCCCCTGCCCCGGCCCGGTTTATCGGATGGGGCAATTTTTACGAGGCCTTGCACAGCGACCGGTTCTGGGCCGCCACGATGGCCACCGCACGGTTTGTCCTGATGGCCACTCCGGCAACCGTTGTCATTTCCATGGCTCTGGCCCTTGGGATCAACACCATTAAAGGGCGGCGTCAGGCTTTTTACCGGGCCTCGTATTTCCTGCCCGGGCTGTTGTCCATCAGCGTAGCCGGTTTGTTGTGGACCTGGTTTTACAATGGTGAATTCGGCCTGTTTAATGCCTATCTTGAGAAATTTGACATTAAGATTCCCTGGCTGACCAGCACCTCCTGGGCCATGAAATCCATCGTGATCATGAGTTTATGGTGGTGCGTTGGCGGCTCCACCATCATTTTGCTGGCGGGCCGACAGCAGATTTCCCAGAGCTTATATGAGGCGGCTTCCATCGATGGAGCTGGTCCCCTCAGAACCTTACTGCACATCACGATTCCCCAAATGCGTCCGGTACTACTTTTTGTGACGGTGACAAACATTATCGGTGGCTTCCAGGTGTTTGGTCAGACCTACATGATTACCCGGGGAGGACCGGAAGATAGCACGCGTGTTCTGGTTCAGTATATTTACGAAACGGCCTTTCTGCATTACCGGATGGGATATGGATCCGCCATGTGCTGGCTTCTATTTGCATTCATTGCGCTGTTTTCCGCAATTCAGTTCATGGCGATGAAGGAGAGGAGGTAGGATATGGTCGGGGAAAGCCGTGTGAAAATGTTTTCACTGGAGGGACTGCTTCTGCTGGGCGCCCTGTTATTTATCGCTCCAGTCATTTTGATGGCGGTAACCTCGTTCAAGCCCGATTCGGAAATCATTCGTTATACTGGAGCACTTCCAGAAAATCCTACGCTGGATAATTACCGCGAAATTCTCGGTTCTCCCGAGGAAATCCCGCTACTTCGGTGGTTTTTCAACAGTGTTTTTATTTCCTCGTGCGTGACCTTGCTGGTGCTCACCGTCGATGCGCTCGCCGCTTACGGACTTGCCCGCCTTAACCTCCCGGGAAAGAAGCCGTTTATGATTCTGATTCTGGCCATGCTGATGGTACCCGGGCAGATCATGCTTGTTCCCATGTATCTTATTCTCAATCAATTGGGTTGGCTGGATAGCCCCCTGTCCTTGATCATTCCCGCCGGCGCCGGCGTGTTCGGTGTATTTCTGCTGCATCAGTTTTTTGTGGGTATTCCCAAAGACCTCGAAGAGGCGGCGATCATAGAGGGCTGTAACCGGTTCCAGGTTTTCTGGCATGTCATTCTGCCCTTGTCCAAGCCTGCATTAGCCACCCTTGGCATTTTTACCTTCATGGGGGCCTGGAATGATTTTGTGGGACCGCTTGTGTTTTTGGATAGCGTGGAGAAATACACCATGCCGGTAGGTATTGCCCTCTTCCAAACATCCTATTATGCGGAATATGGCATCACCCTGGCGGCCGCCATGCTTTGCACCCTGCCCACTTTGATCGCCTTCATGCTATTCCAACGCCAAATTGTAGCGGGAATTTCCATGAGCGGGCTAAAGGAATGATGAGCGGTAACTGGATGCCATCACAACTGGAAGCCCCGTGAATAGTGGACGTCAAATAATGGAGCGAAAAAAGATATGGATTGGGGAAGTAGCTGATGAGTAGATGGACCGTTGAGCAGGCAAAAGATTGGTATGCTCGTTTCCCGTGGATTGTCGGGTGTAATTTTCTGCCCAGCACCGCGGTCAATCAATTGGAAATGTGGCAGGTCGATACCTACGACACCGAAACCATTGAGAGGGAAATTCGCTGGGCGGAAGATCTTGGATTTAACGCGCTTCGCGTCTACTTGCATGATCTGCTCTGGACGCATGATCGCGAGGGTCTGATTTGTCGGATCGAAGATTTCTTGAGCAGGTCAGACCGGCACGGGATGAAAGTCGTGCTTGTGCTCTTTGACGATTGCCACCGTCCAGATCCTCAAGCCGGCCGCCAGCCACTGCCCGTTCGCGGCATTCATAATTCCGAATGGAAGCAAAGTCCGGGCAAAAAACGGGTGTTGGAATTTGCCAAAGAAACCGTTTCCGAATCTGAAAAAATACGGCTCAAGGACTATGTGCAGGGCGTGCTCACCCGGTTCTCGGGAGACAAACGTATTTTATTATGGGACATCTATAATGAACCCGGGCAAAATGGATATGGTGACACCTCCTTCAATCTGCTGCGCCACACCTGGGCATGGGCCCGGGAAGTGAGGCCCTCCCAGCCGCTAACCTCTTGCCTGGAAGGCGCAGTCGGCGAACAGATTCTCGAACACAACCGGCAAAACTCCGATATTCTTACTTTTCACTCGTATGACAGCAAGAAATTGGAACAGTTACTGCAGCAGTATACGGAACAAAACGATCATCGCCCGGTGATTTGCACCGAGTACATGGCGCGCGAACTCGGGACCACGTTTGAATTTAGCCTCCCGTTGTTTTTACAATACAAGGTGGGCTGTTTCAACTGGGGACTCGTGGCGGGAAAAAGCCAAACTCATTTCAATTGGGCTTCGGTTGAACACATGGAGGCGTTGAAAAATAGCGGGCAATTCCTTCATCCGGAGAATCCCATTCCTGAACCAACTTTATGGTTTCACGATATTTTCCGAAGAGATGGCACGCCGTTCGATTCAAATGAAGTAGAATTCATTCGAACGACAATCTTCGCACAGAACCGGAAACAACCGGCCGCTACGTGACTCCCGACAACACATGCCTCGTCCATCGAAAGCCCAAGCAAGCGCATGTTGAACCGGCAAAATTCCGTTATAGCTGGCCGAGTGACGATCACGCGCCGGAACAGCTTATGGGTCACCTACTACGGGCTCACTAGTTTCGCCTGTAACGGAGGTTATACGTGGACCAGCGATCTGCTGGTAAATGAACTCCAGATCAAGCTGACTTTGTTAATAGCAGCGTGGACCCCGCCGGGCCATCAGGCTCGGGCCGAATATTTAATCACCGATCAGCCACACATTAAACGTTTTGGTCAACATAAGACAAACCTCATTTCGTCGCTGAATCCGCATAGACATTTTTTCTTGCATACAACCAATTCCAACACCATGAGAGAGTGACGTATGAAGGAATCCAGACAATCGCATCTGCGCGGCAAAACACCCGAACATCTCCTGGGCCCTTTCGGCTCCGTCATACTTCACCTGATAGTTATTTACGTGGTTTTGCAATTTACGGATAACCTTAAAACCGAGAAGACAACAAAGATTCAAGTACAGATCATGGAGCCCGATGTCATCGAACTTGAGGAGTTCGATAGGGAACTAGAGCAGATAGATGAACTCCATGAAATGACTGATTTCCCGGCGCCACAGACTCAAATGATCGATGTCGTTGTACCGCCGGACGCTTCGAGCGAGCCGGCAACGCCCTCAGAGGATATCAGCATGGATCTGGCCGCGTTACATGTTATGAGCGATGCGCAAAGCCCGCTAGTGATGAAGGGTTTGTATGAAGGCCGTTCGGAAGCGGGACGATCCAAAATGCTTGGCGGGGGCGCCGGGCGCTATGCGCGTGAAGTCGAGCATTCCGTGAATCGCGCATTGGAATGGCTCAAAAATAATCAGCGTAGTGATGGCTCCTGGGGCGGTGCCGAACCGGATGCCATGACGGGGTTGGCAATTTTAACCTTTCTTGCCAACGGAGAGACGCCCTCCTCAGAGCGTTATGGAGTTACGGTGGAAAAAGGCATCAAATTCCTTGTCGATCTACAGACAAAGAATGGCGGCGGAAGATTTTCCGGGTGGGTCGTGGGTGGTGCTGGCGGGATGCATCAAGCATATGCACACGGCATCGCAACCTATGCGATAGCGGAGTCCTATGGTTTAACGCGCATTTCCGGGCTAAAAAAAGCAATGGAAGATGCGGTTGGCGTGATTATTCAGGGACAGCAACCAGGAGGATCATGGGACTACGGATTCCGTAAAACAGCCCGGCGTGATGCGTCGGTGGCAGGATGGCAGTTGCAGGCGCTTAAAGCCGCGTCAATTGCCGGCGCCTCAAATCAAGGACTAAAAGAGGCCATAGAACGTGGCGTGGAGGAATTACTAAGGTTTCAGCATGAAGAAACGGGAATGTTTTCCTACTCGGAGTCTGATCACGGAAAGATGAGCATCACGGGTGTGGCGGTGCTTTGTTTGCAGCTCGCCGGAAAAGCCAAGGATCCGGCCACACGAAAAGGTTTGCAAGCCCTCAAGAAAGCCGAAATTAACTGGAAAAAACCTATGGAGTGGCCCATGTACTCCTGGTACTACATAACGCAGGCAAAATTTCAGGCGGGCGGGATTGATTGGAACGCATGGAATCCCAAATTTGCTCTGGAAATAATGAAGAATCAGCGTGAGGATGGTAGTTGGATAACAGCCGGAGAAAATCTTGCAGGCGATTTTCACGGCAAAGAAACCAGTCATGGACCGGTGTATGCCACAACGCTAGCGGCACTTACCTTGCAGGTATACTACCGTTTTTTGCCCACGTACAAACCGGTGGAAATTCAGCCGGAATCTGAATCGAAAGAAGATATTAAGATCGAAATTATCTGATTTCGTTCATCTGGATCCGGATCACTCATATAGGAACATACCTCCGCGCGCGAGTGCCGCCAGGCGCGTTCAGCGTTCGTCTCCAAACGGCGGTTAACCAACTGCGTCGATCCACCCGCGAATCGCTATGGTTCGTGTGCGATGGTGTGTAAATTCATTACAAGGCTGTCCCGGTGACGGCATCAAAAAAGTGGGCCTTCTTTGTATCCATTACCAGAGTCAGATGCTGCTCAACCTCGCTCACCTGCGAGGTGCCGACTCGGGCCACAAAGGAGTGGCGACCTGCCCGGAGATAGAGATAGATCTCGGCGCCCATAGGCTCGACAACCTCCACCTTAGCCCTGACTTGATGTTCCGGGTTAGCTTGGGCAACAAAAACGGCGTCTGAAATATCCTCGGGCCGGATCCCGAAAACCACCGGTTTACCGGTCTGCTTGACCAAGCGAGCCGCTTTTTGATCGTCGAGGCGGAGCGACAGGGCGTCGGAGGTGAACCAAAGGCCGCCTACCCGCTGCTCAATGGAGCCGGTGAAGAAATTCATCGGCGGGCTACCAATGAAACCGGCGACAAATTGATTGACCGGCCGGTCGTACAGTACCAACGGTTCCGCCACTTGCTGGATGAAACCGTCCTTCATAACCACGATGCGGTCGCCCATGGTCATGGCTTCTATTTGATCATGCGTGACGTATATCATCGTCGTGGACAATCGCGTGTGCAGCTTGCTGATTTCCATGCGCATCTGCACGCGCATCTTGGCGTCGAGGTTTGATAACGGCTCGTCAAACAAGAAAGCCTTCGGCTTACGCACGATCGCCCGGCCCACCGCCACGCGCTGGCGCTGGCCTCCGGACAAAGCTTTTGGCTTGCGTTCAAGATAATCTTGGATGCCAAGAATTTCGGCTGCTTCACGCACCCGACGGTCAATTTCATCGCGCGGAAATCCCCGCAACTTCAAACCGAAGGCCATGTTTTTGTAAACGGTCATGTGGGGATAAAGCGCGTAGTTTTGAAATACCATGGCGATGTCGCGATCCTTGGGCGGAACATCGTTGACCTTCTTTCCGTCGATAAAAATGTTGCCCCTGGAAATTTCCTCCAAGCCCGCGACCATGCGCAGAGTCGTTGACTTGCCGCAGCCGGAAGGTCCGACAAAAACTATAAACTCCTGGTCCTCGATAACCAAGCTTGCATCGTTCACCGCCACCACGCCGCCCGGATAGATTTTCCACACGTTCTCCAACAATACCTTGGCCATGTTTTTTCTCCAGCATTCCTAGCCGCGGGCACCATGCCCTGAACCGCGGGATGCGGCTGCATCGACGAGAGCGAAGCTCTAGATACCACCAATCCGCGCCAGCCGAAAAGTGATTTCTCATCATCTCACTAAAGTTGACTGCATTGGATATGTATTTGACAGAAATGGGCATTTCCATACTTCAAAGCTTAGTGTTCACTGAATAAATAATTAACGAAACACTATGCTAGAGACGCACACCAGCAAGCGAGCAACAGCGCTCACAGTTGTGGGGAAGTTTGATGACGAAAGTCAAAAATTGTCATATATTTTATAGTGTTCTGGCATTCAGCAACCTGAGCGTGGATGCAGGATTGCTGTTTGACTTTTATGCCTCTGATTGGAATGGTCCGAACAATGCATGGGTTTCGCGAACGGGCAGTCAGACGCTGTTTTATGACACTTTCAACGGCTCCGCACCCCAGAAAAGCACGGATACCATTGAAGGAGTATCTGTTGATATTGCCGTTTTTGACGGAAATGATTTTTTGACTTCCCCGCTTGACCAAGTCGGTCGCCCGTGGGCCGGTCTTGATGAGTTTTCTATTTCCGTCGTGTTCCGCAGCAATACCGAGACGATCAGTTCGGAATCCAATATCAATGCATTTTGGAATCATGAAGGCATTCTGGGTTTCGAAGTCGGCGGGGCCGGTCAGGGCGAGTTCGCCATTGGATTGTATAACGATAGCTCAACGAACGGGGCGGTCGCCGCAGGAACCGGACTGGCGGCCACGGACGTCGGCACATCAGCGGGACGGATCAACGATAATGCCTGGCATACCCTTACCCTGGTGGTTGAAAACATGGGCGGCGGTGCTTTCAGCCAAACGGTGTATGTCGATGGCGGACAGGTTAGCCGGATACATCACCTGTCCTATGGAGGTGGATCCTCAACCTTGGCTGATCAATCTTTTTCGCTGGGTAACATTCGCTTCGGCGGCGGCAACTCGAATCCATTTGTGGGGGCGGTCGCCGCGCTTCGCTTTGATGATGCGGCACTTCAATCGTCGGATATCACCGACCTACATAGCACCTACCTCGGGTTGATTCCGCGGGCAGGCTTGTTGTTTGATTTTTTTGCCTCGGACTGGTCGGGTCCGAACAATGCATGGGTTTCGCGGACGGGCAGTCAGACGCTGTTTTATGACACTTTCAACGGCTCCGCACCCCAGAAAAGCACGGATACCATTGAAGGAGTATCTGTTGATATTGCCGTTTTTGACGGAAATGATTTTTTGACTTCCCCGCTTGACCAAGTCGGTCGCCCGTGGGCCGGTCTTGATGAGTTTTCTATTTCCGTCGTGTTCCGCAGCAATACCGAGACGATCAGTTCGGAATCCAATATCAATGCATTTTGGAATCATGAAGGCATTCTGGGTTTCGAAGTCGGCGGGGCCGGTCAGGGCGAGTTCGCCATTGGATTGTATAACGATAGCTCAACGAACGGGGCGGTCGCCGCAGGAACCGGACTGGCGGCCACGGACGTCGGCACATCAGCGGGACGGATCAACGATAATGCCTGGCATACCCTTACCCTGGTGGTTGAAAACATGGGCGGCGGTGCTTTCAGCCAAACGGTGTATGTCGATGGCGGACAGGTTAGCCGGATACATCACCTGTCCTATGGAGGTGGATCCTCAACCTTGGCTGATCAATCTTTTTCGCTGGGTAACATTCGCTTCGGCGGCGGCAACTCGAATCCATTTGTGGGGGCGGTCGCCGCGCTTCGCTTTGATGATGCGGCACTTCAAGCATCGTACATCGCTGATCTACATGACACCTACCTTGGCGTCATTCCAACAAGTGCCGAGGCTAATTCCACCTTCCTGATCGATATCGGACGAAACAACGGAACTGACGGCAACACCACTGCCAGTCCGGATGCCTATGGTCGATATTGGAACAACCTTCAATCACCAACCCCGGACACATCGGGAAACCGCTCGATCACCAACATGGTCAACACCGCAAATGGTTTGTCGACCGTGGGGGTTGAACTGATCGGTATGTGGCAGGCGAATGGTCGTTTGCACGGCGGTTTGTTCAGTCCCAATGGCCCGCAATCATCGCTGTTAGGTGACCTAGCCATCGAAACCGCCACCGAGGACTTTTACTTCCTTACTGCAACAGATAGCGCGACGGGAACGGTGCGGATTACCGGGTTAAACCCATACCGGTTCTATCACCTCCAATTTTTTGGATCGCGCGACACGTCCGTTCAATTCAGAAAGACTGCGTTTGCCGCGGGCGGGCGATCATTCACGCTGACCACCTCCGGAAACAACATTGGTAGCAATGGCTCGTATGATGGCAATGACAATACCCTGGCCGGTTTATACGGGGTGTCGCCCAACACGGGAGGGATCATCGATGTCAGCGTTTCCGTGGCCGAAGGGTCGTTCGGTTACATTAATGCGATGAGCATTCAGGAGTTTCAAATTGCGACGGTAAATTCACCTTCCGGAACGTTGAACTTTACCGCACATCCCGGCAGGACCTACGAGGTGTTTTATAGCAGTAGTGATCCGGGCGGGGTGATGAACTGGAGCAGCGCAGGGAGCGTCAAGCCGGTCAGCGCCAACGGTTCGATGAGCATCACCGAAGGAAATCGAATCTACTATCAAGTGGTTCTCGATGGTGTATCGCCTTTATCCAGCCCGGAAAGCCTGTGGGGAATTATCAAGCCTTACATTCCGCCCGGTTACTCCATGTTTAGTTCGCCGCTGGTTTTGTCCGACCGTTCATTTACCGGGCAACTTGGACAGGCCCTGAGCGAAGTGCTTCAGCCGGGCATCAAGGACGAGGGCGATATCATTTCGATCCGCAACAGCAATTCATGGAGTCGCCTTTACCTCGATCCGGATCGCCGTTGGCGCCATTATCACAACGATGCCCTTGTTACCACGCTGGGGCTGGCGCCAGGACAGGGAGCGTACATCCATCACAAAGGAAGCGGCGTGCGGCCTCGCTTTATCGGACCGGTAGGAAATAATTTAAGCACATCGATCCCCGTGACGCCGGGCGACTGGAATATCCTCGGCATTTCAGAAGGCGTTAACCGAACGATCAGCCAATTGCACTACAGCGGCGGGTCACCCCACTCCGGCACCACGCTGTCGGCCAATAACTCCGATGTGATTTCCATCGAGGTCAACGGCACGTGGCGTACCTTCATACGATTAAACAATTCATGGTTCGATACAATGGCGGGTGGAAGCCCGGTTGTCATCCAACCCGGACAAGCCATGTTTTACTACCGTCATGGTCCGGCGGGTGCATTGAATGTTTCGTTCTAAGCCCTATGAATCGAAGATCATATATCGTAGCGCTTTTCACATTGGTGATCATTGCCCGCGTTGATGCCGCCGTGCTTTACACAACAGACTTTGACCCGAATGACGGTTGGAACGGCGCCGGAGCGGACAGTTTTGACGCCACAGCCGGGGAGATCACGCTGAATTTTGCACAGGAAAGCGAAGAACCGGGACCCGGCTTCGGGACGTTCGTCAGTCCTGTGTTTGACTTTTCGCCGGACGAACCCTACACCATCACGTCAGTGGTATTTGACTTTTACTACGCCTCGACAGCGCCGTCGTGGCTGGTTATTCAAATCGGCAGCGGATCGTTTTCTATCTATCGAGCGTTGACTTGGATTAATGGCGTTAATACGTTACATCTATTTTCATCAGCCGGCTGGAGCGGTGATACCGCACAATTTAACACCATCATGACTGATCTCACGTTTGTGGAACTGTCGGTGGGTCGCTCAGGCTCTGAAGAACAATCGTTTTCCCTTCAGCACTTTCAAATCATGACGGATGAAATCCCCTCACCGCCCTCTGCGATTCCGGAACCAAACACTATCAGTTTGATACTTCTGCTCGTACTCGTTTTCCTTTTTATCCGGCGCATGCGCATTCCGATGGAGATGTCGTCATGAAGACGAAGTATATCGCCGTAGTAGTCATTATTGTCACGTGCATGATGATGGCGCATGGCGCCTCCTTGTTTACCGCCACGTTTGAGAGCGGCACGGAAGGTTGGGTGGACCGGGATGCCGGGAAGATGACGGTTTCACTTGCCACCCAAGCAGGAAACCCGGGAAATGCGTTGCAAGGCAAATTCAACGCGCTGGCCTTCGGCCGGCCTTCCGCGAATATATCCGATGCTATGATCGTTTCCGGCGTATCCGATTCAGCCAACTTGACGGGTGACTACCTGAGTGCTGACGCGCGCTTGCTGGGTTTTGATTTTAAATGCGTAAATACCCTTCCGGTAAGTCTGGATGTTTTCTTGCGCGGCGCCAATGGTCGCACCGTGCATCGATCGTTTCATCCGATGCTGAAAGAGCAGGGAATCTGGCAATCATTCCGGGTGCTGTTGGATTCCCCGGATCGCGGCGAGTGGCTGGGGCATATGGCCCAGTATGACGACATCCTTTCAAGCGTGACTTCGGTCGTGATCCAGATTTCCCGCAACGGTGAATCTGAGCAGTTCTACCTGGTGGACAATTTCTTCATCGACACGCTCCCGGAAACGGTCGCGGCTACAACCATGACGGAAGGCACCGTCCGTTTGAGTTGGAACAATTTGCGCTTCGGTCAACGTTACAACGTAGAGGCAACGATCGATTTGGATGCTTCCGCGTGGATAACCGTTGACAGTTTCATCGCCGGCGACAGCGTCGCAATATCAGAATTCAGCTCAACCAACACATATCGATATTTCCGTCTGATGATGCCATAATATCATCCGGGGCGATACTACATGATCCAATTAAGCGTGTATGTGGCAACAGGAATTAACCGGCGCCCACACTTGGCGGCATTGTAATCGACGGAGAAGCCTTTCATGAGAAGATATGATGTAGCTTATATACGCCCGGGGAACCAACGGCTACTCGGGCACATAGGTTTTGCGCTGTGCATGAGCTTGACACTCGGCAGTTTCAGTGTACATGCCGGCAAATTATTTGATTTTTATGCATCGGACTGGTCAGGTCCTAACAATGCTTGGACCTCGCGCACGGGCAGTCAGACGCTGTTTTACGACACCTTTAATGGCTCTGCGCCGCAAAAAGGCTCAGCCATCATCGGAGGGGTTATCGTGGACACTGCGGTGTTTGACGGGAATGATTTTTTAACGACTCCGCTGAACCAGAGCAATCGCCCGTGGGCCGGACTAAGTGAATTTTCCATCTCGATTGTTTTCCGCAGCAACACGGATACCGGCAGCTCGGAATCAGATATCAATGCGTTTTGGAATCATGAAGGCATCATTGGCTTTGAAGTGGGCGGTGCGGGCCAAGGTGAATTCGGAATCGGTTTATACAATGATGGCACAACCAATGGGGCGGTTGCCGCCGGCACCGGATTGGCTGCTACGGACGAGGGCACATCAGGTGGCAATATTAACGATAATGCATGGCATACTCTTACTCTGGTGGTAAAAAACTTGGGTGGCGGGTCTTTTAGCCAAGCGGTGTATGTCGACGGCGGGTTGGTCAACGAAGACAGCCCCCTATCGTATGGAGGGGGCGCGTCAACCTTGGCGAATCAGTCCTTTTCTTTAGGAAATATCCGCTTGGGCGGCGTCAACTCGAATCCCTTTACGGGGGCGGTGGCGGCGCTTCGGTTTGATGATGCAGCGCTTCAAATATCAGAAATTTCGGATTTGCACAGCACTTACCTTGGGCTGGTTCCGAATACCAACCAAACCGTTTTAATTTTTGGTTCTTCCGTGGCTAAGGGCTGGAATGGCAATGGCAGCATCACCAATGGCTCGTTTGAATTCGGTTTTGCCGGCCGCCTGACGCCGGTGTTAGAAGCCACCGGCTGGACGGTGACCAACGGCTCCATCCCCGGCAACAACACCGCCTCCCTGCTTGCCCGTTTTGACACAGACGCCGTGCCAGTGAACCCTGATATCATCGTAATCGGCCTCTCGCTCGCGAATGAGGGACTGCTCGGTGATTCCGGCGCCGCCTATGAGTCCTTCCGTTCCGGCATGTCCAACCTGATTTACCGCAGCCGCGCAAATGGCTTCTATCCCGTGATCAACCATGCTTATCCGCACACGGCCTATAACTCTAATCACTACGCCTATGTGAAAAGAATGAATCTGCTGCTAAACTCCTGGGACGTGCCCGGCGTGAATATGCTCGGCGCCACCGATGATGGCACCGGCAAATGGGTCACCGCCTACCGCAGCGACGACGCACATCCCAATGCGGACGGACATGCCCTGATGTTTGAAGCCATCGTGCCATCGCTCTTCGACGCCATCCGCGCCGGCAAAACGAACACCCCCAGTCTCGACGGCGCCCACGGCTTCACCCGCGTCCAGAGTGCGGAGCCCCGCCCCATTACTTTTACCCCCGCGCAACCGATTCGCTCCTTTAACGTCGCCTTCCGTGTACGCGCCACGAGCACGGGTACCGTGGCCGCCGTCTTGACCGAAACCAACGCACCCGTTGCCGGAGGCGCCATCGAGCTGCGCGGTGACAGTTTGGTCTACATCGCCACCAACGGCGCGGAAATCGCCGCCCCGGTCGATGCCGACGCCGGACGCTGGATCGACGTCGCGCTGTCCCACAGCTACGCCCGCGGCCTGACCCTGCTCTATGTCTACGGTGTGCCCGCCGGCACCACCCCCGAACACCTTGCCCCCGCGCAGTTCGTGCTCGGCGGTCCCGGCGGCCTCACCGCCCGTCCACCGGCCCCCGCCTCCCTCGACCTCCAGGACTGGTGCGTCTACCGTGGCCCGTGGACCCCCGAGGAGGCGATGGCCCAGCACACCGGCGCGCTGCAACAGGCCAGCATGGAAATCGGCGCGCCGCTGAATGATCCCGCGTTCACCCTCGGCGCATCCGCCACCAACCACGCGCAAAGCTTGTCGCTCGCCTCGATTTCCGGCACCAACCTCACCGCCGGCCCGATCGACCTCCCGCCCGGCGACCTCGAGGCCAGCTCGCCCGCCTTCAACACCGTGGCCCTCACCTGGACCGATGCCAGCGCCACCGAGACCGGCTTCGTGATCGAGCGCCGCCCCGCCGACGGCACGTCCTTCTGGAGCAACCTCGTCACCCTCGCCGCGAACACCACCAGCCACACCGACACTAACCTGCCCGCCGGAGCCTACCAATACCGCGTCGCCTCGGTGGAAGGCGCGCTCCTGTCCGAATACAGCGCCATCGCGGTGGCCGCCGTCACCAACGCCCCGGTCACCGATCCCACCATCTCCTACCGCGAATGGGCCTCCGGCCATTTCGCCCTCGCCCCCGACACCTACCGGATCGACTTCAACACCAACCCCGCCGCCGACTATGGCACCCAGCTCTGGAACACCGTCACCAGCCTGACCGCCACCGCCGCCTACCGCCTGACCTCCGCCGCCACCACCGACGTCGGGGTGACCATCGCCGTCACCGATGACTTCAGCGATTTCCGGTCTGACAACGGCGCGCCCCTCGCCGAATTCGACAACGATCCGCAGAAATCCTATTTCGGCATCAACGCCGCCGGGGCCCAGGTCCTGCTCTCCAACCTCAACCGCAACGCCACCTACGACGCCGTGGTCTTCGCCCGTCGCGGCGTGACCTTCCCCGGATTCGACTACCGCACCGTATTCACC
This sequence comes from uncultured Verrucomicrobiota bacterium, assembly GCA_964470065.1. Lineage (GTDB taxonomy): Bacteria > Verrucomicrobiota > Kiritimatiellia > CAIVKH01 > CAIVKH01 > CALMUP01. The sequence goes on along the minus strand of CAYYAR010000036.1, from coordinate 10,655 downwards.
TTCACCGGCGGCGGCGCGGACGTCGGGTTCACCGTCGATGCCGCCAGCAACCTCGCTCCCGTTCGCGTGTTCGGCCTCGCGCCCGACGGCGTCCGCACCCTCGCCCTCGATGTGCGTGGACCCGCCGCCCCCACCGGCACCGCGTTTGGCGGGATCAACTTCCTCGTGCTGCGCGAACTCAACGGACCGGGTCCCTTTCTGATCGATTTCAACACCGCAGCCAATCCGGTTTATCCAACGGGTGAAACCTGGAACACCATCAACAGTCTCACCAATAATATCCCGTACCTGCTTGCTGATCGAAATGGCGATACCTCGGCCGGCTACACCTTCACACTCGACGACGGATTCGACCAGTTTCGTTCTGATAATGGTGATCTGATTGCGGGGTTCAGTGGAACAGCCGAGAATTCCTCTTTCGCTCTGCGCGACGACGTGCCGCTGCTTGCGCGCATGACCATCGCCGGGCTCGACACCAATCTTCTTTACGACATCACCTTTCTTGCCCGGCGAGGCAGCCTTTTCAGCGGCTTCGATTACAGCGGCATCTACACATTCACGGGCGCAGTGACAACGGTGGTCCATCTCAATAGCGCTACCAACACAACGTACGCGGACCTATCTGGCCTCGCTCCCGATGACAATGGCCGGATAGGCCTTACGATCACCGCCGTATCCAGCGGGTTGACTAACTTCCCGGTGCTCAATTTGCTTCGCTTGACATCGGCCGGCCCGCGAACCGGTTCGCCACTCGCCGGTCCGTACGAGCAATCCTCAGGCAACGGGCTACCCAACTTACTCGCGTATGGCCAGAATCTGGCCCCTGTCAATACCGCCTCCCTCACACTCGCGAACCCGGCCATCCAATCTGCCACTGGACTCATATCCATCTACTACGACCGGAATGCTTTTACCCACCAGATCGACTACGCCCTCGAAAGCACGACCAACCTCATCACCGGTCTCTGGAATTACGATCTCGCTGCAACCGAATCCATTTTTGCCACCAATGGCACCAATCAAACCATTCGCCTTCAGCGCTTGATCACTGGCCCCGACCTCTACCTCCGTCTCGCTGCCGAGTTTAAGCCATAAGCGGATTCCGCTCCCGGTTGCCGGGAAACTGAAACATTTCGGGACCAGTCTCCTGTGGTGACGCATGAATGCATGGATTGGATATGTCTATGACAGGGGAGGACATTTTCTCCTGTCCATGTTTCGTGTTTAGTTTGTATGCACATTCAACAAGGAGAGGTGTGTCCTTCATGCGCAATCGAGATGCAACCCGTAAATCCGCCGGAAGCCATCCGGAAAAAACCGGGCTTTTTTCGCTCGTCATCACGCTCGCTTTGGCCTGCCTCGATTTACACGCAGGCATGCTGCTCGATTTCTATGCCTCGGATTGGTCGGGTCCGAACAGCACATGGGAGTCGCGGACGGGCAGCCAAACGCTATTTTATGACACCTACAACGGGTCCGCTCCTCAAAAAGGAACAAATACAATCGCCGGCTTCAATGTCGATACCGTCGTTTTTGACGGTAACGATTTTTTAACGACCCCGCTAGGTCAGGTTGACCGCCCTTGGGCCGGACTTGCTGAATTTTCTGTTTCAATTGTGTTCCGCAGTAATACGGATACCAGCAGTTCTGAAACCGATGTCAACGCGTTTTGGAATCACGAAGGTATCATGGGCTTTGAAGTGGGCGGTCCGGGCCAGGGTGAGTTCGGCATCGGATTGTACAAAGACGGCACTGCAAGCGGGGCGGTGGCCGCCGGCACCGGACTGGCAGCCACGGATGTTGGAGTATCGGCCGGAAACATCAACGACAATGCCTGGCATTCATTCACCCTCGTCGTCGATAACCTGGGTGGCGGTTTATTCAATCAATCGGTATATGTCGATGGTATCCGGGTTGGTCAGGCTACCAACTTGTCGTATGGGGGTGCCGCTACAAATCTGGCCAATCAGCCTTTTTCTCTGGGAAATATTCGTTTCGGAGGTGGTAACTCGAATCCCTTCGTCGGGGCGGTTGCGGCGTTTCGTTTTGATGACGTGGCGCTTCAAGCAGGTGACATCACGGCATTGCACCGCACCTACCTCGGTCTCGTTCCGCAGCCTGTCTCCACGTATCTGCTCGATTTAGGGCGCAATAACGGAACCGATGGCAGTGCGACGACCAGTCCGGATTCTTATGGTCGATATTGGAACAACATTCAGTCACCGACCACGGACACAACCGGTAATCGATCGGCTGCCAACTTGGTCAACACGACAAATGTTGGTTCGACCATCGGGATCGAATTAATTGGAATGTGGCAGGCCAATGGACGCTTAAACGGCGGTTTGTTCGGCGCGAGCGGGCCGCAAGCTGAGCTGCTGGGGGATCTGGCCATCGAGTCGGCGACCGAGGATTTTTACTTTCTAACCGCATCGGATAGCGCTACGGGCATGGTCCGGATCACCGGTTTGGATCCAACCCGGTCCTATCATCTGATGTTTTTCGGTTCACGCGAAACTTCTGCTCAGGTTCGCAAAACTTTATTTACTGCTGGCGGACGATCGTTCGCGCTGACCACCTCCGGTAATAATATTGGCAGCAATGGCGCGTATGATGGCAATGACAATACCACGGCCGGTCTCTATGGCGTATCGCCAAACGCGAGTGGCGTCATCGATGTTAATGTTTCCGTAGCCGAGGGGTCGTTCGGCTACATAAACGCGATGAAAATTCAGCAGGCAGCTTCGCTGCGTGACTCCCTTGTTTTAATTGACTTCGGACCTTCGGCCGGGCGGCACTCGGTGGGCTCGGCTGACACCAACGGTAATTGGTGGAATCATGTTACCGCCGTAACCGGTGCCGGCGGGAATGTGTCCAATCTCACCACTGCTGCCGGAACCCCCTCGGTTCCCGGGATGAATATCGCCTTAAACTGGACCGGAGAAGTCGGTGTGAATGGTGATCCGCTTGTCAACTGGGCCATTAATTCAAATCAAGTCCAGTCGTCTCTGAATAAAGGCCGGTTTGGCTTTTTTGATGTAGTTAAGAATGGCGTATATTTCAACAGTACGCTCACTCCTTCCATTGCTTTGACCGGCCTCGACAACACGAAAGTATACAATCTGACCTTCTACGGAGCGCGCGGCAATTTCAACCGCACCACCACCTATGCCGTGGGAACCAACAGCGTATCGTTGCAGACAGGTACATCGCCTTCCGGATGGAATAGCAACAATGTGGTTACATTGTACGGGCTTGTCCCGACTGCAGGTGCGCTTGCCATCAATCTTTCCGCCACCGGTGGATTCGGTTACTTGAGTGCTATGGAAATCGAATCGGCCGTGCGTTTGACCTTGACCAATACCGTGGCCATGCTCGGGCCCGACGGGGTCACACCGCTCACGGGAAATGCCACCAATGGATCGCTGATTCAGTTGATCGTGGCCGGCGGTGGCGTCATTGATCCCGCCAGCGCGATCAATCCGGGCGCAACGACCGGCGACGATTACATTCTCTCCGCATTCAACAATCCCACCTATGTCGGCGGTGGCGCCTCGCCGGATGCGGGATTGTTGCTGCAAAACCTCATTTACAATGAATCCTATGCCGGGCTCCCGGTCTATATTCGCTATTGGAATGCCTCCACGCTGACCACCACCTCCAATTACGGCAACACGCCGCTGTTCTACTTGCCATCAGCTGGCACGCCCGGGCAGGTGCGGGTTGATATTTTACCCTCGGGTAGCAGTCAGGTTGCTATGTATCAGATTCCTACGTTGAGTGAATGGGGATTGATTTTGATGTCTGCTTTGTTGGCTTTGATCGGTGCCCGCAATCTGTCACGGCGGCCGGCAGTTGACACATCGACACACCCGTGAGGTATGCCATCTTTAGCTATTCGTGTATGCCAACCGGTTTGAAAGTGACACGCCATGCCTTGCCTCGATAGGCCGCTCAATGAGCTCGAAACCTACACGGGCTTAAATCCGAAGCCGCCGGACTTTGATGATTACTGGAAGCGTGCGCTCGAGGAGCTGGACCGCGTGGATCCCAACCCCCGGCTGGAGCGGTCCGGTGCGATAAAGCTCCGTAACGCCGAGGCGTATGATCTCTGGTTCACCGGCGTGGGCGGAGCCCGCATCTACGCCAAATATGTTCGTCCCTTGAAGCCCGTTATGCCCAGCCCGGCTGTTCTCGAATTTCACGGCTACACCGGCTGGAGCGGGGATTGGTCCGATAAATTGAGGTTCCCCCTTGAAGGCGTGGCCATTGCCGCCATGGATTGTCGCGGCCAGGGCGGACGAAGCGAGGACATGGGCGGTGTGCGCGGTCCGACCCACAACGGCCACATCATTCGCGGTTTGGATGACCATCCCGATAAATTACTCTATCGCGCCATTTTCCTTGATACCGTGCAACTGGCGCGCGTCGTCGCTTCGTTCGATGAGATCGATGCTTCGCGCCTTTCCGTCACCGGTGGATCCCAAGGCGGTGCGCTTGCCATCGCCTGTGCCGCCCTCGAACCGCGCATCGGCCGCTGCGTTGCGGTATACCCTTTTTTATCCGACTATCAGCGGGTATGGGAAATGGACCTTGCCAAAGACGCGTACGCGGAAATCAAACACTTTTTCCGGCTCTACGATACCACGGGCAGCCGGCGCGCGGAAATCTTCGAGCGGCTCGGTTACATCGACGTCCATCATCTCGCGCCCCGCGTGAAGGCCGAGGTCGTGATGGGGATCACCTTGCAGGATTCCATCTGTCCACCCTCTACCCAATTTGCGGTATTCAACAACCTCAAGTCGAAAAAGACAAAACATATCTATCCTGACTTCGGCCACGAAGGCATACCCGGATTTTCCGACCGGGTGTTTGGTTTTCTTATATGGGACGATTGATCAACTCGGATCACCGGAGCCATTAATGTTTGGCGACCAGGTCGGGGTCAAACCGGCCGCGAAATTGCCTCGGGCTTATGCCAAAATATTTTTTGAACGCCCGGGAAAAAGAAAATGCATTGCCGTAACCAACCTCATCCGCCACCGCATCCAAGGTCATGGCGCCTCGACACAGTAGCGTCGCCGCGCGTTCCATGCGGATTTTACGGACGATACCCTGAGGAGTGGAGTGCTGCATGTCCTCGGTCAATCGATGCAGGGTCGACTCGGAAAACCCCGACAGCCGCGACAGGATTTCTATGCTCCATTCACTACCCGGATTCTCCCTGACTGTAGTCCAGAGACTATGGAGTCGTTGCATCTTTTCAAAATCGTAGGCCGACTGACTGGTTCGAAGTTCGCGCTCTAAATATCCCACTAGAAGGTTCTCATAGCCCTCGCAAAAAAAGTTTCTGTCGACTTGGTGCCGATCTGATTCGGCCATGTGGGCAACGGCAAGCATCTTGATTTCGTTTGTGTGCAGGGCCTTCTGTATCCGCACCGTATCCCCGAGTAAGCGGTTCCAATGCGGATGAGACATAAAATGAAACCAAATGAATTCACACTTGGAAGTTGTTTTGTAACTGTAGGCGGAGTCCGCAGGCGCAATCAGCAGGTCTCCCGGCTTGAGAGAACACTTCAACGGACTTTCAACATCAAGACCTTCATCAAGCGCAAAGAGTAAGAGATGATCTTCACTATGCTTGCGCTCAACAACATATCCGGGAGACAGGGCGCTGATTCCGGCCATGCGGACCGCATGCTCATCATAAAGAGAATGGGGATCGCGATTCACGCCCAGCAAATCTTCCTTTGAACCCGCAGGAAATATGATGGATTCTCGCATATCGCCGAGATCTCTCTTCCATGAGGTGCGTTTTTTGTAGACCGTAGACGCCACAGGTGCAAAGGTATGTCGTGACTTTCTACAGTCAAGCGAGATTGCACAACTTTCAAGCCGCGTATTTCACTCATGTCTTTGGCTGCTTCTGCCGCGGGCGGAGCCGTCATCCTTGAGTCCATGCTGATTAATCGTGTTCGTTGTGAAAGAAACGAAAGTAGACATTGCCATCTGGATATGCGCAGTGGTATCCGGGTTTCAGCAAAGTCTGCGCATCGATAAACCTCTAATGCGGGTACAAAATTCAAAGTGCGCCGAAACAGGAACCCACCCGTGAAAGTCAAAACATGCTCAGCACTATGCAGCGCAATGGCACTCAGCTGTCTCAACGCATTTGCCGGCTTATTATTTGATTTTTATGCCTCGGACTGGGCAGGTCCAAACAATGAATGGGTCTCGCGAACGGGAAGCCTGACACTTTTTTACGACACCTTCAACGGTTCCGCGCCGCAAAAAGGAACGGATAGCATCGGAGGAGTCACTGTGGACACCGCTGTATTTGACGGAAACGATTTTTTCACGACCCTGATTGACCAGACTAACCGTCCGTGGGCCGGACGCACTGAATTCTCGATCTCGATCGTATTCCGCAGCATCACGGATACCAGCAATTCCGAAACCGACCTCAACGCATTTTGGAATCATGAAGGCATCATTGGTTTCGAAATGGGCGGTACAGGGCAGGGTGAATTCGGCATAGGATTGTACAACGACGGCTCGGCAAACGGAGCTGTTGCCGCTGGTACCGGACTGGCCTCTATGGATGTTGGAACACCGGGCGGGGCTATCAACGATAATGCCTGGCATACCTTGACCTTGATAGTTGACGATCTGGGTAACGGTTTTTTCAACCAAACTGTTTATGTCGATGGCGGACAGGCTGGCCAAATCACCAATCTGTCTTATGGTGGCGGGGCTCCAATTCTGGCTAACGAATCCTTTTCCCTTGGGCAGATTCGCTCCGGAGGCGGAAATCCTTTCACCGGCGCGGTTGCCGCGTTTCGCTTTGATGACAATGCGATTCAAGAGTCCGACATCGCCAGCCTTCACAGCACCTACCTTGGGCTGATTCCTGAATTTAAGGCATTGTCCATTTGGCAACAAGCAGGAGCCCTTAACATTGCCTGGCAAACCCAAAGCGCCGGAATTTTTGAGGTCCAGGGAAGCACCAATCTTGCTGCAATCATCTGGACAGACACCGGGGTGATCGTGACGAATCTCGTACCTTACAGCACCACAACCTTGATCAATGCTTCAGCCTATTACGAGACGTATCGCCTCAAGCGACTGCGGCCATGAAACAATAGCGGTTGCGCATCACCCACTCGAATAATGACGATCACACGTCGATGAAGGAAAGAAAGAAGCCCAATTAATACTGAACATTAACGCAGTGATTAACCGCCACGATCAGAACTGTCGGGCAAATGATTCTTGATTGTTTTGGATATGTATTTGACAGAAGCGGGCATTTTCATGTCACCCATTACAGTGTTACTTTTTTGAGAAATCCTACGCCATTAATGAGCGCACGAAATACAAACCATATTCGACCTCTAAGGGTTAAGTCAGGCGCATGTTTGGCGATATGGTTTTCCCTGCAACTCTCCAGCCTCGACGCTAACGCCAGCATGTTGTTCGATTTTTATGCATCGGACTGGGCAGGCCCTAACAATGAATGGGTCTCGCGAACGGGCAGTCAGACACTGTTTTACGACACCTTTAACGGCTCCGCGCCGCAAAAAGGAACAGACATCATCGGAGGAGTCAATGTTGACACCGCTGTTTTTGACGGAAACGATTTTTTCACAACTCTTCTCGCCCAGACGAACCGCCCTTGGGCGGGATTAAATGAATTTTCATTGTCCATCGTTTTCCGCAGCAACACGGATACCAGCAGCTCCGGAACCGACATCAATGCGTTTTGGAATTATGACGGCATCATCGGCTTCGAAGTGGGCGGTGCAGGGCAGGGTGAATTCGGCATAGGATTGTATCACGACGGTTCGACAAACGGCGCTGTCGCCGCAGGCACCGGACTGGCTTCTTCGGATGTCGGAACATCGGGCGGGGCTATTAACGATAATTCATGGCATACCCTATCCTTGGTGGTTGAAAACCTTGGCAGCGGGTTTTTCAACCAAACCGTATATGTCGATGGTGGACTGGTTAGTCAGTCTCACCTGCTGTCTTACGGAGGAGGATCTCCAAGTCTGGCAAATGAGTCCTTTTCCTTGGGTCAGATTCGCTTTGGAGGCGGCAATCCTTTTGTAGGTGCGGTAGCGGCAATTCGGTTTGATGATAATGCACTGCAAGAATCTGACATCACCAGCCTGCACAGCACATATCTTGAGGTGGTTCCGGAACCCTCCACCTTTCTGCTAATTGGTGTTGGCGCTTTTTCTCTTTTCACGATTCGGCGCAAGCACCGGTATTAGGAAGGGCTGTAACCTATGAAAACTTATGCTCCATCCCCTGTTCAGAAACGTACCGGCTTCATTCCCGTCGCGATAACATTACTTTGCATGATGGCCTCTCCCCTGCAGGCCGGAACCGTGGTCGAGTGGATTGCCTCGGACTGGCCGGGCCCTGGCAGCGTTTGGCAGTCGCGCACGGGAAATCAAATATTATTTTATGACACGTACAACGGCTCCGCGCCACAGAAAGGTGCAGATACCTTGCATGGAGTTGCTATTGAAACAGTCGTGTTCGACGGGAATGATTTCCTAACCACGCCGCTAGAAGAGCATCACCCCTTATGGGCCGGGCTCTCTGAGCTTTCGCTAACCGTCGTCTTTAGCAGCAAGACACCCCCTGCAGGCGCGGCAACCGATATACATGCCTTCTGGAATTACAAAGGTATCATCGGTTTTGACGTGGGTGATCCTGACGGCGGAGAGTTTGCAATCGGCATATGGGACGACGGAACGGGCCGGGGCGCAGTCGCGGCAGCTTCCGGTTTGGCCAACGACGTGGGTCTGTCTGCCGGAGCCCTGAATGATGATGTCTGGCACATTGTAACCCTGGTGATTGCCCGACAAGGAGAAGATTCATTCTCGCAGCACGTATATGCCGACGGCCGCATGGTGAACTCCGAAAGCACACTCGCCTACTCCACCGGCCCTAAAGCCGATATGGTGGCCGACCAACCTTTTTCCGTCGGACAAATCCGTGGCGGTGCAAATAGTCCCTTTACCGGATCAATTGCCGCGATTCGTCTCGATACAACCGCCCTGACGGCCAAAGATATTGCACACTTGCACAGCACCTACCTCGGATTGAAATAATTTAATATATTCACTCCTACCGCCCATGTGAATCCGCTTCATGCGGCCTTGGGAAGATAAAACACGTTGCTCACTAAATAGGTCGCTGCTCGGTGAGAACAGTCAATCCATTGCATACCTTCATATTACGCAATCCAACCAATTATGCGCAGACCAAGAGGTTTCTATTTTTATGAATGATAACACTTATTACAACCCACTGCTTACGCAGGGTCCGGACCCATGGGCGCTTTGGCACCTTAACACCTATTATTACATGCACACGGTTAAAGACCGGATTGATCTGTGGAAAACACCAGACCTTACCGGTCTGATGTCGGCAGCTCGCAAAACCATTTGGGTACCCGATAATCCTCAGTATGCTAAACATGTCTGGGCGCCGGAAATACACCGCATTCAGGGAAAGTGGTATGTGTACTTTACCGCCGATGATGGAGATACCGATAATCATCAAATCTATGTGCTCGAGAATGAGCATGAAGACCCGATGCAGGGTTCTTTTACCATGAAAGGCAGAGTCAGCACAGATCCTGATAATAACTGGGCTATTGATGCCTCCGTGTTCGAGCACAAAGGTATCCTTTATATGGTGTGGTCCGGATGGCAAACCCGGCGAGTTTATGAGGAAACCCAATGTATTTATATCGCAAGGATGGAAACCCCATGGAAGCTCGGTTCGGAGCGCGTTTTGATTTCCAAGCCCACACTCGATTGGGAGCGAAAGTGGGAAATTCCGCCTGAGCAAGGTCGCTCCATGGCTTATCCCATCTTTGTTAATGAAGGTCCACAGCCGCTGAAAAGTCCAGATGGCTCATCAATACACATCGCTTACTCCGCGAGCGGGTGTTGGACTCCCCACTATGCCCTTGGATTATTAACCAGCTTCCGCGACGATGATTTGCTTAACCCTGAAAGTTGGAAAAAGTCTGCTCAACCCGTTTTCCGCCAAAATCCGGATGCCGGAGTATATGGCACGGGTCACTGCAGCTTTTTTCCATCCCCGGATGGCACGGAAGAATTTATCCTATACCACGCGCGCGACATTCAATTTGAACAGGGCTTACCCGATGAGGCGATTGACCACCGCTCTCCCAGAATGCAGACGTTCAAATGGTTGGCCAATGGGCACCCTGATTTCGGCCGTCCCGTCGGAACAGGAACCCCCCTGCCCAAACCATCAGCTCTCAAGCAGAAATTGGACATTCCGCAGTCGTAATGCTGGAGATTATCGATAGAACTCGATAACCGCTTGGCGAGCGTCGCAGGGCTTATAGTTCGAAAAATGTGGGTACCAATGTGGGTACTAGCCCATCTTCCGCAGTTGGTCTTGAATAATTTCTTTTTTTGCGCCTTCTTGTTCGTTTTTCCCCGGAATATTTAGCCGCTACATTTGAAACGGCCTTGTAGTGGAGACAACCCCATTGCCCTGTCGGGTTGGTTTGCCGCAAAATCCTTTGCATGTACTTGCGATCGAATCGTAAGCGTCACGCCAAGCCCCTCTATGCGTAGATAGCGTAAGGGTCATAGATT
>CAYYAR010000035.1:0-37670 GCA_964470065.1 uncultured Verrucomicrobiota bacterium | reverse complement strand
AATGGGCCGCCGCGATGCGGCCGGATGCCGCGAGCCATCACCTACGCCAACGGACAATTCGACAGATTAACTGGTCGCCATACCAAGCCACAGAGCATCAGACAGCCGAAATGACTCCGATCAAAAACGCAACCCTTGCAACTCAATGACTTACAATAGCAGGCGATCGACATGTTGAACTCAAGGGCGAACCGAGCGCGTCAGCGCGCCGCCGACATTGATCGCCCGGTAATCCGGCCTCACGCGCCCATCCCTTCCCATCACAATTCCGTGGTCAAAACCACGTTTTTTCCCTACGCTCCACAACTTCGAAAAGGAAAAACCCATGATCACCGAATTCACCCATGTTACCGCTCATGCCAAGGCGAATGTTTATTTTGACGGCAAGGTCGTCAGCCACACCATCGTGCTGGCCAGTGGCGCGAAAAAGACCCTCGGCCTGATTTATCCCGGCACGTATCACTTCAACACCGGTGCGCCGGAGATCATGGAAATTATCGCCGGCCAGTGCCGCGTCCGCCTGAAAGGCGAGACCGCCGACAAGATCTTCGCCGCCGGCACACACTTCCACGTCCCGGCCAACTCGGCCTTTGACATCGCCGTCGAGTCCGGCATCTGCGAATACATCTGTTCCTTCGGATAAGCGGGCGGCATTCTCCTCATGAAAATACTTCACGTCGGTGACATCAACGGCTCTCCCGGGCGCCAGGCGTTCATGAAGATCGCCGTGCCGATGAAAGAGCGCGGCGAGGTGGATGTCATTATCGTGAACGGGGAAAATGCCGCCGCCGGGCGGGGCATCACGCCTGCACTCACCACCGAATTGCTCGCCGCCGGCGCGGATGTTGTGACCCTTGGCGATCATGCCTGGGATCAGAAGGAACTGATCCCCTTTATCGACCTGGAACCGCGACTGATCCGTCCGCTTAATTTCGCTCCCGGGGCGCCCGGCAAAGGCTGGGTGCGTATCGACACCCCGCGCGGTACCCTGTCGGTCGTTCAAGTGATCGGTCGTGTCTTCATGGACCCGTACGACTGCCCGTTTCGCGCTTTTGACCAACTGGTCAAAATGCATCCCGAGTTGGGTCCGCGGATCATCGTCGAAATACACGCCGAGGCCACATCCGAGAAAATCGCCTTTGGCCGCCACGTCGACGGGCGGTGCAGCTCGGTCGCCGGCACCCACACCCATGTGCAGACCTCCGATGAAAGTATCCTGCCCAAAGGGACCGCGTATATCACCGACCTCGGTATGACCGGCCCGAAAGATTCCGTCATCGGCCGTGAAGTCGAACCCGTGCTGCACAAATTTATCACCGGCATGCCGGCCAAAATGGACATGGCCAAAAACCAGATCGCCTTGGAAGGCGTGCTGATCGAGATTGACGGATCAGGGCGGGCGATTTCGGTCGAGCGGGTGAGGAATTATCTCTGAGTGGACGAATAGCGTTTTTGGGCGTCGAATTATCAATCCGACCACCGGAATAAGACATTGACGATCACGAGTAAAAAGACGGATATAACAATCAATCATGAATAAATTAATGCTGCTCGTTATTTTTGGTTTCGGTATTGTGGCATCGACAACTTCGTGCGAAGTCGAAAGCGCTGACGAGGTAGCTCCCGTGGTGAGCTCGGATGGAGAGATTATCAACGTAGCTGGTGTCTACAGAAATTCCGATACAAACCGCAACAACGGGGCCTTTGTTGATCCTGCAAACTCCGGCCAGCGAGTTACGCAGATCAACCTGCGTCAGAACGGCAACAATCTTGAAGGCGTAATCAATGGCGGTCGTGTTTTGAGAGGGACTATTGGCGCAGCTCGAGGGTTATCGGCCAGCTTTTCACTGAGCGGATCAACTTCAGCGGGAAATAGTGTTACTGTTTCGGGGACCATTGAAATTGTCGACAACCAGAGAGGCCTTATGCGCGCAACCTGGATTGAGCCCGACAGGTACTGCAACGTGTATGGTACTGCTGACGGACCAACCGCCGTCGAAATAACGCCTCCCAACAACACAAATAATCCCAGCATCAATTAAGCGAAACAGGGCTGCACAAGTTGCAGTTCTTTACCTGTTGCGACTTCTCGAATTACTTTCCGCACTCCATGCACCATTTGCGGCGGCATGGCAGAGCGTGACTGATTTAGTTTAGCGAGAATTCCTTCCTCGAAGTAAATGTGACTTTTGCCCTGATACCTTGTTGCAATCTGCGGTTGTTATCTTATCTTGCCTTAGCTTAGGAGCCATTCATGAACCAACCCGCATTTCCACCCTTTGATCTCGCCCGCCTGCTCAAGACCGTGTTCAGTCCGGACAAGAACGAGACCATTGGCGTCTTGATTGATCTGCCCGATCCGGCTCGGGCGGCGGGGCAGTCGTTTTTGCAGGACAGTTCGCTCACGATTCAAAAAATCGCCTGGGAAAAGTTTTATGTGCCGCTTCGCGACGGTTTGGCGGCCAGTCTCGGGCTGACCTGCGGTGGATTTTACGCGTATCGCATTACGGGCGGAAGCAACCTGGACCTGCCCGATGAGGCGTGGGATGCGAGCGGCAGGAACGTTTCGCTCGAAAAGGATGTCTATCCGAATCACGGCCTGTTGCTCTGCATTTCGACCTTCTCCGCCACCGCTCCGCTGACCGCCTTTGCCAAGCAATACGGTTTCCGCGGCGCGACGCTCCACGGCGTGAACGAGATCATTCTCGGTTCCGGCTTGAGCGTGGATTACCGCGAAGTGAGCAAGGAGGCGGAGAAGTTGCGGCTCGCCCTGACCAAGGCGGATGCGTTTGAAATCGATTTTGCCATCGGCGGCGCGACGTACACGCTGAAGTTGCATATACAGCAACAGGAAGCACACAAAAGCCATGGCCTTTGCCCGCCCGGCGCTCCGGATGTGGCGAATCTACCGGCGGGCGAGGTGTATTATGTGCCCGCCTCCGCGGAGGGAAAATTTCCGATGTATTACGAGGACGGCACGATCGGACTGATGCATGTGGAGCATGGTCATGTGGTGCGGGCCACGTTGATCGAGGGACACTCGACCACCATCGACAAACACAACCGGTTGCTCACAAGCGATCCGGCGACCGGCGTGATCGGCGAGCTTGGTTTTGGCACCCAGCGACTGCCGGTATCCGGCCGCGATATCCAGGACGAAAAAATTCTTGGCACCCTGCATGTCGCCACCGGCCGGAGCGATCATCTCGGCGGGGATTGCGTTCCCGGGAGCTTCACCGATAAAAGTCACGCCACCCACGATGACATTCTTTTCGCACCCTTCAAGACGCCGCGCATCAACGTCCCGCAAGCCCGCATGTTCCGCGATGGCCGGGTCACACCCGTCATCGAAAACTACCAGCCCACGGCCTACCTGTTGGGCGCTTTGGCCGGTTCTTGACCAAGGAGATGCCATTTTACGAGTCGGCCGGGGCGTTGCAGCAGTATTTGTTTTTTCATTACGGCGCCGCGCGCGATTACCTCCCCTTCCCCGGCGCGCCCCGCGATGCGTTGTATTATCCGGTGCGCGCGGTGCGCGAACTCATCGACCGGCGGCTGTTGCCCCGCACGGCCCGGGCGCTTGATCTTGGCTGCGCCACCGGCGCCACCAGCTTCGAGCTTTCCCGTTATTGCCGCGAAGTGGTGGGTATCGACTTGTCCCGCTCATTCATCCGCGCCGCCAACCGCATGAAGCGGCAAGGCCGCCTACGGTTGAGCTACCCGGTCGAGGGCGATCGCCGCGGGCAGGCGAACCTGAAGCCACCCGCCGGGGCACACCCCGGCCGCATTTCCTTCCGGGTCGGCGACGCGATGAAGCTAAAATCCTCGCTGGGGTTGTTTGATGTGGCGGTGCTGCTGAACCTGATCGACCGGGTACCCGATCCGGCCGCCTGCCTGATGCAGGTGGCCGGCATGTTGCCGCGGAACGGTCAACTGATCATTGCCTCGCCATACACGTGGCTTGAGGAATATACCCCGCGCTCCGCATGGCTGGGCGGTAAAAAGACGGAATCGACCCGGGAAGCGCTCACGCGCACCCTCGGCCCGTCGTTTCGCCTGGCGCGCACCCGCCAGATTCCCTTCCTGATTCGCGAACATGCCCGTAAATACCAGTGGAGCATGGCCGAGGGAACCTGCTGGATTAAACGCGGATGACCAACTAAATTTCTTGAAATAATGCCCGGATACGATGATGGTGTATAGTCGCCCGGATGTGTAACGTCTGGCGTCCGGATGATTGAGTAGATGCGAAAAAATTCCTATACCTATGAAGATTTGCTGGCCTGCGGACACGGCTCCCTTTTTGGACCCCAGGCGGCCAGGCTGCCCCTGCCCAACATGCTGATGTTTGACCGGATCACGGACATCCAATGCGCCGACGAAAAGACCGGCGCCGGCGTCATCAAGGCGGAGTTGGACATCAAACCGGATCTCTGGTTTTTCGGGTGTCATTTCGAGAGCGATCCGGTGATGCCGGGCTGTCTCGGTCTCGATTCCCTGTGGCAACTGACGGGTTTCTACCTCACCTGGTCCGGCCATAATGGCAAGGGTCGCGCCCTCGGCGTAGGCGAAGTGAAATTTTTCGGGCAAATTTTGCCGACCAGCCGGTTGGTGACATACACCGTGGAAATCAAACGGGTCATCGCCCGGAAACTGGTGTTGGCGGTAGCCGACGGTTCGGTTGCGGTGGATGGCAAAGAAGTGTATACCACCTCCAGCATGAAGGTGGGAATTTTCGAGTCGACAGACGGGTTCTAGGAGCGAGCGCGGTATGAAGCGAGTGGTCATCACGGGCATGGGCATTGTGTCATGCCTCGGAAACAACGAAGACGAGGTCAAGAATTCCCTCTGGAACGGTCGTTCCGGGATTGTTGGACAGCCCACATTCAAGGAAATGGGGTTCCGCAGTCATGTCGGCGGTACGCCGGACATCAAGGTGGAGGATTTCATCGATCGCAAGGATCTGCGCTTCATGGGCGATGCCGCCGCCTACACCTACATCGCCATGGCGCGGGCTATCGAAAGCGCCGGGCTGACCCCGGAAATGGTGTCAAACGAGCGCACCGGACTGGTAGTGGGTTCGGGTGGCGCCTCGGCTAAAAACGTGGTTGAGGGAGCTGATACCGCCCGCACCAAGGGCGTGAAGCGCGCGGGTCCGTATTTAGTGACGCGATGCATGTGCAGCACTGTGGCCGCATGCCTGGCGACGCCGTTCAAAATCAAAGGCATAAACTATTCCATCTCTTCGGCGTGTGCGACCAGCCTGCATTGCGTGGGCAACGCCATGGAACTCGTTCAATGGGGCAAGCAGGATATTGTCTTTGCCGGCGGCGGCGAGGAAATCGACTGGTCATCCGCGCTGATGTTTGACGCCATGGGTGCGCTGACCGCGCGTTACAACGAAACACCAGCAGTGGCATCGCGTCCGTATGATGCCAATCGCGACGGGTTCGCCATTGCCGGCGGCGGCGGCCTGGTGGTCGTCGAGGAGCGCGAACACGCGCTCCGTCGCGGCGCGCCGATTCTTGCCGAACTGATCGGTTACGGCGCCACCTCGGACGGAGACAACATGGTCGCTCCTTCCGGCGAAGGTGCGGCCCGCTGCATGAAGCAGGCGCTGGCCACCGTGCACGATCCTCTCGATTACATCAATACGCATGGCACGTCCACGCCCGCGGGTGACATCACCGAATTGAAAGCGATTCGCGATGCCCTGGGTGATCGTGTGCCGCCGATCAGCTCAACCAAAGGTTTGTCCGGGCACTCCCTCGGCGCCGCCGGCGTGCATGAATTGATCTACTGCCTGATCATGATGAAGCACAACTTCATCGCCGCATCGGCAAATATCGAAACACTCGATCCGGAAGCCGACGGTTTTCCGATCGTGCGCGAGCGGCGCGAAGGCGTGAATCTGCGCACCGTTATGACCAACAGTTTCGGGTTCGGCGGCACGAACGGCACCTTGGTCGTGCAAAAGCCCGCGTAAAGCGGGGACGCGTCACGCCAGCGCGTCGATCTTTGCCGCGCAAATAAAATCATTTTCCGTCAATCCGCGCATGGCGTGCGTGCTATACCTAACCGTGCAGGATTTGTATCCGAACGAAATATCGGGATGATGATCCTCCCGGTGCGCGATCCAAGCTACCGCATTCACAAAGGCCACCGTCTTGTAGTAATTGGCGAATACGAACGTCTTCACCAGGCTGTCGCCCTCGCGCTTCCAATCCGGCACCTGGGCAAGATATGCGCCGATGACATCATCCCCCAGCGCGGGCGTGTCTCCCTGACAAGCCCGGCAACGCCGTTCTCGCAGCCGGCTATGTGCGTCGTCCGTCATCAGAGCAATCCGGGAAGCAGCCGGCGCACACTGGCCGCGCGACTCGCATCCAATTCCACAGCTCTGCCGGCATATCTTTGCGCCGGCTCAATCGCGCCGTTGAGCAAGCTGTACATGGCCAGCCCGACCAGCGCATCGGCGCGCTCCCCGGCATCAAGACCCGACTGACCGGCATAAAAATCGGCGAGGCGGAAAAAACTTCGCAACGACATCTCATCCCACCGGTACGTCGTCACGGCCCGGTAGTCGAGCGTGACCCGCACACCCAGCGGCGTCGCGTCGATGACATCACCACCGAGATCGCAGCCCTGATCGCGGGTGAATTTGATCTGACGGGGACTCCGGGTGAGAAATTTTTTCATCTCATCAAGGGCGGCAATTTGATCTTTCACCACCGCCGCCGCCTCGCGCCCTTCCGGCGTCGACATGTTCGACAACGGCTCGCCGATGGTGATCAGCGCGCGCGAAAAATCGCGCTGGCGGAGCAGCAGGCTCGACACGCCCTGCAGGGCAAGATCCACGCGGTCGAGATCCTGTTGCACCTCGACACGGTGAGCGCGGTCGGCATTCGCCCGGCGACGTTCCTCCGAGGCGCGAGCAAGGGCCTCGATTTTCTCCGCATAAACCTCCAGCGGCCGCTCAATCGCATCAGGCAGGCGCGCTTTTGCCGCGGCCAGGGCAACGCCGGCGCGATCAGCCTCGCCGCGCGTGATGTGCCATTCGATTTGCTGGCCGGCATCATCGACGTCACGAACGATCGCGCGCAATCGTGAAGCCAGTGGGCGGAAGGCCGTCACCCAGGCCGGGTCGGTTTCGGGCCGGACGAGAAAAGCATCCAGCGAGGACCTTGCCTTTTCCACCTGCCCCAACGTGGTCTCGTTGACCCCTTCCATCAGGTCGCGCATGGCGGCGAACCAGCCAGGTTGAAGTTTTGCGTAACGATGAAAATCATCTTTCTTCACCGCCCCGCTGAAATAGCCGGCCAGCATTTGCGGCATGTTCACGGCGTGATCTATCCGGTTTTTATCCGGCGGATATTGCGCGCACCAATCGAGTAATTTGTTAGCGGTCTCCCTGTTCCCGGAGCGCCAGGCTGGCAAGACCTCCAGCAAAATGACCCAGCGCTTGTGCAGGCTGCCATCGGGCAGACTCGCGGCGATCGCCGCGTAGCGCTCGAAACCATCCGCCGGTTGTGGACCGGACGAAAGCCGCGCCGCCTCGACCAGCAAATCCTGTTGACCGGGATCGAACACATCGCCTGTCGCAGTTAGCTCTTCCAGCGCCGGCGCTTTTTCCTCTTTGGTTGCGTTTACAGGCGCAACCGGACGCACCGGCGTAACCGGCTGGTTGGCCGCTTCGCGCACGCGCAGCAAAAACATCCCGCCAAGCGCGAGCGCGATCGACACGGCGATCAAACCAATCACGCGGGAAGACCTGTTCGAGGGACGCGGCGCGGGTTGCGTGCGGGCGGATGCCGCGGCCATCGCGTCGTTCAACGCGGTCGTTACGTCACTTTTCAGCGAGGCGGATGTCGGGTACCGCAGCTGCGGATCCGAAGCCATCATGCGCTCGATGAGACCGGTGGTGGACGGCTGGAGTTCCGGACAAAGCTCATCCAGCTTAGGGGTGGGTTGCTTCAGCCGGGCGAGCACGACATCGACCGGGGTCTGTCCATCGAACGGAGGAGTGCCGGAAAGGGCATGAAACATCGTGGCGCCCAGCGAATAAATATCGGAGCGATGATCGGCCTTGTTGCCGCGAGCCCGCTCCGGGGAGATATAGTACGGCGTGCCCCAGATTTCACCTCGATCCTTCTGGGCATTCACAAACTGGGCGAGACCGAAATCGACAATCTTCGCGGTGCCGGCATGGTCCATCAGGATGTTTTCCGGCTTGATGTCGCCGTGCACAAGGCCGACGGCGTTGGCCGCGCTGAGTCCGGCGGCCACGTCGAGGGCGATCTTCAACAATTTCACTTCGGCCATCGGCTTTTCGCGCGTGAAGAGCTGGCTCATTTTACCGCCGGTGACCAACTCCATGACGATATAAGGTTGTCCTTTTTCCTGCCCGCATGAGTAGATCTGCACGATGTTCGGATGGTTCAAGGCTGCAGCCGCTTGCGCCTCGCGAATGAAACTTTGCACCAGTTTGGCATCTTCGCCGAGGGCGGCCTTCATGACCTTGATCGCGACAAAGCGGTTCAACCCGGTATCGAGCGCACGGTACACCGAACCCATGCCGCCGACGCCCATGCGTTCCAGCAACAAAAAGGACCCCAGCATGACCGGTACGGTCAACGGGGTCTGACACTGCGGACAGGTCACCGTGGAGAAAGGCGGGCGACCGGCGACGTCCATCTCGTGACCGCACTTGGAGCAAACCAGCACGGTCACGGGTGTGGCTTGTAGCTCTTGCTGCATGTTAATTGTTGCTTAACCACTGCCGGAGGGCCGGCGCCGAACGATCATCCGGGGCAAGTTGCAGAAAACGTTCATAGTGGCGGCGCGCCTCGGCCCGGGTGCGGGTGGAACCGCCGTAAATCGTGCCCAAGAGATAGTGGGCATAGGCGTAGGTGTCGTCGGTTTGGATGATCTCCTTGAGCAGGTCGATCGCCGGTGGCAATTCCCCGGCATCGCGATGCAGCAAGGCGAGATTGTATTTGGCATCAAGAAAATCCGGCTGCAGGCGGATCGCGCGGCGGTAGGCATCGCGGGCCAGATCCCGCTCGCCGGTGCGACCATAGCAGATACCGAGGTTGTAAAATGTGCGCGGAGTCTGGTCGTCGTTTTCCAGCGAGCGAAGGTAAAAAAAGATCGCGCGCTCCCAGTCCTGCTTTTCCTGATAGCCGAAACCGCGCCGGAAGGCCTGCAAGGCAATATCGGGATTCCGCCGGGCGGGCGCGCGGTAGTCGATCGCGGGCGGGGCAGAACGAGCCGGTGTGGCGGAAGTTACCGCGGCGGGGCGGATCGTGGGCATCAATTCCTCGGCCCGCTGCAGCGCCGTCGCATGCCGGCGGTCGCCGGGAAACTTGGCGGCAAAATCCCGGTAGGCGCGGGCGGCATTTTCCGGCAGCTCCAATTGTTTGTCGTACAATTGTGCAAACTCCCACGCGGCATCGACCATGGCGGGATCCGAGGTCATGGCCCGCCGGTAATGGACGACGGCGGCATCGGCCTCGTTGTTGCGCACGGCCAACCGGGCCAGACCGAGTTGAGCCGGCGCATAATCGGCATTGATGGTGGCCGCGGTGCGGAATGAACGCGCGGCCTGGTCATAGCGACCGCGATCATACAAGTGCTGACCGAGCAACACATGGGCACGCGGCTGATCCACGGCCACGCGCGCCGCTTCGCGATAGGCCCGCTCCTGCAACTCCACCCGTCGCTCGCCATCGGCGGCTTCGGCCGCGCGCACGTAGTGGTCGATCGCCTGTTGCATTTGTCCGGCGCGGGCCCGATCCCCCGCCTGCTTCATCAGGGTTTCATAGGGAGACGCCGCCACCGTCGTGGTCGCGGATGCAAGCGCTTGATCCACCGGCCGGGTGGTCCCGGCATTGGTAACCGGACTGGCGACAATCTCCGCCGGACGCGAGGTAACGGCAGCCGGGAGATTTGTCACCGGCACACGGTGGGTGGACTGAGCGGGCAATGCCGGCGCCGTAATGTCTGCAGGTCTTGATGACGACCCTTTTGCGGCGGCCATCGCACCGCGCGCATCCAGGCGATCGATGGCTGCACGGACCGCGGCGGCCCGTTCGTTGCGGGGAGCCACATCCAGAAATTGTTTGTAGTAAGCGCGAGCCTGACCGGCATCGCCGATGGTGGTGTCGTACACGATGGCCAGATTAAGCAAGGTCGGCGCATATTTCGTGTCGGCCTCCAGGGCATACATGAAGGCTTCCAACGCTTGATCCGGTTGCTGCATGCCGGCATGCGCGACACCGATGGAATTGTAGATGCGGGCGGAGCGGGGTTCGCGATCGAGTGCAAAATATAGCGGGGCGCGGGCAAGCTCCCATTGGGATCGCTTCAGGTAGATACCGGCAAGATATTCCAAGGGCCGCGCATCCTCCGGCTTCATGCTTGCCGCCTGATTGAGTTGACGCACCGCTTCGCGGTAATCGCCACGCCCGGCCGCGAGTACGCCGAGATTGTACACCGGCTCGGCCAGGTTGGGATTCAATCGTTGACTGTCTTCAAAGGCCGCCCTGGCCTCGTCAAATCGATTCAAGCCCCGGGCGGCCATGCCGAGGTAATTGTTCGCCGCGGCGTTCTCCAGATGGCCGGGGCGTTTTTCGATCGAACGTTGGAACAGGACAAAAGCCCGTTCGTAATTTTCCCGTTTAAGCTCGCGCAAGCCGGAGCGCAACTCCCGCTCACCGGACGGATCCGAACAGGCGACCAGCAACGTCAAACCCGCCATCGCGATGGTGCGTGGAAACGCACGACCCATCGTCTGGTTCAATACATGCATGTATGCTGTGAGGTTAATTCACCCCCCTACCCTTCGCAAGTGCAGAAAAGTCAATCTGCTTGCCTCGTATTCGCTATCATGCGTTAATGCGAACCGCTTGAAACTTAACACCGACAAACCCATCGCCTTCTTCGATATCGAAGCCACCGGAATCAACTTCCGCACGGACCGCATGATCGAACTGGCCATCGTCGTGGTGCAGCCGGACGGCGCGCGGGCCACGCATCACTTCCTGTTCAATCCGGAACGGCCGATCCCCGCTGAATCGACGGCCATTCACGGCATCAGCGACGACGACGTGAAGGATTGTCCGGTTTTCCGCGAGGTGGCTCCGCATATCCGGGACTTGCTCGAGGGTTGCGATCTGGGCGGATACAATGTGATTCACTACGACATCCCTCTCCTGGAGATGGAATTCGAGCGCGTGGCCATCAAATTCGATCCGGAAAGCCGCCGCATCATCGATGCGCAAAAAATCTTTCACAAGCGCGAGCCGCGGGATCTCACGGCCGCGCTGAAATTTTATTGCGGCGATTTTCATGCCGATGCCCACGGGGCACTGGGCGATGTCGAAGCGACCATCCGTGTGCTCGAAGGGCAGTTTGATAAATATCCCGATCTGCCCAGAGAGGTTGAACCGCTCTCCGCTTTTTGTGATCAGCGCGATCCAAGCTGGGCCGATCGCAAGGGCCGGTTCAAATGGGTGAATGGCGAACTGATCATCAATTTTGGCAAGAAGCAGGGTCAGTCCCTGAAAGATATTTCCCGCCAGGAGCCGAGCTTTCTGCGCTGGATGCTCGCCAACAGCTTTCCACCGGATGTGACGGCGATTGCGCGCAATGCGCTGGATGGAAAATTTCCCCCGCCACCGCCGGCGGCGCCGCGCGAATAGATCGTTCGGTCGGCCGGTCCGCGGAGCTCAGACGAATTCGTAATCGTCGATCAGCCGCTTTTCCACACCGCCTTCCGCGGATATGCGGGCCACCACTTCGACATGCGGAAGAATCGTGGACGTTTTCAACTTGTGCCGCAACAGATCATCCACCTGGAAAATGCCGGCCGAGTTGCCCATGTTCACGGTAATCCGCACCGGCCGCTTTTCGCCTTTTTCGATTTTGACACCATCGATGGCGCGGGCCGATACCGAGTGGATATTCACCTGCCCGGCCTTGAAGGGGATGCGCGAGCGACCCTCGGACATGTCGGTGGCATCGGCGACTTTGACCGCGCCCGCCTCGATCGTCAGACAACGCTCGTCGGCATCATGCGCAATGATGGCGTGCAAGGTCTCGGCCACCATGATGGTCAACTGCGGCTCCTCGTATAAATGTCCGAGCAACTGACGCGCCTTGGGGTAGGCCAGCCAGAGGCTGTAGCGCTCATGCTGATCGCGATGAACACTGATCCCGAGGTCATGCATGCAGGCGGCAGCCACCACGATGACTTCGCCGTCGTCCGCCGTCATTCCGTAATTCTTGACGATGCTGGGTTCCACCCCGCCCTCGACAAGGAGACGGTAGATGCGGAGGGCGGAATTGGCCACGATGCGGATGTGAATTTCGCCATGATCACTCATTCCCAACCGGTCCACGGCGTTGATGTTCGCGCATTTCCAGAGCTGGTTCAGCTCCGCATCCGCTTGAATAAGTTCCACTAATTGCTTTAATTTCTCGTTTTGCTTTATAGGTATACTGAATGCCATAGTGACAGCATGCGACGACCGGTGCCTCCTGTAAACAACATACTATTTGCGCTGGCTTGGCTGATTGCGGGCACTTTCAGCGCCGTCGCCGCTTCCACACACACGGTGAGCGCGGGCGAGTCGCTTGATAGTATCGGCCGCCAGTACGGCGTGACGGCCTCGGCCATCGCGGCCGAAAACGGCCTCGCGAAACCGGAACTCATTCAACCTGGACAGACCCTCAAGATCCCGGCCGGACCAGGCGCGCCCCGCGTATACCGGGTCAAGCCGGGTGACACGCTGGGCGAAATCGCGGCCAGCCACGGGATCTCCGCGGAGGCGATTGCCAACTTCAATGCCATTGACGACCCAAAAAAAATCAAGGCCGGCCAAACGCTTAAACTTCCCGCCGCCACAAGCGCTGTCGCCGGCGCATCCGCCTCGGCCGCCCGGGAACATCATCCACTGCCCGCCGATCTCAAGCGCGTATTGGACGCCACACCGGTCAAGAGCGGACACTGGCGATATATCGTCATTCATCATAGCGGCACGCCGAACGGATCGCTCAAAGGCATGGACATGTATCACCGCCAGAAGCGCAAGATGGAAAACGGACTGGCGTATCATTTTGTCATCGGCAACGGCAAAGGCATGCCGGACGGAAAAATTGAAATCGGCAACCGCTGGAAGCGCCAGATCAAGGGTGGTCATCTCTCCAGCGACAAGCAAAATGCCGTGGCGCTGGGCATTTGTCTGGTCGGTAATTTCGAGGCGCAAAAACCCACGGCCGCCCAAATGAAAAGCCTGTACGCCCTCACCTCGTATCTCATGCGCCGGACCGGCATCCCGCGCGCGCGCGTGCAGACCCATCGAGAAATCAACGTCAAGCCGACCGCCTGTCCGGGCAAACATTTCCCCGAACAGCTCTTTCTGAAGAACCTTTGATCTGCGGAATCGCTTTCGTCATTCACCATGCTGATTTCGTTCGTTTTTCCGCCGATGTGTGATTATTCTCCCGCGCATGTACCTGATGGGTCATTTGATCGCACAAGCCGGAGTTGCTGAGTGGTGAACGCGGAACTTTCACCCACCGCCATCCTGCTTATTTCCTGTCCGGACCGCCAGGGCATCGTGGCCGCGGTCACGGAGTTTGTATTTCAGCACCAGGGCAACATTCTCGATCTCGACCAGCATGTGGATCGCGGGGCGGGCATTTTTCTGATGCGGGTGGCCTGGCAGTCAACCAACCCGGCGCTCGATCCGGAGTATTTTGGCCAGGGATTCGCGCCGATTGCCGACCGCTTTCACATGCGTTGGGAGTTGCGTGATCCCGCGCAACGCGCGCAGGTGGCTATTTTCGTGACCCGCGAGTCGCACTGCCTGTTTGATTTGCTCGCCCGCCATCAATCCGGCGATTGGTGGGCCGATATTCCGATGGTGATCGGCAATCGTGATGACCTGAAGGATGTCGTGGAAAAATTCGGCATTCCGTTCCATCTGTTTCCCGTCAACGCCGCCAACAAGTCGATCCAGGAACAGGCGGAGCTTGAACTGCTAAAGGCATATCACGTCGACACCGTGATTCTTGCCCGCTACATGCAAATCCTTTCGCCGGATTTTCTCCGCCACTTCCCTTCCCGCGTGCTGAACATCCACCACTCCTTCCTGCCCGCGTTTCCCGGGGCCCGCCCCTATCATGCAGCCTTCGCGCGGGGCGTTAAAATCATCGGCGCCACCTGCCATTACGCCACCGCCGATCTCGACGAGGGACCGATCATCGACCAGGACATTATCCGGGTTTCCCATCGCGATGATGTGCAGGATTTCATCCGCAAGGGCAAGGATGCCGAGAAGATCGTTCTCGCCCGCGCGGTCACCGCGCATCTCGAACATCGCGTAATCGTCTACGAAAACCGCACGGTGGTGTTCTGATGCTCATTTCCCTGGCTTGGATTATCGCCGGTCTGGTGCTGTTGACCGTGGGTGCGGACCGCTTGATCGCCGGCGCGGTCCGGCTGTCGCTGCGCCTGGGCATCACTCCGCTAATCATCGGTCTCACTGTGGTCGCCTTCGGCACCAGCGCACCGGAACTCTTCGTCAGCTTGCAGGCCAGCCTGAACAATACCGGCGACATCGCCATGGGCAACATCATCGGCTCCAACATCTTCAACCTGTCTATCATCCTCGGCATCGCCGCCTTGTCGCAACCGATTGAGGTTAAATCGCAACTGATCCGCCAGGACATTCCGGTGATGATTGCGGCCACGCTTTTATTTTATGTCATGAGCCAGGACATGACCCTCAGCCGGTGGGAGGGCGGCACGCTCTTTTTCCTGCTCGTCATGTATATTCTATTGATGATCCGGCTGGCGCGGCGCGGTGGCGAAACCGAATTGATCGAGGAGATTGAGCACCACATGCCGGCCAAAGCGGGCGGATCGGTCATCGTGGATGGCCTCTGGATTGCCGCAGGCATCGGACTGCTGGTGCTCGGTGGTAACTGGCTGGTCAGCGGCGCGGTGGACATCGCGAAAATGCTTGGCGTGAGCGAAGCGCTGATTGGATTGACGATCGTGGCTGCGGGAACAAGTTTGCCCGAGTTGGCCACTTCGATAGTCGCCGCAATCAAGAAGGAGTCCGACATTGCCGTTGGTAACGTGGTCGGCTCAAACATTTTCAATCTGCTTTGCATCGGAGGTTTGGCGCCGTTGGTTAAACCATTCGCATTTCCCGACGTCGAACCGGCGGACTTCCTCGTGATGATCGCACTGACCCTGGTGTTGCTACCGATCACCTTGACCGCTCGCCGCATCGGCAGGGTCGAGGGGATGTTCTTTCTCGGTTGCTATGCGGCCTATCTGTATTACATCTGGCCTACGCCGGTGTAAATGCCGCACGGCGACTTCAGGGCTGATCCCAGCGATCCAGCCATTTTTTAACCGCCTCCGGATCCGGCGCAACCACATCCGTTACCGGCATCTGCGCGGCGTCCACGAAATATCGGCGCGCTGCTTCCGTTTCGCGGTATCCAGCCAACGCATGCCCGGCCTCTTCCCACATGCGCCTTAACCGGCGCGCCGGGGCAGGCGAGCGCTGTCCGTCATCGCCGGCCAGCGCATCGAAAAACAACATATAGTTCCGGGCTACCTGCACCAGCTCCGGCGACTTACCGATCATGGCTTCGCCGAGTTGCATTCTAAGCACTTGAGCGGCTTCGCGCGCCCACGGTTCCTGGCGTGCCTCGATCAGGGTCTCGATATCGAGCCGTTCGTCGCCCGCGTGGGAGGGCCGGATCAGGCCGAAATCCGCCGGGTTCATGGCGACAATCCGTTCGATCGCAGACGCATCACGTGTCCATCGCCCCGGCACCAGCTTGCGGCTTTGCGCGGCGAGCCAGGTCTCCCAATGCATTTCGCACGCACGCACCGAATCCACGCCGACGAGATCCATCATATCCGCCATCGTCACACGGGACGAGACCGCCAGCACATCCATCATCCGGTTCAAGATGCGATCGGCGCCGGCGGATGCCGCCAACCACGCCATCACCAGGCCCGCATGGGCTTTTTCCGGCCATCGTCCGGCCGGCATGATGTGCTGACGAAACACGCCCGCCGCGGACATGTCCAGCCCCAGGGCCCCGGCGCGCGACAACACATCGAGATGACCGGCTTGCCATTCCGGATATACATTCTGCGCCACGCCCACCGCGAGCCAATCAGGCACTTGTGCATCCGGGCGACCGGTTCGCTCCACCAGCCATCGATTGAGCAATAAACCCGTGAGCACTTCCAGCACGTCCTCCCGCCCGGTCCGCGCCGGATTGACGATGGTGAGTTCCTGTCGCAGATAATTTTCGGGCGAGCGATCCTGCGCCTTCATGACATAACCACGCGGATCATCGCGCCGGATTTCCGCGGCCATCACCAGGGGGAACACGCTGCCGGCCGGCGCGGGAAGATCCGACCACGTCAACACCCGCTCCCTCACGTCTTCCGCCCACAATGCCAACGCCAGCGCCTCGCTTCGCGGCATGGCGGTGACCATGAAATTGCGCTGATGCGAAGTGATGGTCGAGGGCGCAGGCGCCTCGACCGGGGCCGGTCCATCGCCGGCCGCCTCCATCGAAAGCAACCATGCGAAGAGCAGCATGCGTCCGAAGTTCATGCGTCTTTGGGCCGGTCCGCGCTGTCGATGATCAGCGTCACCGGACCGTCATTCACCAGCGATACCTGCATCATCGCCCGGAAGATTCCGGTTTGCACCTTCACGCCGCTGGAACGCAAGGCATCGACGTATACCTGATACAATCGCTCGCCTTCCTCCGGCGGAGCGGCATCGATAAAACCCGGACGATTGCCCTTGCGGCAATCTCCATACAAGGTGAACTGGCTTACCACCAATGCCTCGCCGGCCACGGCATCGAGCGCGAGGTTCATTTTGCCGGTATCATCTTCAAAGATGCGGAGCATCGCGGTTTTGCGCGCCAGCCAGTGGGCATCGGCCTCGGTGTCGTTTTTTCCTACACCGCACAAGACCAGGAAGCCGCGTCCGATCGACGAGACCATCCGGCCATCCACCGATACGGAAGCTTCCCGGACGCGTTGGAGGATGATGCGCATGGCCGCGCCTACGGGCCCGCCTTCGCGTCCTACAAGGTGGCGCGGGAGACGCGCAGAGAGGGCAAGCGATTCAGGGCCGCGGCGATTTCGTAGCGCCGTGGACGGGCCAGATCACCGCGGAGTTCGCGGGTGATTTGATCCAATCCCTCCGTGCTCAAATCGCGCTCGACAAGGTCAAGCACTTCGCGCACAGGCCGGGGCTGATCGAGATAACGCTGCTGGGCATACTCGATAATCAAACCAAGCGTCAGCGCTTGCTGGGCATCCGCCACTTGGCCGGCGGCGCCGATATCAATCACATACCGCCCGAAGTGAATCGTCTTTTCGTCGGGCGCTTCAATCACGCCGTCGAGACGACCCACGCTGGCATCAATGCTCGACGGAATGACCCAGCGGGCAGTTTCCACCAGCTGGGTGAAATCATAGGGAGGCACGGCGACTTCACCGGCGGAAGCCCAGGCATCTTTCGCCTCGCGGGTGATGTCGCTCAACCTGCCGTCTTCGAGGCGCAGAATACGATCGGCCACCGGAATGAACGAGCCCACGGCATGTTGACCGGCCACAATGGTCGAGACGCCGAGTTCTTCGGCCAGTTGCCGGGCGCGGGCGGCGAGCGGCGTCAGCGAGGCGGGCGATCCCAGCAAGCTGTGCAGTCGTCCATCGCCGCCGAGAAAACCCGGAGCGCTGTCGGCTTCATCGAGAATCATGACGCGCGCCCCGGCCTCAAGCGCCTCCACAAACGAAGCGGCTTGGGCGTGGGCGGCGTCGGCCTTGGACGCGGAATAATCGCCCTGTCCGGCAAAGCAGCTGATGTCGACACGCTGCACCGAGCGGCCGGTTTCCGCCACGACGTACACGGCATCCGGCATGGTAACAATATGTTCACGGCCATCGCCGGCCGTATGGTTGTAAATGCCGGAAGCAATCGCGCGCATCAAGTCCACGCGCCCCGCGGCCGCATCACCAAGAATCAAGGTGACGCCGGGAGCTATACCCAAACCTTTGATATCACCGGAGCGCGTGGTGGGAATCGCCTGCTGAATAGCCGGATCGATGGTAATGACTTCCTCGACGGCGTAATCAGGACGGTCCGAGCCGGCCTCACGCGCCACCATGGATCCCTCCCCCACGAAGCCGATCAATCCCAGGCCGGCCAAGGCGCGACGCATTTCGTCGGCATTTTCCATCGCCCCGACGAAGGCATCCACTTCGCGCAGGTCCATGTTGCAGTACAACAAGGCCTCTTGAACCATCACAGGAAGTTGTTCGAAGAACAGTGTCATGAAAATCGCCGCATCGATGCGTCCGCGTTCGAGCGGGATGACCACGCGTACCCGTACATCGGTGTATTCATCGGCGATGTGCACGGTCGAGCGGGGCAGAATTTTCTGTCCGACCCGGGGCGGTTCGAGCAAACGGCGGGCCATGCCGCGATGATCAAAGGTGGCCGCATTTTCGATGGTGGTGATGAGCTTGCGGGTGAGAAAATCCTCCAGCGCCGTGCGCCGCAACGGCGACTCGAGCAAGCGCTCCGGGAATGCCGATACCGCATGCGTTACGCGAATGATCAGCGGGATGGATGTGTCGGTTTGACCCGGGGTAAACGGCGCCAGCTTGACCACGTAACGGTTGAAATCGTAATCACCAAGCAGCCGGTTCAATTCAGCGGGGTCGCGTCCGTCGATCTCTTGAAGGATCGCGTAAAACTCATTTTTATCTTTCATGATTATCCGGGGTTGTTGGCTTGCTTGACGGTTGAGAGTTGGAGGGCGCCATCGTTCACTTCCACGCCGGGTAAACCGTTCAGAAGAATCAGTTCCTCGTTCAGGCGGGAAAAGGTGTTGATGATTTCCTTGAGGACGCGATCACGCAACGGGCCGGGCATCGGCATGCGGCCGATGAATACGCGACCGCAACTGAAGGCATGGCGGCCATCAAACGCGCGGGTCATCCGCGTCGTGGTGGAATAGGTGAGCGACAGAGGGCCCAACGCACATTTCATCCAGACCTGGGTTTCTTCCGGCTTGATGTCGAGACGCACTTCGCGGAGCCACAGGGCAAATCCCTCCGGCTTGACCGGCGACAGCAGCCGCTCATTGAGATGAGCATTGATTTCTGCTTCCGAAAACAGCTCGACGACCTCGTTGCCCCGCATCGCCGCTCCCCGCAGCGCATTCATCTTGTTGGGAACCATGCGAGCCGCGTCCGGCACATAACTATCCCCCGCCGGCGAAAGGGGCAGGCACAACAAGGCCAGCACAGTGAGAAATCCGCAAAAAATCACGAGGCGGAGCACGCGCGTTGCTCTTCCACCGCCCGCGCCCGCGCCGGATCCCGCCGCGTGCAAACTGGAGAGGTCAAGACGCTTGCCGCACTTCTGGCAAAATAAATTGCCGAGCCGGTTTTCCGCATCGCAATTGCCGCACTGAACAAACGTGGTCATAGGATATTAGCTTTTCGATCCGGACGAACTCGCAGACGCTTTGGTTTCCGTTTTGGCCGCCGGCGCCGTGTCTGACTTTGCCGCTTTCTTGTAACTCTCGCTGCGATAGTCGGTTATATAAAATCCTGAACCTTTGAAAATGAGACCCCCACCCACCCCGATTTTGCGGACGACTTTGCCCCGGCACTCGGGACAACGCTTCAGCGGATCATCCTTGATACTCTGAAACTGCTCAAATTCGTGACTGCATTTCTGGCAGACATATTCATATGTGGGCATGGAAAGTGTTTACTCCGCAAATACAGCCCTTAAATATAGAGAAAGCGCGACTCCGCGTCAAACCCCGCATCGCCGCGTTCAAGGATTGAACGGAACATCCCGATTGGCGCACCATCATACCATGCCCCACTTTTTCGCCTTGATGATCCTTTTCCAGCTTTGGTTAGCGCCGCGGGGCCACGCCCAGATCTGCTGGACCCACGATATCGCCGAGACCAATGACCGAACACCGGTCGCGCTCGACGCGGTCCGCGCCTCCACCCGCTACCAGGCTGGCGTCATTGCCAACCAACCCGGCGCAGTCATGCAGGAGTCGTTTGTCTATATGTCCATCCCCCGGAGCGGCATGGCGCCGGACTACCCGCGACCGGACGGCGCGGAATTCGCCGCATCGGCCGGCTTGACTATGAGCTGGACCACGTTTCTGTATCGCGACGCGGTGTGGCTTGAAATCAAACGTTTGGATGGCGGCGATGCCGGCGCATTCACCATCCGCCCGCGCACGATTGACGTTGAAACGCGCGTGATCGATCGCCAAACCCTGCGCATTCGAATTCCCTACCGCGACGAGGGCTATCGGTTTTCGATCGAATTCACCGACGACCTGTTCACCAGCTACAGCGATCTGTCCGGTATGAGCGGCGCGCTCAGCGAAGATCCTGCCGGCCGCGCGATTCACACCGAACCGCGCCATGCCCTGCTAATTTTTGCCGAACCGGAAAACGCGATTGTCGAACCCGCGCCTGATGACGGCGAAATCTTTTATCCCGATCCGGGAATGATCGATCGTCTCCACGAAGTATCCGGGGAAATTATATATTTCCGGCCCGGCGTCTACTGGATGCCCGCCGCATACCACGCCTATCTGAACGAACGCGTTCGCTGGGTATATCTCGCTCCCGGGGCTTACGTGAAAGGCGCCATCGAATTTCGCGGCGGGCAAAACGATTATCAAATCACCGGCGCCGGAGTCTTGTCCGGGGAAAACTATGTGTACTAGCCCGACCGCCGGAATGCCTACGCATCACGCCGGGAGGAAATCACCGATTGCACCGGCACTTGCATCAAAATGATCCAGTTTTACTCAACGCGATCGCCACAACGCGCAAATATCCGGGGCATCACCGTGGCCAATCCGCCCTATCATTCGTTTGTGGTTTATGGTGATGAACAAAGATTTCCCGTGCACTTTGCTCACTACAAGCAAATCGGCGCATGGTACTGGCAAACCGACGGGGTAGAGCTTTATCGCGAAGGCTCAATTCGCGACAGCTTTCTCCATGCCAATGACGACGTCATTAAAATTTACCACAGCGACGTCACCGCCAGCGACCTCGTGATCTGGAAAGGCGAAAACGGTCCGGTCTTCCAGTGGGGCTGGGAAGCGCGCGATCTTGAAAACGTCACGGTCCGGAATATCGACGTAATTCACAACCGCATGTATTGGAAGGACACCAAGTACAACACCGGGATTTTCAACTCCGCTCGCTACCACGAAGCCAGCCGCGCGGATCCAACCCGGCGCATAAAAAACGTGCGTTTCGAAAATGTCCGCGTCGAAGGCACGACCTCCTGCGCCATGCGCCTGCATGCGCTTTCCAACTGGGAGAATATTATGTTCCGGAATATTTGGATCGAAGCGTGGAACGATCTACCCCTCGACGCGCAACAAAGCCTGCTCATGGTCGAATCCTCCGGTATAACAATCACAAACCTAGCCATTATCAACTATCGCGTTGGCGCAGAAACGATCTCATACACTGCGGACAATTGGCAGCACAACCAACCCGGTCGACTCAACTTCGACGCGTCGCTCTGGAGAAACTGGAATCTCCAATAAAATACCCCTTCCCATCCATGCCGCCCCACCTTCCGCACGCGCTATTTACAATATGCGCATATGCGCATATTGTAAATTAGTCATGAATCGAGAGGCGAATACTTGATTTATCGACCTCTGATATCGGGAGCCGCTCGGCAGGACGACGCTCCTGCTGAGGCTCGAAGAGGAACAGGCTAATCATGCAGCGATAAGCACGCGCATAAGCGTTTAGTGATTTTGACATTGTAGCAAAAGTCGGTCCTGACTAGCCTGCCCGCATGTTCGACCTCCACCAGTACCTTAACGAGCACAGCAAGCTGATCGACGCTGAACTCGACCGGCTCGTTCCCGCCACGTCCATCGAGCCCAAGCGACTTCATGCCGCCATGCGCCACAGCTTGTTCGGTACGGGCAAACGACTCCGGCCCATTCTCTGCATCGCCGCCGCCGAGGCCGCCAACGGTAAGCAGGCGTCCGCCATACTCGCCGGCGCGGCGGTGGAAGTGCTGCATACCTATACACTAATTCATGATGATTTGCCCGCCATGGATGACGATGTGCTCCGCCGCGGGCGGCCGACCTGTCATGTGGCGTTTGATGAAGCCACTGCTATTCTGGCCGGCGATGCGTTGCTCACCCTCGCGTTTGAGATTCTTTCGACGGTAACCTGCGCCCCGCCCTACTCCGCCATCGACCTCGTTCGCGAGCTCGCCCGGGCTTCCGGCAGCACCGGCGTGATCGGCGGACAAATGGCGGACATGGAGGGCGAAGGTCAAGCCATGTCGATTGAACAACTCGTCTACATTCATACCCACAAAACCGGCGATTTGATCCGCGCCGCCGTGCGGATGGGCGCGATGACCGCGGGAGCATCGGAATCGCACCTTGCCGCACTTTCCACGTATGCGGAAAAAATCGGTCTCGCCTTTCAGATTGCCGACGACGTGCTTAATGCCACCAGCGATGCCGCCCAACTTGGAAAATCGGCCGGCACCGACGACGCGGCCGGCAAGATGACTTATGTGCGCGCTTATGGCGTGAAGGACGCGCGGGAAAGGGCAGACCAACTGATTCGCGATGCCAAGAACGCCCTCGGAAGGCTTCCCGGAAACCCGGCTCCTCTTGCCGCACTGGCGGATTACATGGTCCAGCGCAAACGCTGAGCCGGTTGCCTGTCAGGGCGAGAAGAACGATCCGTCCGCATTCAACCCGTCATCGGCCACGCGCAATCCGGCATCGGCTCGGATGCGATCCAGCAGCCGCTGTGCTTCCGCGGATTCCGGAATGAGCGAAGGATCATCCTTGGCCAAAACAAGCATGGCTCGCGCCGCGGCGTGGCGCACCGTGAATACGGGATCCGCCAACGCCTTCACCAGTGCCGGCATTGCCGCCGGATCCCCGATATCCCGCAACGCATTCGCCGCCACCACGCGCTGCCGTTCCTTGCCCTCGCGCAGCCATCGTTCAGCCGCCGGCCGTGCCGCGGAAATTTTCCATTTACCGAGGGTTCGCAATGCCGCGCCGCGCGTTTTTTCATTTTCCAGATGCGGAAAAATTCTATCCGCATATTCCGGCGCATCATGGAAGCCCAGAAAAAACAGGGCAAGCCGCCGCGCGTGCTCGTGGCCATCATCGAGATGCGCCAGCAATGCCGGCACGATCACATCCGCCTCGTGTCCCTGCACCCACTCCATC
The DNA here is from genome assembly GCA_964470065.1 of uncultured Verrucomicrobiota bacterium. Classification (GTDB taxonomy): domain Bacteria; phylum Verrucomicrobiota; class Kiritimatiellia; order CAIVKH01; family CAIVKH01; genus CALMUP01. Next base: position 14,318 of record CAYYAR010000035.1, on the reverse strand, counting down.
AACAACACCTGTAACATGACATTATCGCCATCTGCATGCGTGAATGCGGCATGCAATGCCTCCGGCATCCGCGCATTCAACGCCTCCTTCGCGTGTTGCTTGGCCTCCATCCGCTCCGGCGTGTTGGCGTAACGAGTGGCATCGTAAAACAGTTCGTCAAACGGGCGCGATTCCGCCAACACGGAGAACGCCGCCCAAGACCAACCTAACCAAAGCCACCATTTACTCATGATCGTAAACAACTCCATACAGCGGCCGCAGGGTGATCGCCGCGTTGGAAAATCCGCCGCTGTAGATATCCGCCCCGCCGAGATCGAGCATCAGCGCAAGGCTTCCGTAATCGCGAAATCCGGCGTTGTTGCCGATCCCCTGTCCACCCTCACGCTGGCGCGCGAAGTAGCCATCATCGCCGGCGCGATCGAGCAACAGGGCAAAGGCATTATTCAACGCCCGGCCTTGCGTGTGGTGATCACCCGTGTAGGTGTCGTTGCCGGCATGATCCACCAACATGCCCACGGCGTAGTCATGCGCTGAACCCTGCGACAAGATGAATCCTGCGTACATGTCGTTTCCCGCAAGATCGGCCAGCAACCCATGACTCAGATGAATCCCGCAACCCTGCCCGTACTGGTACATCTGATACGAATCATGACCGGCGGCATCGATGAGAAATCCCGCCGAATAATAATAACTGACACCTTGCCCGTATACATCGGCGATATAGTGATCGTTTCCGTCGAGGTCAACCAGCGCTCCGACGCCGCCGCCCGCATGCGGACGCATGCCGATGGAGAATCCCTGCGCAAGCGCGAGAAAACGATCAGGATTGCGCTCGTGATCCACCCGGACATTTCCGGCGAAATAGCGGTCGTGACCGCGCCGGTCCAGCAGCCACCCGCAACCCATCACGCCGGCAAATCCCTGGCCATAAAAACCAATTTCGTAGCGGTCATGTCCGGAGCTGTCGATATGGAATCCGAACCCAACCGTGGCCGCGCCTTGCCCGAACGCCTGCGCGCGATATGCGTCATCGCCGCCCGCATCCTCCAGCCATGACGCGCCGAACAAGGCCGCACCACCGCCGATGTAACCGGCATGATGCGCATCATCGCCCGCCGCATCGTAAAGCACCGCCATACCCCAGCATGCCGACCCCGGACCAAGCAATTCGCGCGAACGATACGTATCCTCGCCGGCCAGATCGATCAACGTCGCCACCGGCAAACCCTGCAGCCCGTTCGCCACCCCCGCCGGCGCTTCGTACACATCATCACCACCCGGGTCGAGAATCAGCAGTGCCGCCGAATCATAATGATCATTGCCCTTCGTACCGATCACGATCACCCCGCGCGTCGACTCCATACGCACCGGGGCCTCGGGCCAGACACTCGCCTGCTCCACCGCCAACGCAAGCGGTTCGGCCGCCGCGCGCAGATCCTGCAACGCGGACAATAACAACGCGCGATCGACCTTCTTCGCTTCTTCCAGCCACGCGAGCGACACCGCGGTGCCATCGAGTTGCCGGCCCTCTTGCTCCACGCGCACTTGCACCTCGCGCGGCATGCCCGCCACGGCAAGCGATACCCGGCTTTCCTCGCGGTCTTCTGTTTCAAACGCCATCGCCAAAACCGAAGCGGCCAAATATGTTTTCTGCTCGTGGGATAAATCCTTGAAAGCCGCCTCCATCTTTTCGTTTGCTCGCATCGCCACGGCGACATAATCCGGCAAGGCGCGGGCGATCACGGGATCAAGCAAGGGTGAAACATCCAGTCGCGGCAAATCCCCATCCGCCTCATCCGGCGACGGCGCTCCCACCTCCAGCAACTCCGCCGATAATGAAATCAGCGGCGCTGATCCGCCGGCCTTCGTCGCGTCGTAAATTTTTTCCGCCACACCCGGCAGTTTCCACGGATCCGTCAGCGCGTTGGTGATCCAGGCGAGCGCCCATTCCGGCTCACCAATATCCTTTTCGAAACCGGCATCGGCCGTCGTCATGATCAGCGCATCGAGCGCTTTTGAAATGTGCCCGTAGTCATCCTCGGAAATCATCGGCTGGCCGCGACTGTTCGCGATCATCGCGATCGTCAGCATCATGACGATCCATCTCATACCCACAAGGCGTAACACAGATACGCCGTCATCCCGAGCGCGGCCACGGTTTTTACCAGCATCACACCGAGGCGCGCCCACACCGCGCCAAAGGCAATACGCGCGGCTTGATCATGATGCCGCAGCCGGCGCTTTTCTACCGCATACGCGCACAAAAAACTTCCCGCCAGCAATCCGATCAAGCTTCCAAAAACCGGCACCGGAATGATCGCGCCGGCCACCATGCCGGCGAGTCCGCCAAACAGCGCCGCCCATCCCGCCAATGCCGAACCGCCGCGGCGCGAGACACCCCATACGCCGGCAAAAAAGTCGAACACCTCCAGCAATACGCAAATCGCGAGAAAGGAAAGCGCCAATGGCCAACCCGGCGAACCCGATGCGGTCATGATCACCAGCAGCACCGAGGCCAGCGCGATCAGCCACGCGCCGGTGAAAGAGACCAGCGAAATAAAGATCCCGGCCAGACACAACACAAAGGCCAGCAACAAGCTGGCCGTTTGTATCAACGTTTCCACGACAGCGCGGGAACCCCTTACTCGCTGATATTTTCGATGAGCAGTGCCGGCTCAATGCCGGAGTAGATACTCACCCGGGCCTTGTCCAGGACATCCTTGATCTCGTCGGCCGTGAGTTCGGTGCGAAGCATCGGCACTTCGATGCGCGTGTCGTTGGCGAGCAGAATGCGTTTTGAAATATCGCGGTAGCCCGGCTTGCCGATGGTGATGGTGTGGTCACCCTGATACACCTCAAATCCCTCGATCGGCGTCGAGCCGATCAACATGCCGTCGATTTCCAGCAAGGCGGGATCCGCCGAGGTCGAGACGGTCAATTTCACGGTCGGTTTCGCGGCGAGTTCCTGCTGGCGCTTCTCGAGCGAATGGCGAATCACCGGAATGGTTTCATCAAGCGCGCCGGCCATGAGTTGCAACAAGTCATCCTCGCCGAGAATGGTTTGTACGGCGTCGGTTTGACGGAAGCGACGCGAAGCCGCGCCATCGGCGGCCGCGAGCACGGCTCCGTCGCGGGTATCGAGTGCCTCCAGGCCGACCCGCACGGTGACATCATCGAGGGTGGATTTGTATCCGCCTTGATTGACGGTCGAGCGACTGGTGGAAATGGTCAGCAAGCTGCCACGCAACACGACATCGGCGTTGACTTGCTGGGCGGCCCGCAGAAACGAGGGATCGGGCGAGGTTTCCGTCTTCATTTTTTCCAGCTGGTCAAAAAAGTCGCGGCGGTCAATCAGCTGAAACCCCTCCTTGCCGGCCAGCTGTTTATTCACCAGAAAAGCGCCCTTTTCGGCCAGCGACCGGGCGGAAAGCAATTCGCTGGGCAAGTAGGAAGGCAGGCTGCTGGCCCGGTTTTCAAAATCGAGCACGGCCACCCGCATGGGTTCCACCGCCTGCGCTGAAACCGCCATGATCCATGCAGCCATTATGATTCGTGCAATTTTATTCATTGATGTGTCTCCAGATACGTTGGCATTACCCTTTCCTATGACGCATGAACGTGAAGTATATTCATTTTCCAGTGACGATGCCATCCAGGGCTTGGATGGTCAACCCGGCCAGCGAATCCACCACGCGGTCGGCGCGGAACAACGTCTCTGGCTCATACGTATTGCGAACGGCCAGCACGCGCAATCCGGCGCCGCGGGCGGCATCGATCCCGGCCGGGGTGTCTTCGATGGCCAGGCATGAGGCCGGATGACACACCTTGCCGGGAAACGCGTGTTGCAAATCGGCGACAACCCGCCGGTAGGATTCCGGATCCGGCTTGCTGACGTGCACGAGGTCCGCGGTTACGCGCACGCCGAAGCAGCCGGCCAGCCCGAGGATATCGAGAATGGGATCGATATCACCCGCCAGCGCACCGCTGCAGATGGCGAGCGGCACGCGACCATGGAGCGCGCGCACCAATTCCACCACACCGGGATACGCGTTCACGCCGTCCTGCCGGATGAGTTGAATGAATTGATCCGCCTTTTTCGCCATCAAATCCCGCATGGTCGATTCGTCGAGATGGATCCCCTCCTCCTTGAACCGGTGCCGAAGCACGTCTCGATCATCAAACCCGAGGTAGTGTTCATAGTAGCGACCCCACGAAAGAGGAAGGTTCAACGGCTCAAGCACCCGGCAAAACGCCCGGTGATGAAGCGGCTCGCTGTCCACGATTATTCCATCAAAATCAAACACGACCGCCTGCAGTTGCATGGCGGAGAATCCACCATAACCGCGGCCCGGTGGCCAGAAAATTTGGTGCGATTCCGGTCATTGACTTGCCGAAAGGCGGCGTGCCATAGTTTACCCCGAATGTCGAAGCAACGGGAGTACTCGCTATGGCCGTCTTAATTGGAATGTCCGCGGACGTGAAGGGGCAGACCCACGAAATCGGGGCCGCCGGCCTGACCATCGGGCGGGCCGACGACAATGCCCTGCCTATTCACAACGCCTCGGTATCCAGTCACCATTGCGCCATTCAGCTCGATGGCGAATCGTGGTCGCTGCGCGATCTGGGATCGACCAACGGCACCCGCGTGAATGCGCAGGAGGTAACCGAGGTGACGCTCAAGCCCAAGGATCTGGTCCAGATCGGTTCGGTGGAGTTCCTGTTCAATACCGGGGAAATGCCCTTTTCCGAAGCCGAGGCCATCTACAACAAAACCGAAGTAGTCGAAGCCGCCGGGCCCGCCGTCAAGCCGCAATCATTCAACAGCATTTCGCCTTTTGGCGCCCGGCGCCGGAGCGGACAAGGCGTGTGGGCCGCGGTGATCATCGCACTCGGCGCGGTGACCTTGCTTACGGTGCTCTTCCTGTTGTTCAAATTATTCACCGCCTGAAACGGAACGCGCCGTCACGCGCCGCCGATGCAACGTTCCAACCAGGCCGGCATCACCCTGATCGAATTGGTCGCCGCGCTGGGTATGAGCGCGCTCATCATCTCGCTGGTCGTCTTCGCCCACCAGTCGCTCACCGGCAATACGCGCCATATGATTGCCAAGGCGGACGAACAAGCGCTGGCTGCAGCAACCGTGGATCTGCTCGCCCGCGAACTCGAGCAGCTTTTTCATCCTGCCGGCGAGAGCGCCTGCGCCATCGAACTGGAAAACAGCGCGACCAATTTAATTTCGTTGCGGTTTTGCCGGTGGACGTCCCGGATAGCGCCGCCGCATCTGCCGACCAATCGTCTTGATGAAGTCATCTTCACGTATGCGCGGGTGGATGAGCAGGATCAGCTGGTTCAACTTGTTCGACCGTTGACCGGACCCGGCGCCGAGGCACCTGTCACCAACTGGCCCGGCCGGACCTGGCCCTCGTTAATGGTGCATTTCCATGACGGATCCGACTGGACGACGAATTGGCCGGCGAGCAAGGCGCAGACGCCGGTTGCCGCGCGCATCATCCTCTACAAGCGCCAGCAGCCCGCGCAAGAGACGATGGTCATCATCCCGGCCGGCATGAGCGTCACCTCACGCGTCCAACGACTCGACGGAACCTGAAGCAAGGATGACCACCACAAGGTGGACTCGCCGGTAGTGCCCAACGCGGCCACGGTGTCTGTCCCCAATGGCACGGCGGGCAATAGCTACGATGGGGACATAGAAGCTGTTACCGTCGCAAGTCGTTTTATTGCAAAGATTTAGAAATCAGGAGAAAAAAATTCAAATGACTGGAACAACTACAAAACGTCTATGTCCCCGCGCTTCCCATACATACTGTATGGTACAAGCATTATTTTATAGGCCTTGGAGGCACTCACAAATAATGACCTGTAGGGGCGTCTATGGCGTTTAGGCGTTTATGGGGACATAGAAGTAGTCGCCGTCATAAGTCCTTCAAAATCAACGACCGCTCCCTCGACATTACTTCTATGTCCCCGCAAGCCTCCGCAAGCCCCCCTGACCAAGGCCGGAACACACATTCCCACGAATGATATATGGATTGCCGCCGCAGCTATGGAAAGCGGCTCTCGCCTGATTACCTACTACGACCATTTCGCCAGGATTCCCGGCCTTCTGGTTCTGGCTCCTTGATTTTAATTGCGCCCTGAGGCGATTGAAACTTTTGCCACAGGGTCTATGTCCCCGTCCAATCCGCCGCTTGCAGGTCTTGGAAACAGGCCGGCAACCCATAACGCGCCGCACTCCATCAGAAGGATTATTGGGGACAGACAATATTCATCCCGCCTCGTTCCCGTCGCTCTCATAATAATCATCTGTTCCTATCCCGACCCGGGGGCGGTGAGTGGATTCGCGCCCTTCGCGACCTTGCGCCTTTGCGTTGAAGGTCGTGTTTTAGCGCGCGGGGCATCCGGTGATCGCCTGACAGCGGGATCAGTCCAGAAGCAGGTGAGAGGCGTAGGCGATAATGGCCAACCCGAGCAGAATAATTATCTTCTCGATCGTCGTATCGTGGCGCAACTTTCTGAAGTTGAGCGTCAGGCCGGCCAAGCCCACCGTGGTAACCACCAGCGTGGACACGATGCCGTAAAACCATCCGCTGAAAACGGCGAGTGCCAACGCCGCATAAATGAGACCAAATACCGCAGGCGGTTCGTTGCCCCTGATGCCGAAGCGCCAGACGATAAGTCCATGCAGCGCCGCGTTCAATACAAGCAAAAGACTCAGAAGTGTCATAATTAAACTACTTGATTACAGAAATCGCGGGGATAGACAAATAAACAATTCCGCAGTCACCATTTGTCTGTCCCCGTTCAGTCCCGTCACACTGCGGAGAAGTGAGAGAGTGAAACTGTTTAAATAATCATCCGAACTCAAGGCCAGGATCAATCGCAATATGTATCCATGCACAAAATAGGAATCCGGCCACCGGATCGAGGGATATGTTGTTCGCGTGATTGAAAACGGCAGGGTACTTTCCACGGAGGGCTCGACTCATTACCTTGAAAATGACGGCTATGATGATAAAAAAAGTATTCGTATGGCGTGAAAGAGGTAAGGAGTCATTTGACTCATTTGACTATCATGGCTACTGACAAACGAATGATCATGCTTGGTCTGCACATCCAAGATATTCCTCTTCACATGTAAAGAATACTTCGGTTAAAATGACGAAAGAACTATCACGAATACACTGCTTGGCAAAAAAACCACTTCGCCTGGCTCTATTGCCAGATAAACAAATCAAGGGTCCTACATGATCACAAAAAGTCTTCCGGGTCGAATCGCTGCATTCAATTGGATTTATCACGTGGTCCTCACCGGCAGCATTTTCATCGCCAGGGAATCAACCATCGCCTGTTCTCGCGCGACGTGGGTTGGCAAAGATGGCACGACGATCACCGGACGCTCCATGGATTGGCCGTACGATTTCAATACCCATTTCTACATCATCCCGCGTGGCGAACTGAATACGGGCCTGCCCGGCGGTTATACATGGACAAGCAAATACGGAACCGTGGTCCTCGCCGGAGCCATGAATCCCGGCGGACCCATCAACGGAGCATTCGACGGCATGAATGAAAAAGGACTCGGCGCAAATATGCTGTATCTCGCCGAAACCGATTTTGGCAGCACGCCTTCTGATGACACACCCAATGTTTCGTGGGCAGCATGGCTGCAATACATCCTCTCGAACTTCGGAACAGTGCCCGAGGCGGTGGAGGCGATGCAGAAAAATCCCGTTTATTTCGTACCGGTTAATTTCGGGCCCGGCGGCGCGGCGCATCCATCCGTTCACCTTTCCCTGACCGACCCCACCGGCGATTCCGCCATTCTGGAATACCTCGACGGCAAACTCGTCATCCATCACGGAAAGAAATACAAGGTCATGACCAACAGCCCCACCTACGACCGCCAGCTTACCCTCAACGATTACTGGTCGCGCATGGACAACACGAAAGTTCTGCCCGGATCACATCAAAGCGAGGACCGCTTTGTGCGCGCTTCGTATTATTTGAACTTCATGGGCGATGAAATCACCGATGAGCGGCGTCAAGTGGCGGGCGTGTTTAGCATCATGCGAAATGTGTCCGTCCCGTGGGGCGCGGCCGATCCGGATCATCCCAACATCGCCCCTACCTACTGGCGATCGGTCCTCGATCACAAACGGATGAATTATTATTTCGAGTCCGCATTGAGCCCGTTTGTCGTCATGGTCGACCTCAACAAAATCGATTTTGCCGCCGGCTCCGGAATACGCAGCGTAGCGCTTGAAGGCGAGGAGGGATTCAAACTTCAGGGTGAGATCAACGACGCCTTTACGCCGGCCGAACCGATTGCCTATCTGGCACCTTGATCATAATCTGCTTGTATTGATACGAAACAGGCGTTGCGTGAAAGTGCGCACAAGGACTGCGCACAGGGACGGACAAATAGCGTCTGAAGCCGGTTTTATAGGTTAGGTTTTGGTTTCACGAATCAAACTGGAGCAGTTTGCTCTTCTGAAAACCTGCTCTACATTTTAAAGCAAGGCTTTTGGGATCACAAACCAGTCGCCAGTTGCGACTAAACTACAACGGTATCGTGATTTTTAGATGCCGGGTTAGGCGGGGGAGTTCGGGGGAGATCAAATCAGGCGAAGCGCAGCCTGCGTCATGCGGTGATGGGAATCCCGTCCGAAGTGGCTGGCGCAAGTCGATGCTTTTCGGGCGCGGGATGGTGTTGGGCCATGACCGAGCGAATGAACAAGGCCGAGCCGATGACCAAGCCGTCCGTCCAGTAGCGCACGCGTCGCTGCAGGGTCTGACTGAAGCCCGAGTTTTCCGGTTCCGGCCAATTGTCGCGGAGCTCGGCACCCAACATCTCCATCAAGACATCGAGGCTGGCAACTCCCATCATCGGAAGAATCAACTTGATGACATTCCTGAGTTCCGAAATGGGACACCCAAAATTATTTTTGGGATGATGATGGGTAGATTAGTTCGTAGATCTGACGTTGTTCGGGGTCCATTTTGAGTAAAATTTGCCGGTCATGGGGATCCGTGGGCAGCCGGTAGGTCATTTGGTACATGGTCTGGGTGAGTTCAGCCGCGCGTTTGGGGCTCATGGGAAGGTTGGCCTCATGTAGCCTTCGTTCGAGCTCCTTGTAGATGGTGTAAGCGACGAAGGCCACGAGCACATGCGCTTCGATCCGCTTGCGCAGGCGATGGTACATGGGTCGAATGCGCAGGTCGGTCTTGGAGATACGGAAGGCTTTTTCGATGTGCCATAGCTGGCCGTAACTTTCGATGATCGCGTCGGCCGCAAGATCGGTGTTGGTCAAGTATCCCTTCAGACCGTCCCAGATGGCCGCTTGCGCGACTTTACGCTCGTCGATCTCCACGGAGACTTCTCCGGTGAGCTTGAGGAATTTGTTGTAGCCACGGTTGTTCAGCTGTTGCTTGGTCAAGCGCCCGGAGACGACCTGTTTTTTAAGCCGCAACAATCCGCGTTCCCGGTTGTACCGGTCCCGCTTGGCTCGCTTGTCGGAGTAGGCGACCACCAGGCGATGGCCGTTACTTCGTTCGATCACGACAGACTGGCCGTTGGATAACCCGCGGCATCGACGAAGAATCTCCTGCTGGATGGTCTCGGGTTCATTGCGAAGACGGGCGGCGAGGATGAACGGGTAGTGATTATCTTGGAGGGATGCGAGGTTGTCCCAGCTGAGCATGGCCGCATCGGCCACGACGGTGGGCCGATCGAAGCCGTACTGCTCCTGAATGCGTTGCAGGACCGGCATAAGTGTTTTGCCTTCGAAGGTGTTGCCTGCAAACAGATCGTACCCGATCGGATAGCCGTTCTCTCCGACCAAAAGGCCGAGCATGATCTGGGGTGATTGAAACTTGCCATCCTTGGATAAACCAATCTTGCGCAGATCGTCTTCGTCTTCCGCCTCGAAATAGAGGCTGGTCATGTCGTAGAAAACAACGCGGATACTCTTTAGAATCCGGCGTGAGTACTGATAGGCGATCTCTTGGGCTGTTTGGTGATGATGCTTGGTGAGCCGGTCAAGAAACAGGTAGAGGCTGTCCGGCGAAACGGTTTTGCCTTGATACCGGTAGAGGTAGTCTACGGTCTTGAGCTTGCTGGTGGGATAGGCCAAGCGCGCGACGACGATGTCACGAAATAACGACTCGGGGATCACGCCAAATCCGATCTCATCAAAAAGCTTTCCGAAAATGAGTTCGGGTCCCAGTGTCCGGATCGAGGCGTTTTCAAGCGTCTGGACAAAATCCAGCACGTTGGCGTTGCCCCCTTGCTCATCGGGAAAAAGTGAATACTGCCTATCCTGACGTCGAATGTAAGCCCGGCTCATCTCAATAAACCGATCGATCTCATCACGATGCTTGGATGAATCAACCGTGTGGACCACGTGATATCCACGCGACTTGTCGATCACCTGAACGCTGATGGCACCCGACTTATTATGCTTTTTCCGGACAAACATGCCCCCACTTTAGCCACGGGACACCCAAATGCGCAAACGCCTCGTTGCAAATCAACGACTTACAACTGAATTATGGCCATACTCGGATCTCAGGAAGAATCTCTGACTGATCGAGCTTTACGACTCGACTCTCTACGAATATCGGAGGGTGAGTTATCTGGTTTAGCCGTTAGTGATCGAGTTGATTGATCTCTGCTCTGATAGGAAATCGCTTTTCGGGTGGTGCGGGCACCCGCCCGACTCTGCCAGCCTGAATGCGCGATTTCATGGTGGAGACGCTACGCGAACGGGTGCGGGAAGCCAAGATCGAGCGCCACAGATTGTCTGTCCCCATATGATAACCGCAGTGTGTCAAGGCTGCGATGCCCGGGCGGCCTCGCCATTGGCGGATCCCGGACGATGGATCGCCATCGTGAACAGGTAACGATTCAGGCAGTTCAAGTATGCTTTCGCGCTCGCTTCGACAATATCCGTGCTCGATCCCTTGGCGGATATAACCACATCGCCATAACGCACGCGCATACTCACCTCGCCCAACGCGTCCTCGCCGGCGGTGACCGCTTGCAGGGAGAAGTCCTCGAGTTGGCCTTCGATGCCGGTAATGCGATCGATCACCTTGCAGGTCGCATCCACCGGGCCGTCGCCGATGGCGGCATCCTCGAGCACCTGGCCCTCTTTTTTCAGGCGAATGGTCGCGGTCGGCAATGTGCCGGAGCCGGTGGAAACCTGCAAATAATCCAGCAGATACACTTGTTGCGGTCCGGTCTGCGACTGATCCTGCATGATGGCGATCAGATCATCGTCGTAGATCACTTTCTTCTTGTCGCACAGCAACTTGAATTTGTCGTAGACGGTGTCCAGTTCCTTGTCGGCCAGCTTGAATCCCATTTTTTCCAAGTGGACACCCAGCGCATGCCGGCCGGAATGTTTGCCGAGCACCAGATCCGTGCCGGCCACACCGACATCCTCGGGCATCATGATTTCGTAGGTCATGCGGTTTTTCAGCACGCCATCCTGATGAATGCCGGACTCGTGGGCAAAGGCGTTCGCACCGACGATGGCTTTATTGCGCTGCACCACCAGTCCGGTCATACGACTCACCATGCGCGACGATTTCATGATCTCGCGCGTGTTGATGCCGGTCCATGCCTTCATCGCATCGGCGCGGGTCTTGATGGCCATCACGACTTCCTCGAGCGAGCAGTTGCCCGCGCGCTCGCCAATGCCATTGATGGTGCACTCGACTTGACGCGCACCGTGCTGCACCGCCGCCAGCGAATTGGCCACGGCGAGGCCGAGGTCGTTGTGGCAATGTACGGAGAAAACCACACCCGGCACCTTGATGCGGGCCACCAGGTATTCAATCAGCGCGCCGAATTCCCCGGGCGTGGCATACCCCACCGTGTCGGGAATATTCAGCGTGGTCGCGCCGGCCTCGGCCACGGCGGTGTACAGATCGACGAGGTAGTCGCGATCCGAGCGGGTGGTATCCTGAGCGGAATATTCCACATCGGTCGTGAAGGTCTTCGCGTATTTCACCGCGTTCACCGACATCTCGATGTTTTGCGCGCGGGTCATGCGCAGAATGCTTTCGATGTGGATATCGCTGCCGGAGCTGAAGGTATGAATGCGGCGCTTCTTCGCCGGGGCGAGCGCATCGGCGGCGCGGGCAATATCTTTGTCCTTGGTACGCGCCAGGGCGGCAATCGTCGGGCCCGGCACGGATTCGGAAATCATTCGCACCGCGTCGAAGTCGCCGGGCGAGGCAATGGGAAAACCGGCCTCAATAATATCCACCTGCAGGCGCGCCAGTTGCTTGGCCACCTCCAGCTTTTCGTGGAGATTCATCGTCGCGCCGGGGCATTGTTCACCGTCGCGCAGCGTGGTGTCGAAAATCACCACCCGGTCCTGCTCTTTTTGTTGGCTCATGTTCATCCTCTACGTTTCTTCATTCCATTCAGCAATAAAAAACAAAAAACCCACCCTGCTTTCGCGGAGTGGGCTTTCAACAACGTTTGGCCGGCGATTAACCGGCCGCCCCATCCGCGGCGCTGGACAAAACAAGCGCTAGAGCGAGAAGAAGGTTCTCCGCGCTCTTGCTCAGCTCACGAATGGAAGGTTTAAAATTCACTTTACTAATCTATGCCCCCGGCCTTCCGATGTCAACCCGCGCTCGGCGGGCGGATGGGCGATATATCCTAAATTTTTATCAAAACTACATGTTCCCGGCCGCGCGCCATCTCGGCAATTCCGCGGTCGAGCGTAGCGAGTTTACCTTTTTTGCGGATCGCGAGAGACAAAAGGTATGCATCGGTAACCTGACGATGTCCGGTGAGGAAATCCGGAAATTCAAAATTTTTTTCAGCGAGCGAGACTTCGTCAGTCCAAAATATATGTCCCGCGACTGCGGTTAGCTGTTTGAGCAAATTCAATGCCTGCTCAGGCCTCACGGCATCAACAATGATCCCCGTATTCGATGAAATTCGCACAAAAGATGATTGCGTAATAGGACAGGTAACCCATGCCTTTCGGCCGTGCTCCAAAAACCAGCTTTTAACAACATGATGATGAACATGGCTAGGCCAAGCCAAGGCAATCAGCACATTCACATCCAGCAAGCAAGGATTCACCACCCGTCCTCATCCCGTTTAACGTCTTCCGACGAAAAGGTAGGGCTATTCTCGCGGACAGAAAATACCGGAATATCATCGCGATCGGGATATTTGAAGTTGCGGTTCGCGGTCAATCCGCGACGAGCCAACTCGGAAAGCGCAGCCCCCAAAGACCTGCCCTGCTGATGTGCCAACTCTTTAGCTACCCGTAAAATATCATCATCTAGCGATATCGTCGTTCTCATAAAGACATCAAAACATCACCGCATCATGATGTCAAACTAAACCACATCAATAATAAAGGCATCGTTTTCTCGGGCGGGAACGGTTGAGCAAAGCGAGGCCGTTCCCGCCCTATTTACCTGACCCGTACTCGCGGAAACTCTGGCGACTGTTGCCGTCAATCCTGACGACTGCCCGGCCCTGACCGCTCGCGTCCGACAATAATTTGTACCAAACAAACTCATTCCGGGAATTGATCTGATCAATATCAGAGGATGCGCCATCCACGGCCTTGCGCATCGCCTTCTCAAAATCCTTCGCGACATAGAAGCGGGCGAAGCCGTCACTATTGGTGTAATCGCGCCATGCCGTGTATCCCCACATCGCGTTTTGCTCGGCGGGATCCGGCATATAAAGGGTGGTTCTGTTTATAAAGTCCAAATCGTCGAGCGTCTTCACGACATCATAGAGATCGCGCGGAACATTGTCCTGCGGCGGCGCTGGAAAGGCCGCAACCAAACCGGTGATCTTTGACTCGAAATTGCCCACCTGCTCGGCGGCTAATTTCTTGAAAACTTTGCAACGGTGAGTCAGCACGATGTGATTGACCACCGCGCACAATCCAACCAGCACGGCCATAATCGCCACAATCCCAATCATGCGCGCGGCATACGTTCGCTTTGGCGCATCAGGCTCCTCTTCTTGATTTGTTCTGGACTGAACAAATTTTTTGAAGTCGCGAACCGACTCTTGCATGGCGATGATCCCGGCCATCGCGACGCCAAAAGCGGCCAGCGCCATGCACGACCCGAACACGCCATATAAAACCGCTTCCAGCCTCGGACTGAAAATATCCCAGTTCAAAAATCCATTGAAAATGCCAAGCACGACCAGAATCGCGCCGATGGTCAAAAGGATCAACGTGAACGAAACAGGACATTCCCCAGTTTTTAGGCGGGATTGAGGACGAGATCTAGTTCGGGAT
>CAYYAR010000034.1:0-38388 GCA_964470065.1 uncultured Verrucomicrobiota bacterium | reverse complement strand
GAATCAACATCGAAAATAGTCGGTTCTTGAATCAAACTGCGGAACTTGGGATAGCGATATGTTCACGCCGGGCACAAAATGCACGCCGACGAAATACAGGGCGTTAAAAATCGCCGGGATGCCGAGCGCGATCACCATCAAGATGGCTTTTCGGCGGGAGAGTCCTTCCGTGGTCAACGAGGCGTGAACCAGAACGGCGATATTCATCAACGACAACAGGTTGAACCAGACTACCACCGGCATATCGAACAAACCGCGATCGAAAACCAGCAGCGGGCCGATCGGCGCGCTCGCCAACCGGAAATGGTTACGGAAACCGTCGTGCCACGGCGACGTCAACGCCATGAGAGCGGCAAGAACCGCGGGCACCGTGACGAGAAGCCACAAGGGACCACCCTGCAACCATTTGGGCCGGCCCGTGATCTCGCGGGTCAGGCGCAAGTAGAAATCCATCAAAAACAGGGTGAAGCAAAACTTCAGCCGCATCGCCCAAATGCGGACATCGAGCGATGCCGTCAATTCGAAGTAGTAAAAAAAGCCCCACGCCGCCATACAGATCGATGCGCCGAAAAAAAGGCGGCTGATGCGCGCCGCCAGCTGAATGCGGGCGTAGAATGCCAGCATGAGCATTGCCGCGGAGATGAAGAGGAGGCTGTTGAGAAAATAACTCGTCACGCCGGGATGATAGAGCGGTCGCGCGGTGGCGCAACAGGAGAATGGGTATGAGGGCGCGGCGAGGCGTGAGAGCTGGACCGTAAGAAAAAAAGCCCGGCTGCGATTTTCCAGTCGCGGCCGGGCACATTCATCATGCCGGATGGACAACGTGTCCGCGGAAGGCGGTTCCGCCTCCGGCAGAATAACCGGGGTTTACACCCCGACTTGGTAGCGGGTGAAGCGGCGGATCACGAGCTTGTCGCCCAGTTCCTTGCTTCGCGCCGCAAGCATATCGGCCACGGTGTGGTCGGGATCCTTGACGAAGCCCTGCTCCACCAGACAGATCGTGCTGTAGTATTTCTCCAGCTTGCCATCGACGATCTTGTCGACGATGTTCGCGGGCTTGCCCTCAACCTGCTTGGCGTAGATTTCGCGCTCCGCCGCCACCACATCGGCCGGAACGCCGGTGCGGTCGAGAAAGGAGGGATTCGCGGCCGCGATATGCAACGTGACATCCTTGACCGCTTCCTTGAAGGCTTCGGCCTGGGTGGTTTCCGGCTTATCGCAACCGACTTCGAGCAACACGCCAACTTTGCCGCCGAGATGGATGTATCCGGCCACGGCGCCATTTCCCTGAACGGCAAACTTCTCGTTGCGGCGCACGATGATGTTCTCCCCGATTTCGGCGATCTTGGCTACGACCTTGTCCTTCGCCGCATCGGCGAGGCTGCCGCTGATGCCCTTCGCATGCGCGACGAGATCGGAGACAAACCCCTGGAAGTTTTCGTTTTTGGCCACGAAGTCGGTTTCGCAATTCACCTCGATCATGACACCGGTTTTACCGTTGTCATAAATCTCCGCCGCCACGCGACCTTCCTTGGCCACGCGGTCGGCCTTCTTGCCGGCAATGGCCATGCCGCGCTCGCGCAAAAGGCGGATGGCTTTGTCCTTGTCGCCGCCCGATTCCTGCAGGGCGCGCTTGCACTCCATCATGCCGAGATTGGTCTCGTCGCGGAGTTCCTTGACTAATGATGCACTGATTTCCATGAAATGATTTCCTTTCGCTTACTGGGCTGCGGCTTCACCGGCGGGCGCTTCGGGAGCGGCCGGAGTTTCCGCCTTGGCTTCGGCAGCTTCCTTGGCTTTGGCGCGGGCTTTCTTTTCTTTCACCGCGGCGAGCGCTTTCGCGGCAGCTTCGGCACGGGCGGCCGCGGCGGCTTTCGCTTTGGCCTCGGCGGCGGCTTCATCGGCCGCACGTTTGCGGGCTTCCTCGGCGGCAACACGCGAATATTCACCCACGGCTTTCTCCATGGTCTCGCCGGTGATGTCGAGAATCAGCTGGAGACCGCGAATGGAGTCGTCGTTGCCGGGCACCGGATAATCCACCGGATCCGGATCGGAGTTCGTATCGACAATGGCGATGATCGGAATCCCGAGCTTCTGGGCTTCCTGGATAGCAATGTCTTCGCGGTTGGTGTCGATCACAAACATCGCACCGGGCAGGCGGTCCATGTTCGCGATACCGCTCAAGTTAAAGTGCAGCTTTTCGAGTTCGCGGCGCATGCGCGCGACTTCTTTTTTGTTCATGTTCGCCCAGCCGTTGTCCCTCTCAAGCGCTTCAAGTTCGCGCATGCGGGCGACGCTCTTGCGGATGGTGGCGTTGTTGGTCAGCGTGCCGCCGAGCCAGCGGTTGACGATGTAGGGCTGATTGTATTTTTCGGCAAGCGCTTTGACCGGGAGCATCGCCTGCTTCTTGGTGCCGACAAACAGCACGCTGCGGCCGAGCGAGATGGTGTCATAGATGAATTGCTGGGCTTTGATCAGCAGGTCGTGGGTCTTGGCGAGATCGATGATGTAAATCCCGTTGCGGGCATCAAAGATGTATTTCTTCATCTTCGGGTTCCAGCGCTTGGTCTGGTGGCCGAAGTGCAGGCCGGCGTCGAGCAGGTCCTGGACGGTTACTTTTACGGTGAGTGCACCGGTTTCCATAATCTTTCCTCCGTTATTCGTTCATGCCGGTTTACCGGCGTTCACAATCCGCTTTGGCCCAAACCAGAGGCGGCCGGGCACTCGCTTCCATTCCGAACTTCGGAACTGGGGGCGGACAGTAGGGACAAGCGGCGGGGTTGGCAAGGGAAAAGAAAGGTTCATCCAACGAGTTCGGTTTTCGCCCGAGAACCCCAGGCATCATCTTAAGCCAAATCCTAATCCACACGCACTCCTCCGCGTCCGAGACATCCCCGAACACCCCGCCCGCTTCCGCACTGTTTAATTCCCTTTTTTCCTCCCGGGCATTATCGTCGATTCATGCCCGCCAAACCATCCAACGATCGCGCTGCGCGAGCCGCGCGCATCGACCGCATGCTCGAGCACCTGTATCCGGAGGTTCATGTGCCGCTCGACCACCGCGATGCCTACACGTTGCTGGTCGCGGTCCTGCTTTCGGCGCAATGCACGGACGTGCGCGTCAACCAGATCACCCCGGTGCTGTTCAAACGCGCCGACAATCCCTACGCCATGGCAAAGGTCCCGGTGAAGGAAATCGAGGACATCATCCGTCCATGCGGATTGTCGCCGGCGAAATCAAAGGCGATTGCCGGACTGTCGAACATCTTGTGCGAACGCTACGACGGCCAGGTGCCGTCGAACTTCGAGGCGCTGGAGTCGCTGCCGGGCGTCGGCCACAAGACCGCCTCGGTGGTGATGGCACAAGCGTTCGGCGTGCCGGCGTTTCCAGTCGATACACACATTCATCGTCTTGCCCAGCGATGGAAACTCACCAGCGGCAGGAACGTCAAACAAACCGAAGCCGATCTGAAAAAACTTTTTCCGGAATCGCGGTGGAACAAACTTCACATCCAGATCATTTTGTACGGAAGGGAGCATTGCACCGCCCGGGGATGCGATGGCACCCGGTGCCCGATCTGCCGCGCGTTGTTTCCGGAGCGGGTCAAGCCGGTGAAGACGCGGAAGTAACTCTGCGCGGCTTTTGTGACTAATCCGCCCGCAGCGAAATATCCAGCGCCTTGACGGAGTGGGTAAGCGCGCCGGTGGAGATATAATCCACACCGGTTTCGGCGATAATGCGCACGTTTTGCAGTGTCACGTTTCCGGACGCTTCGGTTTTCGCGCGGCCGGCGATTTCCTGCACCGCCTCGCGCATCGTCTCGAGCTTCATATTGTCGAGCATGATGATGTCCGCGCCGGCGGAAATCGCCTCGCGCACGTCGGCAAGGCTTTCCGTCTCGACTTCAATCTTCACGTTGGGCGCATGCGCGCGCATTTTCGCCACGGCGGGACTGATGCCCCCGGCGAGCTTGATGTGGTTGTCCTTGATCATCGCCAAATCGCTCAGAGTCAGGCGGTGATTCATCGCACCGCCGCAACGCACCGCGTATTTGTCGAGCTGGCGCAAGCCCGGCACCGTCTTGCGCGTGTCGAGAATGGTCACCGGCAATCCGCGCACCGCTTCGACATAGGCCGCCGCCATGGTCGCGATGCCGGACATGCGCTGGAGCAGGTTCAGCGCGAGCCGTTCGCCGGTGAGCAGCGCGCGCGCGCGGCCGCTCAGGGTGGCGATGACATCGCCCGGCTTGACCTTCGCGCCATCGTGAGTGAGCGCGTGGAAGTCGAAGTCCGGCTGAAGCGTCGCGAACACGCGGTCGGCTACGGATAATCCGGCGATCACGCCTTCCGCTTTCGCCATCAATCGCGCGGATCCGGTTTCATGGTCGTCGAACAGGCCCGTCGTGGTGATGTCGCCGCTGGGCGCGTCCTCCATGAGACCGAGCTTGATGATGTGTTCGTAATCGCGCGGGTTCAGGGCGTCCATTTTACGATCCTTGGTTCGGTGCCGCGCCGGAGCGTGATGTGCCCTTCGAACGCGGCGTTTTCGGCGGGAAAATCTTCGCGGATGTGTGCGCCGCGCGTTTCCTCGCGCAGCAAGGCGCCGCGGGTGGCCAGCTCGCATACGCGCAACATTTTGCGCAGGGCCCGGCCACCCCAGCAATTCATCAGCGCGCGGTGCTCCTCGCGGATGCCCCGCAACTCGGCCAGCGCACGGGTCAACCCTTCCCGCGTGCGCACAATGCCCACGGACCCGGTCATCACATTGGCCACGCGCTCGCGCAGCGCCTGCACCAGCACATGATCCACCGGCCGCAAATCGCGTTGGGGAAGATCGCTCAACATATCGTCGGTCGGCGGCACGTCATCCTTGATGGTGAGCGCGCCATCGACCGCGCGCCGGGCGAAGACCAGGCACTCGAGCAGCGAGTTGCTGGCGAGCCGGTTGGCCCCGTGCACCCCGGTGCACGCCGCCTCGCCGCAGGCAAACAAACCCCAGATGCTCGTACCGGCCATGCGGCCGGTGACAATCCCGCCTATCCAGTAGTGTGCCGCCGGCGCCACGGGAACCGGATCAACGGTGAGGTCGACCCCGTACGGCAGACAGGCCGCATAGACGTTGGCGAATCGTTGGCGCACCACATCGTGATCAAGATGTTTCATGGTCAGAAACACATGATCGGTGGATTGTTTCTGCATCTCCTTGAAAATGGCGCTGGCCACCACATCGCGTGGCGCCAACTCCCCGCGGTCATGATAATCCGGCAAGAACCGGCGGCCGGACGCATCCACAATATGTCCGCCCTCGCCCCGCAGCGCCTCGCTGATCAGAAAGGACGCGCCCGATTTCGTGAAAAATGCGGTGGGATGAAATTGCACAAATTCCATATCGCACACTTCCGCGCCGGCCTGGTAGGCGAGCGCGATGCCGTCGCCGGAAGACGTCGGCGGATTCGTGGTGCGACGGTAGTTGCCGGCTGCGCCACCGGTGGCGATGATGGTCGCGCGGGCCGAAAAGAACACCGGCTCCACCTGCTGGTTCTGAAACGCCAGCAAACCCACGCACCGGTTTTCCTGAATCACGAGTTCGGCGACGGTGGTGTTCTCGAACACGGTGATGTTCTCGCTGGCGCGTATGCGGGCGAGCAGAAAATCCACCACCGCGGCGCCGGTCGCATTGCCCTGGGCATGGAGAATCCGCCGGTGGCTGTGACCGCCCTCGAGGCCGAGGTGAAGTCCGCGGCTTCCCTCGTCAAACTTCATGCCCATGGCCATGAGATCGCGCACGCGCTGCACGCCCTCGCCAACGAGAATTTCCACCGCGGCTTTGCGGCACAATCCGCGTCCGGCGGCGATCGTGTCATCGAGATGATAATACGCGGAATCGTCCTCATCGATGGCGGCGGCAATGCCGCCTTGCGCCCAATACGAGCTGCTTTGTTGCAACGATGACTTCGAGAGCAGCGCCACCTTGCCGTGGCCGGCCGCGCAGAACGCGGCATACAAGCCGGCCAATCCGGATCCGATCACAAGAAAATCAACGTGCACGTGGGATGGCGAAGTCATGGTACGTTCAACCGGCCACGGGCCGGAAAGACAACAAATTCCAATGATTGGAGAACAGGGTTACCAAAAGTTCCAACCATGGGAACTTTTCCGGACACGACGCGCGGCGGCGTCCGGCCGGCGAGGGGAAGCCGCGGAAAAAACAGACTTTTTTTCACCCGCGGGCTTTCAGGGCTTGCACCATGGCGCGGGCAAACACATGAAGATCCGCGGGCGTGCGCGAGCTGATGAGATGGCCGTCGACCACGAGCGGCTCGTTCAACCACGCCGCCCCGGCATTCATCATGTCATCCTTGATGCCGACCGTGCTGGTGGCCTTGCGACCCTTGAGAATGCCCGCGGAGATGAGAATCCATCCGGCATGGCAAATGAAGGCGACCGGTTTTTTCTGCTCATCGAACTCGCGGACGAGGCGAAGCACATTCGGATCGCGGCGCAACTTGTCGGGCGCGAATCCACCCGGGACCAGGAGCGCATCGTAGCCGGCGGACTCGGCGTCGGCGATGTCGATGGTGGCGGTGCAGGGATAACCATGCTTGCCTGTATATACGCGGTTGGTTTCCGGTCCGGCAATATCCACGCGCCACCCCTCCTCCTCCAGACGTATTTTCGGATACCAGAGTTCGAGGTCCTCATAGATATCGTCGACAAACGCGAGAATTTTTTTCACAGATGATCTCCTGGCCAGACAATAAACCGCCGGCGATGGTTCAGCAAGACCGCTACGCGCCGATGCGGTATTTTGCGCCCGGATCGAGAAGCTCATTGAGCCGCACCGGATCGCGACTGACCCCCATGGCCTCCTCGCGGCTGACCACACCCTGCAGCACGAGGGCAGACAGGGCCTGGTTCATGGATTGCCGGCCTTCCGCCGCGCCCATCTCCAGGTGGGGGGTGATTCCGGTGAGTTTATTTTCACGGATCAACTCGCGGATCACCGGCGAGGCCAGCATGACTTCCATCGCCACCACCCGGCCGCCGCCCGCGCGCGGAAGCAACATCTGGGAAAGCACTGCTTCGAGAATGGCCGCCAACTGACCGCGCACCTGATGCTGCTGGCCGGACGGAAACGCATCGATCATCCGGTCGATCGATTGCGCGGCATCGATGGTATGCATGGTGCCGATGACGAGGTGACCGGTCTCCGCGGCGGTGATGGCATGGCGCATGGTGTCGAGGTCGCGCATTTCGCCGATGACGATCACGTCGGGATCATGGCGCAAGGCGTGCACAAGCGCGGAGGCAAACGACTTGGTGTCGCAACCGAGTTCGCGCTGACGGATGATGCTCTGCTGGTTGTGGAACAAATACTCGATGGGATCCTCGAGCGTGATGATATTGCGTCCGGCATGCTCGTTGAGGTGATTGATCATCGCGGCCAGCGTGGTGGACTTGCCCTGACCGGCCGCCCCGGTAACGAGGATCAGGCCGTGCGGTTTCATGACCAGCGACTTGAGCACCGGCGGAAGCCCGAGATCGTCCAGCGCCGGCACCTGGAAAGGCACCCGGCGGAAAGCAAGACTGATGGTGCCGCGCTGGTACATGGCGTTCACGCGAAAGCGGGCGAGACCGGGAATGCTGTAGGCAAAATCGAGTTCGAGATCGCGGTCAAATGCGGAGCGCAGTTCCTCGTTGGTGATGTGATGAAGAATATGCGTGATGTCTTCGGGTCGAAGCGGGGGCGCCTCTTCGTAGACCGTCAGGCGGTCGTGGATGCGCATGATCGGCGGACTGGGGACGGTCAGATGAAGATCCGAGGCCTCCAACCGGGCCATGCGGACGAGGAGTTGGTCGATGTATGCGCTGTATGCCTGATCAAGGTTCATGGCCCGCTTCCTTTCTCATGCCGTGCATCGGCCGGACATTCCCCGGCGATGGACGGTGCACTCATCGTAGCGCGGACAAGGCGCGTGACCATCGGGGCAAGCCGGTTCATGGCATAGGCAGAAGGATGACCACTGGCCACGGGTTCAATGCGCGGGCGCGGGATCAAGCAGGGCGCGAAGCGCGCCGGCCAGCGCGGGCATGGTGAATGGCTTTTGGATGAATGCTTTTTTGTCATCGTTCGCCGCGGCGCTGCCGCCGGTGATGTCCGAGGCAAATCCGGACATGAAAAGAACGCGCAAGCCGGGACGTTCTGCGGTCAATGTATCCGCCAGCTCCTTGCCGGTCATTTCCGGCATGACCATGTCGGTCATCAGCAAGTCGATGGCTTCCCCGTGTTCCTGCGACATGCGCAAAGCCTCCACCGGGCCGTGAGCGATCAGGACGCGATAGCCCAATCGCTGCAGCATGATTTCGCTGATCTTCAAGATCGTCGGATTGTCATCGGCAAGCAAAATGGTTTCGGTACCGCCCGGGTATTGGGTGGCGCGGCTCGGGGCGGATGGCGACGGGGTGGCGTTGCGCCGGCGCGCAAAAGCAAGCAACTGCCGATTCAACGCGGCCGCCCGTTCAGCGGCCTCGCGAATTTGCACGAGGCGGCCCACGTTTTCGTCGGCGGGATCGAGATGCTCCAGCGTCAACTCGATGTTGAACATGATGACCTGGAGCGCAATGTTGAAGTCATGGCCCAGGTTGGAGGCGAAGCGGGCTGCATCCTCGTCCGGCACCGGCAAGGCTGGTTTGGTTGTGACATTCGGATTCATGAAAAGACCGGCCGACAAGCAAACGTTAACACCACCGGGATCGCGCATTCCATCGGGGAACCTCTTGTTGCGCGTTAGTGGAAAGGCCTACGAGCGGACGGTTACGGTTTGCCGGTTGCTTGTTCGCGGGCGCGCTCCGCCAGACGCGCCTCGAAAGGCCGCCCTTCCGGGCTGAGACGAAACGTATTGAACACCGGAAGCCGGTATACCTGATAGACCTCTTGCGCGGAGGCGAAATCAAGCGATCGCAAAAGTTGACCCACCGCTTTCTCGAAATCTCCGGTTTCGGCGAGCAACAGCGCCGTATCCAACCTGGGCTGGGCCCATGTTGGATTGAGTTCCATGGCGCGGCGGAGTCGCTCGAGCGCGGGATCGCGCTTCCCCTCCAGGGCATCCAGCATGGCGATTTCGCGATGCGGACGTGCGTCGGACGGATCAATGCCAAGGCAATTTTCATACTGGGCCCGTGCTTCATCGTGGCGATTGAGCCGGCGGAGGGTAAAGCCCAGGTTGAAGACCGGGTCCACAGCCAGCGAGTCGGACTTGATCGCCGCACGGAACATATCTTCCGCTTCGAGCGGTTGACCGGCATAGAGGTAAGCGATGCCGAGATCGTTCAAGGTGAACGTGACGTCCTGGGCATTGACGAGCGCCGCCTTTAAATAGAGAACCGCATCATCGTAGCGCGCCATGAGCAACGAGATGCGGCCGGCTTGCTGATTCGCATACGTCATGTCGGGAAAAAGCTCGATGGCTTGTTTGTATCCGGCGAGGGCCACCATCAAATCGCCCTGATCCATCCGGCCATCGGCCTCGCGAATATGATACATCGCCTTGGCCATCGATTGCTGCATGTCGGCGGCATCAAAGGATGCGCGATCTCCCGGCTTGCGCTGCTCGCCGATTTTTCCGCCAAACATCTCCAGAATGGTGGGCAAGGTGGACGTCGCATTCGGCGAAGTGGCGGCCTGGATGCTTTTGAGTATTTGCTGGCGAAGCCCGGGCGAGGGCGCGGCGCCGAGCACCGCCATCAAGTTGTCGGGCGGATGACTGGTCGCGATGGACCCGACGGTCTCCACCATCCCGGTGCTGAGCATGGAGCGGGGTTGCAGATAGGCGAGAAAGACTGGCGAGGGGGTCGCGGCCTCCGGTGTTTCGACAGGAACCGCCGGCGCTTTTTCCGCGATGGCGACCTCCACCCTCCCGGTCCATGCGCGACTGAGCAGATCCTCCGCGGCAATGTTCATACGAAGGGGAAGCGGTTCTGTTATTCCGCCGGCGTTGTCCTCCGTTGCCATGGTTACGGTGGTTTTTTCATCGCGGCCATCGCCTTGACCTGATCGCATGCCGCGCCAGACCGCATATCCGGCGAGTAAAAGAAGAATCAACAGGATGACTGCGGATCGTCGCATGACTTACGAATACTCCATCCGGAAAAATCAGCGGGCCAACTCAACCAGTTCAAGGCTTGCGGAAAGCAGGCGCCCCGCCGGATCGCCCGCGGCGCTCACTTGCAAACCGAGCACGCGCACGGCACCCTGGTTCTCGCTCCACGCGGCCAACAGGGATGCAAGTCGCTCCGCCGGGATGTTTTCCAGCCGCGCGTCATAGCGGCGCAACATCCAGCCATCCATCACCGGTTGCGTGTCCATCAAGGCCATATCGGGTTGTGCGATACCGGTTTTTTCACGCATGACATCTTTGAGGTTGGAAGCGCCCGCGGACTTGGCAGCCACCGCGTCCATAGCGGCGCGGCGGCGATTGATCACGGGCGCAAAGGCCTGCAACTCATGCCATTCGGCGATGCGGCTGGAAATTTGTCGCCGGTCATCGCCCGCCTTGACCACGGCATACCACGTCACGAGCAGGGAGATGGCCGCCGCCAGCCAGGCGAGCGAATCAAAAGCTCCGGCGCGGGATGGGGACTTCATGGCGCACCCCGCACGCTGAAATGAATCCGCTCGTCACTACCGGCATCGCGACGTTCGATGGCCTTGTCATCAACCGTCACGCCGGCTTCGCGCAATAACCCGGCAATGCGATCCGCATCTCCCCACGAAGATCCGTCTCCGCGGACCAGCACGCCGGACGCCCGCACGGAAACCGTCTCGATATTCAATCCGCTTTGGTGCGCCTCGACCAACACGCGGGCAAAAACCGGATAGGCCACCGGCGCGATCCACTGATCCAGCATCTCTTCGGCGGGCGATACGGTGGCGAGCTTGGCGCGGGCCTGGAGGATGTCGGCAAACCCGGTCATGGCGAAGGCTTTTTCCGCGACGGCTCGCTCCCACGCGCCCTTGTTGAGGGCAGCGGCGCCAGCCGTGATCAGTGAAACAGCGGCAAGCAACAGGGAAGCCACCATGAGCCAGACACTCACCTTGCGGCGGGCGCGCCGGTAATCGCGGGCAATGTGCGGATGCTCGAACGATCCGGCGCGAAGGTTCGAGGTCCACGCATCCGGTTGCAACGCCGATGCCGCGAGCGAACGCACGAGAACGGTTTCCGGCTGATCCATCACGCGCCAAGCCGCGGCGTCCACACCAAGCATGGATCGCAACGCATCCGCATGTTTGGGAATACCGGCCACCATGTAACGCACCGCGCGGGATTCTTCCTCGCGGATGTGGCCGGCGAGAAATTGCCGGATGCGCGCGCACATTTTTTCCGCGGCCGCGGAATCGGCCACCGGATTCCATGCGGTCCTCGCGCTGAAAGATGAAACGGGAAAATCATCGCGTCCGAACACCAGCACCGTGCGGTCGGCGGCGAGATGAATCACCACCAGCACTGCGCCACCCATCGGCTCCTGATGACGACGGGCTTCCCGCCACAGCGCCAGCGCCTCCGCCTCGATCATCTCCGGATCGAGTCCGGCTTCCGCGGTTTCCGAAAGCAGCGCACGCAAGCGATCGTGCGGCATTGCCACCGCCACCGCGCGCGTTCCGTTGCCGTCCGGCTTGGCCTCGCAATGGACAAAATCGTACATGCATTGCTCGACAGGAAAGGGTAATTGCACATCCAGCAGCGAAGGCATCACCGCCCGGGCCTTGACGATGGAATCAAACGGCGCCTCGACGGGACGGACAAAACATTCCTGCGCGCGGGCGACCGCGCTCACCACGGCCGCGCCGCGCCGCTGATCAAGGGCCATCCGCGCGGTCAGCACCGGCCACGCCGGGTCGGACGCCACATCCATGTTCATGGCGAGCACGTCACCGGCGCCGGAGGCGCGACGACGGACCAGCATCACCGAGGCTCGTCCGCCGGAAAACTCGACGCCGTAGGCATGATCCGGGGTGGCCATCGTCTTCATGAGAAGGTGGCCTGAACCACTTCAACGCGACCATCTGTTTCGCGGCGAACCACCAGATCCAACCGCACGCGTCTCCCGTTTTCCCGGAAGGCGGCGGCATGAATATGAAACCAGGAGCTGCGCACATCAAGATACGGAACCAGCGCGGCCGATTCGTCGAGGCCGGCCATGTGCAACAGCGTATCCACGGCGGGAAGGGGATGATTCTTGCGGCGCGCCACGAGGTTTTCGACCAGCGCTTCCCGGCCATAACCAAACAACGCGAGCAACAAATCGGGTGAAGCCGTGTTGATATTCACCGGTATGATGCGCTCGCGCGATACCGGAATGATGGTGGTGCAGTCGGCGAGGCTTCCGTTGAACGCCGTGCGACCGATGCTTTCCGCGCGCGGGGCAAAGAGCGCCGGAGTCCAGCCTTCGACCATGAACAACTCGCTCATCCCGAAGAGCGCGCGTCCGGGCGTCGTGTAGCCGGGGTTGCGGTAATCGCGGTAATGCAGGTCCTCGTATACGCCTGACGGGTCGGGATCGGTCCAATCCCGTAACGCATCGAGCTTTGGCCCCGGGGTCAGAATATCACAGTAAATTAAAATGCCGGAAAGAACGCGGTCCGGCGCAAGCTCGTCGCCGGTGAGCGCGACGGACATGTTGTTGAGGTCGAATTTGCGATTCAAATCCGTGGTGGTAACCATGCGGGAGGTATTGGCGGGGTCGATCACCTCCACGACCTTGGCCCATGCCTCGCCGGGATGATCCACCAGAAGATCCTCGTCGTCGGCCAGCGCCTGCATGGCGGCACGGGCGCCGTCGAGGGCGGCAAGGCGGAGGGCCTGTATTTCCATGCGGACCGCGGCCTCGGCCTGCACCATGCGCGTGGTCACCAGATGATGGGTCGCCAGCGTGGCCAGTAAACCAAGGAGAATCAGGGCAAACAACATCACGCTTCCGGTTTCGCCGGATTGGACTTCGTCGCGCGGCGGCCGGCGCAAGTTGCGCGAATAATCGCGGCGGCGACGCACCGCCGGCGAAACATCGATGCGCTGTTGTTGCGGAAATATGATCATGACAAAACGGGCCGCCAGCGTGATCAACCCGCCCGCGAGAAAATACATCGCCGCCCGCTGCAGCGGCTCCCGTTGATGGGTGTATTGAAAAAACGACGACAGGAGATAAAGCACACCGACGATCAGGGACATATATCCGATCACCGCCAGTAGGTGGCTGACTTTTGTGCGGTACTTTCTTGCAATCATAATGCCGGGACGTGCGTACGGGATACTATGCAACAGGATGTGCATGAAGACCATTGGAAATTCCTTGAACTGCTTGAATCTTCACCGCGCTGACGCATACTTCGGGGCATGCAACAAGCCGATATCGTTTTCGCCTGTGCGCACTGCGGTCGCTGGCTGGAATCGCCACCTGATCTGGCCGGCATGCTCGTGGAGTGTCCGGCCTGCGAAGAGGTGGTGCATATCCCGGCGAAGTCCACCCCGCCGGTCGCGGGCGCGCCGGCCGCCATGTCACCCGCACCCTCGCGCGAGGCCGTCAACAGTGCCACCGTGCGCATCGATTTGCCACCCAATCTGGGTCTGCCTCCGGCGCCGCCGCGTCGCCGATTCGTTCTGCGGCGGCCTTCATGACCGGTTATTCCATTGTATGTGCGACCTCCGTGGCCGGTGGCGAGGAGGCCTTCGCCACGCTGGGACATGTGCGCATGATGCCCGAACACGCGATCGATCGTGCGTCTCTTGAAGGAGTCGATGTGCTCATCACGCGTTCCAAGGTGAGCATCACCAACCACCTGCTGCCGGACCATGGCCTTTTGTTTTACGGCACCGCCACCGCCGGCATTGATCATGTGGATGTACCCGCACTTGCCGCGAGAGGCATTCCCTGGTCGGCGGCGCCGGGCAGTAATGCGACGAGCGTCGCGGAATATGTGATTGCCGCGCTGGCCCGCTTTGGCCTGAAGCACGGCACGACTTGGCGCGGAAAAACATTGGCCATCATCGGCGCCGGACATGTCGGCATGCGTCTGGCCGGGCTGGCGCCCGCGCTTGGACTCGCGGTGCGGTTGAACGATCCGCCCAAACGCGATGCCACCGGCGATCCCCGCTGCGAAAATCTGCGCGATGTGCTTGCCGATGCGGATGTGGTTTCGCTTCATGTCCCGCGCACGACCTCGGGTCGCTACCCGACAAACGGGATGGTGGATGAAGCCTTTCTGCGCGGAATCAAACCCGGAGCCCTGTTCATCAACGCCTCGCGGGGCGAAGTCATCGCCAGCGAGCAGGCGCTTGTGGCTGCGCGCATGAACGGCCGGCTGGGCGGACTGTTGCTTGATGTGTTTCACCATGAACCGGGAATTGACGAGGGCACGATGGCCGGATCGGATCTCGCCACGCCCCACATCGCCGGCTATTCACTCGATGCGCGCTGGCGCGGCACGGCCATGGTGTACGAGGCGGCCTGCCGTTGCCTGGGGGTGAGTGCGAACTGGCACCTTCCCGCGCCGGCATCTCGTCAGGCGCTCGCGCTCGCACCCATCGGCGACGACGAACACACGCTCTTTGATTTCATCACCCGCGCGTATGATCCATGGCGCGATGATGAAGCGCTGCGAGCGCTCTCTTCCGGCCGCTCAATGGCCACCCACTTTTCCGCGCTCCGGCAGCATTATCCCGTCCGCCATGAATTTAATTTCTTTCGCGCAGAGAATCTCTTGCCCGCGCGCGCGAATCTCCGCGCGCGAATCGCACAACTGGGCTTTTTCGTTGATTCGCCGTTTAACCCCGCTTCGATTGACGGGTAAAATGTAATCATGAATCGCATGCGACCGGTCCTGTTGATCCTGGCGGTGTTGGTAGCCACAGGGTTATCCATACTGGGACCTTCCTGCTCCCGTTCCGGTGAATCGACCATCTCCGCAGACATTCTCCGGCGTTGCATGATTCTATCCCCGGCGGAGCCGCAAGGTGATCGCTCCTGGGCGATGTGGCTTGATCGTCACATGGCCGATGTCGCGCGAGGCACGTGGGCGAATGCCGGCGAGGCGATGCAATACTGTTTGGAGAACGATGCGGCTCTCATCGTCCATGGCGAGCCGTTGCCGCCGGATGCGGAGGACCTTCTCGCCGGTTACTTGCAACGCGGGGGACGGCTGGTGGCGCTTGGTTACCACCATCCGCTTGCCCTTTCCACCAACGACGTCCTGCGGGCGACCATCGGATTCAACGGCGCGCCCTTCCCGCTCAAACACGTTCAATTCCATGTCGCCGGCGAATCGTCGGGATTGCGGATCGACAATCTACCCGTGCAAAGCATCTCGCCACCGGCGATGGGCTACGGGGGCGCGCGCGCGGCGCCGGGCCGGTGGATACCGGTGGTCGAAGCGGTGGACGGGGAAAAAAACCTGCGCGGCTGGGCCGGTTCGTTGAACCTTCACCGCGTGGATGAGGGGACGTATTCGATTGCGGGCTGGCTCGGCCTGAATCCGACTCTTCCCGCGCCGGACGACCTGACCACCGCCGTGCATGCGCTACTCGAAGCCGCCACGCGCGACATCTACATGATTCAGTACGGCATCGATCGTCATTCCACCTACAGCCGCCATCTGATCGGAGCCGCGGCACGAATTCTTGACCGTCGTCGCGAGCGTACCCCGTTGCGGCTAGCCGCGCGCTGGTTGAGCGACGACGGATTGGAACTGCGCCGGCATATTTCCCCGCCGCTGGAACGATCCGGTGAATTGATCCGGTTGCCGGTGGGATTGGCCCCCGACGTGCCGGCTTCCGGTTCTTTTTCCCGGCGCTTTACCCTCGAGTTGCTCGTGCGTGATCGCAACGACCAGATCACCATGGATGAGGCACGCCAGGATATAAAAATATTTTCACGGGAAGCGCCGGCGGCGGCCGGGGATCGCTTGTCGGTCGAAAAAAATCAATTCGTCCACAACGGCATGCCGGTCTTCATGCTCGGCGTGAATTACCGGCCGCGCATCGCCGCGCCATCCGGTCCGGGCGACAACACCCGTCATTGGTTGAATCCGGAATGGTATCCGCCGGAAATTGTTCGTTCCGATCTTGATCTGTTGGCCGCGGCAGGCGTTAACGCCATCGCCATCGAATACACGGATGCCGTCCAGGCGCCGCAAGTGCTGCATCTGCTCGATGAGCTGCGCCGCCGGTCGATGTGGGCCATGGTGTATCTGCCGGCGCTGCATCCATTCGACCTGCGGCTGGACGAAGGTCTGCGCATGATCGATGAAATCAACCTGTCCCGCTGGCCGGAATTATTTGCGCTGGAAGTGGCACGCGGCCTCACCGTGGGCGATCGATCTGATCTGCGGCGTTTTGATGATGCCTGGGAGGACTGGCTGGAGGAACACTTCAGCTCGATCACCGAGGCCGAACAAAAGCTCGGCATCTCGCTTTGGCGCGATCGAGGAAAAATCGCCGGTCCGCCCGGAGCCAGCCTGCGATCAACCCCTCCGCAGGACCGCGCGGCCGCCTTGTACCGGAGTTTTTTGACCGATTTTGTCTCCCGCCGGCTTGGTTATGTGCGCGAAATGCTGCGCGCCCGCGAAATCCCGGTGATGCTCACGGCACGATCCGCTTACGGTTGGCCCGAGGCATGGCCGGCTCATGTGACCGATACACTGGATATTTCCGCCGGGGCGTTGCATCAGGACTTTTTGTCCGCGGATGCGTGGACGATTCATCCATTGCACAGCGATCATGCTGACGGCGACCGGATGGCGGCCTACCTGCGTGGCGTGGCCGAAGGCAAACCCGTGGTGTGGTCCGCGTTTGGACAAGGCATCAGCGATGTTCTTCATGCCGGGGATTTACTGCGACAGCAGGAGGTGTACGAATTTCTGCTTTCGCGTTTTGTGGATGGCGCCTCCTCCGGTGCTTTTGCCTGGCGGTTTTCGCCCGGACCGGCGACGGGAACCAAGGGCGATTGGGGGCTGGTTGACGCTTCGGGGTCGTGGCGGCCAGTCGAAGATGCCATCCGCAACGCCCGGCTTCGCCTTCGCCAAGCCCGCCCGCGCCCGGCCGCGCCCGTGATCAAACCGGCCGCATGGATGCTGTCGGCCCGCGAGCTGGAAACAAACAAAGAAAATCGGCAAGGCATTTTTTCTCCGCCAGGCGACGAGCCCGCGGTCACCTTGTGGCAGCCGCCCGGGCACGGAAAATCCACCGGCGATTTATTGCGTCCGGGCGGGGATCAGGCCTGGTCACCGATCGATGGCCTGTACATGTTGAACAGCGAATGGCGCCGGGCCGGGTCGGATGGCCAATTACGGCCGGTGCAACCCGGTGAACATCTGCGCTTATATGCCGGCAAAACCATGCGCGCGGAAATCATGAACAGCGGATCACTCGACTGGGAGACCGCCAACACCCGCCGCGAGGGCACCGTCTGGATCAAAGCCTATCAGCCGGGTTTTCCCGAGGAATGGATTCCGGCTCCCCGCATCGAACGCGGCGGACGATTCGAGATCACCTGGACAGCCAAAAAGCCGGGCTTGTGGGAATTGCAACCCGTGCTATCCGGTTACGGAAAATTCGGCCAGCGCCTGTTGGTCGAAGTAACCACCCCGCCCGGCCTGTACTAACGCCCCGCCGGAAATCGGAGGTGGGCGGGCGTTGTTTGCTTGGTTTTGCCTCCCGCGAAGGCTAGTATGGATCCTTAACGAAACGGCTACACGTGCTGTCATGATCTCCGAAAACGACTCGAAGACCGTAAAAATTTATCTCCGCGAAATCGGACAAACCGAGTTGCTTACGCCGGAAGAGGAAATCAAGCTGGCCGCGCGGATCAAGCGTGGCGACGAAAAAGCGCGCCAGTTGATGATTCGCGCCAACCTGCGCCTGGTGGTAAAGATTGCCCACGATTATGCCCGCTACGGACTTCCCCTGCTCGACCTGATTTCCGAGGGCAATATCGGTCTGATGAAGGCCGTCGAGCGGTTTGATCCCAAAAAGGGCGGCAAGCTGAGCACCTATGCCGCGTGGTGGATCAAACAGGGAATCAAACGCGCGCTCGCCAACCAAAGCAAAACAATCCGGCTTCCCGCCCATCTGGTGGACAAGATTGCCAAGCTGCGCCGGGTTGAGCACCGGCTCACCGAGGAATTCGGCCGCGAGCCCACCAACGAAGAACTGGCCGCCGAGCTGGGGGTCTCGCCCTCGGTGGTCGGTCACTGGCAGACGGTTTCCCTCAAGCCCACCTCCCTAGACGCCCCGATTGGCGACGAAGACGGAGCGGAGTTCGGCGATATTATCGGCGATGACAAAGCCCGCACGCCTTACGATTTGATCAACGATGCGCAACTCAAGTCGGAGATGGAAGAATTGTTGGACCAACTGGATCATCGCGAACGCGAAATTCTGATGATGCGCTACGGCTTGCGTGATCGCCAGGTGGAGACGCTTGAGGACATCGGGGTAAAATTCAAGATCACCCGCGAGCGCGTCCGGCAGATTCAGAATTCAGCCATCACCAAATTGCGGCGCATGATGGAGGAAAACGAGCGGGTGGATAGCGACACCAACCAAGAAGTGGAAGCGCTGTGATCGACCAAATCCGCAACGCCATCCGCGACATTCCCGACTTCCCGCACCCGGGGATTCTGTTCAAGGACATCACGCCTGTGCTGAAGTCGCCGGCGCTTTTTGAGCAGGTCATCCATCTGTTTACCGAGCGAATTCGTTCGCTGGAAATTGACTCAATCGCAGCGATCGAATCGCGGGGATTTTTGTTCGGGGCGCCGGTGGCGCACGAGCTTGGCGTGGGGCTGGTGCCGGTGCGCAAAAAGGGAAAGCTGCCCTATCACACCGTCGAGCAAAGCTACGCCCTCGAATATGGAACCGCCACGCTGGAAATCCACGAAGATGCCTTTCGCAAAGGCGAACGCGTGGTGATTATGGATGATCTTCTCGCCACCGGCGGAACCGCCGCAGCCACGGCCAAACTGGTCGAAAAGCTCGGCGCGCAGGTGGTGGAATTTGAATTTCTCGTCGAGTTGGCGTTTTTGGCCGGACGCAAACAGCTGGGGAATTATTCCGTCTTTGCCCCGGTGGTATTTTAATCCCGAAAGCCGGCGCTCGTCATTCAGCGCCCGCCTCGCCAACGGCAAAGGTCGCGACGTGGCGTGTGACGTTGATGCCGGCGTGGAGCGGACCGGCTGGATGATGGTTCGCCTGCAATCCAGCTACCCCAACCGCGGGGTGAAGCCCCCTCCTTCGGTTATTGCTCGGACTCGACCAGACGGATGGTGCGCGGCTTGATGATGTCTTTCAGCGCCTTGTCGGTGGTGTCGAGATGGCCGCGAATCGATTTGATAAGTTCCTTGAAGTCTTCGCTGGCGGCGACCGACTTGATCGTGCTGTCCGTCGCCTGCTGAAGATGAACCAACTTGCCGACCTCCTGCTGGAAGGCCGCCACTTTTTCAATCTGGGCTGACAATTGGGCGCAACTCGCCGCGGCTTTCTCGGCATGCTGCTTCATTGACTGGTTAAGCTTTTCCGCACCCTCGTCAAAGGATGCGACCATTTTCTGACTGACTGCGCCCAGAGAGGTTCCATACTGCTTGGCCGACTCGCCCATCGCTCGGCTGGTCGCATCCATACTGGAAGTGATGCGACCCTCGTACTCAACCCACTTCGTCAGCAGAGATCCTTGCGCATCGACGACGCGCTTCTGCAATTCTTCCACGCTTTTCAGGGCGCCTTTGACCGCCGTATCGACCGAGCCGGCAATCGAGCTTGAGACATCCCCGGGCTTGGGCATGTACTGGCGAAGGGCTTCATCGATGGCGCCGCCGATTTTTTGGCCGAGTTCCGGGGTGGTCATGCCCGAGTTATGGACTTGATCGGCAAGGCGGGCCACGTTATCGCTGAGGGCCGAGAGTTTAACGATGGCCACCACCAGCAAAACAAGCGAAACAAGACCGAGCGCACCGAGAATGATCAACTGCATATCCATAGTATTTACCCTTCACAAAAACAGTACGGTTTCTGACCTGTCAACCTAGATGGTTTAAACTGGGATGTCAAAGCACTCCTTCACAAAATTGGGTTCCTGTATTCTCCTGCCGGCGCTGTTGGTCCTGGCCGGGGGGGCGGCGTTGCGCACCTCCGGTCCCGCAACCAGGCTTCCCGGTGATGCCCGCGACCTCTATCGCGAGGCAGTGCGCATTCCCCCCGGCCGCTATACCACGGGTAGCCGCGAGCCGGGTTGCCATCCGCCCGGCCATCTAGAACTGGGCGAATTTTATCTGTGGCCGGTAGAGGTGCCGCGATCCTGGTGGCGCGTCTTTCGTCCGGACGACGAGGCCGGGCGCGGTGATCCCGACGAACCGGCGGCTCCCGTCTCGCAAGTGGATGCGGTGGCTTTTTGCGCATGGTTCTCGGCGCGATATGACGTTCGCGCCCGCCTGCCGACGGTGGACGAGTGGCAGGTGGCGGCGCGCGCCGGGGTGAACGGACCGATATATCCATGGGGTTGGGCCCAACCGGAAGGGCGCGCCCTTTTCGATGCCCCCGCAGCCGGACGCGTCGCCATGCACCCACCCAACGAATGGGGTCTGTATGATTTGGCCGGCAATGTTGCGGAATGGACACAAGCCGGCCACGATGCGTCCGAGGCGGCGGTCATGGGCGGGAGCTGGTCGGAACGCAACCCGGCTTATTTACGCATCAGTCACCGGTTGTACCTGCCGCTGACCTATACCGGACGCGATGTGGGTTTTCGCATCGCGATTGATCCGCCGACGCCCTGAATTCGACCTTTTGTTTTTCTTCACCCGCCGCATACTTTCCGTCGTGGCATACCGGACAAAACACCTGATTGAATACGGCGCGTTGCGCGTCCTGATCGCGTTGGTGAATATCATGCCTTTGCGGGCGGCGCTGGCGTGCGGGTGGGCGCTGGCGTGGTTGTCGTTGCCGCTGGCGCACCGCCGCGTTCGTGAAGCCATGCGACGGATGAGGCAGGTCTTGGGCCCGGAACCCTCCGATCGCGACTTGCGCACATGGGCCCGCATCTCCTGGCGGAATTTATTCTTCAACGCGATTGAACTGGCCCGTGCGCCGCAACTGAATCTCCGCGAAATCGACCGGCGACTCGAGGCCGTTCACTTTGAAAAATTGCTGCAGATGAATCGCGAGGTCGGCGGCTTTGTGTTGGCGGTATGTCATATGGGCAATTGGGACTATGCCGGTTCGGCCGCGCGCCTGCTCGGCCTGCCCCTGTTTGCCATCATGCGCACGCAATCGAATCCGCTGGTCAACCAATACATCGCCTCCATTCGCGAGCGGGTCCGTTTTGAATCCGTCGACCGGCATCGCGCGCTGGGATCGGTGATCAAGCGGATGCGCGCCGGCCACGTCTTCACGATCCTGCCGGATGTGCGCGCAAAAACAGCTGATTCCGCGATTCGCGTCCCCTTCCTTGGCGGCCGCGCGCATCTTATGGGCGGCATGGGTTTGTTTGCCCACATCACCGGGAAGCCCATCATCACCACGATTGTGACGCGCGTCGGCTGGACCCGTCATCGCTGGGTGGTGCAGGATCCGGTCTATCCCGACCCATCGGCCGATCGCGATGCGGATATCCTGCGTATGACCTCGGAGGTGATGGCCCGTTTTGACGAAGCCATTCGCACGCATCCGGAACAATACTTCTGGTATAACAAACGCTGGGTGCTCGACGAGCGGTTTTGAATCGCGTCAGTGAGTGAGCACTTCCAACCAGCGCTGACCGGATGATCCGGTCTGCCATTGGCCCTGCCGGCGCGTGATCAGCCGCTGGCCATTCCGGCCAAGCACATCCTCGTTCACGGATAGCACGACGAGCTGGCTCTTGCCGAGTCGGGTCAATTCTTCGGCGGTGGCGGCGCGCCCGCGCATGGGCACACCACCCTCGGATACGGCGATGACCATGCCGCCCGAAGGCTCACCACCCGACCACAACGCGTGGTAGCGTTGAAAATAGTCCGGGCGGCGCGATGTTTTACACACCACCTCAAACGCCACTGGCAATTCGCCCAGGTAACGACGCATATCAAACACCCCGCGCGCAGCCTGGATGCGGTACACATCCAACGGATCCACACCAAAAAGATTGTGGCCATGATATATACCGTGATCGGGTTTTAGTTTTTGCTTTTTGAACCAATCGTAAAACCGTGCGCTCAATATCACCCCGACTTCGAGATGCAGATGCGATCGCGCCACCGGAATAATCGACGACGGCGAATAACCCATTCGTCCGATATCCGCGCCGCGCGCCACCGGCTGGCCCACGCGCAGGGAAGAAGTCACCTCCTCGAGGTGCGCATACAAACTGTAGATTTCACCCATGGGATCATCGTGCACAAGCACGACATAACGTCCGTAATTCGAGTTGCCGGGGTGTTTGCTGATATGCGCCACCCGGCCGTCGGCAATCGCGAAGATACGGTCGAGGGAAACTTGTTTCTTGTCGCGCGCGAGCGGCGCGATGTCGATACCCTCGTGAAACGAAGGCAACACCGAAGACCCTTGCTGACGGGTGCGGGTTGAACCATAGAGCGCGGATTCCAGCCGGCCCGAGGCGGTGGGCATAAAGACGCCGGCGATGTTGGTGTCAAGCAAGCCGGTCTGACCGGTTGGAAATCCGATGACGAGGCCGGGTGGAGGCGGCGGTGGTTCCATCGGGGTGACGATGGTCTCGCCGGCCGTCGGCACGGGCTCGAACGTTTCCGTTGGTTGCTCCGGTCGCAGCCACCACCACAGCACGAGAGAGTCCACCACCAGCAACGGAATCAGCCACCACCGGTTCCGCAGCCAAAAGGAGGGGTGTTCGTGGGTCGTTGTCGGTAGTTCGTACATGGCTTCCGCAAAAGCCCGGTACGATAAACGAATATCCCGCGCCGCGCCAGATTTCGCGTAGCGCTAGCCGCGTGATTTTTCAGGAGGTCTGCATCTTGCGGAGGCGAGCCTCCAGCGCATCGAGTTCCTCGCGCAACTCTTCCGGCATGCGCTCCTCGAACCGGGCATAATGCTCACCGATGCCGCCGACCTCTTCGAGCCATCCGTCGATATCGATGCGAAGCAATTCCTCCATCGCGCCACCGGGAAGTGACAACCCTTCCGTATCGATATCCTCCGGCCGGGGCAACAAGCCGATCGGCGTTTCGACGGCATCGACAGTTCCCTGGACCCGTGCAAAAATCCATTTAAGCACCCGGCTGTTGTCACCGAATCCCGGCCAGAGAAACGTGCCTTGAGGTGATTTACGAAACCAGTTCACATAAAACATGCGCGGAAGCCGGGCGCCCTTCGCGCGCCCGATATTCAACCAGTGGGCAAAATAATCGCCCATGTGATAACCGCAAAACGGAAGCATGGCCATCGGATCGCGCCGAACCTGGCCGACCGCATGGGTGGCCGCGGCGGTCGTTTCGGAGGCTTGGGCCGAACCAAGAAACGTGCCGTGTTGCCAATTAAACGCCTCGAATACCAGCGGCACGGTGGAGGGCCGACGACCGCCGAACAGTATCGCCGAAATCGGCACGCCGTTCGGATCATTGAACGCCGGATCCGCGGCCGGACACTGCGACACCGGCGCCGTGTAGCGCGCATTGGGATGCGCCGCCTTCTTGCCGGCACCGGGCGTCCAATGCTCGCCGGTCCAACTGACCAGCTCATCCGGCATGGGGCCCCCGATATCCTCCCACCAGACATCTCCGTCCGGCGTGAGCGCCACATTCGTGAAGATGGCATTCCGGCTGAGCGTGGCCATGGCATTGGGGTTTGACTGCGCCGACGTACCGGGCGCGACGCCGAAAAATCCCGCCTCGGGATTGATGGCGTAGAGCTGGCCGTCCGGGCCGAACTTCATCCATGCAATGTCATCGCCCACACACTCCGCCTTCCAGCCGGGCAGCGTGGGCGTGATCATGGCAAGATTCGTTTTTCCGCAGGCGCTGGGAAAAGCCGCCGCCACATATATTTTTTTGCCGGCGGGATTGGTGAGGCCGAGAATGAGCATATGCTCGGCCAGCCATCCTTCATCGCGAGCCATGCATGATGCAATGCGCAGGGCAAAACATTTTTTCCCGAGCAGGGCGTTGCCTCCGTAACCGCTGCCATACGACATAATCAATCGATCTTCGGGAAAGTGAACGATGTACTTGTCCTTCGTCTCGCTGCGACAGGGCCAGGCGACATCCTTATCTCCCTCGGCCAGCGGGACGCCCACCGAGTGCAGGCATTTGACGAAGTCGCCGTTGTCACCCAACGCATCGAGAACGGGTTGTCCCATGCGCGTCATGATGCGCATACTGACAACCACATACGCGGAATCCGTCAGTTCGATGCCGGTGTGCGACAACGCGGAACCCAGCGGACCCATGCAAAACGGAACCACGAACATCGTTCGTCCGCGCATGCATCCGGCAAAGACGCGACCGAGATGTTCCTTCATCCGGTCAGGATCCACCCAGTTATTGGTGGGGCCGGCATCCTCCTTGCGCCGGGAGCAAATAAAGGTGCGGTCCTCGGACCGGGCTACATCCGCGGGATGGGAGCGGCACAAGTAACTGTTTGGTTTTTTGCTTTCATTCAGCTTGATGAAGGTGCCCGCCTTGACCAGCTCGCCGCAGAGGCGATCATATTCCCCGGCGGAACCATCACACCAGACCACCTGATCGGGCTGGCAGAGATAGGTCATCTCCTGAACCCATTTCAAAAGTTTTTTATGCGAGGTTGTTTGCATGGTTCGGCTGGACTTCATCGACGGCCTTACCGCGTCCAGTATAGACTTCCCGGTGCTGATAATCGAATCCCTTGATCTTTCCGGCCGGGCCGATCACGGCCAGCGCGGCCGCATACCCCGGCGCGGCATCAAGATTAAACAAACTCCAATCGGCGACGCGCACACCGTCGCGTCGGAAGGCGAGCAACCGGGCATGGTGTTGGTCCGCCGACACATCGAACGATGTCAGCGGGCACGATAACCCTTCGCCCAACGCCTTGATCACCGCTTCCTTGCGCGACCAGATGCGAAAGAACGCCGCTGCGCGCGCGGGGTCGACGAGCCTGGCGAGTTGGTCGCGCTCGGCGGACGAAAAAAAACGTCCGGCAATGTCGCCGGTGGCGCGCGCGGGGGAAATTTTTTCTATATCCACGCCCACCGCATGGGTTCCCGTCACGGCGATGAGCGCCCATTCGCCGGCGTGGGACACATTGAAGGAGATCCCTGCTTCGGCAACCATCGGTTTACCATGAGGGCCGGTGTGAAAAATCACGTCGCGCGAAGGCCGGTCGAGATAATTCCCCAGCACGTTGCGCAAGGCGGCCCGTGTCCTGATGAAACTGTGGCGCGGAGGATCAATCACAAAGCGGGCCGCTCGCTGTTGTTCCGCAGCGCTGAGGACATCAAGCTCTTCGTTGGCAGAGTTGTTTGCCGCATGCAGATGGACCCGCCAGATGTGTACGTCGTTACCGGTAAGCCGCCATAACACATCCGCACACCCGTTTTCAACGTGGCTCATCATCGCGGCGCCAGCCATCGTTCAAGCGCGGCATTGTCCAGCGCACCGCGACCATATTTTCCTGACGCCGGAGCGAGGGGCGTGAGCGCGACATACAAGGCCTGTTGCGCATCCGCCACGGATTCGTCCGGATGGGCGGCGAAGTACAGCGCGAGATGGCGCG
This sequence comes from uncultured Verrucomicrobiota bacterium, assembly GCA_964470065.1. Classification (GTDB taxonomy): domain Bacteria; phylum Verrucomicrobiota; class Kiritimatiellia; order CAIVKH01; family CAIVKH01; genus CALMUP01. Next base: position 12,646 of record CAYYAR010000034.1, on the reverse strand, counting down.
AGACATACGCGGCGGCAATCGAAGTTCCGGCATAGCCGCCCGGCGGACCTTCATATCCCACCGGAAACTGCGCCGTGCCCGGCGCAGCCACATCGACATATTCGCCGAAATTTGATTGCGACCACGGGGTTCCGTCGGGCTGCAACGCACTCACGCTAATCACCCCCGGATACGATGCCGGATAAACTGGCGCACCGGAGGGGTCGTTGCCGGCGGAAGCCACCACGGCCATGCCGTCATCTTGCGCTTTTTGCACCGCCGTGCGGAGAAACGAACTCGGCGTGGTCGATCCCCAGCTCAAATTGATCACGCGCGCCCCCTGCGCGGCAGCATGTTCGATGGCCCGCATCAACGTGAAATTACTCGTGTAGCCATGATCATCAAAAGCGCGAATGCCGAGCACCGGAACGCCGGCTTCGCTGGCCGCCGCACCCGCCGGCACAATCGCACCCGAGGCAATCAACGCCATCTGGGTGCCGTGGCCGGCGGTGTCATCAACCGCGCGTTCCGGACGAACCGCATCAAAACCGCCCACCGCCAGGCCTTCCAGCGACGAGATGGCGCGAATACCAGAATCAAGCACGGCCACGGCCGCCGGGACCATCGTGGTGACGGACGGACGGGTCGCATTTGCATCGCGATCCGCGGCGAATCGCTCCGGTGGTGGCGGTAATCGATAAGCATAATTCGGTTCCACGCGACTGACGATCTGGTTCGCCTCGAGCGCGCGGACGAGCGATTCGATGTTGGTGTTGAGGGGAAGACGGAGTCGATAGATACCGAGGCCAGGCACGCTGTCGATGACCGTGGCGCCAATCTGGGCAAGCAATGTGCGAAATTGATCGATATCCACACCGGGCCGCAGCGCGAGCAGAATTTCATCGGCGACAAATTCCGGACCGCCCGGCGCGGGGCCGCGGGTAACACGGAATTGGTCGTCGGGCATGAACTCTTCCAGCCGCCGCGGACCTTCGCGCGGGAACACATGCACCTCGTCGAGTTGTTCGATGCGTCCCACCGGGCCGGGGATGACTTTCCAAATGAGCACGTAACCATACGGACCGAGCAGCTTTTCCAGCGCTTGATCCACCGGCATGTCCTTCACATGACCGCTGATGCGGGCGTCAACGGAAGGATCCGCCATGACGCGAATGCCGGCCTGAACAAATCCGGCGAGAATGGTTGTAAGCGGGACATCGTCCGCCCGCAGGGTGATGATTTCGCCATCGATCCGAAGCTCGTAAGCCGGAACCGGAATCGTCGCCGGCGCGTGAGGAGCCGGTTCAGGCGGCTTGGGCGCGCGAACGGCGGATAGACTTTCGAACCAGCCGAGAAACAACAACGTTATGAACGATGCATACATGAAAGGGTCTGCCGCAGTAATCCGGCCCGTGGTCGCTTCCGCGCAAAAACGGATCGCGGCGGCATACGCTCACGCGCCGGATAAATCTTTCAAAAAGTAACGGATCAACCGGCCACTCGCCCACGCCCGGTAGTCGGCAGTGGAGCGAATATCGCTGATGGGTTTGACGGCGGCGGCGGCCATGCGTTCAGCCTCGGCCACGACATCATCATCGAGCTTGCGACCGGTCACAAACTGCTCCACGTCGCGAAGGCGCACGGCTGTGGGCGCCACGCTGCCGAGGGCAACCGCAAATCCGGTGACAATCCCGTTCGCAATCGATCCGCGATAACTCCCCATGATTTTGGAAATCGCCTGGGCGGCGCGCGGACCCAGCTTGCGGAATCTTTCCTTTCCGCCGGCCTGGCGAACCGGAACGGCAAAGCGCACGATCAATTCGTCCGCGGCCAGATCGATTTTACGGTAACCACGGATGAAATGTTCCAGCTTCATACTTCGCTCTCCGCGCGCACTGGCCACCACAATCCCGGCATCAGAAGCGAGGAGCGTGGGGGCGAGATCACCGGCCGGGCTGGCGTTGGCAATACTGCCGGCGAGCGTGCCCATCGATTGAATCTGTCCGCCGCCCACCGTGGCCGCGGCCTCGGCCAAGGCAGGCACCAGCCGGCGGATTTCCGGCGCGTGGCGAAGACGCGCATGCGTGACCGCGGCGCCAATCAGCACATGGCCGCCCTCCTCGCGGAGCACGCTCAATTCGGGGAGACTCTTGATGTCGATGGCCCGGACCGGTGGCGGCCGCACGCCCGATTCCCATTGCACCATCATGTCGGTGCCGCCGGCGAGCGGCGTCCCGCGCGTTTTTTCATCGGCCATCAAGGCCAATGCCTCGGCAAGTGTGGCCGGGAACGCCAAATCGATCTGCTCCATGACCGTGGTAGTGGCTGTCACGTCTTCACCACTTCATCGGCTGGCCAGCGTTCGGCGGCGGCCTGCACCGCCTCGATGATTTTCACATAGCCGGTGCAGCGGCAGATGTTGCCCGCGTGGGCGTCCTTGATGGCTTGCGTATTGATTTCCGGCCGGGTGCGCAAAAACGCATAGGACGATATGAGCATGCCCGGAATGCAGAAGCCACACTGGGCGGATCCTTTTTCAAGGTACATTTTCTGGAGCAGGCGTCCGCCGGCCGTGCGCTCGAGACCTTCGACGGTCATGATCTCCGCGCCATCGCGAACTTGTCCGGCAGCAAGCAAACACGAGACGACGATCTCGCCGTTCACCATCACCGTGCAAGCGCCGCACTCGCCCTCGCCGCAACCTTCCTTCGTGCCCTTGAGGTCAAGATCCTCGCGCAGCACATCGAGCAACCGGCGGGCAGGAGGAAATTCCACCGCGCGCTGCTCGCCGTTGATGCTCCATGTTCTCGTAATCTTCTTCATCGTAATCCCAATCCTAATCGCAACCGGGCGGCGCGAGGGTCTTCGACCATTCCCGCCCTACCGTGGGGGTGCCTCCGTCTTCATCGCCTGTAAAAGTTTCTCCGGCGTGATCGGCAGTTCATTGATGCGCACACCAAGCGCGGATTTTACGGCATTGGCAATCGCAGGAGCCAGGCCATCCATCGGCATTTCGCCCACGCCTTTGGCGCCGGGCGGGGCATAGGTGTAGGGATATTCGATGAAGTCGATGTCGAATTCGGGAATATCCAGTGCGGTCGGCACCACATAGGTCTGCATACGGCTCGCGTCGTAGAGCCCTTTTTCGTTGATCTCCATTTTTTCCATGACGGCATAACCGAGCGCCTGGGTGAGGCCACCTTCCACTTGTCCCTTGGCCAGCACCGGATTGATGACGCGGCCGATATCAAAAATGGCGGTGACTTTTTTCACCGTCAGCTCCAGGGTGATCTCGTCGATCTCGATCTCGGCGACGTTGCATCCCCATGAGTAGGAGGGATACGAATCTCCCTCGAATGTTTTTTGATTCCACTTGATGGTCGAGGGCAGTTTGAATTGTTCGGTGATGCGCAGGGGTCCGTTTTGTTTGAGATAGGCGCCGGCGACATCTTGAAACGAGCGGGTCTTGCCCGAGAGTTGTCCGGTAAAGGTATCGTGGTCGAGCTCTACGGCTTCGCCGCCAAACAGCGACTCGCCGGCAAATTGCTCCAGCGTCTTGCGCAGCTCCGCGGCCGCCTTGAATACGGTGCCTCCCACGACCATCGCGGTGCGGGATGCGACGGTGGGCCCGCTGTCGGGAACATATTTTGTATCGGGAAAAGGGCAACGAACGTGAGCCAAGTCGACCCGCAGACCATCGGCAGCGATTTGCGGCATGATGGTCATCGTCCCCTGCCCCATTTCGGTGGAGCTGATCCGGATGTTGGCCACCGCATGTCCGTCGTCATCGTATTGCAGATCAATGGCGGCCTTGGATTTCAACCGGCTTTCGCCATCCCCGGTGAAGCCGGAGCCATGTCCAAAATACGCCAGGCCGATGCCGTGGAACTTTCCTCCCGTGGCCTGACCGCGCGAGGCGCTCGCTCGCTTTTCGGCAAAGCCGCAGCGGGCGAGCGTTTTCTCCAGCACCATCGGTGTGCCCATGGGCTCGAAAATTTTCTGTCCGGTGCCGGTGATGTCGCCTTCGCGCAGCGCGTTTTTGAGGCGGAATTCCTCGGGGGTCATGTGCAGCGCGGCGGCGACTTCTTCCATGTGCGATTCGAGCCCCCAAATGGCTTGAGGCGCGCCGAAGCCGCGAAAGGCCCCGTTGGGAAACGTGTTGGTACGAAACACTTTGCCCCGCACAAATACATGCGGGCATCCGTACCCAAGGGTGCTGTGCAAAATGCCGCGGTACATCACCACCGGGCTCAGTGTGGTGTAGGCCCCGCCATCAAGCACGAAGTCGACCTCCATCGCCGTGATAGTGCCGTCATTTTTGACGCCGGTTTTATGGCGGGTCCACACCGGATGACGCTTGGTGGTGTAAAGAATGTCTTGATGCCGGTCGTAAATGATTTTCACCGGCTTACCGCACTTGAGGGCCAGCAACGCGCAGTAGCCGGCAATCAGGGTGGGAAACTCCTCTTTGCCCCCGAATGCACCGCCGACCGCGGTCTGCTTCACGCGAATCTTTTCGAGGGGAAGCTTGAGGGTAGGCACCAATTCCGGGGCAATGTAGTAAGGACACTGCAGGCTTCCCTGAATAAATACGCTGCCGTCCTTTTCGGGAATCGCGAACATGCCCTGCGGTTCGATGTACAGTTGTTCCTGGTGCCCGGCCCAATATTCGCCGGTGATAATGTGGTCGGCCTCCTCAAAACCATCATCCACATTGCCCTTCATGATTGTTTGGGCGGCCAACTGGTGCAGCCCCTCCCCTTCGCGATCACGATAACGTTCGATCACTTCTTTGAGCGTGAGCACGGCGGGCAAAGGTTCAATCTCGGGCCTGATATGCGCCACCGCCTCGCGGGCGAGCTCGCGCGTGGGCGCGGCCACCAGCGCGAGCGGTTCGCCGTGATAGTGGATTTCATCGTGGGCGATGAACGGCATGTCGTGGCCGAACATGTCGACGATGTTTTCGCCGGGAATATCCCCGGGTAGAACCACGCAGACGCGGGAGAAATCGAAGGCGGGATCAAAATGTATGGCGCGCAAGCGGCCGCAGGCCACGGGCGATCGAACCACTTCGCCAAACCAACAATCGGGCACGTGAACATCGTCGACGTACCTGGTTAATCCACGGACTTTTTCCTCGCCGTCGAGACGGACAATGCCCTGCCCCACATGCCGGAATTCAATCCGATTTTCTACTGACATGTACACCTCGGTATCAACAGGCCGAGTATAGGGATGTCCAGAGGGCAAGCAACAGATATCGGGAAGTTTGTGCGAGGGCGCACCCGGTGAAAAGGCATACGCTTATCGGGACATGGCGGCTGGACTTCCGGCTTGGTCATGTTATTACATGGAGGGAGGAAATCACGTATGAGCACACTCGCCGAAAAATTATTAGCCGATATCAAGGATGCCATGAAGTCCGGCGCCAAAGAGCGCCTCGTCACACTGCGGTCGTTGCATGCGCAGATCAAAGATGCCACGGTCAATGCCGGCAAAGACATGACCGACGATGCGATGATTGCCGTGGTGGCCAAACAAATAAAACAACGGGTCGATGCCGTGCAACAGTTCTCGTCGGCGGGACGCGAGGATCTAGTGGCCAACGAGGAGCGCGAAATCGCCATCCTCAAGGAATACCAGCCGGCTCAGTTGAGCGAAGCGGAAATTGAGGCCCTGGTGGTGCAGGCGCTTGCCGCCACCGGCGCCACCACGAAGAAGGAAATGGGCAAGGTCATGGCCGCCTTGATGCCCCACGTGAAAGGCCGCGCCGACGGCGGACTGGTAAACAAAATCGTCGCGGGAAAATTAACCTGATCGCGCCCTCACCGGTATGCTGACCCGTTTGTCCGTCAAAAATCTGGCTTTGGTGGAAAAACTTTCGCTCGATTTCGAGCGCGGACTGAACGTCATCACGGGCGAGACGGGCGCCGGTAAATCCATCCTGATCGGCGCGCTCGGATTATTGCTGGGCGAACGGGCCGATAAAAAAATCATCCGGACCGGCGAGGATGTGTGTTCCGCCGAAGCCGTATTCGAGCTAGGGCATCCGGATGATGTAAATGAATTGCTCGGCTCGCTCGGCCTGGAGCCATGCGAGGGTGGTCAGTTGATTATCCGGCGCGTGGTCAAAGCTTCCGGAGCCAACCAGCAAGCCATCAACGATGCTCCCGTGACCATACAGGCGCTCAAGCACGTCGGCGAGTTGCTCGTCGACATGCATGGCCCGCATGACCATCAATCGCTCCTCAGCCGCACCGCCCAACTCGCCATTCTCGATGCCTATGGTCGGACCGGCGCCGAAGTCGCCGCTTACCGGGCTGTGTGGGAACAGCGACATGCGGTCTTGGCGCGAATACAGGCGTTGCAAGGCGTGGATGCCGATGTCGAGGCGCAAATTGATTTATTGAGCTTTCGCGTCAAAGAAATCGAGGAAATCGCGCCCGAAGCCGGCGAGGAGGAGCGGCTGATGCAGGAGCATACCACCGTCAGCCACGCCCAACGCATCCGCGAACTTGGCGATGGAATTACCCAGGCGCTCACCGAATCCGAGGCGTCCGTATTTGACGGCATGGCCAGCGCACAAAAGATGCTCGACGAGCTGGCTGATTTGGTGGACGACGGGCCGGCCTGGAAGGCCGAAGCCAAAACGATTGCCGTGGGTGTTCGCGAACTTTCCGCCGCGATAGCCAGCCGCCTTGAGCAGATCGAAACCGATCCGGCGCGGCTGGAATGGTTGGAGGCGCGCATGGCGGCATATGCCAAATTGCGTCGCAAGTATGGCGGGTCGGTCGAGGCCGCGCTCGAGGCGCTCGAATCCTCGCGACTGAAGCTTCACGATCTGAAAACCCGCGGCGAACAGCTGGCGCGCCTGGACGTCGAGCGGCAGAAGCTGGACCAAGGGCTCGTCGTGACGGGAAAGAAATTGCGCGAGAAGCGCGCCAAGGCCGCAGCCAAACTTTCCGATGAGATTACCCGCCACTTGCGGGATCTTGGTTTTGCCCACGGTGTGTTCTCGGTGGAACTGACCGGTGCCGAAGCGCGCGCAAGCGGCATCGATGATGTCGAGTTCGGTTTTGCGCCCAACCTCGGCGAGAGCAAAAAGCCGCTGCGCGACATTGCCTCCAGCGGGGAAATTTCGCGCGTCATGCTCGCGACCAAAGCGGTACTGGCCGCGCACGACCGGATTCCGTTGCTCGTGTTTGACGAGGTTGATGCGAATGTCGGCGGCGAGATGGGTGCGGCGATCGGGCGCAAACTCAAGGTGCTAGCCGATGCGCGCCAAGTCATTTGCATCACGCACTTGCCGCAAGTCGCCGCGATGGGCGGCACACATTTTGCCGTCCGCAAGCAGGTCAAAGACCAGCGCACCCACTCGCTCGTCGACCAACTCGACAAGCCCGCCCGCATCGACGAAATCGCCCGCATGCTCGGCGGCCGCGACGTCACCTCCGCGGTCATGCGGCACGCGAAAGAGTTGTTGGGGAAATAGGCGCCACGTTATAGAAGCGCCGATCCTACTCCACAATCACCCGGTAGATATAGGGCCCTTCGGCACTTGCCGTGGTATCTGTAAAGGACGTGTAGCCCTTCAAGCCTGAGAGATTTGAGGTCAGCCCGTGAAAAGCCGGGATACCGGATAGATTGGTCGAGCGATCGATGGCATAGGTTCGATCCGCCAAGCTCGGCCACGTAATCACCGGAGCGCCCTCCGTGGTTATGGCGGATCCACGATTGGACGCGGTATTATCCGCGATTACGCAATTAATATTCGTCGGACTACTTCCCGGCCCCACATACATTCCACCGCCATCGTTCGTGCTGCGATTGCCGACGATCAACGTATTGACCAGCAATGGCTGCGAGTTGCCTTCAATCAGAATGCCCGCGCCCCGGCCGGCATGATTCGAGCGGATCAAACAACGCTCGATCACCGGACTGCTCCCGTAAATCTTAATTCCGCCCGGGTTCATCTCCACGATCGTGTTGCGAATAACTGGAGCGGCCCCGTTGGTGATATGGATGCCCGCCACGCCGGAATCCCAAATGCGGCAGTACTCAATCGTCGGGCTGGCGTTATCGCACAAGATGCCCTCGCGCCCGAAGAAATCCGCCCAGGTACGAATCGTAAAGCCCCGGACACGGTGCCGGCCGTTTCCCCGCTGTTTGCAATAAAGCCCCGGTTCACGCTCGCCACATCGACCGCCACGCTATCCGGTCCGCTCAACAGAATCTGTCCCCCTCGTCATGTTGAGAGAAGGCGCGGCGATAGAGGCTGAACTGCCCACAACATTACGCCCGTGCTCGGGGCGAGCTGATCTGTTCATTTTCGGTTCATGCCGATGCTCGCTGCTTTTCTGTCTTCTTTCGATCGCGTTTCCGCTCAAGCGCATCGGAGGGGTTTAGAATTTCAATTTTTCGCCAGCGCTTCAGCGTAAGAAGGTGCGCATCGCCGGAGATAATCAAGTCTGCTCCAGCGGCGAGTGCGCACTCGAGAATCATGTGATCATCCTTGTCGTGCAAAACGCCCTCAATACGCGTCACCGGGTTGACCACCTCACATATCTGATGAAGTTCCTCGATCAACAAGAGCGACTCAGCCGGCGAAAGCCCGAATTTGGGCCGCTGCAGTACATCTCGAGCTTCATCCAAAATGGCCAGCGACGTGTAAGCCTGCAACGATTCGCTCATCGCCAATTCCAAAACGCGGGCCGGAGGACCGCCGAACAAAAAGGCGGAGATAATCACGCTGGAGTCGAAAACCACACGCACGGATATCACCGGCGAGCGGCTTTGGATTTGCGATGTGCGCGAATCTCCGACGCCACATCGTCTGGAGTCAGTCCCTTCGCGGTGGCTATTCGTCTCCCGGTTGCGAAGATGGATTCCCAGCGGCGCTTTCGCTGGATGTAAATCCGCGCCGCCTCCCTTAAAAACTCTGAACGGCTGCGCGATTCAGCATCGGCCACCTGGTCGATTTCCTTAAGCAAACTCGCTTGAAACGATATGTTTACGGTTGTCGTACTCATCACGCGATCTCCCTTTATCAATGTTAAATATACAATCTTTGTATATTTAAATCAATACCCATCCGCTCACTCAATACACACATGGCCTCGTCTTTCTGACAAGAATCGGCCTGAATAATCCTGCGTCACCACGCGCAGGTCCAGGCAGCGCGGGGCGTCGCAGCGATAATAGAGGTCGTAAAAATTGCCGCACTCCAACTGCACGAGATCGCCGTCCATGACTCGCCACCGGAATTCGAGTTCTTGGCCGGCCGAATCGACGAGCATCAGCAACTCCACGCTCAACGGGTCGCAATACGGACCGGCGCCCATCGATACGCGGAAGTTGAACGGGATGTGCAGGTCGAGCGCACCGGCAACATCGCGCAACGCATCGCTCTGTTGTTGTACCCGGTATCCGCTGGCGATCCAGGCCATCATGACGATGGCCAGGATTGCCGCGAGCGTGTGAGTTTCGCCACGCCGATTCATCTCACGCCGCCTTACGCGCCGGCGCGGCTTCGCGCGCTTTTTCCGCTCGCACCGTCATCGAGCGGGGAAGCGGGCGTTCGCGCAGCAACGAGGAGAAGGTCAGGAAAAAGAGTCCGGTCTGGAACAAGCAGCGCAGCCCGGTCGCTTCCGCCTCACTCAAGGTGATCCCGAGCTTCTGCGGCGCTTCGTCCTTGCCCCGCTTGCAGGACAGGGCGAAGTAATACGTGCCCTGCTCGGCGTTGCGCTGAAAGGCGATCAACGTGTTGCCGGCCCCGTTGGCGTGGAAGAGGCCGTTGCGCTCGCCGCCGACGCGAAGGGCGCGGCCTTCCAGCACCGTGAGCATCTCGGCGATGTCCATGAAGTTGAGCTTCACGGTGATCTTCGTGCTCCAGTCGAACGTCGCCGGAACAATGCCGCCACCATCGCGACGGGCCGCGCTCTTTTGCGCCGCCATCTCAATGAAGAAGCAGTTGTAGCGATCGTTATCGTCCCGATTCACGCGCGGCTCGAGGCGCATGGCCACGCCCGTGCCGCGATTGTTCTGGTGGTAAAAGCCGAGTGAGCGGCTTTTGTAGTCGGTTGCTTGTTCGTGTGGTTGTTCGGATGCAGCAGACATGTGTTTGTTTTCGCTCATGATGTTTTTCCTTTGGTTGAAACGCGGGTGAACAAGGACCAACCGGAAGACGCGCACCTATGGAAGGTTTGTGTGGCGGTCGTTTGGATTGGTCGATGTTCACCCGCAAACATGGGTTGGACTAGAACGGCACCTCGTCGGTCTCGTCTTCAAATTCGGCCACGGCGGCGCCCGCGGTGGCGCGCGTCTTGTCGGCGCCACGGTTGGAGATGAACTGCACCCGGTTAGCCCGCACCCGCAGTTTCGAGCGCTTCTCACCGGCATCCGTCTGCCACTGGTCGAGTTGCAAGCGCCCCTCGATAAGCACCGGCGACCCCTTCTTGAGATACTGCGCGCAATTCTCGGCGGCTTTCCCCCAGACGACAATATCGGCAAAGCAGGCTTTTTCGACGAGCTTGCCGTCCTTGTCCTTGTAGTTGTCGTTCACGGCGAGGCCGAGTTCGGACACAGCCATGCCACTCGGCAACACCCGCTTGTCCGGATCGCGGGTCAGGTTCCCCATCAGGAATACTGCGTTCATGGAATTCATGTTTTTCTCCTTCTGTTATGTGGTTGTTCTTATATGAATGATCTCTTGCTCGATTTCATGATTCCAAGTAACAAAAGGAGTGAGGCGTAGCGGTTTGGACAAAATTTTTTCGCGAAAATCACAAGTTGTTGCCGGGCAGGCGTTTAAATTTATCTAATTATGGTCGATACGAGGCAAACCACCACGGCGGAGGCATGGCGCGAATGGAAAAAGCGCTGTTCGGCGGACCGGTGTGGTGAGGAAATCGCGGCGATGTTGCGGCGATTCGGCGCGGTTCGCTTCGGTTCCTTCATTAAGAAGTTCGCCACAAAAATCGGACATCATGGGGCCGATCTTCGCCTCGCCGAAACCAACGACGGTTGGCACCTGCTCGAGTCCCACGCGTGCGTCGCAAATAACCGAGCCGGCAAACGCTACAAGGACTGGCTGTTCGATCGCGCGGACAAGCACGGCGGCGACTTCGCCGCCGCAATGGAGCAAGGCGCGACGTTGCTCATGCGCGACGTGACCCGCCAGCACCTGCGCAACGAATACGCGCCCGCGTTCATGACTTCGCTTAACAAGCCGGTCGTCCGCGACGAGCAAACCACCACACTTGAAAATTTTCTACCCGACCATATCGACCCGTTCAACGAAATCGCCGAACGCGAATGGCACGAACTCGCAGAGCGTCATGCCGGTGAATTTCTCGCCGGCATGGACGAGCGCCAAGGCATGGCCGTTTGGGCCCGCGACCGCGGCATCTCGTTTTCGGATCGTGCGGTGCTTAAAAAATTAAACTGCTCCAGTGCCTTGCTCCACAAAACATACCAGCGCCTCATGCGGGAAATCGGGACCGCCCTCAAAAAAAACTATCCGGACGAAACCCCGTCGGCCCTGACGCGGCTCGCCTGCATGATTCATGCGAACCTGGCGGAATTAATTGCCCGAAAATATTTTGTCCAAACGTGACTTCCTCGTTTCTTTTGTAATGTATGAAAATACCGGCGTATAAAACGAAGAAGCGATCCGCGCACGAGCGCAAGCTACTCGCCGCCTGGCTCGCCGAGCGGGAACTGGATCTGCTCCTGCGCGATGAGGAGGCTGCGCCGGGCGCCAATGAAGGCTTGCGTTACGAAATCGCCCGGATGCCCGCCGAACCATGGCACGAGGGCGACATCGTTCTCTTGCGGCCCGCGACCAAGCGTGCGTGGTCGCCGGTCTATGTGGTGCTGGTGAAGGGGCATTCCGACGGGCGCTGGCTATGCGTTCCATTTTCACGCTACGCCACCCCCGCCGTGCCCGGCGAATGGCAAACGCCTTTCGCATCCACGCCGCTTCGCGTGCTTTGTTTCTGGAACGCACGCAGGATCGCGCAATCAAGCTTCATCCCCGGAGCGGTGAAGAAATGCACGCTGGACCAGTGGAATGAAATCAGGCGCATATACGAACACACCGTCCGGGGCGCAGCGGCGGATGAAGGCTTGGTAAAGCGCCTCGGCCCGCCGATCGTGCATCCTGCCGACCCCCGTTACGAATACCTCGACGAAGAACATGGGCGGCTGCACGATCATCTTGAAGCGCGGGCGGCCATGTCCGAGGAAGAGGACGACGGCGGGGTTATTTCATACGACTTCACCCAAAAACATAAATCCGAATGGCTCCTCGCCGCCGAGGGACGGCCGCGGTATGGCGATAATGACTAAGTCATGAAGCTATGGGGACATAGAGCTTGAGATTATCACACGTCGTCGACTTCCAGCGATTGGTCAATTCGCCGAGATATTTCGACGCATCATCAAGCGATACTACTCCCATTTTTCGCGGCTGACCGGGACGGTTCGCCCTGCCCCTTTGTTTCCTGACTTCAACAATGGGACACCCTGACGCACAAGCATACGCCTACGGGAATCAGCTTGCGGAGAATCCGGGTGTTGATGACTTCTTTATCTATCCGCCGTCGGCGGCGGATAGATGCGTGAGTGCGAGTGGCATCCGGTCATTTCGCGGCACGCGAAATGAGCA
>CAYYAR010000033.1:0-38848 GCA_964470065.1 uncultured Verrucomicrobiota bacterium | reverse complement strand
GAATCAACATCGAAAATAGTCGGTTCTTGAATCAAACTGCGGAACTTGGGATAGCAAGGGTATCGATAGTATGACGAGCCGGATGATGACGTGATGATTTCTTTTTCGATCCTTGACTCGGTTGCCGGTTCTTTCGGTTGTTGTGGCGAGACCGGGATTCTTCCAGTCAGTATGTGTATGTGCGAGGGACGGTTGTCTGTTCATGCGATCACCGGATAACAAAATTGCAATCAAACCCTTCCTTGATGGGTCCCAATCATTTACGTAAATTATTGATTAATTGAAGTAAGTCAGAGCGTGAGGTTAACCTGTTACGAGGTATGACCATGAAAAAGGGTTCACTATGCCGTTTAAGTTCTGGCTTCACCTTAATTGAACTACTCGTTGTGGTAGCTATCATTGCTCTACTGGCCGCGATTCTGATTCCGGTCATCAGCAGTTCGCTGAACAAGGCTCGCTCTACTAGCTCGTCGAACAACCTAAAGCAGATACACCTGCTGATGTTCAATCACATTACGGATAATAACGGTAAATTTCCGCTGGCGGTGACGAGTGCCAGTTCGGGCAGTGAGGAGTTTTGGCGGCGCACAGTCTGGGAGAGCAATTATGGTCCTTTTCAGGCCGATGCGTCGAGCGCGATGCAACAATCGGCTTATGCCAAGGTGATGTGGTGCCCGGTGATGGTCGGCATGCATGGTCAACAACAGCATCCGGGTGGACGTGGCAGTTACGGTATGAATCCATATTTTAATCAAGGGGTGGAGCGATATATGGACGCAAGTAATTTTAGCGGCACCCGTGAACCCTGTATCATGGCCGGCAATGTATTTGCCAATCCACATGGTGAATTTGGCACGAACGAGGAGATCAATAAGACCGAGCCTGACGCTACGGATTGGCAAAGTATGGCGTATGTGTACGGTGGGGGCCGGGATGCGGGACTGGCTCTATTTGTCGATGGACATGTGGAGCAAGTTTCCAAAGAAGCCGGAGAAGCATTGCACGATCTGGTTAGTGATTACACCAGTTTTGAATAACCGCGGAGGAGAAGGAACGATGAAAACATACATTGCGGGCGTGGCTTTCTTCATCATAACGCAGGCGACATTTTCCGATATTGTTTTGATCGATTTTGGAAACGATAGCAGCTTTCGAGGCGTGGGCCAGAGTGGACCCGATAGTAACGGCAATTACTGGAACAGCGTTTGGAGCGGCTCTTTTTACGCCGGATTAGTGGATTTCCAGAACAATGCCACCACGATCAATTTCGGTTTCAGCGCTGCGCCGGGCACAGACAGCTTTAACGGACCGGCGGGAAACACCTCGGGTATTACGACCAATCCGGCTATTTTGAACAACACCCAGATCGACGCCGATGCCCTGGGCTATCTTGGTGGATCGCTGGCCGCGGCTTTTGACTACTACGTCAACAGCACCTTTCAGATTCAAGGTTTAAATCTATCCAGCACGTACAACATCACTTTTTTTGGATCGCACAAATTCAACGTCAATGATGTTACGCGGTATACCATTTATGATGACAGCAGCTTTACGAATGCACTTAGTTTTGCTGATCTGACGGTTGGTGTCGGTTCAGCGCATAATAGCAACTTGGTCGTCACCATTTCCGGCGTTTCGCCCCAATCGAATGGAATCATCTATGTCGGCTTTGCCGGCGCCGGGGGAGCCGGATCGGGATATCTTAACGCGATGCAGATTGAGGTTGTTCCCGAGCCGGTCGCCGCACTGCTATTGTTGTTTGGCGGTGCGATATTAGTTGCGGCGCGCCACCGGTTTGCGATGGCCTGATGGCGTGGTGTTCGAAGCGTTCCAAGGAGGCAAAATTTTAAATGAACGGGTCGAGGCTGACTGAAATCAACCATGACCGGTAAAGCCGGGAAAGTCGTTCCCGGAGAGCAACCCTCCTCAAATCGAACCGATTGGTCATCGACGGGTAACCATAAAGACGGGTTTTGTCCATGGCCTGTTCAGCGATGGCACGCAGGGTGGCATCGGAACCAAGCCATGTTATACCGCGTCGAAATGATGCGCCTGTTTGTCCGTGCGGACTGGCGGCGACATGCAGCGAGGCGGTTTGTATTACCCGGGTTGATTATCTCGCGCATGCGATGCAAAGCCACCAGTTTTCCGGAATCATCGTAATCGGGACCAAACGCGGCCCATGGGAACCTCAGCCGGGCAGTCCGAGTTGTATCATCCGGAAACTAGAGGTAAAGCTTACAGCGCAGCACGCCGTGACTATACTTGGAAGATGCTGATAACAGGCGAGGATGGTGATGAATTGTAAATCGTGGAAGGGGATTGCTTACCGTTCAGGTGAATTGGATGAATACGCAAGGGAACGATGTCGATTGGACATTTACGGCCCGGAGGACTCCTCCGTCCGCTGGCCGGTGGTTGTATGGTTTTACGGAGGAGGTATGACCGCGGGCAACCGGTATTTGCCTCCGGCCCTGATGCGACAGGACATGGTAGTCGTTGCGCCTGATTATCGTCTGTCTCCAGTCGTGAACGTGCCGGCATATATAGAGGACGCGGCTGCCTCGGTGGCGTGGACATTCAGGCATTGTGCGGACTATGGTGGAGATGCGCAGCAGATTTTTGTTGCCGGCGCATCCGCTGGTGCGTTTCTGGCCGCCCTGATTGTTATGGATCCACGCTGGTTGGGGCGGTACGACATCAATGCAAATAAAATTTCCGGACTGATCAGCATAACCGGACAAATGATGACGCACTTTACCATCCGCGCAGAGCGTGGACTTCCGGAGTATAGGGCGATCATTGATGAATGGGCGCCGCTGCATTATGTGCGGGCGGATGCGCCACCGGTTTTATTGACTACGGGAGATCGTGACCTGGAATTGCCCGGACGGTGGGAAGAGAACGCCTTGTTCTTGAAGCTGATGCAGTCCGCCGGTCATAAAGATATCAATCTTTGCGAACTAAAGCAGGCGGATCATGGGGCGGTGGAGTATCGCTCTCATCCTCTTTTAATATCGTTTGTCCGCCGGATCACCTCGCAATCATAAAGGGTGGGTATTTCTCGGGTCGGGCTTGCTCCCGGTCATATGGCAGACATGGAACCGCTTTCGCTACGTTATGCCGTTGTTGGTCATGTACGGTCGGCACGAATAATAGACGGGATCGCGATCAAGCGGATGATCCATCTGTCAGCGCCGGCTTAAGTGGTTATTCAGGGCTCAAGCGCAACGCCGATCCGGTAATATCGTGTTGCATGATTTGTTTCATCAAGGTCGATGAATATATTTTCCGGTGGCGTTGAAGGCATTCCGTTGGTCAGCGAGGTAAATCCGTGTACAAGAGAAAGCGACCTGTAAACCGAGTAGTTACGGTTACTGATGCTGGTCCATCTGAGTTTATATACCGCGTTCGTGCCGCTCGTGTTTGCCGGCGAGGCCACTTCAAACTTGCTGGCGGGATTCGTGGGAACGGTTCCGGCCACATATTCCTGCCAATCCTTTAACCCGTCGGCGTCATAGTCTGATGACTCTGTGATCAAATAATTGGTGTCGCCTCCGAAATACTGCTGTTCCCAATCGGAGGGAACCAGAAGGGTGTCTTCTACCGTTACGGCAATCATGTTTGATCCGCTGACGATCGCCTGGGATAGACTTTGGGCCTGGTTAGCGATGGCGCTTCCGCCTGTGAATGAAGCTTCGTCGAACATGGCGCCGATTTCCATGCTGGATTGCTGAAGGAGTCCATTGCGCTGGGCGGATGCCTCTTCCAGCGTCCATCCGGCCCGGTAAACACACCACGTATCGAGGAACAGGATTTCCGGCGCGGACGCGCGCCCGGATGCCCCGGGACCGCCGAGCACAAATTGATCGGGGGCCAACTGCTCCGGGATTGTGGCCATGAGGGTGCCATTTAGATAAACGACCGTATTCGACATCGCATACCGGTGCGACAAGGCAACATCGTGCCATGCGCCACCGGTCAAATTGGTCGGCATCACGGTCTCGGCCCCGTCGCGGGAGATATAGACGAGAGTGTTCGATCGCACCTCCAGCGTGGCGTACGTCCCGGAAGACTGGACGGTCGCCACGGTGCCTGTACGCCGGGTGAGTAAGCGGAAAGAAGTGGTGAAAGACCGCATGGGATACCCGGGCATGAAAACCAGCGGTGCGTTGTTGGTCGGATCATAAGTCATCCTGGCAAAATTGGTGGCAGACCCAAGTGCCGGGCTGTTGGTTTTGCCGGCATCGATTGCGGCGAAGAGCGTGGGAACGAGCGAGAGGTAAAATTCGTAATATCCAGCATCGTTCGGATGATTACCATCCTGCCAGTAACCGCTGACCCATCTTCCCGCGCCATCATCAATCGGGGTGAGGAGGTTCAAGCTCGGTACATTCCATGTGTTGATTTCCAGGTGAGTTTGTTTAAGCAAAGCATAATTGCCCGAAGTATAGTCGCCCCGTGGATAGACGGACCCAATTACCGGATAAAAACCGTTGGAACGACACATGGATACCAGGGTCATTAAATTGGCCTTGAAGTTTTGTACAATGTTGGACGATGTGGCGCCGGTGGTTCCAGAGAAGCCCTCATTACCAAGCGAGTAACCCAGCAGCACATACGCGGGTGTGATGGGCGCTATATACGTTGGAAATCGAGCAATCGCGGTGGCTGTGTTGTCGCCCGGAGTGGATGCATTGGTGACATAATAACCGTAATTCTCCGCGAGGTGGCGGGTGATAAAGTATGTGTAACCGTTGGTCCACGATCCGTTGGTCAACACGCCACTGGTAAAGCCGCTGCTCGCGAATCCTTTCGCCACCGAAGATCCGAAGATGGCAAGCACCGGATTGGTGCTTTGGATGGTTAAACCCACATGCACCGTTCTCGGGCTATTGATCGCGTCCGGATCGGCAATGGTGATGACAGCATTCGAAACGCCGGGGCGCAACCCGTCATGGTTGACATGTACCGTTATTTGTTGCCCGGCGCCGGTTGCCAGTACCCCGGAAACCGGGGAACATGTCAGCCAGGTGGCATTGGTGGAGATGGTAAAATCAAGCGGCGCTGTACCGCGGTTCGTGATGCTGAATGATTGGGGCGGTGGATTGGATTCACTGCCGTGACGACTTGAAAAGCCAAGATTTAACGGAGCGATGGAAATAACCGGTGCCGGATTGGTGGATGCGGGAGAGCCGATTTCTTCGATCTTGAGAATTCCCACATAACCGAAGCCGCCTGTCGTGGCGCTGACGGTAACGGAAATCCGTCCCGATCCATCCGGGGAAATGGCACGCAGAACCGCGGTGGTATTATTGTTGTAGTTTACACCGCCAGCCCCAATACCTGCGCCGGACGAGGCCAGCATCACGGCATTCGTTCCGGATGAATAAGTGGTCACGCGTGTTTGGTTGGTGGCGCGCGATGCAAAAAATTCGAGATTATAAGTGTGGGAAGGATTAAGTCCCGCCAGCGTAAACGTGTCGCTACCCGTGGTGAAAAAGTAATCCATGGTGGCATTGGTGACGGCTAATATGCCAAGCAGGGCGGGTGATGGGGCAATTAGTCCTCCATTCAGAATGCCGTTGCAGCTCCATCCGGCGCTGGTGATGGTGATTACGATGTCACTTGCGCTGTTGGTGGTTGTAATCAGGTTGGAAATTGCCAGTCCCGCCGCCACACTCTGCGAGCTACCGCCAAGATTATTCCAATAATTGCCATTTGGGTCCGGACTGGAGGTGGGAAGTCCGTTATTTCCTCCATCATGGCGACCAAAGTCAACCAGGTACACGGACTGGGTGACCATGCCAGTCGCGGGTGGATTGGTCACGGTCAGGCTCACGATCAAGGTCTGCGGGTTGTTGGTAGCCAACGGATCGGCCACCGTAACAATTGCGTTGGAGATGCCGGGCGACAGACCGTTGTTGTTAACGCTTACGCTGATCATTTGTCCGGCGCCGGCGGCAATTGATCCGGAAGCCGGAGCGAGACCAAGCCACGTGGCGTTCGTTGTCATGGTGAAGTGGAGCGTAGCCATCCCGGTGTTGGAAATCGCGAACGATTGCGCGGGTGGATTTGGTCCACGGTTGGTGACCACAAACGACAACGACGAGGGCGATAAATGAATACCGGGCGCCGGGGTATGCGTGGGAGAGGTCGGAATCTCTTCGATCTGCATGAGGTTGATATGAGCGAAGGAGCCGCTTACTTTGCTGACTCTCACGGTGATGTCACCGGCGGGACCGGGTGCGATGGCCGAAAGTGTGGCCACGGATCCGTCGTTGCGATTGGTGCCGGCTGGACTGGAGGCGCTGATCGATCCGGATACGCGTAAATTAGTCGAGAGTGAACCGATGGCATAGGATGTCACCCTTTCGACGGCATCCGAACGTGAACCGAAGAAGACAAAGTTGTAAAGGGAGCCGGTATTCATTCCGGTAATTTTAAAGGCATCGTTGGTGGAGGTAAAAAAATAATCCATGGTAGCCGACTCGATGGCGAATTTTCCAAGCAGGTTGGACTGCGGTCCGTATGGTTGAAAAAGTCCGCCGTTTAACAGGCCATTGGCATTCCACCCCCCGGTCAATGTTTCGATTCCCAGCGAGGTCGTTCCGTTGGTTATGTTGACCATACTGGCCAACTTGGTTCCCGTCGCGACAACACTCGATCCGTTGGCGGGAGGTGAGAGGTTGTTCCAGTAGTGACCTTGGATGTCGGGACTGACGGTGGCCATCCCATTGTTGGTGTCATGACGGCCAAAGTCGATCAGAACTGGTGTTGAGAGGTGGAAGGAAGCCGTGCCGGACCAAAGCGCCATGTTGGTGGAGGCGGGCAACATTATCGGAAGGACATTGCCGGATGTTTCCGCCGGAATCGCGTTGTTGGTTTCCAGTTGAACCGTGGTGTTGCCAGTGTAGCCGGCTGGAAGGACGATGTGTGCGATTGATCCGCCGGCGCCATGGATCCAGAAGCGAACCGAGGACGGCCCGTTGGTTTCGGCAATAAAGGCCGTGGCATTGGTTTGGCCGGACGGGATCAGATGGCCCGCCACAAGGCCGTTGGCCGAGGCCACATAGCCATAGCCCGGAAGATGCCACCCGTTGGTCGTGCAAGGATCTGCGCTTAAATTCGCGATGATGCTGACAGGACCATAGGTTGCCGCAATCGTTCCGTTGGCGGGGTTTATACTGTTAGTACCCCACGTGTGCATGAAGCTGGTTACGCCGCGACCGGTGTAGCGGGATGCCACGGATTTTTGCATCCGGCTGAGCCATGCCAGCCAAGCTTGACTGGCGTTGTTCGTGGCCAGCGCATCGGCCTCTGTGACATAGGTCATATTGTAGCCCAGGCCGAGGGTCCAAGCCATGACTTCATGATTATGAATTGCACCCTCCAGATTGTTGAAGGTAAAAGCGACCTTGTCATGGGCGATGAACTGGGCGAGCGGGAAAATGCTCCATGTTGAAGGCGCATAACGTTCGCGCAGGAATCGTCGCCAGACGGGAGCGTTCGGGGTGGGAGCAAGACCCCAGGCAAGACCGCAGAATTGTGATTCGTAATTGATCAGACGGTCGTAACCATTCTCCGTCGCTATCGGCTTGGCGGCGCCATCCTCGGCAGCGATCTGGATAAGTCCATCCAGGTAGGCATATGGTGTGGGCGAAACGGGATTGAGGTCATATTGCCATGTTCGTGCACCGAGCTGATCGTGAAAAAGCATATCGACCGGATAGTTCGTCGTAAATTGATTCCGTGTATGGCGATTGGCAGCCTGGACGGCGGGGTGCCACGGCGTGACGGTCATGCCGCCGTGGCCGAAATACTCTTCATAATTCAGCGAACCATCCAGATTAACCAGCAGGGGCGCGTCATTGGTGGCGAGAAAAGTGGGGCCTTTCGGATCGACTCCCCAGAAGGTTGGATTGGTATAGGGCATGGTCAAGTGACCAGCTTGACGGGCTTGCTCGATGAAATTCGTGAATGCCGCGACGGTGCCGAACTCCGGGTTGGGAGGGAGATGGTCCGGATATTCCTTGTCAAATCCGCCTTTGAGATATTCTTCGAAGTGAATCAGGGCGGGAGCGGGAATCAGCGGCAGGCGCCCGGTAATCGAGGCGGCCGATCCCCGCAGATGAATGAGAACGGACTGTTTGAAGGTGGATTGCATCTCCAGCGGCATCTTGTCTTCCAGCGTGCGTTCGAAATTGTTCGCTAAGGCGTAACCGGCAAGGGCATCGGTCGCGGATTGTCCGAACACCATCCGGACATTCGGTGATTGCCAGAGTTGACCGGCGCTCACAAACATGTGAAATGACCGTTGCATCCATCCTCCATGGCTATCGCCGCCCCAAATCAATTGCCCCGGAACAAAAATCGCCGGGATGTTGGTGGCGCCCGACCAGGCGGGACTGGTCGGACTGTCGGGCTGCACTCCATACAGTGCAAGGTTTCCGGCGGTCGTTTCCAGTTGAAAGAAATCGGCAAAAACCGGCGGGTAATACAGGTTGTTGGTGTAGTATAGCTCCGGTTGGAGAGATTGATAAAATGGATGTCCCCCGGTTTCGAACCAGTGGCCTCCGGCGCGGACATAATTTCCGATATTGGTTACCGTGGCGGGCACACCACCGCTTAAACTAGCGGGAACGAGCTCTCCGTAAGGGTTCACGATAGCCAGATAATTTGACGCGGTCATTGCGGAATACATGTCCGGTATGTTGGCGAGCTCCACGAAACGGATGCCACGCGACGCCAAAACGGATGAATGGAGGATGCGGTTGCGCCACTCATCAATACGCACCGAGGAGGGCCAGTTGAAACCGATCACCGGACCCCGCACCATGGAGAGTAGCGCCACGTTGGTCCGCCCGCCCGCCGTGGCGGAGAGATACTCCAATGCACCCGCCACGAGATCGAGCGACAGTTCGGTGCGGCTGCGATCCACGGCCCCCCCAATGCGCATCAAGTAGCCGGCGCCGGCGCCCCCGCCCAGCTTGCTGCCGGAAAAATAGGCGCCGGCGGGCGAGTCGACCAAAATGATGTCGGACTGCCCGGCCGCTGGTGGACGATGAACAATCGCCGTCGCTAGCGACCACTTGTTTGTGACGGCAGCGCCCAGCCAGCTTGTACCATCGATGGTGAATGAGATGTTGGTCGCCGCATACGCTCCGAATGTCAAGTTACCACCATATAAATCAACGTACGGAGATGGTCCCACCGTGTCCTGCTTCCAGCTGGCTGGATCATCCTCGTCTTGCGCCACAAAATAAGTTGAGTTGTAAGCCATCCCCACGCCGTCGCTCGTATGGGATGGGGCGATAAAGCGGGAGAGTTGAACCGGATTGAAGGTGAGGGGAGCGGGAAGCGCGATGGATAACAAATTGGTCAGACGCGGATGAACTGTTGCGGCCATCTCGATGCCATTGGTTCGTTCGGAAACAAACACGACCACGGTGATCGCATGATTGCTGTATGTGAGTGAAAGCGTGTTGCTTGGAGATGGCAGGGACCAGGAAAATCGGTTCGAGGAAGAGGATGAATGAAAGGAGATTGCGTTAATGTCTCCGGTTTTTCCGTGGCTCGTATTGGTGGCCGCCGAGGCAAACCAAAGACCTGCCTCGCCACTCTCGGCCAGCGTCTGGCCGCTTGACGGATTAAAGAAGCGTATGGATCCGTTGGTTGCATTTATAAGCACGTGATGCGTCGTGCCCGTGAAAAGAAAACCATTCGGCGTAACTTGAATGGCGGCGTAAACAGGTAAGCCCAACCAAATGGCCTGCACGATGAAGAGCCACCTTTTTGCATGACTGATGGTCCCGAACCCAAGTCTTCGTAACATAAACAACTCCTGGCTCGGATTTATGTACCAACCGGCCTGTTGAGATACTAACCCGCGCTTTCCCTTCCCGTTGACACAAAAAATGAACAAACTGCTATACGTAAACAAAGCGGATTTACGTAAATAAAACATGGCGGACACGCAGCATGCTATCTGTGTACCTTTATCTGCACTATGGGGCACGGTATCAGCTGTTTAGCGAATAACAGGCGGTGGAATATGACATCAGACTATAGGATTTACCTCTTTACTATCGCGACCACCCTTGCCATGTCGTCGCAGGGCGCCATGATTGCGTACGACGACGCATCCGATTCAGCATATCATGATGGATGGTCATCGGGGGACAATGGCGGCGAGGGTTTTGGCGGATGGATGTTTGGCGATGCGGCGGTCGGAAGCGCCTCGACAGCTTCGGCATCTTCCAACGGAGGTTCGTCGTACATCGACACCGGCGGTCGCTCGTTTCGGTTGAGCGATGCACACGAGGCGGGAGCGTTTATTGATGTTTACCGTTTTTTGGTTGACGATTTACAACCCGGCGACAGCTTCTCCATAGACATGGACATCAATTTTAGGGCGGGTTACAAAGGCCTTCGCATTCGTGGCGAGGATGATGACACGGTCCTGTTTAATTTCGAAGCGGCGAATGACGATTACATCATTCACGGGGTATCGTCGGGGGGAGGCAGCGCTGGTCGTTCTTATCACGCAGATACAATTTTCCGGATTGTTCTGGAGCAAACCTCGTATGCAGGCGGAACATGGACAATAACCCGGACGGGAGGTATCAGTGGAACGATGAATGGCACTTTTGCCGGAAGAGTGAGCAGTATGCAATTGTATACATACCAGGCCGGAAAAGCGCCGGAGGAGGCTATATTGTTCAACAACTTCCGGGTGGTCCGGCCCACACCCTCCCCGCGTGCACCATCCGCTGGAGTCGGGCCGTGATGAGCACGCGGTATGCGCAGCGAAGGCATCGGGGGTTTGCCCGAAGTATGTCGGCAATCATAGTTGTTTACACGTGGATGATCGATCCGGCCGCTGCGCAGACCTTCCTGATTGATTTTGGTCGAAGCAATACCAACGATGGCCGACAAACCACCAGTCCGGATGTGAACGGCAATTACTGGAACAACATGGCGTCATTCGCTCAAACAAACGTCATGATGAGCCTGAACAATCTTGTCGGAGCAACAAACCAGTCTTCTATAGTCAGCCTCACGATGCATGGGCCTTGGCAGGCCAATGGCATTTTGACCGGCGGTTTACTTAATCCCGACAGCGGATTGCTTGGTGATCTGGCGATACCCACGGCCACCGAGGATTTCTATTTTTTGGACAACCAAATTTCCGCCACCGGTTCCGTGACTATATCCGGCCTTGATACGTCGAAAATATACAACGTTTCATTTTTTGGCTCGCGATCCATTACAAGCACGCGCATTACCACCTTCAGTTCGGGCGGAGTTTCAACAAATCACCAAACTTCTGGAACGGATATCGGCAGCGATGGGGCGTATGACGGCAATGACAAAAACGTTGCCACCCTGGCCGGGTTATCGCCTGGCGCCGACGGGACATTGGTAGTGCAGGTTCAGGTTGCTTCCGGTCAATTTGCATACATTAACGTTATGCGTATTGTCACCAGACGACCCAACCGAGAACCGAATATATTAATCGATTTCGGTCGGAATGACAGTACCAACGGGAGCAGGACGGTCAGTCCGGATAATGAAGGAAATTACTGGAATAATATTTCATCGGACAGCCAGTCGACGCCGGTTGATCAATCACTCGGCAATCTCGTGACGATGGACAGCGATATCACCACGATCGGTGTCACTTTAAGCACTAACTGGCAGGCCAATGGTCGCCTATCCGGTGGTTTGTTCGGCACGAACGGCCCTAGTCGCAACCTGATTGGGGATCTGGCCGTGGAAACAGCCACCGAGGACTTTTATTATACCAGCGGAAATGGCGTAACCGGAACCGTCACCTTTACGGGTTTGGACACAAACCGGACATATCATCTGCAAGTATTCGCCTCCCGAGCCATTGCCGATACCCGCGTGGTAAATTATCGCGTAGGCTCTCGGTCCACCAACATTATCACCTCCGGCACCGGGGTGGCTAATAACGGACTCTATTCGGGCAACGACAAAAACCTTGCCGAATTTTTCGGGCTGACATCTGATGCGTCGGGACAGATCCGGTTGGATGTGGCCGGCGTCTCGGGTGGATTCGGGTATGTGAATGCGTTAAAGTTAACGCGCAGCAATCCGACAGTAGCAGAGACGCGTGTCCTCATTGACTTCGGGAATGTAAATCGGTTGCAAGGTGTCGATGCAAATGGAAATCGCTGGAGCCACATCACGTCGGGAAGCGAGAGCAATAAGGTGATGACCAATGCTGCGGGGCAAGTCACAAGTGTGAGGGTGTCGGTTTCGGGTTTTGTCGGGACGAATCCTGACGGCGTTTTTTACAGTGAAGGTTTGCTGCCGTCTTCCGATCTCTACGGCGGACTGTTTGCTTTTACCAATGTGGTCATCGATGCCATGTATTTGGATACAAATCCCCTTTCTTCAACCGGTACGGTCTGGATCACCGGTCTGGATAGCGGGAAGCGATACAATATCACCGTGTACGGTGGGCGGGTATCCACCCAGACGCGTGTGACGCGTTACGCCTCTGGCACGAGCAGTGTGACGTTAACGAATTCGGGAACGGGTATTGGAAGCGGCGGTGCTAATTGGAATAACAATCGCGTTGGTACGCTGGCTGCCCTGGCCCCGGTATCGGGTGTTATCACCGTCAGCGTGGCGAGGACGGCCGGTGACTTCGGGTACTTGAGCGCCATGAGCATCGAGGCGGTCGTTTCTACAACCATTTCAAACACCGTTTCGCTGACCAGCTCTGATGCATCGACCTTGATTACGAACGGACTGGTGCAGTTGATCGCCGTCAGCACCAATGGCACGATCGATCTTGCTTCATTCAATTCTGCCGGGTCTCCCGGAGGGGATGACTTTATTATTCCTGCCGTCAACAATCCCACCTATGTCGGAAGTGGAGGAGCGACGCTGGGCAAACTGGTCGAGCAGATGTCCTACAGCGAGGCCTACGCCGGCATGCCGGTTTACATCCGTTACTGGTCGGATGCGGTTCCGACAGTGAACTCGACATATGGAAATTCCTCGGTCTTCGTTTTGCCGGGACTAAACAGCAAAGGTGCGTTTGATTATGATTTTATTCCGGCCGGATCCGAGGCTCCGGTAGCCCAATACACCATTCCGACACTGGGCGAGTGGATGATGATACTCTTTTTTTTGCTGATCGCCTGGTCAGGCGCGTGGCGTTTACTGCGGTCGAATGCAACCACCAGTTGAGCCAAAGCGAACACGCACATCGGTACGCTTACCGGTCATACGTTGGGTGGGCCTGTGGTTGGTGTTATATCTGGCCTCGGTGGTTCTCTATAATGTCAGCTATTCCCGCACCAGCAGCTTGCTGGTCCACGCCTTACAGGTAAAACCCGCGGCCATCCTTCTTGATTTGACACTGGCCGGCGACAAGGTGAGGTCGGAGGGTTCGATCATCTTCACCGAGACCGTCCGAATGGATATCGCGCGCGGGTGCGATGGAATTGAAACTTGGCTTCTCATGGTCACCGCCTTTCTCACCTATCCGATGAGCGTAAACAAAAGGGTTGGCGCCGTGGCATGGGGATCGTTGATCGTCTTTGTATTAAATTATATCCGCATTGTTTCGATGTTTTATGTGGTTATTCGCCGGCCGGGGTGGTTTGATTTTGTTCATGATACACTATGGCAGGGCGGCATGGTGATGGTTTGTCTGCTGTTTGTTCATCACTGGTTAAAGCCCCGGACTCAGGATCCGCCCATATGATTGTGCGCGCTTTTTTTGTCTTTATATTGGCGGCTGCGCTCGTGTCGTTTATGCCGGGTGGGGTGTTGCGAGCAGGCCTGTGGCCGGCTCGTGGTCTCGCGGAATTGTTTACTCACGGCGCCGATTCATGCGGGGTCAAGATAGATGATCAGGGGGTATTGAAAATCCAGTCGTTGATTTCTTTCCCACTCGCCATGCAAGATGGCATGGTTATTCAGCCGGTCCGGGGCGAGTGGACTAAACGGGGTGGAGATCTTCTGGCGATGATGGTAGTCGCCCTCCCGGCCTGGTCGATACCTCCGCTGTCATGGCGACGACGTGTGGTTGCTTTTGGTCTGCTCGCCATAACGATGCCGTTCTTGCTAACCCTCGATTTGATCGTGGTCATTCAAGCAGAGATTTATTCCCCGGCTAATTTGCACAAGATCCTTTCGTTACCGCTCGCCGGCAGCGATGCGAATCTCGATGCGTTCCGCGGCATGATAATGCGCGGAAAAGTCACCGGCATTATGGTGGACGCGCTCAATTCCGGTGGTCGCCTGGCGATCGCCGGAATGTTCGGCCTCATGCCGTCGTTGTTGCTTCAACCTCCGCGAAGGGTGAAGTCGGCGGCCATCCTCAAAGAAGCTGAATGCAGCATCCAGCCGCGCTTAATCCATCACCGGGCATCCCATGCATCCCACAAGGCGGCGTCAAAATCCAATCGACCCGCCTGATGAGAAGACCAATTGCCGGCCTGTCGGGTAACCTGTTGATTGCCGACGCGGTAGTTGATCAATTGCAAACCCATATTGCGGTCGCATATCGTCTGCCGGGTGCGTCTGGCATCCTGCACGGGTTGAAATTTACTCGCCTGCTCGTGGGGCGCCAACTCGTTCCACGATTCAATCCACAGATTGCGGATTTCTATATCGCGCCAGTTTGACAGCAAATAAAAGCGCATGGCCGCCAGGTTCATTCCCTCGGAGCGTATGTTTTCAAAAACCATGTCTTCGATCCAATAATCGGGATTAGCGGTATGCTCATCGCCCGACCAGTGTCGGGCGGAATTGAAAAGTCCGGCGTTATGTTTTACATCCCGCCAGAACATCCGGTTATGAATGATGTCGACATCGCGTACGCGGACATGCCGGATGGACCGTGGTATCCAGCCCCACTGAAAAACCGGTCCGTTTTCGCATTTCCAGACAATCACATTGCTCACCGAAACGCCGGAGTGATAGAGCTTGATGACATCGTCGTTGCAATGAAGAAAGCTGTTCTCGAGGGATCCGCCGGAAAACAGTTCCACGCCGTCCGTTTGCCAGTACCATCCGCCGATTTGCTTGTAATGCCGGAAGTCGGTTTGCATGGTGGCCTCGTCGCCAAAGATGGTCACGGCATGGTAGGGCGGATTGGCCAGGGTGATACCGTGTACAAGCAATGCTTGCGGCCGGGGTAACGAATAAAACTGGAGCAAACGAAGACAGGTGCCGTGGCAATCGCTGAACGTATCGTCGCGACGGTTGTACGGTTGGTGTCCGTTTTCGCTGCGGCGATCCGGCTCATAATCATATAATTCACCCGATAAGATCCCGTGTCCCGTGACGCGATACGCATCCAGCATACCGCCAAACTCGAAGGCGCCTTTGACATAAGCGCCGGGATCCAGATGCACCCGGCCGACGGAGTCGCGCAATCGTGCATGATAATTGCGTGGCATCCAGTAAACGCCTGGCCGGAAGTGGATTATATCGGCTTGAATCTCGTGGAGGTTGGATACCGGACCGGGGGCGGGATAATGAATCACCCCGTCATTGCTCGTGGGCGTGGCAGCCGGCCCGGAAGGAAATGATTCGGCAAAAATAAGCAAGGCATGGCGGGGTTCGGCATGAATGGCTTTGCCGGATGGGTCGAGGGTAAGTTTCCCGGCCGTCCCGCTTCCATCGTTATAGCTGGTGACGTAGTCGTCCTTGAATTCGACCGAGAACCGGTAGCCTTCCGGGCGAAAAGGCAGGCGAATGAGCATCGTGCGGTCATCTTTTTTTCTCTTCTCCAAGTCAAGGTTCGTCGGCCGGATTACCACATTTTCGATCGGGCCGACCGGGTTTCCGTCGATTCGTTCAATGGCGAGCCAGACCGTTTCGCCGTACAAGAACGTCGACCAGCTCATCGTCAAGCCGGACGCAAAAGCGAATTCCGCCCCATCCGGACGTGCGTCGCCGCCAGTTTGCCGTCCACCGCGTGGAACCGACATGTAAACAAATGAATCCGCCGCGGCGCCTGGCCCATCCTTCACCGGCGCCACGCGCACGGCATAGCGGTTCGAGCGGCGTACTTTTGATTCGGGCACTTGACCGCTTGATGCTATATCGTGACCGGTGTGCTGCCAGGTAAGCACGCGACCGGGAAGTGCGGGCGTGACATTCAAACTTGCATCCTTGCGCTGGATGTCCTCGCAGGAGGTCGCACATGGTAATGCCATCGCAATGATCAACGCGTGGAAGCCATGGGAGAGAAGATTGTTTACGGCCATTCGTTTTTTTCCGCGGAGAGCCTTTACGGCGATGATGCGTCAACCGTCGATTCGGCTCGTTCCACCAAGTCGCGGGCCGTCCCGATGTCGCCTGCCGCGATCAGGAAGGCCATATGATTGAGAAGATCCGCATCCACTCGGTTGCTATTTCTCAAAGCAAGCAGGCGGGAGGGCAATCGAAGATCTTCCCGCATGCGGCGAAAGCCGCTGTTCGGCTCCTTGGCGCGGTATTCCTGGAGAATTTCCAGAAACATGTAACCGAATTCGTGGGTAGGCTCGAACATGGTACCTTCTCCGTAGTCATTCCATGTCACCAGTTGCAGCATCGTCCAGGGACCTGCCATGGAAACATCCAGCATTTCCCGCAAGGTGGATCCTTGCCGGTGGGGCAGTACAGGATGCTTCTGCTCGTACACATCATCAAAATTAGGACAGGCGGACACAATCACTTCCGTGGGATTTTTTGAACAGTAATCAAACACCTCGCGGATACGTGTCTTAATCTGCCGGGTATCCGGTGTGCCTTGCCATGGATCATAGTGCACCCAAGTGAATCCGCCATCGGCGCCGGTCGTCCGCCAGAGATGGTGGAGGGCAAAAAAAGCTGGCGCAGGATCCAGCTCATTCATGGCGGCGTTCCAGGCAGATGCGTCCCGCATATAAATCGGGCCGAAATTGAGGAAGAGCGGGCGTTTATCGATACGGACATAATGATTGGCGCGGAACCAGTGGTCCTGCAACCAGCGGAACGTGTCGGCAAGATGATTGGTTGTTTGTTCCGGAGTTATTTTTTTCCAGTCAACCATGAGTTGGATTGTCCGGTCCTCATAGCAAACGGCAAATTGCATGCCCAGGCGGGCGCAGGCGTCGAACAACACTTTTGTGGCGGCATGGATTTCCGGGTAGTCAGCGGTGTCGTCGATGCCATACCAATCGGCGATGACGCCATGAACGCCGGCAAGTTTCATTTCAAGAAGCTGGCATTCTACGACCGCGGGGTCGGTAGAGTCGTAAAGTCCTTTGAGTGGATGGTATTTAGACCAGATATCGGGAAGCCCGTTTTCTTTCACCACATCCGGATTGTGTTGTTGCTGATGACCAGTCCAGTGGCTTCCCCACGTGCCTCGTTTTTCCGGCGTCTTGTACCAGGGCATGTAATGCATCAACAGCAGTTTACCATCCACCGCGAGGAGGGGCGCGACCGGCGGCGGCATTGCCGGCGGTGAACCGGATGTTGTTTTCATGGGGAGCGGAATTTTTACGCCGGGGTGGTTATCACCCGGCATGATCGGCGCGGGTGCGCACGATGTCATGAGTAACACCAGCGGTGCAATCGCTAAAAAACAAGTGTGTATGGACATGGCGCTTGGTTCGATTGCGCGGTCAAGGCAAGCGGGACAGGTGACTTTTAACCTCGCTCTCGAGCGAACTTCGATGGTCGATTGCCTTGTCGTAGGCTTTTCGTGCTTCACTGGGATTGTTCAAGTTATACTGATAGGTGATACCCAGGTTTAGGTGCGCGGTTCCCAGGAGCGCGTCCGATGTATTGGGCATACCGGTAATCTTTTCATAGGACTTGAGCGCCTTGTAAAAGTCGCCGGTGGCGCGATGGCAATCGCCCAGCATCATATAAAGTGTTGGGTGGGCCCACTCAACACCTTCCAGCTTTACTGCCTTCTCCAGCAGGGAGAGGGCGGCGCGATGATCATTATCCTTTTTGATCCGGATTTCGGCCAGGACCTGGTAGGCTGTTACATGAGCAACCGGTCCGGCCTCCTTGAGGGCCAAACTTTCTTCGGCCACCGTTCGCGCCAGGTCATAATTCTTAAGATCATAGGCATACACCTCGGCTTTTTTGCTAAGCGCGATACCCCGTTCGGTGTCATTGGCGGCCAGGTTGAAGCCGTCATCAAAGGCTTGAATCGCCATCTCCGGAGAGGCATGGCCGCGGTGTTCATCGCCGAGGTGTATGGATTCGCTGAAACTGGCCGCAAGGCTGCTCAAGGTTCCAAATAACGCCCACGCATACATCATGAGTCTCATAATCATCTCCTTGTCTGTATAATGACTTCCGTAATCGTAACTGGCATTCGGCCCGGAATATACGTAAATCTAACCCGGTTGGCGGCAAACGGTCTTGCCCAGCAACCATGTGCCCTCGACCTCGATCCGCACCGGATGATCCGGAATGCCCACATGTCCGCGATGGATGGAACCGACCAGTAAGTCCACGGCGGCGGCGCCGACCAGGCGGGAATTCTGATCGATTCCGCTCAGGTCGGGCTGCCTTAAGCTGTCCCCCTCCAAGTCCAGAGACACATAGCCGATGTCGCGGGGAATTTTCAGTCCCGATGCCTTGATCATGGCATCCGCGAAATGATCCAGACTGATGATCACATCGGGACGGTGACGTTTCAACCATCGGCGAAAAGTCGCGTGATCCGGGGCGGCCAATATGAGAGGAGGCGGATAGTTTTTTCCGCCTTCCAGGCTCCGGTGCCGGAGAAAGGCGGCGGTCCACCTCCCGTTCACGCGTACATCAAGCGCTTCGTCCAACACCAACCCGATCCGCCGGTAATTTAATTTATGCAACTCCTCAAGGCATTTCAGCGTCGATGTATACTGGTCATGCATGGCCCGGTCCAGATCGGGCCATGCCACCGTCTCGCTGATCTCGACCAGCGAAAACATACTGAAATCCAGCTCGATGGACCGTCCGTGGTGGCGCGAAAGCCGTCCCTGCAATGGAGCAATAATGACACCCTCGATGCCCCGGTTCCAAAGAATATTGCTGAGGCGGGAAGGTGTTAGTCCGGGTTCGTTGATCCAGAATTCTTCGACCCGGTAGCCATATTGCCGGGCGCGCTCGATTGACCCTTCAACATATTTTCGTTCGGTCACATACCTTTTCCACTCCTGGGGTGTTGACCCGGACGTGAGCAAGGCGAGGCAAGAGCGCGATTCCGGCGGCACGCGGCTCCGGATTCGTGAAAGTAGTTTGGCAATCTCCGGATCCGGAGTGTACCCGAGCGTTTTTGCGATGGATAGAATATGCTGACGGGTTTTTGGGGACACCCCTGGACGTCCGCGCAAGGCCAGCGACACCGCCATGCGGGTGACCCCGGCCTTTTCGGCTATTTTACGCAAGGGAACTCGATGATCTTTTTTCATGAGGCGCAGTAGCAACCCGGCGAGTCATCCATCGGTGCGACGGCTTCAGCTATTGGCCGGATTTGTGTATCATCCCATGCTAACGGTAGGCAAGGCGTGGCCGGTTGTCACGTCGAAGAAGCGGGCTTTTTGCATGTCAAAGACGAAGCATGCGGTTTGGTTGACGCCGGGTATATTGCCTTCATTGATGCGCACAACGAAGGAATGTGGCCCGGCGGAGGCATGAATATAGGTTTCCGCTCCCATCGGTTCAATCACCTCCACCCGCGCCTCCACGCGGCACGCTTCATGCTCGGCTGACCGGACGTTCGCACCGGCAATTGCCTCGGGCCGGATGCCGAGTATGATTTCCTGGCCGGCATGCGCGGCCATCTCCCGGGCGTTCCGCTCGTCGAGCAGGAGAGAAAAAATACCATTCGTAAGACAGGGGCCGCCGGTGGAGGACTCGAGGCGACCGCGAAAAAAATTCATGGGCGGCGAGCCCATGAAGCCCGCGACAAACTGGGTGGCCGGTCGATGGTACAAGTCGAGCGGCGCCGCGACCTGCTGGATAAAGCCGTCTTTCATGACCACGATACGGTCACCCATGGTCATGGCTTCCACTTGATCGTGCGTCACATAAATCATCGTCGAGTCCAGCCGCCGGTGCAGTTTGATGATTTCCATGCGCATTTGCACGCGCATCTTGGCGTCGAGATTCGACAAGGGTTCGTCGAATAGAAAGGCCTTGGGTTTCCGGACGATTGCCCGACCAACTGCTACGCGCTGGCGCTGACCGCCGGATAGCGCCTTGGGCTTGCGGTCGAGGAGGTGCTTGATATCAAGTATTTCCGCGGCCTCATTAACCCGTTTGTCGATTTCGCCGGAAGGATAGCTGCGCAGCTTCAGCCCGAACGCCATATTTTGCGCCACCGTCATGTGCGGATAGAGCGCGTAATTCTGGAACACCATGGCGATATCGCGGTCTTTGGGAGGTACGTCGTTGATGAGTCGCCCGTCGATGTAAATAGATCCCTTGGAAATTTCCTCCAGTCCGGCGATCATGCGCAACGTGGTTGATTTGCCGCATCCGGACGGGCCGACCAACACCACGAATTCACGGTCTTCGATGGTCAGGTTGGCGTCGTGTACCGCGGTGACCCCGCCGGGATAGATTTTGTAGACGTTCTGCAAAAGTACCTGAGCCATACCTTTAGCCTTTCACTGCGCCTTCGGTCATGCCGCGCACAAACAGTTTCATCGTGAACATAAACAGCAGAATAACGGGAATGGCGGCGAGGGCGTAACCGGCCATGAGCGGACCCCATAGTTTGATGTACTCTCCCACCATGCGAATTAACTGAACCATGACCGGCAACCGTGCATGATCGCGCATGATGATCAAGGGCAAGACAAAATCGTTCCAGGCCACCATGAAATGCATAACCCCGACGGTGCCAAGGATGGGCGCGGAAAGCGGTAGCACCACGGTGCGTAGCTGGGCAAAGTGGCTGGCCCCGTCAATTTCGGCTGCTTCATACAGGTCTTGCGGTATATCCGCGATGAATTCCCGCAGCATAAAGATGGCAAATATCTGGCCCTGCGCGGCGCCGACCAGAATGAGCGCGGAAAGCGTATTTAACAGGTGCAGGTCCTTCAACAGTCGGAATAACGGCACCAGGTTGGCGATCATCGGCATCATCATCAAAATCAGGATGGCGTTCCAGAGGAGGCCGGACATGGGCATGCGCTGGCGGGCGAAGAAATAGGCCCCCATCAAGGCCAGCCCGAGCATGAGTCCGGTGGAGGCGATGGAGATGAACACACTGTTGGCCAGCGTCGGTGTGATTAGCTTCCATGCGGTTCCCCAATTTTCCCAATGCGCCGGTTCCGTCAAGGTGGCGGGTGCGATGTAAAACTGGGCATTGGTTTTCACGCTAACCACCAGCATCAAATAAAGCGGCAGCAGCGAAAGAGCCAACACCGTCAGGATAAGGGCGTGCTTGCCGAAACGTAAACCGCCCTCGTGTATCTTGGCCAGAACGCGGTGAAGCGGCGAATGGGCGCGCCGCCGCAGTTTCTCCTCGTGGGCGGCAATGTTGCACTCACCGGCGCGTCCCGGGCGCACGGTGAACAATCCCCTGATGCGCCCGACGCGTCGCCATGGAAATCCGGCCAGGGCAAGTATAATGCCGACGAGCATGAAGGCGCCGGTGATCAGCATATATCCGCCCAACGCAAGGGCGCTGTAACGCAACGAGATCTTTTGCCACGGGGCGAGATATTCCCAGTCTTTTACCGCGGTGCTCAGTTTCTGCAAGGCCATGACAATCAAGCTCAGCACGATCCCGACGGCACAGGCATACCCCATCTTTTGATCGATGAAGGCTTTCCGGATCATGAACAACGCCGGCACGTCGACCTTGCCGCCAGGGCCGCCCTCAAAACCGGCAAGGGCAATGATCATGCCGGCATCAATGAGTGTGCCGATGATAGTGAACACCAGCATGAGGTAAATAGATCCGGTGATCAACGGCAATTCAATGCGGGTGAATTTACTCCACCAGTTGATTCCATCGATATCACCGGCTTCATAGATTTCCTTGCCGATACCCTGCAACTTGGCAAGGTGGGTCAGGATCGCCAGTGAACTGATCCACGGAAATCCCCACAAGATCACGGAGGTCATCAGCAAGCGCGGATCGCCCAACCAGGCGGGTTTCGACATACCGCTGAAGGCATCGCCCCAACCGAAAAACGGGGCAAGCGCATTCAATAGCGGACGAAGGCGGGCCAAATCAATGAACTGGTTCACATAGCCATTGGTGGCTTCAAAAAAAAACGAACGCCAGACCAGGGCGATCACCAGCGGCGGAATCACCATGGGAATGACAAACAACAGGCGATACAGGTATTGGATCCGGGCGCTGCGGCAACGGTGAATACACACGGCAACCAGCAGCGCGACCACCATCTTGAAGGCATTGGCGATTCCGAGAATGAAAGCATTTTTGAATGAACGCCAGAACTCGGCAGAGGAGAAGAGATCAATATAGTTTTGCCAGCCCACCGGTTCGGCGATGTCGGCGCCATTCCAGCGATAGAACGAGTGAAAGATGCCGCTGGCCGCAGGATAGTAGACAAAAAGTCCGAGCGTGATGACGGTGGGTAACACGAAGAGGTAAATTTCCCGGTGGTACTTGACATGACGCCATGGAATATTTTTGGAGCTCATAATCGCTGACGCACCTTCTCCAACACCTCCGGCGAGTACTCATACGGTCCGCGGCCAGCGGGCCCGGGACCCCGCTCGATCAGCCGCAACTGGCGGGCGCGCAGGATCTCCGGAGTGACCTGACGCAGGGAGGTCAGGCTGCGGTACTTGGTCCAATTGGATGCCGCCCGCGCCGGTTCGGCCACAAGGGCAAGGGCGCGAATACCCGCGAGCGACTCCTCTTGCACATGCATGCCGCGGCGCCAGTCCCGTTGCTGATCGTTGAAGTCATTAAGGCCGAGCTCCAGATAGAGCGGGGTATATTGCGCAACCAATTCCTCGTAACCAAGTTGATGAACCTGGTAGAGGGAATAAAGTTGCATCCAGTTCAGCCATGTCTCGCCGCCCAGATCCGGATTGAAGGCGCGGGTGACGCCTTCGAGTTGGGGTTCGAAAGCTTGCAACATGGGGTCGATCGCCGTTCCTTTTACGCTGGGAATCCACCCGATGATCCGGTTAAGTTTTTCGTTTTGCTCTTTGCTCGCCATAAAGCGCATGAAGTCCAGGGCCAGTTCGAAATGCGGGCTGGTATGCGTGATGGCAAAAGCGAAACCAACATACGGCTGTTCAAAAAGAGGGCCTTCAATAAAACGTCCGTAGTCCGGGTCGTCCGGCGATGGAAAAGGAAAGTCCATCACGCCCACTTGGAATTGCCCTTTGGCTTGTTCCTGGAGGCTGCGGGCATCCCAGGTTCCAGTCGCCATGAATACGGCGTCCTGCTGGATAAACTGAAAGACCGCTTCATCGCGGGTAAGCCCAGAGAAGCCGGGTTGAAACTGTTCCGTCAATTCCCGCAGCATCCGGAACTTGGCCGCATAGGGTGGAAAATCAAAGCCGAGCAAACCCGCGCGGGTGGCCACATACGATTCATCCACGCCGAGCAATCCGTCACGATTGAAGTCGGCGCGGGCGATCGCTGGATAGGTAACGAGGTCGAGCATGAAGTTTTCCCACATGGGCAAGTGGTATTTTGACCCAGCGATGGCGGTATATGACTCGCCGTCCTCTTTAAGTTGACTCCGTATGGTTTTACAAGCATTGATAAACTCCCGGAAGGTCCCGGGCGGATGATCGGTCCCGGTGAGCGCGCGGAAAAGATCTTGATTGTAAAAAAGCCGGACACCGAATTGCGAGAGGGGGATGGCCACATACTCTTGCATTTCCTCGATGTAGGTCCAGCGCATGCCGTCCTTGATGGTTGAACGCATCGGGAGGCCCTCCAGTTCGGTGCCCTCGTTGTAATGGTTGGGCTCGTTCGCATAGCGGGTCAAACTATGACAGTACCGGTTGTAGTACTGTAGCCAGAGGTGACGAGGGAGAACGCCAAGACCGATCTGTAGAAGATCGGGTGCCGTCCCACCCATGAGTTGCGTGGTGGTCCACTGGCCGTAAACCATTTCCGGGATGGCATCCTGCACGATGTAGACGTCCGGATGAATTTTCCGGTAGTCCTCGGCCATGACGTCCAGAGCCTCCCGGACGCTTGCCTCCAGCTGCCAGTGACCGATGCGAAGAATAATCGCATTGTCGGGAGCAAGGCGGGCGCGGTGCGAAGTGATGGCTATTGCCGACCAACCCAGAAGGATGGCAACGGCCATCAAGGGATAGAACTTTTTTACGAACGCAATCATTTGGCGCGGCTGACCATCAATTGCTCTTCAATCCGGCGCATGCGGTCGAGCGCCTGTTTGGCCGGGAACTTGCGGAAATCCAGCGGGTATTCGGCGATGAGCCGTTGGTAATAATCCCGGGCGACATCAAATCTGCCGCATAGGAATTCGGCCGTTGTGGCAATTTGCCAGTATCGCCAGGACAGGTCGGACGACGCCGGACTGTCGGGATCAACTTCCAGCGAGGCGAGCTCATGTATACGCGCTCCGAGCTGTAGATCATGTTCGCCCAGGCTTTCATGCGCTTGCGCCAGCAAGTCGTAGGCGGCGCTCCGAAAAGCCGAATCCGGATAATCGATCATGAATTTTTGCAGCCGCGCGATGGCCTGGCGGGTCGGAATCTCCTCCAGCGTCATAATTTGTGTCGACTGCTGGTAAATCAGCGCTTCGTGTCCGGCTGGATGATCCGGACAGGCATCAATCACTTGCTGATACGTCTGGCGCACTCTCCCGTAATCGGGTTCCTCCCCGACGGGAACAAGGTGCTCCATCCGGGCGAGGGCCAACATGCTCCACGCGGCCTCCTCGGATCCGGGAGCCGAGGCGATGATCTCGCGGTAAAGCACGGTGGCGCGCTGGTCATTCTGGGCCGGAACGGGTTGTCGGAGATCGTGAACGATCGCCTGACCGTAAAGCGCCTGCCTTTTTAACTCCGGTGAGACCGAAGAATATCTTTGTATTTCATCAAACAAAACCAACGCCTTGTCGTAATCGGCAAGCCGGAACGCCTGCCATGCGGACAGTAGACGGGCCGTCGCATCCTGCTCTCTTTCCGGCGTCTCGCAGGCACTGACGATAAGCAAGGCAAAGAAAAAATATACTCGAAAGGCCTTTCGCGGAGCGCCACATGTCATGTGCACACATTAATCATGTACGACACCTGCAGCAGGCAGGTGGCTGGTTTACGTAAAGCCTTCACTCCGGGCCCGTCGAACTGAAATCAAAGTTTCTTTTGCGTTACCGGCGGCGACGGAGCAAACAAGTGCCGGCAAGCATCCCTCCGGTCAGCAGGATCGCCGATGCCGGTTCGGGAACAACGGTTAAGGACAGGTTGGATACTTGATAGCCTTGGATTAAGGAAAAACCGGAAAAGCCGAACTGCACAAGATCCGAACTATCGTGTTCGTAGGTGAGTGTCATGGTGGATCCGTCAACAAGGGCGGGTTGCTGGAATTTACTTCCATCAAATTGAGCAAAATTCCCGTCGGTGAAAACTTTTACAAACATAAAGGCCGAAGGATCAGTCACCCCGGCGATGTCAGCTTGCCATAGGTATGTCCCGGAAGTCAGATTGCCGGGCATGAAGGTTTGATAAAAAGCGGTCTCCACTGATGAAAAACCGGACACGGTCGCCATGCCACCAGCGACCGATACAAAGAGCGCGGGGTCTGTTATCCCGGCGGTGATGTCGTAGGCCTCCCAAAAATCCAAACCATCCGCGCCGATGGAAAAGTCCGGGTTGATCATGATATTAGCGTCTGCCTGCCATGCGGAAGTGCCAAACGTGAAAAGCAGGCAAGCGATCAAATTTTTCATAACCTGACTCCTTCGCACCATCAAACTTCTGATCCAAAGTAGATAAAAAAAAGATAGGTGTGCAATCAAAATCTACCCGCTTGTTTACCTAAACGCTACGGGGTGGCCAATCGCTTTTTTGCGCAGATTAAAAATTGCCGCGGTTGCCTGCTTCGCCATGCGAACGGCTATGAAGAGGACGCAAAGCGAGCGATTGAACCTGCAAAATCTGCGAGGATCTATTTTCCGTTATCAGGACTGGTCGCATTTTGCTTCGCGCGGCGGCCCTTACACGTTTTATCTGGAGTCAGATGTCGGCGCCCGGATATGGATTGATGATTGAGTGGTGCTGGATTAGTTCGTGCAGCGGCAACAATCGACCGATGCGATCCACATTCGCATGATCATGGGCAAGTCCGATCAGATGAAAAATGACTTTTGCGGTGTGTTTAAACATGCCGTCAGCAAGCTGGAGTGGAGTTGTGCCGGGGCCGACATACCGCGCCTGTTGATTCCGACGGAACGCTTGTGGGCGGAAGGCCGCTGCCCCCGGCAACTGATGGCTTGGAGTGAAATGCGCGGTCGCGATTACATGAATCACCAGCATATGCGAAATCCCTCCCAGCGTGATGGCCAGGCATTCTCACCCTTGATCGTTCGTGATGCGCTTCGACCGGAAGCGCTGGACCGGTTGAACCCGGGCGATATGTGCGGGGAATAAAAGAGGATTGGACCTGCCGTTCGAAATCAGTGGTTGCTCTTGCCTGCTGCCCCTCCCGGCGAGCAACTAGACCGGCAACTCGAGCGTCAATCACATGATGTGGTGGTTTGGGTGTTATGATGACTTCGTGGTTCCTGTCATGGAACCAGATTTTCCACCAGCAGCTCGTTTTTTTTAATCAACGCGGCATGGCCATCGCCAAAGGCGCAGGCGACCTGGCCATTGTTGCAGTAACGAAACCATCCGGCTGCACCGGGGCTGTCCACGGCCGCGTCGGGTCCTGTTTCGGTGACGGGCTGGCGTAATTCGTCCTCGGTGTAATCAGCGCGACGACTCTCCATTACAAATTCCCGGGGATTTTCAAATCGCCAATTAGCCTGCCAGTAGTTGTTGCGAGCTTGCACGCCATCGGCAATTAATATTATTTGCGCGGGCTTTTCCATAACCGCGGCAAGTCGTCCTCGACCCGACCCGTCGTCGGTCAGCCAGCCGTGCATTGAATAGGTGATTGGAATCCGTGCCGTTGTCGTCGAGTCAAATTCTGGTTGCCGATCGGCATTTCGGGAGGTGAATACGGTATACACATTTAGAGGATTTTGTAGATAGGGCTTGAGATCGGTGTGGTAGCTGTCGCCAAAAGGCAAGCGCCCCTCATGATCGGCGCCAAACAAATTCACTGCAGCCATTATCTGCCTTAAATTGCTCATCGAACTGGCCGATCTCGCTTTGACCACGGAGGTTTTCATGGCGGGGATGATCAAGCCGGCCAGCAACCCGATAATCGCGATCACGACCATCAGCTCGACCAGCGTAAATGCGCTGCACGGGAAATATGGATGACTGTTTTTGTTTTTCATCTGTACGAGCGATGGTTACGTGGTTATGCGACCACCTTCTATATATCTTCTCCCCGGGATTGTATGACCTCGCGATACCATCGACCTGAATCTTTGATCGTGCGTTTATACGTCGTGTAGTCAACATGGATCAAGCCGAAGCGCGGCGCGTACCCTTCGGCCCACTCAAAGTTATCCATGATCGACCAGTGAAAGTAGCCAGCCACCGGAATGCCTTCATCCAAGCTTACTTTCAATCCCCGCAGATATCCGCGGAGGAAGTCGATCCGTGTTGGATCGTGCACATGGCCATCAAGCGAAACCCAGTCGTTCAAGGCGAGCCCGTTCTCGGTAATCAGTACGGGTTTGCGGTAATACTCATAGAGAAACTTGGTGGCCCAGCGCAACGCATCGGGCGTCACCGGCCAGTCCAGCAAGGTGCGGGGATGATGGCGGCTGTAGGGAATTTCGACCGGCTCTCCGTCGGGGCCGGCCTTTACCAGGGATGACTGGTAAATATTCAGCCCAATAAAATCAAGGTTCTGAGCAATCATTTCGAGATCGCCCTCCTTGACCTCGGGACCGCCATCGCCCCACACCCGCCGCCCGTCTTCCGGATAGCCTCGCCCGAAGCAAGGGTCCAGATTCCATGTGGCATAAAACAGGTTGCGCTCTTTGATTTCAAACATGCTTCTGCGGGCTGCTTCGATATCGGCGGGATCGTTGGATGCAGGAATGCAGGTACGGAAGCAGGGCGCAAAACCGACGTTGGGCGAGGGTGATTTCGAGGCCTCCCGGATCACACGCACGGCCCGCCCGTGGGCCAGCAACGCGTGATGCCAGGCGCGATTAACCTCGCCGTGCGAGAGCTTTAGGCCGGGAGCGTGGATGCCATCTTGATGTCCAAGGCCGATGAAACACGCCGGCTCATTCAAGGTAAACCAATTGGAAACGCGGTCAGATAGACGGTCCACTATCACGCGGGTATAATCTTCAAACCATCGCGGGGAATCGGCATTCAACCACCCGCCTCGGTAGTACAAAGCCGCCGGATAGTCCCAGTGAAACAAGGTGATCCATGGCGCGATTCCGGATGACAATAACTCGTCGACGAGACGATCATAGAAGGCCAGACCCTTCTCGTTGATTCGGCCGGTGCCCTCGGGCATGATGCGTGGCCACATGATAGATAACCGGTAGGCTTGCAAGCTTAAGTCGCGCATAAGTGCGATGTCGTCACGAAAGCGCCGGTAGTGATCGCAAGCGGTAAATCCATGCGCACCACCCTTCACAAAGCCGGCGCGCCGGCAACATAAGTCCCAAACGGAATCACCACAGCCATCAACGCCTTGGGTTGAGCCTTCGATTTGGTAACTTGCCGCGGCTGCTCCCCAGACAAAGCCGGGAGGCCATGTCACGAGAGACTCCCGGCGAGGCGCATGATCCGGAGTGCATTATTCATGCGCCACGAGCGAAGTTTCATATCACTTTTTTTTGCGAAACAACAAGGAGCACAGTCCGCCCAGAAGAAGCGGGAGTGTGGATGGTTCAGGCACCACCGAGAAGTTGTTGAAGTAGATGGCTTCTTCCGCATCGGCGCCGCTTCCGAATGTATAGAGTTGTATGCTGCTGACAGTGCCCAGGTAGGTGCCTTGGTCGCTATCACTGATGCCGCCGCTACGGATGATGGACCATGTGCCACCACTCATGCTCGTCTGGCTCAACGCTATATGAAACCTCGTATCGCTGCTGTAGGCGTTTCCGGTGCTACCCGCGCCTGTTGCGGCATCGTACACGATATGATCGTCTCCTCCGCCCGGGTTACCAATTTCAAATCGAAAGATGGACGATGCGTCATCGGCATCCCGGAATCTGATGCCTTTGAAACCTCCCCGAAAATTCACATCGAGATCGAGGGAGATTGTTTCACCCACCACAAGATCGACGTCAAGAAATCGGAAGACATCAATGAAAAGTCCGCTATTGCCCGGATCGGAAAGGGAGAAAGAAACGCCGGACGAATCGATTGCTCCGGCGCCACCGTTACCGGCGGCTGATCCGATGCCAGTGCGAGAAGAAGATGCGTTACCACCCATCACCCAACCTCCGAAGCCACTCCCGCCATTGTCTCCATCATCCCAGCCGTCATTATACACAGTGTCGGCGGCATTGTCGTAGGCCAGCCCCGCGTGGACATCCACCATCGCAAGCAAGAACAAAACCGGAAGGAAGTAGTAGTTCATGTATACAGAATACCATCCACACATTCGCGCGCGTGCCCGTGCCTTCTTTACGTAAACGCAAAACTATTTGGTCTATGGTTCGACGCGAAACGCCATGTTTGCGGTGGCGGCGTTTTGTTTACCGTCATATACCACAAGAAAGAGGCGGTAATTACCAGGAGTGGTGGGAGACCGGAATACACACCGCGCGGACCCGTTTTCCATGATACATTCTTCCACGTCGGGTGGCGCATTCTCGTGGTCCCCGCCTTCGCTTCGGGCAGTTGATTCTGCGGTAATTTTCCACTCGTAACGGAGTTCGTCTGCTTCCGGATCTTCTACGATCACGGTGGCCGAGAATTCCCGGTCGGGCGGCACGATGGCTTCTTTCGCGATTGATGAAAGTGTTTTGATTTTGGGGCAGCGGTTATCCGGCCACTTATCCAGCCAGGCCTTGGTCATGGCGTCGACTTGCGGCAGTTTTTCCAGCGTCGGAAGAAACATGCCGAACCAGGTGGCGGTGCGCTCCTGTTTCCAGCCCCAGAGGAAGGCGAAGGTTCCCAGACAGAGTTCTTTGCCGTCGTTTTGCTCGAATACGAGTTTATGCGTGGCGTAGTAGGTGCGTGCTTTGGCTTGACTGTCGGGCTCCTGCGGCGCGCCCCACGAAGTGACCGGCACTTCCCAGAATCCATGCACGCCAAATTCGGTGATTGCGAATGGCTTCTTCCAGCCGGCGGCCTTTAGGGCTGGACCCGCTCCGGCCGCGGCTCCGTAGGAGTTCAGGCCAAGGATGTCGATCGACGGGCAATGCTTCATCACGTGCGGGATTTTGCCAGGATGAAAAGCGATGACGGACATCACCGGGCGGGTCGGATCCTCTTCCTTGATCAAGCGGGCGAGACGCTCAACTTCCTCATAAACCAGCACGCTGCCGGTAGGATGAGATGGCCCCTCCATTTCGTTACCTAGGCCCCAGGCCAACACGGCTGGATGGTGTTTGTATTTTTTGACATCCGCCAAAATGCGCTCGCGCTGTTCCCGGATTACCTCGGGGTTGCCGTAATCAAACCCGTGGCGCTCGTGTTGAACCCACAGGCCGGGAATCACCTTTAGGCCCAGGCGATGGACGCGATCAATGTAACGCTCTCCATCATCGTACGTCTTTTCGAGTGTCTCTGAACCCCACGTGCGCGTCACGTTGCCGCCGGCTTCCACCAATTTCTCCAAAAGTCCAGGAGCCTCGGCGCCTCCGGCGCCACGAAGCGGAAACTCATGATCGTCGACAAAAAAACGCCAAGCCCCTCCGGCGTTTTGCCTGAGCTGAATGGATGGACGGTTTGTCGCCTGATTACCGGACGATCCGGTGATGGTAGCCATCATGAGTATGGCGGCAATCCATGGAATTCGATGCCTACTGGGCATCAAAACCAATCTCGACGGCCTTTTGCTTGGCAGCCTCGCCCGGTTTCCAGAACCATCCCTTGGGATCCCAACACTGCGCAAATGTAAATTGTTGCGCAACTTTCTCGTACGAAGCTTTCGCGGCGGCAGGATTGTTTTGTCGAGTCAAAATCTCACCTTTTATGAAGTAGCAGGTGCCCACATCGTTGAGCGCCCAATACTTGAAGGTCTCTTCCTTGGGTTCATTGGCTGGAAAGGACGCAAGGGACGACTGCATTCTTTTCGCCTCGCCTTCGTACATGAGAATGCACTTGTCTACGTAGATCATTGCCGCATCAAGATCGGCACGGCCCAAAGCGTCCCAAGCCTTGCCGGTCAGCGTGGAGGAGGTGTGATCACCAAAGTCGACCTGCGCATGAACAACCTGTACGGCAACCAGGTTTACCGCGGTCAGCAATACTGCTAATTTATTTTTCATATCTAATGCATTCACCAGTACTCGATATTCATGATGCTGTGTGTTTGTTTGATGCTATACGTAAAGACGTATTTTCGCCTGCTTCCGTGTGGTATGCCGGGGCAGGGCGAAACGCAACGCGCGAGCGATCAAGGACCGCCGACGATCGCTGCGCAGGGTGTGGCATGTGTATTTCGCTCGCCGGCCGGCGGCGTCTGGTAGGTGAAAGAGCATTCAATGTTGTCGCCAATGTCGGCGTTTATTTGTTTGGTGAATTCATTCCCGCTTTTCGTCATCCGGAAGGCTCCGGCATCCTGGCCGTTCCGTTTCACCAGAATGTCCACATACGCGCAACCGGCGATAGGTTTCTCTGGAATAAATGTGATAACCGGATTGGCTTTACCGGTCATTTTGGCCGAAAAATCCACGGTCATGGCCGGTAAGAGGATGTCT
Organism: uncultured Verrucomicrobiota bacterium; assembly: GCA_964470065.1. Taxonomy (GTDB): domain Bacteria; phylum Verrucomicrobiota; class Kiritimatiellia; order CAIVKH01; family CAIVKH01; genus CALMUP01. The sequence goes on along the minus strand of CAYYAR010000033.1, from coordinate 6,887 downwards.
TTTGCCGGCAGGTCGCAGGTGACGCTGATGTAAGGAGAATAAGCCGTCAGACCTTGGTTGTCATAAGCCTTGGCTGCAAAGGCATGCGGGCCGTCCTTCAACTGCCCCACCGTCATCGTGTAGGGCGGATGATTGACCGTGCCAATCAGTTTGTGTCCTTCGAAAAAATCGACCCGTACGATGGACCCGTCGGGGTCGGTGGCATGCGCTCCCAGTGTGATGTGTGGAACGCGAGTGATGATCCCGTCAATCGGTGCTTCAAGTGAAACCGATGGTGGTAGATTGCCGTCAAGTTCATGGGTGCTGAAAAAGGAATTTGCCGGCACCTTGAGCGTGCCGATGATTTTGCCATCGCGATATACATTATACGCTTGTGGCATTTCGGTCGGATTGAAGGCGCAGTACGTGTGTCGATCCAGATCCGGGTTGTAGAAAACGGCGCTGTCAGGCGTGGCGATGTAGGCGTTCCACTGAATGGCACCGAGTTTTTTATTGGCTTCAATAAAATAATAGGTCAATCCGCTTTCCCAAGGGTCATTCGCCCGCGGATCTTTTTTTTGCCACAGTTCCTCGAACCATTCGGATGCCCATGCCGGGTTAAACAGCGAGGCATAACGCATGGCCTCGGCGGCCCATAACCCTTCCCAGCTGTCACGGGTTTTAAAACGGGTGTAATAATCCGACCGGGAGTTTGTCATCATGTAGTCAAACTCGATGGCGGCCGCGACCGGATGGCGGACCAGATAATACGACGAGGGCAAGATGGGCAAATACTGAATACCGTGAACGAATACAGGTTCCGGACCAAAATAGGTGATGTATTGAATCTGGTTACCCCACGTGATGCATGAGATGGCGCCGGGAGGACCGTAGTTTTTTGGAAAATTATCGCCATGACGATTGAACCAATACTCGTTCGCGGCGGCTCCCTCCATCACATAGCCCATAATACCCGCCGAAGTCATAGCTTCGTCGCCCAGGGCGTTTCCGAGCGTCACGACTCCTGCCCATGACATCATGGCCTCCGAGCTTGATTCCTGGTTGGCGCCGAACCACGGACTATTTTCCGACCCGCCACTCGCCCACGAATGCCCTTCCCAGATGTCAAATGTGCGGAAAAAAGGAAATCGCCCGTCATTGCGATCCCAGTTGGCATATGTCTTGGCGATTAGCCGGGCCATGTCCCCGTAGTTCGCGGCAAAATCCTTGTCGTACAAACTGAGCATGGCGGCTGCATACACGTAATAACCGTAATGAAAATGTTGATCGTTGAAACGATGGGAGCCAAAGCCGCACTGAAAACCGATTAATCCGCCCAAGCGCTCCGAATAGGCGAAAAACTTGTCCGGTTCGCCTTTTGTGTAGGTGAAAAAATCCTCCAGCTCGCCCCGCAATTTTGCCCTCATCGCCGCGGATTTGGGGTGGTGCATAATGCCCGCGCAGCTGAGTTGCCGGGCGAACATGGCTACTTGTTTGCCCCCGGCATAGGTTTCGGGATTAAATTCGTGATTCCAACCGGCAAAGGCATGCAGATAGTTGTTCATTCGATGCCGGTCAAACGAGTCGTCCTCCGGCGTGGGCAGATGCGTCAGTACGCCGTTGAACGCATAATCAATCCGGAATGAAGTGCCGGCGGCACAACGCATCGTACCCCGGGCGGTCAGGTACTCGTCCCCGTTGAATTCAAAATCCCGCCGGGTTGCGCGCCAGTGATGTGGAATCCAACCTTGGATAATGGAGCGCTCTGTGCCCTTCAATACCGCTGTTTCCACTTCCCACGTGGTGGTCAAAACGCCCTCCTCGGCGTCGTAGCGCCATTGCATCCGGCTGTCACGAGGGATGGCAAAAGCAAATCTTTGATAGTAATCAAGGCGCTGGATGGATGGCAGGGCGGCCACGGCCACGAATTTTTTACCAGTTGGCATGGTCAATTCGATAAAGCCATTGGTCATGGCAAAAATCGTATTATCCGGAACAAACAAACCGTATGCCCGACCCTCCCACATAACCCCCAGGCTTCCGCCCGTGAACGGAAGCGTGACGGACCTGCCATGTAAATCAAAAAAAGTGGCATCGGATGCGCGAATGCGCGGGTAAGAAATTCCGGTGTACTCGAACCAGGCGTAAGGCATGCCGTGTCCAATAGTCACGTCCATATAATTGCTGACAGACGATGCCACGCGAAACGCCACTGTCCAATCGCCCCATCCCTTTACCCGCTGCTCGACCGGGGCAAAATCACGCCCTCCCACTTCGAGGGGCTTCGGATTCTCGATAAAGAAAGTTTCCTTGTAGGCGCCGTGCGGAGGCGACCATGAATCAGCGAAATGAAAACCAACCCCGTAGTTTTCCACCGTTATATTCAAGGGATGCGCCCAGATGCAGTAACGGGTTTTGAGATTGTCATTAAACAAAAGCGGCGACCACCATTGGTTTGATGGAAAGGGCCGTTTGATGCCGGGGACCACATGAAGCGGCACTGATTCATGCCAGTGTTTGACACCCACCTTCTCGCCGGCCCAGAACTCCGTGAGTTCCGGTGGAATGGATGACGCATAACTACCCCGGCCCGTCGCTATCGGTGTTTGCGCGTTGGCACCAATCAGCGCCACTACCATCATCCAACACAGACTCCACCAGCCTCCTGTACCCCGTTGGTTGCGCTGTAAACTCATGACGGTCCACGCCTATACACTTTGGGTCCTCCCGTCAAGACCTCCGGCGCGCCTGCTTCAATTCGAGCGGGATCCCGCGACGGGTGAATGCAAAAATGCGGATGGGATCATGCGATCCGGTTTGCGCTTCCAGGTCTGCATCGTCACGGCTGTTTGACTGAAGGCGGAATAGAGTTCCTGTAGATCGGCCAAACTCATGATGAGCCACGGCTGGTGGATGTCATCGCCATTTTTGGTGAAGGCAAGATCGGCCGCGAGATACGTCGCCGAGTGCACGATCTCGCCGTTGCGCGTGGTGAAAAAGATGATGTCGCCAAATCCGGGCGCATCGACGGAGGCGTAATAATTTTCCATCACATACTGCTGCACGAATTCGGTGTTGCCGAAGCGATCGTCCGGCGTGTCGGCAAAAAAGTTCAGGCTGGACCAGTGGCAATCGCGGCGGACAGAACCACCGGTGCTCGCCGGGTCAGGGTAGGAGTATAAGCGGTCGCGCGCGAACGCCGGCAGCATGTGGATGATGTCGAGCACGCCGCCGTCCGCGGAGTGAACCATCGACTCGACGACCGGTCGAATATCCTTTTGGCCCCGCCGTTCACCCCAGTAGTCGAGTTTTGTCTTCAGGGGATCGCCCGGTTGGATATTCAGATCGACCATGTAGGTCTCTGCAGCCTTGAGAAAGCGAATGGCCCGGATTTTTTCCTGCTCATCCTCGATGGCATGGATGATCGAGGATCCGTCCGCCACAAAGGTCCGGTTGCCGGCCGGGTAAGCCACGGCCTGGATTAATTGTCTGGTTTCCGGGGTCAACCCGGACGAGGCCAAAGCCTGTTGAAAAGTCGTTGTTTTCATCGACCAGGGCTGATGGTATGGATGGTTGCCGGGATAACGGGCAAGCAGCGCATAGAGCTTGATCCGGGTTTCCGTCTCGAGCGAAAAAATCGATTCCGCCGACGGCGACATGCGAATGCCATCGGAGGATATTTCCCAGCGGGAAACATCGACCAGATCGGCCTTCACTTTACTCGGCAGCTTCAATCCGGCAAAAAAAGCGCGAAGCGAGGATTCGTCATATCCCGCAAAGAACCAGGATGGGGGCAAAGGGCGCGACCACCCCGGCGGCAGGGACTGGTCCCGCGGGCTGATGGTAATCGGCGCGAGCCACAATTGACCCCAGGCGCCTTCACGTACTTCCTGATGAATCCGGCCCAATCCATTTCCGGAATTTTTATCAAGCGCATGCCACGGTGCTTCATGGCTCGTCTGGGTGTGCAAGGCCAGCAGCACCCACGGCAAGACGAGAACCGCCATCAAGCTCACGAAAGCCACGGTCGATAGATGGACTCCACCATGCTTCGGCGGTTCACGAGGGGCAGTGATGGTGTGGTGAGTCATGGTTTTATATCGCGTGGAGCGGAAACCCTACCCCCGTCCCGCCATTATTTCCAACGTCAATTACCCGAACCAATAAAAAACAAACACATGCGGTGCTTTCCGGCGATTTTCCGGAATAATTTATATACGAAAGTACGGAGCTGCCTGCGTGCGACCAGGAATTTGAAACCGCCTCACACACAGCACTTCCAGCGGGGCATGAACCGTTCCTGGTTGCGAGTGGGAATCTCTTTGTCGATTGAAAAAGCTGTGCGGACGTGTTGTACCTTGCCGCTTTTGTTAAATCTTCAAACTTGATCCTTAAACGCACTGTGCTACATCTTGCGCGAATAACGCGTTATGGCCAAACCATCCGCCAAAAATGCTCGCGCGCCGTCGGCAAGAATGCCGGCAAAAAAAAAGCATTCATCGCCACCTCGATGGTTTCGCCTCCTCATGCTCGCCGTTTCCGCGCCGGTTGTTTTTCTGTTGTTGGTGGAAGTGACACTGGCCTGGACTGGTTGGGTGCCGTCAGGTCGTCTGTTGCGCTTGGTTGAATACGAAGGGGGCAAGTACTGGACCACCAATCCGCGTTACGGGCGGATGGTGTTTGACCGGCAATCCGCCCCGATGCCGCCCGATCTCTGGTTGCCCGAGACGAAAGAGGAAAATGTAAAGCGGGTGGTGATCATCGGCGCCTCCGCGGCCCAGGGTTTTCCGTTGAGTGACTTCAGTTTGGCCCGCGTGACCGGGGCGTTCTGGAGTCGTCTCGCTCCCGATCATCCGGCCGAATTTATCGACCTGACCATGACCGGCGTGAATTCGCATCACTTGCTACACTTTGTGCGGGAGGCCACCCGTCTGCAACCCGATGTGATCATCGTGTATGGCGGCCATAACGAGGTGATTGGTCCCTATGGCCCGGCTTCCGTGCTGGGGCGCTGGAGTGAATCACTTGGTTTGATTCGCGCCGCGATCGCCTTGCGGCAAACCCGTCTCGGTCAGCTTGCGCAATCCGCGGTGGATGGGTGGGGCCTCGCGTTCAACAACCGTGAACCAGAGCTGTGGCGTGGCTTGGGCACCTTTGCGCAAAGCTCGATAGCTCCTGACGATGAGCGATTGCTGGTGATGGAACGCCACACGTATCAAAACTTTCGTGACATGGCCCGTTTCGCCGCCGTTCGAAACAACATACCGGTCCTGCTCGTGGCGCCCGCGGCCAATCTGAACGACTGGCCGCCGCTCGCCAGTGAGGAACCGGCGCTTTCCGATGCCGACGGTTTGCGTGCCTGGCGGGAGGGTGATGCGCCGTCCTCCGCTGATCAGGCATACCGTTTCGCCGGCATCATGCAGCGCCGCGGCGAGGCTGACGCCGCGTGGTCGCTTTACCGGCGGGCGCGCGATCTTGACCCGTACCGGTTCCGAGCCGATGCGCGCGTGATCGATGCCATCGCCCGCGCCGCATCGAGTTTCGATACGGGCATGGTCGCCTTTGTGAACGCCGATGAAGCCATGCGTGCGGAACGTCCGGTTGAAGCTTCCGACCGCGATTATTTTCTCGAACATGTGCACCTCACCTTCGCCGGACGCGTCGAGTTGGCGCGCATTTTTTCCGAATCGTTGGTGCGTCAGTGGCGGATGGATCCATCCGCGTTGGAGGATCGGCCATCGGCCGGGTTGATCGCGGATGATGTACTGTTCACCGGTCAGCAGGAACATGACATGTGGATGCAAATCCGCCAGATGCTGGTGCTGCCGCCGTTCAATGGTCAGGAAGGGGCCGGGCCGCGCGCCGCGGATGCGGGACGCTTGGCTCGTGCGGCGTTGACACGGTTTGAACAGGAGTGGACACCGGCGGAGGCGGAGGCCCGCTTGGATGCGGCCTTGGCGCGTCGCCCGGATGATCCGGTCCAGTTGAGTCTGGCCGCTTTTTTGTCCATCCGTACCGGCAACACGACGCGCGCCACGGAGTTGTTGGCAAAAGCTTTGCGGCGGCATCCTTTTCACCGCGAATCCCTCTTCACGCTTGCCCGTCTGCACATCGACGGACAGCGACTGGACGAGGCTTCCGCCCTGGTTCAGCGACTCCGGATCACGGCGGCGGAGAATGCCTCGTATAAAGGATTAGCCGGGGAATTGATGTATCGCGAGCGGGAGTTTTCCCGGGCGGTGCCGATGCTTGAGGGGGCCATACGCATCCGGCCGGTGGATCCGCACCTGCATTACAACCTGGGCAACGCCAAGTTGCTGCTTGGTCGCAAAGAGGAAGCGATGGCCAGTTACCAGCGGTGTCTCGACCTTGCGCCGGCTCACGAAGAGGCCATGGGTATGATGGCGTGGGCTCTCGTGCAAGCCCCGCAAGCGGATCCTTACGCCCGGCAGCGAGCGCTTGAACTTGCTTCCCGGGCCGTCGCGATGAATCCGCGCAATCCGATGCTCAAGGGACCACTGGCCGTCGCCTATGCCGCCAACCGGTTCACCAACGAAGCCTTACAAGCCGCAGTCGATGCCGTCGCGTGGGCCCGCGCATCCCGGCACGATCCGCGCGGACCGGAACTGGCCGGGCTACTGGCGGGATACGGTGTGCTGCCGGACTAGCCAGGTTGGCCTCAAGAGGCACAAAAACGCAAAGGGCATTTCTCTTGAGTTCAACATGTCAAACGCCTGCTATTGCAAGTCATTGAATGGCAAGGGTTAAGTTTTGAATCGGAGTCATTTTGGGTGTCTCATGCTATGTGGCTTGGTATGGCGACCAGTTGATCTGTGGCAGCGTCCGTTGGCGTAGGTGATGGCTCGCGGCATCCGGCCGCATCGCGGCGGCCCATTGTGGGCGCTTTC
>CAYYAR010000032.1:0-40614 GCA_964470065.1 uncultured Verrucomicrobiota bacterium | reverse complement strand
TCATCCCGAACTAGATCTCGGCCTCAATCCCGCCTAAAAACTGGGGAATGTCCTGAAGCGGGTGATGGTTGACTTGAAGGTTGGTTGAATTACTCTTCGCGGATTCACCTATGAATACTGCATCCCGCTCAAAAAAGTCAGGCAAGTCTGCGTCTTCCCCGGGGCTTCACAAGCGGATGATTGTCGAGGCGATTATCGAGCAATTGAAGGTGAAGGCCGGTCATCATTTGTCCGCGGCCAAGGCTGCGCATGCCGAGGCTACCCATGAGGAGTCGATTGCCGAGGATAAGTACGATACGCGTGGTCTCGAGGCCGGATATCTGGCGGTTGGCCAAGCGCGAATGATGGACGAGGCGGCCGATGCCATACGCGCCTACAGCATGCTGTTTGTGCGAAAGTTTGCGCCGGATGATCCGGTGGATTTGTCCGCGGTGGTCGAAATTTCCGTCAACAAGAGCAAAGAGACGGTATTCATCGGTCCAAGTGGAGGCGGCGTGGAGGTGCTGGTTGAGGGGCGATCTCTTTTGGTGATTACGCCCGAGTCGCCATTGGGGCGCCTGCTCATGGGCAAACGATCAGGCGACCGGTTCAAGCGCAAGTTTGGTCCGTTTGAGGACAGCTGCCAAATTACCGGCGTATACTAAGCGGACTGTTGGCGCCTGAACAAGCGCGCGGAGGCCATGCTGGCGATCATCCATAACGACAAGGTTGACGGCTCGGGTACGACCTGAATGTTGTCGATTGCCAAGGTGGAGATCGAGGTTCCGGCCTGCAGGAGATCGCCGGATGCCCGGTAACCCACGGATCCATTACCGCCGAAAATCTCGAACCGGGTGACGCCGCTCATGGTATCACTAAAACTGGCCGTGCCTCCGCTACCCGACGCATAGGTGAATTGATCGGCGGTCAGCTGGTAGGTGTACTGGCTCCAACCGGTATCCACGATTTGCGCGTTCGAATAAAACCATCCGCCGGGCCCGTCAAAGGCAATGCGCACACCCAGATCACTTCCGGCGGTAATCCCGGCCCACAAGCTGACGGCGGTGACGCCGGCGCTGGTATAGTTGCCCTGCCAGTCGCTCGCTTCGGTCCATATCAACCATTTGCCCTGGGAACCGCCTCCATCCGAAAAATGGCTCAAATAACCGGGGTTTCCATCCTGACCGTTGCCCGTCTGATGCGTGGGTTGCACGCCCGCTCCGCCGATGACCCAGCCTTCGGATGTGGAGGAGAAGTTGTCTAAGGATGATAGTGAAATGTCTGCAGATGCAGATAAGGCGCACAGTCCGGTAATCGAAATGGCCATTTTGACATGCATGCTCACATCCTCCTGAAGAGAAGGTAGTTCATCTGCGAATCAAGTCAAGGTTGTCGCGGGCACCTGCTTCCGCGGCCCTCATGTCAGCAGCTCGTGAACGAGCACCGCTTTGGCCTTGCCGGCGACGGTCACATGGTCGATCTGGCGGGTGCGGATGTCGGCGGGCAGCCGTTCGCGGGTGCTTTCGGAGATGATGATGTTGGTGCCATATGCCTTGCCCAGGCCTTCCAGCCGGGAGGCGACGTTCACGGTGTCGCCGAGGACGGTGTACTGAAAGCGGTCGAATGATCCCATGTTGCCGGCGGTGACGGTGCCAGTGTTGATGCCGATACGGATATTGAATGTAACACCGAAACGCTCCTGCAGGACAGGATTCAGCCCGGCGAGTTTGGCGATTTGCTCCAACGCGGCCCGGCAGGCACGTTCGGCATGATCGTTCGATGGGAAGGGGACGCCCCACACGGCCATGATCGAATCGCCGTTGAATTTGTCGACGTAGCCGCCGTGCCGCATGATGATGCCGGTCATCGGGGTCATGTAGGCATTCAGCAATGCGCTCAACTGCTCCGGCGCCATCCGTTCGGCCACGGGGGTGAAAGCGACGATGTCACTGAAGAAGACGGTACAATCCATTCTTCGTCCAGCGAGAGAGAAGCTGTCCGGATTTTTTTCCAGGTAATTCAAGACATCGGACGAGACCATCGTACCAAACATGGAGCGTATGCGCTTCCGCTCGTTTTCCTCCTGGCGGTATTTAACCACGGTGACGACGGAATAGACGGCAAGCAGGGTGACGACACTTTCGGCCGGCACTAACACGAGATGGAACTCGCGGGCGAGCACGAACGATGCGGCAACGGCCGTGCCGGCAAAAATCAGGGTATACATGGCCGACCACGCGGCGCGGGCGCGGGCGATCACGAGTACGAGTAAAATGCCGACCACGGCGGTGGTTAGAAAATTGACCGTGAAGGCCCACCGGGGCTCGCGCAGAATATCGCCGGCGAGCATGTTGTCGAGCGCGGTGGCGTGCACCTCGACTCCCGGAAATTCGGACTGCACCGGCGTGCCGACCAGATCGTTCAAGCCGGCCGCAGAGGTGCCAATAAACACCACCGACCCCTGCAGCCGCTCCGCGGCCACGCGGCCATCCAGCACGTCGGTGACGGAAAACCGGGGGAAAGAGGCCGAGCGGTAATTGATCACCAGCCGGCCGTGACCATCGGTCGGAATTAAGCGTTCGCGGAGGCCGAGGTACTTGACGCCTTCCGCGCCTTGGTCGTCGTATTCAATCCGGTATTGCGCGTGTCCGGTGAAAAGCCGCAACGCCTCGAGACTCAAGGATGGATATACCCGCTGGGGGCCGTAGGCGAAAACCAGCGGCGTGCGCCGGATGATGTTGTCACTGTCTGGGGCGGTATTGATGAAGCCCGTCGATGTGGCCGCCTTGTAGAGGCGATCGACGGGTGTGAGAACCGAGGAAACCTGGGGTAGCCAGTGACGGTCTTTGGCGCCCTTTTCGATGTAGTATCCCCGGTACAAGGGGTCGTCGGTGACTGCTGTGGCGTCCACTTCGTTGTGCGTGAAGCGGCCATACACAGCCAGTATAGTGGGCATTTGCCGGAGAGACGCGGCGAAGACATCGTCAAAACTATCGGCGATGCCATCGCTTCCGCTCAGTTCGAGCGGGGCATTAAAATAGGCCCGCCAGTCATCGAGCATGATGCCGGGCGAGCTGCGGTCCACTTCGGGAAACACGACGTCGAATGCCACCACGGACGCCCCGGCTTCGCGCAAGCGATCGACGAGGGAGGCCAGCACATGCCGCGGCCAAGGCCATTGGCCCAACCGGCGCAAGCTGGTTTCATCGATATCGACAATGACGATGCGATCGGTTTGCGGCGGCTTGGCCAGTTGAACGATCAGGGCATCACGGGCCTGGTTCGAGATGGCGCGGAAGAGCGGCAGGTCCAGCGCATAAATAGCGAGCCCCAAGGCCAGCACCAGCAGGCCGGATGAGCTAACCGCCCAATTCTTCATGCGCCCGGTCCGGTCATTCCATCGATAACAAAACGACCGATTGCGATTATCATCGACGGATGTTTAGTTCGGCGTGAGCGGATTCGGTGTGTTGGGACGGAATGTGTTGCCCTGATCGCCGGCCTGGGACCATGGATCGGCCGGCGATCCGGGAGGCAAGCGAAGCAGCGGGTCGTTTAGTTGAGGTCCGGTCGGCTGAATTCTGGACAAGGCTTCGAGAATGCCCGCAGAGATAAGGGCGCTTTCGATGTCGGTGAAGTCGATGCCGTAAAGGACGCATGCCTCCACCACCGAGGCATCGTCGTCCGGATTCAGCGGATTCAATCCAAGAATCTTGACCAGCAAATAGGCCAACGCGCTCAGCGTGACTTCATTCCCGGATTGCCAGCCGCCGGCCGGAAAGATGCCTTGTTGGATCAAGGCGTTGATCGCATCGAGCTCGCTCATGTCGAGGGAAAGCTGGGGGGCAATACCCAATTTGTTGGCGATAATCACCGCCAATTCGCCCTGCGTCATGGTTTGTCCTTCCTCATCGTTGGCCTCGTTGCTCTCCTCGCCGGTCTGCTCTTCCTCGGAATCGCTTTCCTCGTTATTGTTTGAGGAGTTGTTGTTGCCATTGCCTTTACCCGCACCGTTTTGCGGGTTGGTCGAGTCATTCACGTCCTTGATGTCCTGGTCAGACAGGGGGCGATCGCTGATGTTGCCTTGATCGTCGACGTCGACATTGAATCCGGCATTGGGATAGGAGCGTCCGCTTTCCGGACGACCCGGAGGTCCAACCAGGATCTCGTGTCCGGCAGGAATGCGAATCAGCATGATGCGATCGGTAAAGTTGTTGACGACGATGCCGAGTTCGCAGCCGCGAATGCCAATGGTCGAGCGTGGCGTGTTTACCTTGAATCGCTCCGGATTGATTTCCGTGATTTTGCCGGAGATGATGCGGAAGATGCCGTTCCCGAGACTGACGCCGAAGCTGCTTTCCTTCGGTTGGGAGGCATCGTAAACATATTCGTCCATGACGGCCTCACTGCTCTCGCCGATCGACATGAGCGAGTCGTCATTGAACATGATTTGCACTTTGGACGCGGGTTTGGTGATGACCTTGTCGAGCAAATGAATGTCGGCATCGATGGTCAGCGGAATCGTCTTGCCGGTCCGCTCGACGACCGCTTCGCCTTCCAGCGCGACGACCCGTCCGATTGACTCGGCCATGACGTGACCGGTCATTAGGCAAATCGCCGCGATCATGGATGAAAGGTGTGATAGCTTTAGCATGATGAATTCCTCCCGCTTGGGCATGTGTTGGATGCCGGACTATGTTCTCGATTAAATAGCATGCAGCTTCCGCAGTGCGTCCCCGTTATTCGAAAAGTACCCAACCGGTGGAATCTCTTCAACCTGAAAACTGCGGCTTTTCCTCGCATGATCACCCGCTCATGGTAACCAGCAGGCCTCAACGCGGCGTGTGCTTTACTATGTGTGTGGAGCCGTCCGGTTTCCCGGTCCGGGCGGGGTAGGCTGGCGTTGGCCCATGATGAGCTGCACGGCATGACGGGCGGCGGCCAGCCGGGCCTCGCCATGACCACGAATTACATGATAATCGCGGCCGAGGGCCTCGATTTCCCGGACATGCCGCGCGAACAGCATCTCGCGATCATGCGGATTTTCCCGCAACGGGTCATCCTCCCAGGGCAGATCGGGGTAGCACAGCAGGTAGGTGTGGGAGGTTTCTGCATGCATGGCCTGGACGATTTCTTCATGGCAACGCCCGTACACCACATCGCACCAGATCTTGTAATTGATCATATCCGTGTCAAAAAAGCCCCACGGAGCATGAATGGGAACGCATGACTGCTGGTGAGCCCGGTGCCCCCGGCTCAGGGCCAGCAGTAACGCGTAATCATACGCCGGGCCGTTTTTTTCCAGATAGATCCGGGCGTACTCCTGTGCGCTGGGCCATTTGAACACGTCGGCCAAGCGGCGGGTGAGCTCGCTTTTACCGGTGGATTCCGGCCCGGCCAGGACGATGCGCGTGGTCATGCGTGGCTGCGATGGCCGCCGCGAGGCTGGTCGCGGCGGCAGGAGTAAAGCCTAAAACGAGTAGCTGGCCGATAGGCCGGCGAAAGTTTCCTCATCATAAAAATCATCGGTGGCGGCGAGAGGAATCGAGTAGCTGACCGCGGGTGAGATGTTCAGCGCCGGCGTGACTTGCACGGGCAGGCTGATTTCGGCGAGCGCGTGATTCCAGCGATTGCCGGGAATGTAATACTCAAACGCATAACCCGCTTCCGCCGATGCGGCGAGCGAAAGCTTTTCCCCCAGAGGCTGGGTGGCGCCGGCGATGATGCGGGTCAGACTGCCGTCCGCGCCGGTGTCATACTGATGCCGGATGGAGAAGGAAAAAATATCGCGGGTATAACTGGCGTGTATCGCGATTTCGCTTTCGATGTCGTTGGTGGCGAAAGGCGTGTCGATGTAGTTGAACATCGAGTAGGCAATTCCCGCGCTGCATTGTCCGGTGAACGCGTAGTCCACGCCGCCGTACAAGTCGACCTCCTCGTAGGAGCCATCCTCGATTTGACCGTACCACGAACCGCCCCAGAGCGAGACGTTACCGGTCAGCGGATAGTAAAGGTAGATGTCGCCGTGGTAGAGATCGCGTCCATTGTCATATCCGTAAAGGATGTACTTCGAGTTGTAGGCCGCGGTGATGGTGGTGCTCAAGTGCGCGTCCTGCGCGATGACGGGCCATGCGGCAAGTGCGGCAGCGAATGTGATCAGGATTTTTTTCATGCTTTTCTCTTTCTTATGCGTGGATGTTTTTTTGTGCCTTTATTGATTTGTTCCATTGGATCCAGCCATAGATGCCGAGTCCGAGAAAAAAGGCGTATTGAATCGAATAGACCGGAGCCTCCTTGATCCAATAGATATGAATGCCGAGCAGGTTGACGATCAACCAGCCGACCCAGTTTTCCATTTTTTTGCGGGCTTGCAGGAACTGCGCGAAGTAGTTGAGGACGGTGGTGGTGGCATCGCGCCAAAGCAACGAGGGTTCGGGAATCCAGTCGATGCGCCCGGCGAGCGAGGACACGCTGATGGCCCAAACCGCAATCGAGGCGATGGCGGCCACGACGAGAATTGCTTGTGTGCGGATGGTGAGCCAGGCGGGCACAAATGGTCTCTCCGCCGCCGGCCCGCCGGCGCGCGCCCATACGATCCAGCAGTAAAGTTGAATCGGCACATAGGTGGCGTAGAGAAAGGCGTCGGAAACCAGTTGCCATTCGAACCAGGCGAGGTAGGTGGAGATGGCGGCCCAGAGGATGCCCAGCGGCCAGCCGAGGATGTTTTGACGCGCAATCAGAAAAACGCCGGCGATGGCCGAGACCGTAGCCGTGATTTCAAGCGGGGTAGTGCCGAGGATGCCTCGCCAGTCGATGCTGGATAGCGTGATCCAAACTTCATTTGTCATGCTGCCGTTCCTTTCCAATAACGGAAGAGGACGCATCCGCCGGAAAAAGAAAACCCACCCGGTGGGTGGGTCGACGATTCGCGGACTGGAAATGTCGACTTCCTTCGGCGGTATTAACCGCATCAGGTTCGAAGGGTCTCCCTTGCGGGATCTCAGCGTATGCTTCACCGTGAAGCACCGCTCCCCTGTCGTGGGCGCTACATAATCATGAGATCGGTCGGGATGCAAATGAAATTGTCCGGTTGGTTCGTGCTTTTGTAATCCGGCGCTCATTGGCTACTCTTTGCGCCGGTGAACACGCACACGATCAGCGAATGGATTTGCCGACGGGCGGAAGATGTCGGGTTTGACCTGTGCGCCATCACCCCCGCGGTGGCCGCGCCACGGGCGGAGAAATTCTATCGCTGGCTCGAGGCTGGTCATCACGGCGATATGGCATGGCTGGCGCGGCATCCGGAACGGCGGGTCGATCCGGCGCAAGCGCTGCCGGGCGCGAAGTCGATGGTAATCGTTGCTCTTTCCTATCATGTGGCCGATCCGGATCCGGCCTGGTGGAATGATCCGCTCCGCGGCCGGATTGCCCGTTATGCCTGGGCGCCGGATTACCATGATCGCATGACGCCGATGCTCGCGGAGTTGGGTGCGGCGATCCGGGAGAAAATCGGCCAGCCGGTTGGCATGCGTTGGTACGTCGATACCGGACCCGTACTGGAGCGCGAACATGCCGAGCGAGCGGGATTGGGCTTTGTTGGTAAAAATACGCTGCTGATTTCGCCGTTATTCGGTTCGTATCTGCTACTAGGGGAAATTTTAATGGAGATGGCGCTGCCGCCGGTCGGGGTGCGTCCGGACGGCGAGGCCGCGGGCACGTGTGGTTCGTGTCGACGATGTCAGGATATTTGTCCGACGCATGCGTTTCCCGCGCCGTGGATTCTCGACAGCAATAAATGCATTTCCTACCTGACCATCGAACACAAAGGATCAATTCCGGAACATCTGCGTCCGCTGATGAAGAACTGGATTTACGGTTGCGATGAATGCCAGTCGATTTGTCCCTGGGTGAAGCAATTTTCCGCACCGCCGCGCAAGCATGCGTATGCAAAGCTTGATCCGGATGTCTGCGCTCCCTCGCTGTTGGACTTGATGGCGCTTGATGCCCGTGGTTTTAACCGCCGGTTCAAAGGCTACCCGATGACGCGCACCAAACGGCGCGGGGTGCTCCGTAATGCCGCGGTGGCGCTGGGCAACAGTGGCCGCGCCGAGGCCGTGCCGGTGCTGGAGCACGCGTTGCTTGATCCGGAGCCGCTGATCGTCGAACACGCTCGCTGGGCCTTGTCACGTTTGGGGGCGTGACGATTGACCGGTCGATGATGTGTTGCCGTCGCCGGGCCGAAGACAAACGCCGCCGGTCCCTGCCGATTGTTTCCCGCTGGAAATTAGTCGCGTTGCCGTTTCAGCCACGCTTCGGTTTTTTCCGCGATGAACGTCGCGCGCTCCAGCTCGCCTTCGAGAATCGTCGATTCCAGTTCATTCATTTTTCCGCGTAATTGATTGAGTTGTGCGCGCCGGAATTCGAGCTGCTGGTCGTAACGGCGTCCCAGTTCATCCGCGAGGCGGGTCCGGATGGCAGTGCGTTCTTCGTCGCTGCCGGCTTGATGGTAGGCCCGCGCATACGAAGATAATCCGGGGCTGGCTTTGGTAGACTCCCGGCCCGCGGCATGTTTGTAGCCGGGATGCGAAGGCAGACCCGGTCCGGCGAGTCGTTCAAACAACCAAGCGCGGTCCTCGACGGAGAGTTGTTGCATTGCGTTGTAGATAGCGGGACGGCGCTCCTTGATTTTTTCCAGGGCATCGCCCTGGATGCGGGAGCGGATTTCCTCGCGGAAGGCGGCAGGATTTTCCCGGCGAAGGTTGTCCAACCGCTCATACCCGGCGGGATCATTCTCCTGCAGGTGGCCCATCAGTCGACGGACCGGCGACGCGGGTTCCCCCTTCATTGCATCCGGCGACGGTTGGGCGAAAGCGGAGGATGTCCCCACGGTCGCGGCGAACAGTGCATGGATGATGAATCTCGTCACAACAAATTTTCCCTGGCGTCCGGCTGATCAAGTTCCAGTCCATCGTCGAGCATCGACAAGGCGTCGTTCACTTCCTCCCAGAGGGCCTCAAATTCGAGATCCCAGTCCGCGACATCGAGGCCGAGGTCATCGGCGGAATAAATTATTTCGGCCGGGTTTGCCGGTGCTCGTGCAGTGGTTTGCTCCGCATCCGGCCACCGCCACCAACCGGCGATGATCATCAGCGCGACGGCACCCGCCCAGCGCCACCAGGGCATCAGGGATATGCCGGGGCTGCGCGCGTCCGCCCCCGGTTGGCTGGCTGCCTCGCGAAGCACGGCCACGGTATCCCGCGGCGTCGGTGGAATCACCAAGTGTTGTGAGGCCAGGTGACGGGGCAGGTCATGGTCATGCGTTTCAGGTTTCATAGCGTTATTCCTTGCCTTGAGGATAATCGTTTGCCAGCAGGGGGCGAAGTTTTTGTACCGCGTAATGCATGCGGGAGAGCGCCGTGTTCAAGCTGGTGGCCTGGAGTCGGGCGATCTCCTTGAAGCTCAAACCGGCCTCGTTGCGCAACAGAAAAACTTCCCGCTGCTCGGGCGAGAGCGAGGCGATTGCCGATTGAATCCGCGAGCCAAGTTCGGCATTTCCGGCTTGCTGATCCGGCGTGGGTCGGCGGTCGGGAAAGCGGTTGATCCAGGCGGGATCGTCTTCCGGCGGCGGCACGTACCGCGACTCGCGCCGGATTTGATCGATGATGAAGTTCCGGGCGATACGGAAAATCCAGCCGGCAAAATTTTTCTCGCGATAGCGCGGCAGGTGCTTGATGGCCCGCAGCCAGACTTCCTGGAAAATTTCCTCGGCATCGCCATGACGGGGCATGGTGTGCAGGATGAAGGCAAAGAGTGGTCGCCGGAAGTGTTCGACCAGCTTTTCCAGGGCGTCGAGATCGCCGCGATGAAAATCCCGTATCCATTGTTTCTCCGGTTGATCCGATTGCATAGAGAAGCTCAATCCATAGAACGACGGTGGCGGGAAATTATTGCATCTTTTCGGATACCAGTTCTGATCCATGCCGCATGGCGGTCATCAATCCGGACCAGGTGGCGAGGTAGACGGCGTGGGTTTGCTGCCAGGCGCCGTTCGCCAGGTCACGCAGAGGTTGGGCGGTCAATACATGGAGTAAAACGGCGGCGGTGGCGAGGTTGATGCAATAAATGAATACATAGGAAAAGACCCGGCCGTGCTCCTGGATGTCGGGCTGGTGGGTGGCCAGCATAGTGACCGTAAACGTCAAGTGAAAGGACCAGGTGAGTCCGAACAGGCCATACCAGAAGGGCAGGTACGCTCCGGTATCGCCAAAAAACTCGACCAGCAAAAAAATGACCAAGGCCAGCACCGAGTAAAACGGAAAAAAATAGGGGGCCAGGGTGATCAGCACATTCGACTTGGATAGGTTCACGCTGCCGCCGCGGTTGGAGACCCGCAAGCGCGATACTCGCGCCCCCATCAGCATGCCCCAGAGCGCATGCGTCAACTCATGGCCCAGCACATAAGTGCGAACCGGACGGGGAAAAATGGCATTGAGCAAAAGCCATGCGGCAAAGCCTCCGATGAACCAATAACTGGTCCGGGAAAGTTCCGTCAGACGGCCGTCGACCGGCAGTTCATCGAGGAAAACAAGGGTTAACGCCGCCGCGAGGGGCAGCATGGCCATGCCGGTGATCCATTTAATGAATTTCAACATCGTGGTAAAAGGCGTTGACTTGGCCGCCCGCCTGCATACTATAAGCGACCTTTTGCCGCCGGATCAATCCGGCGTTAGTAGATAACCGGAGAGTTTGAGATGGCCCATACAAAAAGCGCAGAGAAGAAAATTCGACAGTACCGTGAGCAGCGGACACGCAACAACGCGGCCAAGTCCCTGATCAAAACCAACAGCCGCAAATTGAGCGCGTCGGTTTCCGCCAAGGACACCGCGGCGATCAAACAGAATTATGCCACGCTTTGCTCCTCGCTCGACAAGGCCGTCAAGCGCGGAAACATCAAGAAAGAGACCGCCATTCGCCGCAAGGCCCGCGCCGCCAAGGCCATGCGGACCGCGCTGGCCGGTTAACGCGGCCGTCCTGTTGAGCGATCAAAACCCGCCGGTGCCGGCGGGTTTTTTGTTTACCAGTACTCGACGATGCGCTGAACGATGCGCGTGGCCAGATCGTCAGCGGCGAGTGGATTGCCGGTGAGTTTTGACGAGGAAAGATCGCCGGTCACATCAAACACGGCCGAACCGGTGACGCGCGGCGCCTCGGCCACCACCGACTGGTCGCGGGTGCGGCGCAATTCCATCCGGGCAGTCAGGTTGATGCGGTATTGATTGGCCGCGCTGCGGACGTCCTTGCGATAGGCGACCGCTTCGAGTTTGTAGTCGGTGATGGTGACGGTGAGGATCGAGTCGGCCTCCGCCTCGCCGGCCACGCCCAGTGAACCATCCAGTTGAACGTTCTCGAGAATGGACTGCGTGACATCGATTTCGATCAGCGGCTCGCTGGTCTTGTTGATGACCGACGGCACATACACGGTTTTGACATCGCCGGGCAGCATCGAGCCAACGCGATAGCCGGCGCATCCGGCATGCATGAGGAGCGCGCACCCGAGTAGCAGCATTAACGGTAAGGGTAGTTTATTCATCAGCTTTCGTTTCCTTCGCGTCGCTGGCCGGCAGGGCGGCGAGTGCTTCGATGCGCTCGCGTGCCGGCTCCGTCCAATCCGTTCGTGGGTAAAGCTGGACAAATTCACGGTAGCTTTCAAGCGCTACTTGGGGGCGCTTGGCCACCTTGTCATAAAAACGGGCGACCTCATATTCGCTGCGGGCGCGACGGTTGAGCAGGCGGTCACGCATGCCGGATGCTTCGCCGGCCAGGGACGATCCGGGAAATGATCGCATGAACGCCATCACGCCGGCCCACGCCTCTTCCATGGCTTGAGGGTTGTTTGGATAATCATCCGAGATGGCGGTGAGGGCGCGGGCGCGGCCAAACGAGGCTTGCTCGGCAAACGGGGAAAGCGGGTAGCGGTGCAGGGTGGCGCTGTAGGCCACCACGGCCAGTTCGTACTCAAAGCTACGCTCATAGGCCGAGCCAATCAAGTATTGCGCTTCATCGGCAAACGGCGCCCGCGGTCCGTTTTTGATGATCGATTCAAACAGCGGAATGGCCTTCTCCGGAGCTTCGAACCCGCCGAAGAACAGCGTGGCCCGCTTCTTTTCCATCAACCATTTGGCTATTTCAAACTGGCGGAGCAGAACCTTGTCATAATCCGGAAAACGCCCGGCATTTTTTTCCATCAACTCCTGATAGGCATCGAAGGCGGCTTCCTTTTTTCCGCGCGAATCAAGGATGCGCGCATAGGCCCACTGGGCCATCGGGGCTTCCGGAGAGCTTGGCCAGGTGATGCTCAGCGAGCGGAAGGCTTTCCCGGCCTGGCGAAGTTTGCGCGCGGCAAGGAGCTCCTCGGCGTGCACCATTTGATCGGCCGGGTTCTCCTTGGCTGGTTTCGAAAAACTGAACCATCCGTGCTTTTTCTCGGTCTCGATGTAGGCCTGCCCTCGGGCGGCCGGCAGCAGGAGGGCACCGGCAAGGCATACAAGTAACGCGCGGACGAATGAAACGTGAAATCGCATAAGGAATGAATGTAGGATGGTCGATCAGCAAGGGTCAAGCGGTCAATATCGGGTGTGTAGACGTTACTTGAAAGAAAAATTCCTTTTGTGTTAGCCTTGCGTAAACAAGGAATTTCTATGAGAACTCGTTTCGCAACCTGGTCGTTGATTGCCCTCGCTCTATCCGCCGCTTCACCGGCCTTCGCCGCCTCCACCGAATACAGCTTGATCGTGGCGCCCGCCCGTTACTCGGTGATGCAGGTGTTGTTTGATGTGATATCCCAGCGATCGGCGGTATTGGTTTCCTATCAGGGTGAAGCGACCACCGAAAATCCCGCGCTGCATGTGTGGAATGGATCGGTATGGACGCCGATGAGCCTCCACGAATTTCAAGAGCTAGGTTTTGTGCAAAGCACGCCGGCGCGGGCCATTTTGATTGGCGATGAAAGTTTGTTGCCGACGGTGGTGCGCGATGGAATCTCCTGGCTGCCGGAAGTGGTGTTCATCCGCGATCTCGGCACGGCGTCGCTGCTGAATGAACTCGGCCGGGTGTTTACGTGGTCCAGTCGCGAGTGGCGCTGGTTTGCCAAACGTTACAATCTCGGCATCGAGGATCAGGCTGCGGCGGAGCGCGCCCGCAGTTGGTACGATCAACCGGGGCCGATCAAGAAGGACGCTGCTCCGGTCGAGCCGGTCTATTCGCCGGTGGCGCCGGCACCGGTAGAAACCGTTCCGTATGTGCCGCCGGCATTGTCCCCGTCCCCTTCCGAGCCGTTACCGGTTCTCGAGCCGGCTCCGGTTTCCGAAACGCAACCGGATGAAGCGGCCATGATTCTGAAAAAGCTCGAGGAACAACGGGCCATCGCCGCTCCCGCCGCACCAGCGGAAGCCCCGCCGGCGGCGGATTCCTTTCCGATCAAGTAATTGCTGTGTCACACGCGACGAGCCAACTACGGGCGGCCAGCCTGCTGCTGGTGATGTCTGTGCTGCTTCTGTCCGGTTGTGCCAGCCAGCGCGAAATTGTCACCGACCAGCCGCTGAGCGAGACGCAACTTTTCATGACGCGGGCCGGCGAGGAGGTGAATTTGTCCTGGGATTCCGATCCGGCAATGAATTACACCATCGTCTACAACACATCGCTCAGCGGCGCCAAGCCCTGGCAGGTGCTGCCCGGACATGATTACATTCGTGGCACCGGCCGTACCATTACCTACCGGGACCGCGTGCCCGTCGGCGTCAATCGCTACTACCGTTTGCAGATCGTGCCGGCGATGGGCCGTTGAGGCTGAAGGCCGCCACCAAGGGTCGGTGATCCGATGCCCGCGCGGCCGCGCGATGACGAATCACGCCGGAATGTTCCGGGATCCAGCGCGCCCGCAGGGCCTCGTTCACGACGAAGAAATCATGGCGCGCATAGATTTGATCCGTCCCGTCGTGATGCGTCCAGAAATCCCCGTGCTCGTCCGTAACCGGCAACACGCGCCACGCCGCCCCGGCATCGCCGGTGAGTTCGCGCAGGGCGGCGGAATTTTCGCGATCGCTGAAGTCGCCGCAAATCAACACCGGCCGTCCGGGTTCATCGCGGAGCATGCGCCGGACATGCGTCGCCAGCAGGCGCGCCTCGTTGCGTCGCATTTCCGTTTGACCGGCGGCATGGAAGTCTTTCGATTTAAGATGCACATGAATGATGCGCATGGTGTACGAACCGGTGTCGACATCCACCTGTTGAAATCCGCGTTGCACCGGCAGGGACGTCTCCTGGATGCGGTAGGCATAATTCGTGAGCGCCACGCAGTGAATGAGGGGATACTTGCTGAGCATGCCGAGGCGCCGGTCGCGCGTCGCGCCGGTGACAAGATCGCGGTACGGGTAATCGAGTCCGGCATCGACCAGACGACGCTGAAGCATTTCTAGCGCATCGGCATCGCCGATTTCCTGCACCGTCAGCACATCCGGGCGGGCGGCGGCGATGGTTTCGATGACCGCATCCAGCTCCTCGGCTGGCTTGAAATTGTCCGCCTGACCATTGCCGTCGCGGTCGGCGAAGCCAAAGCGATGCAGGTTGAAGGTCATCACCGTGCAGGCCTCTTTGCCCGGTGCGGGAGGAAAGTGCTGGCGCGCGGTTTCCGTCCGGCTGCAGGAGCTGGTCATGACCCACAACGCCATCCACAGCGCGGCCCGGTATGCGCGGAGGATGTGCCGGGCGGGACTCATCCGTTTTTCTTGTAAAACGACTCGATTTTAGCCGCCACATCCCGGTAGGAGATGTCCACGCCGTAGATTTCCTTGAAGTAGGTGAGAGCTTTTTCGCGCTGGCCGATTTCCTCGCTGAGCGATCCGAGTTCGTAGAGAATGTCCTTCTTGTTGTCGTCCATCACGAGCAATTCCGAGGCGGCTTTTTGCAATTGTTCGATGGCGATATCGCCCTGTCCCTTGGCCTTGAAGCAAAGGCCGAGGTAAAAGAGGGCGCGTATTCGTTTCTGCGGATTGCGCTGGGCAAGTTGCAGGTGTTGAATTGCCTCGTTCAGTTCACCGTGTTCATAAAGTTGAACGGCAAGATCGAACCGGAACAACAGATCGTTCGGATACCGCTCCACCTTGTCCCGTGCATCATCCAACATGAAATCCCGGCGCTCCTTTTTCCATGCCTCGGCATGCTCGGTATCGCCGGACGCCTCGAATTGACCAATTTCAAAATCGAGTTTCTTGATATAGGTCGCGCTGACGGCGCGGTCGATTTGCGGGTCGGCGCCGCCGGTGAGTTCCTGGGCCATGCGCAGGACTTCCAGCGCTTCGTCGAAGTTTTCGTTGCGCACATACAGATCGGCGAGGGCCCGGCGATAATTGATGTTTTGCGGCTCGGCTTCGATTTTACGTTTGTTCTCTTCAATCAGGATGTCGATATCCTTCGCGCTCTTGACGGCCTTGCCTTGCTGCTCGAGCAGCACGGCTTCTTTGGCATCCTTGATTTTGCCGCGGAAGTCGCCTTCCTCGGTCCAGCGACCCTTCTGCATCGAATCGAGGGCGGTGGCGTCCTTGAGCTGCTTGATGGCCTGCGGATCGTTGGGGGAAATGCGCGCGACTTCCTCGTACACGACGCGGGCATCGTGCATGCGGTTGACTTCCTGGTAAAGTGCGGCCAACTGGCGAAGAAGTTTCACATCGGCCGGGTAGGCTTCCTTCGCGACTTCGAGGGTGAGGATGGCCGCCTCGGGCATGTTTGCCGCCACCGCGGCCTGGGTGTTCAGACCGACAAATTGCTGGTTGAACGGATCGAGGCTGAGGGCCTCCTCGCTTAGTTTCAACGCCGCCACGGGATCCTTCTTCAACATCGATTGCGCCTTCATCACCTTGCCGGCGGCCTTCACCGGCAGCATCGCCTTGGCCATGGCGCCGGGCGGATTCGTGCGGATTTTTTTTACCTGCGCGGCCCGGAGAAAGCGTCGCGCTTTCAGCAGTTGCGGACACACATCGAGCGAGAGCGTCAACATCTCGATGGCATAATCGATGTTGCCCCGCTCCATGGAGGCGAGTCCTTTTTCAAAATGTTCGCGCGCTTTCCGGGGCGCGCTTTCCAGCTCAATTTCCGCCATAATTCACTTCCTCGCTGCGGGTTGCATCCGGGTTGGTCAACCTTTTCTTTACCAGTTTTAGCTATACCCCGAAAAGGCGGCAATAGCATCCCAAAAATTCCTGCCGTGCGCCCGGACCGCAGTTCAAAAAAGAACCAGCACAATCATCTGTGCGGTCAGTATACGTAGGAACATAACCAGCGCATACACGCTGGCGTAGGTAAAGGCCGGGGCATCGGAGCCGGTCATCTGCTGGGAAAAGGAAAGTGCGGGCGGGTCGGTCATGCTCCCGGCGAGCAGCCCGCACACCGGCAGATAATTCATCTTGAAAATAAAACGGGCGGCAAATCCAACTATCAATAATGGCGCGAGCGTGATGAGGGCGGCCAGGGCCATCCAGTAGAAGCCATCGCCCTCGACGAGGGTGTGCACGAAATGACCGCCGGACTTGAGCCCGACGCAGGCGAGAAACAGGGTGATGCCGATTTCCCGCATGACGAGGTTTGCGCTCTGGGGCAGATACCAAATGACCGGTCCAATCTTGCCGATCCGGGTCAGCAAAATCGCCACGAGAAGGGGACCGCCGGCCAGCCCGAGTTTGACCGGCGCCGGCATGCCGGGAAAGTTGAACGGGATTGAGCCGGCAATGACCCCCAACACGATCCCGATGAAAACCGGCAGGATGTTTGGCAGATTCAATTGTTTCAGCGAGTCGCCCAGTTCAGCCGCAACCTTCTTGAGGGAAGCTTCGTCGCCCACCACGGTGATCTGGTCGCCGAAATGCAACTCCACCCGGCCGCTGGCCACCAGCTCCACGCCGGCGCGATGAATACGGGTGATGGTAGCGCCGTAACGCGCGACGAGGTCGAGTTCGGCAATCGATTTGCCGACGGCCTCCTTGCGGGTGATGAGGATTTTGCGCACGGTGAGATGACTGCTGACGGATCGCACGTCCACCACCGCGGGATCACCCACCACGATGGCAAGATTATCCGCGGTCTCTTTGGTGCACACCACATGCAAAATGTCGCCCAGCTTCAGTGCGGTCTCCGCGGTGGCCGACATCACATGTTCGCCGCGTAGAATCCGTGAGATCACGAATTCGCCGTGCACCAGCGCGGCGAGGCGGCGCACCTGCGCCCCGGCCAGACGGGTGTTGGCGACTTCGATGTTGTAGTTGATCGGCGGCTCGCGGTTGGGCGCCGTCTCCCGTTCGTATTTTTCCGACTCCTGCGCGAGGTTGATTTTCGCCGCCGAACGCACAAGCAACATTACAAGAATGATGCCGATGATGCCGAAGGGATAGGCCACGGCATACGCCATGCCTGAGAGTTCGCTGGAGTAGACCTCGCCCGGCATGCTTTCGCGGAGCGCTTGTTGCGCCGCGCCCAGCCCCGGAGTGTTGGTCACTGCGCCGGAGAGAAGGCCGACCACCACGGCCAGCGGAAGACCGGTCAGGTAGTACAACGCTGCGGCAATGCCGACGCCCAAGAATACCACCGATGCGGCAAGCAGGTTTAACTTCAATCCCTGTTTTCTGAACGAGGCAAAAAAACTTGGCCCGACATTCATGCCGATGGTGAAGACAAACAGGATCAATCCGAACTCCCGGCAAAACTCGAGGATGGCATGCTCGATGGTGAGTCCGAAATGACTGAAGGCGAGGCCGCTGAACAGCACGCCGGCGATGCCAAGGCTGATGCCGGCGATTTTTATATGGCCGATGGCGATGCCGAGCGCGATCACGCCGCCGAGAATCAGCACGGCATGGGCGACCGACTGATGGGTCAACAAATCAACGAGCCAGGTCATGCATCCATCCTTCGATCAGTTGATGAATTTGCCGTCCCGTTGAAACAATCTGCCGTCGACATAAAGCGCGCCGCCTTTGCGCAGATCCTTGATCATGTCCCAATGCAGCGCGGATTTGTTCACGCCGCCGGTTTCCGGATAGGATTCGCCGAGGGCGAGGTGGATGGTGCCGCCGATTTTTTCGTCGAACAAAATATTCTTGATGAAACGTTGAATGCCGAAATTCGTGCCGATGCCCAGTTCGCCGAGTCGCCGCGCCCCGGGATCCATGTCGAGCATGGCCAGAAGATATTTTTCATTTTTTGTCGCCGTGGCTTCCACCACGCGTCCGCCGCGAAAGACGAGACGGATGCCGTCGATTTCGCGGCCGCCCTCGCACACGGGAAAATCATATGCGATGTGACCTTCCACCGAGGACTCGACCGGTCCGGTGAAAATTTCCCCGCTCGGCACGTTGTGCGTGGCCACCGAGCTGATGAACGTGCGCGCCTTGATGGACATTTTCAAATCCGTGCCGGGCCCGACGATGCGGAATTCATCGACGCCGCGGAGTCGGGCGATCAGTTGCCGGTGTTTTTTTTCCAGCTTGTTCCACTCCGCCACCGGGTCGCGGCGATCCAGAAAGTTGGCCGAGATCACAAAGTTTTCAAAATCCCGCAAACTCATTTCCGCATCCTGCGCATAGGCCTCGGTGGGGTAGAGGGTCAGCGCCCATTTTTTGGCCAGCATGATTTTGCGAACGGATTTGCGCGACTTCGCGATGCGGGTCTGCCGGGCGGGATCAATCGCGGAAAGCGCGCGCGTGTTGGTGCTGGACATGATGCGAATCGAACCATCCATGGCCTTGGCCAGTCCGGTTTCAAACGGTGCCAGTTCGTCGAGGTGATGCTCCCGGGCGTGGGTGAAAAAGCTTAGCATGGCATGATCGGGCATCATGCGGATCAGCGGGTATGCGCCGGCGCGGAGTAATTCGTCATACACCGCGGCGATTAAAGGCTCGGCGGCGGCGCCGCCATCCACCGAAATGGTTTCTTTTGTTTTGGCATATACGGAATAGCCCACGAGCAGGCGGGCAAATTTTTTGACGTAGTCGCTGTCCATGTGAATCTCCCAAAAAAAGTTTTATCGATTATGCACATCGCGACGGTGGCGACAATGTCGTGTTTTGCTGCGGCGCCGCTTCCGCCGATGAATGCCCTCGCGTGACACCCGGCCGGATATGGTCCCCGGCGCTTAATTTCGGGATACTTATGATCACGGCTAACAGTTTATTAACAAATGTTGTTAGCAGGCGCTCTGGTAAAACTGTTTAAATCAGGCCATTTTCGGGCCGTTTTTTTACCTCCAGGTATAAGGTGTTAACAACTCTATAAGTCATTGCTATAGAGGTAATTACATAAATATAAAAAAATTTCACAAAAGAGTGTTGACGGTTGGTGGGGAAAAGTGGTTTATAGTGGGGCAAAGGTCACGAGGATGGAGCAACTTGACAATCAGATGGGGCTGGACGCGTTTTCCGGCATCCAGAACGTTTTTGTAGATACGTTCGTCCACGCCCTGGATGCTAAAAAACGGCTGACAATTCCCTCGGAATGGCGCGCTTTTGTCGGTGCGCCCGAGCGTCTATTTGTATTGCCCAGCACTGTCGAGCGCTGTCTTTGCGTCTATCCGGCGCGGATGATGGCCCGCCGCCTGCAGAAGCTCTATGAATTGTCGGAAGTGGACGCGAACATGCAAAACCACATGCGCGAGCTTTCCGCGAACGCCAATCTGGTGCCCTGGGATGCGCAGGGTCGTATTCGTATCAAGGACAACCTCCTCGACCATGCCCAACTTACGTCCGAAGTCGTTCTTGTGGGTGTCTTCACCCGTTTTGAATTATGGAGTCCCGAATTATGGAAACAAAAACAGCCCGTCATCGATCAGCAGAAACTCGGCACGGCGGCGCGGTCCGTTGGTTTGTAGGTCGCAACGAAATGGTCACTTACCGCAAACCCCAGGTCAACTCGCCCGAACAAACCGAACTCTGGTCCAGCCCTTCTATCACGGTTGAATCCCGCGCCGAAGCCGCGGTGGTGCCGTATGCGAGCAACGACCACGCTATTCTCGAGCACACCGGGCCGGTGCGCGACGTGGAGGAGAAGGTCGTTGCTCGTCCGGCCGGGGTATCGCGTCGTATCGTAACCGCCCGATCGGTCGCCACGCCTGACGAGGCGTTGAGGCCGGCCCGGGCCATCGCCCGTTTTCTCACCTTGAACCATGCGATTACCGGTATGACCGGTGATGACCACACCCGTTTTGAGCAACGCACGGATAGCGCCTTCAGCAAGCTGTTCCGCTTCTGGAAGGGTTCCGCGCCCGCGTCGAGTTTTTCGTCCGTCTGTTTCTAGCCGAGCGGTTGGACCGCCGGAGGTTGAACGACTCCACATGCATATACCGGTGCTAAAGGAAGCTTCGCTGGATCTGCTGGGCGTTTGTCCCGGCGGCAGATACATCGATGGCACCACCGGCCTTGGTGGACATTCCGAAGCGATACTCGAGCGTTCGGCCCCGGATGGCCGTGTCCTCGGCATCGATCGCGATCCCGAAGCGTTGCGCCGCGCCTCCGCCCGGCTCGAGCGTTTTCCTGCGCGCGTGAAGCTCGTGCATGGCAACTATGCCGATGTCGAGACGATCGCCGGGTCGAATGACTTCACCGGTGTCGATGGTGTCCTGCTTGATCTGGGTGTTTCCTCGATGCAACTGGACGAGGCATCGCGCGGCTTCAGTTTTCTTCACGACGGTCCGCTGGACATGCGGATGGATGTGACCCGCGGCATCACCGCGGCGGAGTTGGTGAATACACTGGGCGAAAAGGATCTCGCCGATCTCATTTTCCGTCTGGGCGAGGAACCGGCATCGCGCCGGATCGCCGCCGCGATCGTGCTTGAACGGGCCAACGCGCCGATTCAAACCACCGCCCGGCTGGCATCGATCGTAGCCCATGCCAAAGGCGGTCGCAGCGGTCGCATTCATCCCGCCACCCAGACGTTTCAAGCATTGCGCATGGCCGTTAATGACGAACTTGACGGTGTGCGCCGCGGCGTGGCGGGCGCGCTGGAAGTGCTCCGGACGGGTGGCCGGCTGGCCGTGATCACCTTTCACAGCCTCGAGGACCGCGAAGTGAAAAGAATGCTGCGGGCCCATGAAGCGCGCGAGGAATCCCTGCCGGCGGGGGGATCGCGGGTGGTCGGGGAACGTCCGCATGTGAAGCGCGTGAACCGCAAAACAATTTCCGCCGGCGCGGAAGAATTGCGCGCCAATCCGCGCGCCCGTTCGGCCAAGCTGCGGGTGGTGGAGAGGATTGACTGACATGGCCAGGAACCGCCGTAAACACAAAAAACTGCGGGCGCAGGCACACAAGCCGGGCGTGAGCGGAGTGATTCCCGGCACGCTTTTCGGCACACTTCTACTGCTCGCCGCCTTTTCCCTTTCCTACCTTTACGTGTGCGGCCGTTGCGTGGCGCTCGGCGACAAAATCACCAAACTCGAGAAAGAGCGCGATGTCGCGCGACGGGAAATTGCCAACGAGGAATACAAGTGGTCCAAGTTGATGTCGCCCGAAAGTATGAAGCGACTCATGAAGGAGCACGGACTCGAGATGATTTGGCCGTCGGAGGATTCTGTGGTTCGTTTGACCCGGAATCCTCCGCCCCATCTTTATGCTGAAGGTCCCGCCGGGGACGTTCGCCATGACTGAGCGCGGTCAATTCGCCCGCCTGACCCTGGTGGCCGTAATGCTCGTTCTGGTCTGGACGGGACTGGGATCGCGCTTGTTTTATCTTCACCTCGGCGAGAACGCCAGCCTGCGCGATCATGTCAAGAATCTGCGCAAGCGCACCCAGGACATTCTTGTCGGTCGGGGCCGGATTCTCGACCGCGGCGAAAATATCATGGCCCTTGATCTGGAGATGAAGCATGTCATCGCCGATCCGAAGGCCATCATCGAGAGCGGTCACAGTGGATTCATCATGTATCAACTGGCCCGGGTGCTGGAATTGGATCCTGCATTCATCCACGCGCGGGTGATCGGGCGCCCCGAGCGTCATCATGAGTATCTCAAACAATATGTGCACGATGATCTCGCGCAGAAAATCCGCAGCATGAGCATGACGGGTGTTTTTTTTCGCGATGCATCCGCCCGCAATTATCCGCAGGGCATGCTGGCCAGTCATGTTCTCGGATTCTCGAATCTTGAAGGTTTCGGCGGGGCCGGCATCGAGCTGAGGTACGACCGGAACTTGCGGGGCGTGCCCGGCATCCGGCAAATCGAAATCGATGGTCGTCGCCGCGAAGTCTACGAGCGTCGCGGCGTGGATATCCAGCCGCAGGAGGGCGCCGATGTCATCCTGACCATCGATCAGCATCTCCAGCATTTTGTCGAAACCGCCCTCGACAAGGCGATGATCGAACACAGCGCCCAGGGCGCGTGGGCGATCATCCAGCATGTCCGGTCCGGCGACATTCTCGCCATGGCCAGCCGGCCCGCCTACGACCCGAATTTCTTTCGCAACGCCACCGATCAGGAAAAGCTTAATCGCGCGATCGGTTATGTATACGAACCCGGCTCCACCTTCAAAGTCGCGGTATTCGCCGCCGCGCTCAACGAAGGATTGATCGATCCGAACGACATTGTCGATTGCGAGAATGGCATGTGGATTCATCACGGCCGTCCGCTTCGCGATTTTCACCCGTACGGCAAGCTCACGCTGGCCGACGCGCTGAAAAAATCCAGCAACATCGCCACGGCCAAGATCGCGCTCGAGCTCGGCGAAGAACGGCTCTACCGCTACTTGAAGGATTTTGGCGTCGGCTCGGCCACCGGCGTGGAATTGCCGGGCGAGGAAGTCGGCATCCTGAATCCGGTCAACAAGTGGACCAAGCTCAGCATGTCCCGGATTGCCATGGGCCACGAAGTGGCGGTGACCAGTCTGCAGATGGTGAACATGCTTTCCGCCATCGGCAACAAGGGATTCATGATGAAGCCGCGCCTCGTCACGCGCGTGCTCAACAACCGCGGCGATGTCATCAAGGAAGTGCCCGAGGAAGTGTTGAGCCGCCCGATTACCGCGGAAACCGCCCGGATGATGGTCCGGCTGCTGGCCCGCATTACCGAGAAGGGTGGCACCGGCGCCCGCGCGCAATTGGACTCCTACCGTGTGGCCGGAAAAACCGGCACCGCCCAGAAGCCGATTCGCGGTGGTTATTCGGATGATGCCAACATCGCCTCTTTCATGGGATTGGTGCCCGCCGAGGATCCGGAGCTTGCCTTGATTGTCGTGGTAGATGAACCCCAGCCCGAGCACACCGGCGGCCGGGTGGCCGCGCCCGTATACAAGGAAATCGCCGAGCAGGCGGTGCGTTATCTGGACATCGCCCCGGTCAAGGCGGAGATCGCCGAACAGTTTAATCACCTGTATGTCGAAAAAACATTATAAAGGAGGACACGATGATTCTTGGCAAGTTGTGTCTTGAGACCATGAGACTGGAAGATATCACCAAGTTAATTCAGCCGATTCTTGTGCGCGGCCCGGTGGATATCGAAATCGAAGGTATCGCCTACGATTCCCGGCAGGTCCGGGCGAATTATCTGTTTGTCGCATTGAAGGGCGGTCAGGCGAACGGCGAGGATTTCATCGAGGATGCGATCCGCCGCGGCGCGGTGGCCATCGTATCGGAGCTCGATTGTTGGCCCAAACGAAGCGTGGCGCATCTGCACGTCGAGAATGCCCGGCTCGCCCTCGCGGAAATATCCAGCGCGTACTACGGTCACCCCGGCCAGCATCTCGAGTTGTTCGGCATCACCGGCACCAACGGAAAAACCACCACCTCGTTCATGATCCGCGCGATCCTCGAACAGTCCAATCGCCCATGCGGCTTGATCGGCACGGTGCGCTACGAGATCGGTCCGCGCATCATCCCGGCATCCCGCACCACGCCGGAAGCGCCGGACATCCACTTCATGCTCGACCAGATGTTGCGGGCCCAGTGCGTAAGCGCCGTGATGGAAGCATCCTCCCATGCCCTCGATCAAAACCGCGTGTGGGGCATCCCGTTCGATGTGGGCATCTTTACCAATCTCTCCCGCGATCATCTCGACTACCACGGCACGATGGAGAATTACTTCAATGCCAAGTGCCAGCTTTTTCGCAACCTCGGGCAACTCGGCAAGTCGGCCGCCGCCGTCATCAATATCGATGATCCGTGGGGCATGCGTATAGCCAGCACGAACGGATTGCTTGCGAAAATCATCACGTATGGCGAGCATCCGCGCGCCCACGTGCAGGCCGTGGATATCGAGTTGTCCACCGAAGGCTCGCGCTTCCACGTGATCTCGCCGTGGGGCGAGATCGATCTGCATGTCAACATGCCGGGACGTCACAATGTCAGCAACGCCCTGGCCGCCTTCACGGCCACGGCGGCGCGCGGCGTGCCGCTGCCCGACATTGCCCGCGCGCTGCGGACCATGGATTCCGTGCCGGGCCGGCTGCAGCGTTTCACGTCCTCGAACGGCATTCATGTCTTCGTCGACTATGCGCACACCGACGACGCCTTGCGGCGCGTGCTGCAAACGATCCGCGAATTCAATCGCGGCAAAACGCTGGTGGTATTCGGATGCGGCGGCAATCGCGATACCAGCAAGCGCCCGCTGATGGGCGCGGCGGCCGCGCAACTCGCCGACTATGTCATTCTTACCAACGACAACCCGCGCCTTGAGGATCCGCTGGCGATTATCGCCGATATCGAGCGGGGGATTCCGCGCGGCACAACATACGAGATCCAGCCCGATCGCGAATTCGCTATCGCCGCCGCGCTGGCCCGGGCCAAACCCGGTGACACGGTGCTCATCGCCGGCAAAGGCCATGAGAATTATCAGGAATTTGCCCACGCCGTAACGCCGTTTGACGACAGTCATGTCGTGCGCCGTTACCTGCCGTGAAGCGCCGCGGTACCGGATACCCGCCCCATCCGGAAACATCTCGCCATGACTACCGGATATTTGTTTGATACGCCCGTGACGCACACCTTTGATACCTTGGACCTCGCGCGGTGGACGGGCGGCCAGTGGCATGGCCGTCCCGCCGGATTGATTCACGGATTTTCCATCGATACCCGCACGCTGCAACCCGGCGATCTGTTCGTTGCGCTGCGGGGTGACCGCGCCGATGGCCATAACCACCTGGCGGCGGCCTTCGCGGCCGGGGCATCGGCGGTGATGGTGGATCGCGCGGACTCGCTGCACGATTCCCGCCTGCCGCACGTGCTCGTGGAACATACGCGCGCCGCGCTCCTGGCTCTGGGTCGCGGTTACCGGCAGACCTTGACGGGACGCATGGCCGCGGTCACGGGTAGTGTGGGCAAAACCACGGTCAAGGAATTGCTGGCGGACATGTTGACGCATATCGGAGTGACCGCGCGCAGCAAAGGCAATTGGAACAACGATCTCGGCTTGCCGTTGAGCCTGCTCGCCGCGCCGCCCGGACTGCAGTTCGGCGTGTTCGAGTTGGGCATGAATCACCCCGGCGAGCTCGATCCGCTGTGCGACGTGCTCGAGCCCGACGTCGGCATCATCACCTGCATCGGACCCGTGCATATCGAAAATTTTGCAAACGAAGCCGGCATCGCGGACGAAAAGGCGGCGATCTATCGCGGATTACGCGGGCGGGGGATCGCCATCGTGAATGCCGATGACAACTATGCCGGACAACTTTGCCGTCATGCGCGGGGAAGCCGGCTGGTGATGGTCTCCGGAAAGTCAACCGCCGCCGACTATGCGTATCGCCGCTCCGATCCGGCGCGGGGCCGGTTTGAAATCCGGGAGCGCGATTCCGGGGAAACGGTCGAGTTGTCGGCTCCGCTTCCCGGCGAATACTTCGTGATGGATGCGGCGTTGGCCGCGGCGGCCGCCCGCGTCATGGGGGCGCCATGGCATGCGATTCGCCACGCCATCGAATTTTATCAACCGCTGGCCATGCGGTGGAATCGCCAGCATGTAGCCGGTGTTCACATCATCAACGATGCCTATAATGCGAACCCCGTAAGTTTGCGGGCTGCGATGCAAGCCTACCTCGAGGAGCCGGTGAAAGGCGCCCGGTGGATTGTGCTGGCCGGCATGCTGGAACTAGGTGTCGAAGAGGAGCGAATGCATCGCGAAGCCGGGGTGTTTGTCGCCGGCTTGGATGATGTGCGATTGGTAACGGTCGGACGCCGGGGGGCATGGATTGCCGAGGGCGCCCGGGCCGCCGGCATGGCGGCCGACCGTTTGCATGTGGTGTCCGACCATGCGGCAGCGGCCCGGCTGCTGGATGAGGCATTGGCTCCGCACGACGCCGTCTTGCTCAAGGCATCGCGCGGCGAATCGTTGGAAAAAGTCATCGCGGAGTGGAAAACCCTGCGCGAAAAACGCGAACGCATAAACTAATCGTCATGTTGTACTACCTTCATCAGTTGTCCGAGTGGTTTGGTCCGCTCAATGTATTCCGGTACATCACCTTTCGTGCCTTGTGCGGCGCCGGCACGGCCTTTTTGTTGTCGCTGCTGATCGGCAAGCGAATGATCTACATGTTACATTGCCTGAAGATCGGTCAACCCATCCGCATCCATGATTCGGCAACCTTGTACACGTTGCATTTCACCAAGGCCGGCACGCCCACGATGGGCGGACTGTTGATTTTGGCCACGGTGACCTTGTCGACCCTGCTGTGGGCCAATCCGGCCAACGGGTATGTGCTTGTCACGTTGGCGACCATGATCGCCATGGGCGCCATCGGATACTGGGACGACTACCTCAAAGTATCCCGGCGCAATGCCAAGGGACTCGCCGCGCGGAAAAAACTTGGCCTTCAATTTCTGTGGGCATTCGCGGCGGTAGGTTTGTTGTATGCGATTCCAACCAGTCGTCCATACATGGGGCAGTTGATGGTGCCGTTTCTCAAGGATCCGGTGATCCGTGATCTGAGCATCATCGGCACGATGATTTTCTGTTCGCTGGTGATTACCGGTGCGACCAATGCCGTCAACTTGACCGATGGACTCGATGGCCTCGCCATTGGCTGCACCAACTCCGCCTCGGTGGCGTACCTTGTGCTCGCTTATGTCGCCGGCAATTCCATTTTTGCAAATTACCTGCAAGTGCCTTACGTGCCCGGCACCGGCGAGCTCGCCGTGTTTTGCGGTTGCTTGCTCGGGGCGGGTATGGGGTTCCTGTGGTTTAATTGTCATCCGGCCAAAGTATTCATGGGCGATACCGGCAGTCTCGCGCTCGGCGGTGCCGTGGCCATGGTGGCGATCTGCGTCAAGCAGGAGTTGTTGTTGATCATCGTCGGCGGTGTGTTTGTGATGGAGGCCTTGAGCGTGATCATTCAGGTGGCTTCCTTCAAATGGCGGGGCAAGCGTGTCTTCCTGTGCTCGCCGTTGCATCATCACTTTGAATTCAAGGAAAAGAAACGGGCGGAGAGCGAGGGGCGCGACCTCGAAGTGGTCGAAACCATGATCACTACACGTTTCTGGATTCTTTCCATGATCTTTGCCCTGCTGGGCATTGCCACCTTGAAAATCCGATGAGCGGATGTTTCAACGGACGCGCCTTGGTGGTGGGGCGGGGCGCCAGCGGCATCGCCGCCGCGGCATTGCTCCGGCGGCAGGGGCGGGACGTGCTCATTGCCGATGAACACGCGATGCCGGGCGAACCGGGAAGCGACGTCCCCGTGCGATCCCGTTTGCAGGCAAGCGATCTGGCCGGCATTGAACTTGCCGTGGTCAGTCCAGGTTTTGCGATTGATCATCCCTGGTTGCGATTGATCCGGAAATGCGGTGTCCGGCTTGTGCCTGAATTTGAGTTCGGCATGGCTGCCCTCCCTGGTGTTCGCGTCGTGGCCGTCACGGGGAGCAATGGAAAAAGCTCGCTCGTGAAGTGGGTGGCCGATGCCCTTGTCGCCCACGGTGTGCGGGCGGTGCCCGCCGGTAATTACGGGCGGCCGCCGAGCGATCTCGCATTATCGGATGCATTACCCGAAGTGGTCGTGCTTGAATTGAGTTCCTTTCAGTTGGAGCAGTCCGTGGATTTTCACGCGGAAATTTCGGTGTTGCTAAATTTTGCGCCCAACCATCTGGATCGTCACGGCACGATGGAAATGTATGCGCGAGCCAAGGCAAGGATTTTTGCCGGCGCGCGTCCGGGTGACTTGCTGATTGCCCATGCCGCGGCATGGGCGGCGCTGGCGCCCTGGCTGCCCCGCCCGGTCACCCCGGTGCTCATCGGCGATGGCGGTCATTGGGATCAGGTCGCGGAAAGCGCGGTGGCCGGTACCTGGTGGGGTCGTCCTCCCTTGAGCACCAATGCGGCCGCTGCCTGCGCGATTTTTGACCGGTTCGGGATCGGGCTTTCCGCCGTCCGCGCATCCGCGGCGGCTTTTGCCCCTCTTCCGCACCGGATGGAGCATGTCGCCGAGGTGGATGGCGTGCGGTATGTCAATGATTCCAAGGCCTCCACGCTGACGGCGCTGGCCGCGGCGCTGGAGGCTCTTCCGGGAAAAAAACATCTGATTGCCGGAGGCATTTTGAAGGAGTCGGATCCCGGACTGGTAAAAGAAGTATTGGCTAAACACGCGGCATTTGTTTACGTTATTGGATCAGCCGCGCCGGCTTTATTTGCTGCGTGGCGCGATGTTGTGCCGTGTGAAAATTGCGGAGATTTGACCACCGCGTTTTCCCGGGCGGCGGCGCGCGCAGGAAAAAGTGAAACGGTGCTGCTTTCGCCGGGTTGTTCGAGTTTTGATCAGTTCAGCAGTTACGGTCAGCGAGGCGAAGTTTTTAAAACGCTGGTGCAAAAACGCGCCAGCCAACAATAGTGGTACAGGAGAATAAAATGATGCAGGGTAATGGTGATCATATGGATCGCGAAATGACTTCAACGTCCCGTTCGTTCAAGCCATCGTTGTTGATGGGTGTTGTGCTGGGTGTGCATGTCGTTGCCGCCGGTGCCTTCATGATGATGTCGGGCTGCCAGACCCGCCGCGAGGTCGCAGTTGAGGCCGAGCCCCCGCCCGCGCCAGTGATGCCGCCTCAAGCCGGTGTTACGACGCCGCCGGTGGTTGCCCCGCCCCGCGCCCCGATTCGTCCGCCTGCGCCGGTGGAAGCGGTGACCGACTCTGCGGGTGCCAACGTGTACACCGTGCAGAAGGGTGACAGCTTGTCCAAGATCGCCGCCCGCGCGGGCGTGAGCGTGGCCGAGTTGGCGGAGTTGAACAAGATTTCCGATCGCAACGCGATACGCATTGGTCAACGACTGCTCTTGCCGGCCTATGCGAAATCGCTTCCCTCGGCCCCGGCGCCTGCGCCATCCAAGCCGGCGTCGAAGCCCGCGCCCGCCGCGGCTTCAGGACCCGCTGCGGATTCCGGGCAGACGCACACCGTGCAGTCCGGCGACACCCTCGGCAAGCTGGCCTCGCGCTACGGTGCCAGCGTGGCGGCCTTCCGCGAATTGAACAGTCTAAAAAACGATGTGATCCGCATCGGTCAAAAATTAAAAGTACCGGCCAGCAGCAAGTCTGCTGCCGCGGTTGCCGCAGCGCCTGCTCCCGCGCCCGAACCGCCGCCGGTTGTTGAGACGACACCGGTTGCGGTGGAAGAAATCGCCCCCGTGCTCGCTCCGCCTGATGTCTCCGCGCCACCCGCGCCGGTTGAAGCGGCCCCTGCCGCTGTGAGTGCCCCCGAATCAACCGGAGTCAGCGCCGCCGCCGAGCCCCCGTTTCCTTACACGGTGCGTGAGGGCGACACCCTGGACAGCATTGCCATCAAGTTCAGTGTGCGCAAGGATGTCATCATGAGTCTGAACAGCTTGTCCGGCGAAGGATTGAATCCCGGGCAGAAGTTGCTCATTCCCTGGCAATAAGCCGGAACCGTCAGCGTGAAAATCGAACGCAGGCCTCCTCCG
The DNA here is from genome assembly GCA_964470065.1 of uncultured Verrucomicrobiota bacterium. GTDB lineage: Bacteria > Verrucomicrobiota > Kiritimatiellia > CAIVKH01 > CAIVKH01 > CALMUP01. The sequence goes on along the minus strand of CAYYAR010000032.1, from coordinate 10,717 downwards.
GGCCTGCGTTCCTTGTTTAAACCGCATGCGAAAGTCTGCGACAGCGATCATCGCCATAGCATTGATGCTCGTCACCCTCGGCATCATCATGCTGGCCAGCACCAGTGCCGTGCAGGCGGGGGACGCTTACGATGATCCCGCCTTCTATCTAAAGCGCCAGATCATGTCCCTGCTGGTGGGATTTGCCGCCGGTCTGATGTGCATGCGCATTCCCTACCATTACTGGAGAAATCTCGCGCCCTTGATTGGCGTCATCGCGGTAATTTTACTGGTCATGACGCTGATCCCCGGTGTCGGTATCACGCTCAAGGGAAGCAGCCGCTGGCTGCGTTTCGGCCCGTTCAATCTGCAGCCCTCCGAGCTCGCGAAGTTTGCCCTGATCATCTCAATGGCCAAGTGGCTTACGTATGCGCAACGACGCATCACCACGTTGGGATCCGGGTTGATCGCACCGCTGACAATTCTGGGACTGTTTGCCGGACTGGTATTCATCGCGCCGGATTTTGGAACCACCATGCTGATGGGTGCGGTAGCTTTTGCCATGATGTTTGTCGCCGGGACGAGGATCAGTTATCTGGTCTCCGCGGGCGCGGTGGGTCTGGCGCTGTTCAGCGTAGCCATCATGCAAAACGAGGTGCGCATGCGGCGCATTCTGGCTTTTTTACATCCCGAAAAATACGCCGAGACCGAGGCATTTCAGTTATTGCAGGCCATCTATGCTTTTGTGGTGGGCGGATTGAGCGGGGTGGGGTTGGGGGGAAGTTTGCAAAAGCGCTATTATTTGCCCGAGGCCCACACCGATTTCATTCTGGCCATCATTGGTGAGGAGCTCGGACTCTTCGCATCGCTGTCGGTGATTATCCTGTTTGCCGCGCTCTTGTTTTTCGGACTGTTCATCAGCTTCCGCGCCCACGATGTGTTTGGCCGTCTGCTCGCCTTTGGCATCACGATGATGCTGTGCATACAAGCCGCGATCAATGTCGGGGTGGTGACCGGCACCTTGCCGACCAAGGGCCTTGCCCTGCCGTTCATCAGCTACGGCGGGACCAGCATGGTGATGTCGTTTGTGATGATCGGCGTGATCGTCAATGTGGCGTTTCGTAGCGCGGAGATGAAGGATGCCGGTGTCGTGACCGGTGACCGGCTCATCCGGTTTTAACCCGGCCGGCGCCGGGCGTCATGCTTGACCTGCAAACGCATTGAATCCACTATCTGCTGAAAATGACCACGGGCTATCCATGTTGCACATCACCCGAATAGTCTTGATCGTACTGGTAATCGTGTTGGGCCGTCTGCCCGCGCAGGCCCAGCCGCGGCGAGGCCTGATAGCCGTGGCGGATTTTGCCCACGTGTACACAAATTATTTCAAGACCAAGCTCGCCGTGGATCAGCTGCGGGAAATGGCCGCCGGCATCAATGCCGAACAGTTGCGTATGAAGGAAGAGCTGAACGCGCGCCAGAATAAATTCACCGAGGTGCGTGATCGGTCCATGGCGCAAGATCTGGAGGTCGAGGAGCGGTCAAAATTACGTGCGCAGGCGGAAGAGAACATTGTCGAAATGCGGCGGCTGGAGGGGCAGGTCAAGGAGTATACCGAGTCGCAAAAAAAGCTTCTCGATACGCAAACCCGGCGTATTCGTGAAAGTTTGCAGGGCGAGATTCGCGAAAAAATTGACCGGTACGGACGCGATAACGGGATATTGCTGATCATCGACCGGTCCAAGATCGACGAGGCCGGACTTCCTGCCATTCTATATTACGATGAGACGATGGATGTCACAGCCGACCTTCTCCGCGAAGTGAATCGCTAGGAGCTGCATGATGCCGGGATGTCAGGCCGGGAAATCGCCGGGGTTGCCGTACGCGGGGACGGTGTTCATATGGTTGATCCTCGCCACCGCCTTCACGGCTCCGGCCGCGACAGGGTTTTTGGAGTATCCAGTGGTGCAGGACGATTTTACCGATGCCTTGCCGGTTGTGCTGGGCGAGGAGGGATCTACCCTCAAGGATGTCATGCTGCTCGACTTTGGTGCGCGTCCGCTCGGCGCAAACATTTCTTCCCTGCGGTATGGCCATCGGTCGCGGCGCATCGTCGGCAGTCTGGGTATGATTGCCTCGGTAAAGGCCGAGCCGCGCTTCCGGAAGTTTATCAACGATTCCATCGATCAGTTGACCGCTTATCTGGGTGTGGTCTCAAGCGATATGCACGCCCGCACGGTGTTGGGTGTTCGTTTTTATCAAAATGATCAGATCGACAAGGCCATCGCCCAACTGGGAGAAGCGCACCGGTTGGATCCCGATGACAAGCGCATCAGTGAGTTGTATTCAGGTATTCTGATGCAGCGGGATGAAGAACTGCTGCCGGCCGATGTGGCCGAAAAAATCCGGCGCATTCTCGATGTGCTTCCGGAAAATGAAATTGTCCGATTCAATCTGGCCTGTGCCCTTTCGTGTTCGGGACAGGCCGAAGCAGCCATGGATCAGTTGGAAATACTTCAGCGTATGAACTGGCCGGATCTCGTTTATTACATCAATGATCCCGACTTGATCAACGCCGGCGCGTCTCCCCGCTTCATCCCCTGGCAGGATGCGCTGGTGAAGGGGTTTTATAACCGTATCGATGGCATGCTTGCCCCCGTCTTTGTTTCTTCGGATCTGTAATTGCCAATCGCCTTGCTTGAGTCCCCGGGTATGCGTAGTATAGTTGACCGTAACAAAACAACCCAGGAGTTATGACGCTATGATTAGAATGATACAACTGTCCACCCTCGTTGCAATGGCCATGGCTTGGTCCGCGCATGCGGCCACCTACAGCATCGATGCTTCCCACACCACGATCGGCTTTTCGGTCAAGCACATGGTAGTGGCCAGCGTCAAAGGACATTTCAGCGAATTCTCCGGCACCATCAACTACGATGCCGCCGCTCCGGAGACGACCACCGCATCCGCGACCATCAAGGTCAGCAGCATCGATACAAAGAATGCCGATCGCGACGCGCATCTGCTGAATACGGATTTCTTCGATGCCGCGCAGTTTCCGGAAATCACCTTTGAAACCACCAGTGTGGAAGGAACCGCTCCGGCTATGACCCTTGTTGGCAATCTGACCATGAAAGGCGTGACCAAGGAAATCCGCCTGCCCGTAGAGCTCAATGGCCCGATCACCGATCCCTGGGGCAATGAGCGCATCGGTATTTCCGGCGTTGCGGAGATCAATCGTCAGGACTTCGGCATCACCTGGAGCAATACGCTGGACAACGGCGGTCTGGTAGTCGGCGATGTCGTCAAACTCTTGATCGAAGTCGAAGGCATCAAGCAGTAAGCGAACAAAATGTATCGCGGTAAAAAACCCGGGCTTGTCCCGGGTTTTTTGTTTCCTGCGTCACGCGGCCCGCGCTATCTTGTCGTTATGTCGACGATCGGTCATCCGCGAGGGCGCGAAAGCTCCGCATGGGTATGGACCGGGATTTGGCTTATCTTCATCTACGGCTCCATTCTCCTGGCCCGTACGGTGCAGGAAAATCTTGCGCTGGTCGGTGCGCGGATGATTTTTCTGTGGCTGACCTTGATCGTATTCGGCCTGGCCGCGAGTTGGTTCGTGTACGCATTCGCCCGGCGCATGATCGTCTTCACCTGGCCTCGCGCGCTGGGCTTGGCGTTGATTGGCGGCATCTTCATCCGCATGACCTGGGCCCTCCGTGCCAATCCCGAGGAGGCATTTCATTTCGTGCAGTACGGGTTGCTCGGCATATTGCTTTTCCGGGCGCTTCGTTTCCGGCTCGCCGATGGATCGGTCTATATCGTTGCCGCGCTGATCGGGGCGGCTGCCGGCATTCTCGACGAGTTGATTCAGTGGATCACGCCCCGCCGCTACTTTGACTTCCGGGATATCGGTTTGAATGTCCTTTCCGGTGTGTTGGTGCAGGTCGCCATTGCCTTGGCTGTGAAGCCCGACGGTGTCTCCGGCTCATGGTCGATCCGCGGGCGACGATCGATCTGTCGCGCCGGGCTGTTTGTCGCTTTGCTGTTGTTTTTCTGCGTTGCCAATACACCGCGATTCAAGGCGTGGTACGAAAAATTCATTCCGGCCGCCGCTCTCGTCTCCGAAGTGACGGCGGAGTATGGTTATCGCATCGAGGATCCGTCGGTGGGTATGTTTTTTAGCCGGCTGCCGGCCGGCGAATTGCGGCGCCAGAATGAACTCCGTGGCGCGGAGGTTGCCGCGATGCTGAACAAGGTCCGGTCGGACGAAGCGTATCACCGGTTTGTCGCCCGGAACTCCGGATTCATCGATCCATTTGCGTTCGAGGCGCGCGTGCATATTTTCCGGCGCGACCGGTATGCGGCCGGCATGAACAAATCCGATCGCACGCCGGAGGAGAAGGCATACAACGCGTGGGTTGCGCAAAGCGAGCATCGCATCCTGGCGTCATACTTTCCGGCGGTGCTGGAAAATTCCGTTCATGCCTGGAGCGCCGCGCAGGAGGAGGCGGTGGCGGCCATGGCCTCGTGTAATGATGTGTACGTGAGCGGGGTGGGGCGACACCTGCTTACCCGCGTTGATCAAACGCTGGTCCAAGGTGCGCTGCTGTTGATCATGTTCGCGCTGGTCGTGGCGGAACGACGTCTGGCGCGGAGGGAGCACGCATGAGCCAACGACCGCGCATCACTCGTCGGCGTTTTTTGCGTCAGGCCGGAATCGGCGGGATGACGTTGCTGGGCTGGCCACAACGATTTTCCTGGGCGGTTGAAACGCATGCGGCGACAGAACCGCTGAAGGTTGTTTTTTACACGGATATTCATGCCCGGTTGGAGTGGGAAACGCCCGGAGCGATGATGATGGCCGCCGCCGCGATCAATGCCCATCAGCCCGACCTCGTGCTGTGCGGCGGCGATATGATCACCGATGGAATCACGACCAGCGCGGCGCTGTTGGCGCCGCGATGGGAGGCCTACATGACCATGCACCGGGCGATAACACCGGCGCCCGTTTCCGTGATCGGTAATCACGATATGACCGGTATTGCGCCGGCGGATGGCCGCCCGCCATCGGAAAATCCGCGCGCCGATTTTCTTTCCCGCATGGAGATTCCCCGCACCTACCGGTCGTTCGACCACGGCGGGTATCATTTCATCATGCTCGACAGTGTGCACCTTACCGGCGACGAATTATATTATCGCGGTTATGTCGACGAGGAGCAGATGAACTGGTTACGCGAAGACGTGCAGGCAATCGATCCGGCCACCCCGGTCGTCTTGATCACGCATATGCCACTCATGTCCGATTTTCTGTCGATCAATCTTGCGTCCGGCGGCGAAGTTCCTCCGAAGCGCGGCGTGGTGAACAATCGGGAGGTGCTGGAGGTATTTGCCGGCCGCACCTTGTTGGCCGTGCTCCAGGGGCATTTGCATGTCAGCGAAATGATCCAGTGGAATGGAACGACCTTTATCACCGGCGGCGCGGTAAGCGGCAAGTGGTGGCGGGGTGCGTGGCACGGCACTGCCGAGGGTTTCGGCTTGCTGGAGTTTCATCCGGACCGCGTAGACTGGTCCTATCACACCTATGGCTGGACGGCCCGGCGCCCGGCTGGTCAATAACGATGAAAAGTTCCAATCATTGGAAAATCGTAGTGGGAAAAGTTCCAACCATTGGAATTGTTGGCCGGCCGGCACGGGAAACGGCGGCGGACGGGTCCGGCGGTGAACCTTTTTGGCCAGGTCATGAATAATTCCGGCCTGTCATCGTCCAAGGAACAGGTGAACACAGATGTGGATTCGCTGGCGGTGGAGCGCCTGGTGGCCAAAGCCGCCGCGGGCGATCAGGAGGCTTTCGGGCAGGTGGTGCAAGCATATTACAGCCGGGTGTACAGCGTGATCAACCGGGTGGTGAATCATCCGGAGGATGCCCGGGAGCTTGCCCAGGCCACGTGGGTGAAGGCGTGGCAACGACTGGGCGATTATCAGCAGGAGGCCAAGTTTTACACGTGGGTGTACCGGATTGCCGTGAACACATCGCTGGATTTTTTGCGCAAACGCAAACGGCGTCCCGAGATACCGTTGGAGCCGGTGACGAAGGAAGGCGGTGACGAGCTGGTGATGGATCGTCAGCGCGAGCTGGCTGACGAGCGGACGCCGGTGGACGACATCCATCGTGCGGAAATTCGTCGCGCGTTTGATGCCGCGGTTGCCGAACTTTCGCCGGAGCATCGCACGGCGCTCGTGCTGCGCGAGGTGGAGGGGATGTCCTACGAGGAAATTGCCGAGGTCATGAAGACGCGCAAGGGCACGGTGATGTCGCGATTGTTTTACGCGCGCAAAACCCTGCAAAAAAAGCTGGAGCCATTTTTATGAAACGATCGGATGCGCAATTAATTAGCCGGGGCCTGGATGGCGAGTTGAACGCGCCGGAGCGCGAACGGCTTGATGATTTGCTGGCGCGCGATCCGGTCGCGGCGAAAACAGCCCAACAGTGGTATGCGGCCGGGGATGCGATGCGGTCAACGGCGGCGCGAACGCAAGCGCCCGATCCGTTACTGGCCTGGCAGGATATCCGCCGGGAAATCCGGCGCGGGGAGAGCGCCGGCGAGTCGTCGCGGTCACATGTTTTCTCGGGCGCATGGATGCGGGCGGGTGCGCTGGCTGCATTCATTGTGGCGGGTTATCTGGGATGGGCGGGATGGCAACACGGTCGGCAAGGCCAGGTTGTGACGGCCGCGGTTCCGGATCAGCCTGCGGCCCGTGTGGAGTGGGTCGAAGCGGAAATTCCCGGCGCCACCACGATGATTTTCACCGATGCCGAGACCGATTTGACGGTGATATGGATGGACCTTGCGCAGAATAATGATCCACGTGATACTTGAGGACGAACGCATGAGGATAAAACTTTATTCATTTCTGGTGTGGGGACTTGGCATGATCGCCGGTCAAACCTTTGCGGAGGGTCAGGTCACCACGCTGCAGGCGATGATGATCCGGGCCCAGCACGAGGCGGCGCCGATGGATCGGCGACTGGAGCGCGTGGAGTATAAACTTCGGCGGGTGTTTCAGTTTCCCTTCTACTTGTATGTGGGGGAGGGCAGCCTTGCGCTCGGCAACCAGGGCGAGGGGAACATCGCGCTGCCGGATCAGCACAAGTTGCACGTGCGGATGGGTGGCAGGGGGCGGGTGGAAGTCCGCTGGTTCCGGGGTGACGAAGCGTTGTTGAGCACCTCGGTTTCCGTATCGCGTGATGCGCCGGTGGTGCTCGGGGGCGTTCCATCGGGCGATGGCACACTGATCCTTGTGCTGACCGGAAAGTAAATCGCTTTGTGCTTTGAATAAACATGCCCCGGTGGCGTCCTACTTTTCATCAGCCAATCATGGCAGGAGGACAAGATGAAAAAGAGTTTGATGACAGCGAGTGTGGCGGCGGCGATGATGTTCGGACAATCCATGCCGGCGCAGGCAATCAATAAGGAATGGTCGGCGGTGGCCGGATTCGTGGGTGGTGTACTGGTCGCGAATGCGGTGAACTGCGGACCGAGGACGACGTACTATCAGCCGGCCCCGGTGGTGTATCAGGCCCCCACGGTGGTGGTGCATGAGCCTCCGCCGCGGATTGTGCGCTATGAGCGTCCATCCCGGCCGAGCGGATATTACGAATACCGGAGCGAACGGGTCTGGGTGCCGGGCCGCTGGGTCTACGAGGATCTGGGCTGCGGACGGGAGCGCAAAGTGTGGGAACCCGGATACTACGAGACGGTGCAAAACAAAGTATGGGTCAGTCACCGGCGGGGAGGGTGCGACTGGTAATTTATTGAAATATGGAAGCCGAAAAGACGGGCTGGTCAGGCCCGTCTTTTTTTTGCTTCACTTGGCCGCTCATGGGGACATAGAAGTAGTGGCGGAAAGCTCAGTATTTCATAACATGTTGATGTTGAGTTATTAGCGATAAATGACACCACATCTATGTCCCCATACGGCGGGGATTTTTTATGGGGACATAGAAGAATTTTTGAACAGGCTTGCGTTTTGGAAGTCTTTCCGCACATTGGTTTTCCGACAAAAAGGAGCACGTATGATTCGAGTAGATAACCTGGTGAAGGAATTCGGCACCCGGCGAGCGGTGGACGGCGTTTCCTTCTCTGTGAGTCCCGGCACGGTGCTGGGATTTCTCGGCCCGAATGGCGCCGGCAAAACCACCACGATTCGCATGATCGCCGGATTCCTCAAACCGACATCCGGACAGATCACGGTGAATGGCAAGAACATGCTGGAAGATCCCATCGAGGCCCAGCGCGCTATCGGTTACATGCCGGAGCGAACCCCCCTGTACGAGGAAATGACGGTGGAGGCATTTCTGGAATTCACCGCCGAGTTGCGGGGGTTTCAGGGTCGCGCGCGCGACGAGCGGGTCAACCAGGTGCTGAAGTCATGCTTTCTTGAGCCGGTGCGCAAGCAAGTCATCGAGACGCTATCCAAAGGCTATCGCCAACGAACCTGCCTGGCCCAGTCGATCATTCACGACCCGGCGGTGCTGTTGCTCGATGAACCGACGGAAGGGCTGGATCCGAACCAGAAAAAAGTGGTGCGCGATATGATCATCGAGATGGGCAAAAGCAAAGTGATCATGATCTCGACCCATGTGCTGGAGGAAGTGGAGGCCATCTGTTCGCGCGTGATCATTATCAGTCGCGGCAAAGTGGTTGCCGATAATCCGCCCGCCGAGCTGACGCGCGATGGCGCGAGGCTGGAGGATGTGTTCCGGCGCATTACCACCACCGAGGATACCGGTGTGACTGCGGGAGGTGTCGCATGAGCCGCATATATCGTCCCGTCAGGGTAATCATGGCCCGCGAGTGGGCGGCGTACTTCAACTCGCCGATTGCGTACGTGTTCCTGTCCATATTTCTGATGCTCGCCGGATTCTTCACGTTTGCGGTGTCGCGCTTCTTCGAAAACGGCCAAGCCGACCTGCGACCATTCTTTTTCTGGCATCCATGGCTGTACCTCATTCTCGTCCCCGCCGTGACCATGCGGCTGTGGGCGGAAGAGCAGCGGGCCGGAACCATCGAATTGCTGCTCACACTTTCCGTGAAACCGGGACAGGCCATTCTCGCCAAATTTCTTGCGGCGTGGATGTTCCTGGGGTTGGCCTTGCTGCTGACCTTTCCGATGGTGCTAACCGCATACTACCTCGGCGAGCCCGATGCCGGCGTTATCATCAGCGGTTATTTGGGAAGCTTTCTGCTGGCCGGATCCTACATCGCCGTCGGGCAGTTTGCCTCCGCCATGACACGCAATCAGGTCATCAGTTTTGTCATTGGCGTTTTCGTCGGCCTCTTTCTTTTGCTGGCCGGATTTCCGCCGGTGACCGAACTGTTGACGCGCTGGGCTCCGGAGTGGCTGGTGGATGGCGTGGCCGGCATCAGTTTCATGCCGCACTACGAAATGATGCAGCGTGGATTGATCAGCCTCGACGACCTCGTATATTTCGCCGGCGTCATCGTGTTCATGCTGGCCGCCACGCACGCAGCGCTGACCCGGCGCATGGGCCGGATCTAACGGAGGAATTTTCATGAGCAACAACAACACAAGCACATCGAAAGTCAATGCCTGGATCGGCGTGGGAGTGCTCCTAGCGATTATCGTCGCGGCCATCATGGTGGCGAAAGCAACCCGTATCCAGGCGGATCTCACATCCGAGAAGCAATTCACCATTTCGCCGGGAGCATCCAAATTCCTCGGGGAGATGACGGTGCCGGTTACCTTGAAGTTTTATTACTCGCGCGGCAATCATGTCCCGGCCCCGTTAAAGCAGTACCTCCAGCGCGCCGTCGACTTGCTGCGGGAAATGGAGTCGGCGGCGGGCGGTCAGTTGATCGTTGAGCTGTTTGATCCCGCACCGGATTCCGACGAGGAGGAATACGCGCAGCGATACGGTCTGGTGGGTCAGCCGGTGAATCCGCTCGGCGGCGACCATATTTATATGGGCGTGGTCGCGCTTTCCGGTCAGCGTGAATCGGCGATTCCCTTTCTGGCTCCCAACGCCGAGGCCCAGCTCGAATATAATATCATGCGGTTGATCCACGAAGTGTCGCGGGCCACCAAACCCAAGATTGGCATCATGAGTCAACTGCCGGTGATGGGTTCGCCGCGCCCGCCGACCATGCGCGGCGCCGGCGGCGAGGAGGGATGGGTCGCCATCCGCGAATTGCAGCGCCATTTCGAGGTGGTGCGCGTGAGCCCGGAGGCGGGCGCTGTTTCACCCGACATCACCGCGCTCATGGTGATCCATCCTAAATCATTGGCCGCTTCCACGAAGTATGCGATTGATCAATTTGTGATGAGGGGCGGGCGCTTGATTGTTTTCCAGGACCCGCTTTGCCTCACCGAACGCAATACATCCCCGGACATGGGCGGCATGATGCAACTCATGGGGCACTCCTCGGAACTAAACGATCTGACCTCCGTCTGGGGCGCGGAAATGGCTGCGGATGAAGTGGTCGGCGATCTGGCGGCGGCCAGCACCATTTCTTTCGGCAATGGACAAAGCGAGCGTTTGCCAACCTGGTTGTCGCTGGGTGAAAACCTGATTCAGCAGGAGGATGTGGTGCTTGCCAACCTGCGTTCGCTGATGTTTCCCTTCGCCGGCGGATTTTCCCTCCAACCGGTCGAGGGCATCACCGCGACACCGCTCGTTTTCGTTACATCGAACGCCGTGGCCATGAATTCATTC
>CAYYAR010000031.1:0-40969 GCA_964470065.1 uncultured Verrucomicrobiota bacterium | reverse complement strand
TAAAGAAAGCATCAACACCCGGATTCTCCGCAAGCTGATTCCCGCAGGCATGTACTTCAGGGTGTCCCATTGTTGATGTCAGGAAAGATGCTATCGGCGAGGACAAGGGGCGCTCCGTTCTGGTTTATTGCCGGAGCGGCCGCCGTTCCGGCATTGCCAAGAAATCCCTCGCCGCCGTCGGATACACCAACGTGGTCAACGGTGGAGCGTATGGGCGCTTGATTTCTGCTCAGCCTAAGTAGTGTTTCTTTTCGAACCCATCTCTTGACGTTGATATTTTCAAGTAATATGCTTTTATGTATGAGAACTACTATAGATATGCCTGACGTGTTGATGCGAAGGGCGAAAGAAATGGTTGCCCGGCGCGGAATGACCTTCAAGGAGTTGGTTATTGATGCCGTGGAAAAGGTTTTGATGGAGGAACCAAAGCCATTTTTATTGCGTGATGCTTCTGCCGGGGTTTCGCCGATCGATGGGCAAGGTGTAAGCTCTGCTGAGATAAATGCCAGCATCGATGCGTTGCGCGAGTTCAAGGCCATTCATTGATTGCGTTGGATACCAACATTCTGGTTCAGGCTCATCAGCGTGAATCAGTTCTGCATCAAAAAGCCAAAGATGTATTGCGCAGGCTAGCAGAAGGAGCCGTGCCGTGGGGAGTTTGTCATCACTCATTTGTTGAATTTTATGCCGTTGTAACCCATCCGCGGTTCTGGCGGAACCCATCCACGCCTGCGCAAGCCCTTGATCAAATCAAGGCATGGAGGGAATCGCCAACGCTTCGCGTTTTGTTTGATAATCACGCGGCTATCGATCAGATGGCAAAACTTTGCCATGACGGACTAATACAAGGGGCGCAAGTGCATGATGCACGCATTGCTGCCTGTTGTCTGGTTGCGGGAGTTAAAACGTTGTGGACGATTGACCGGGACTTCAGTCGTTTTCCCGCACTTCGTGTGGAAAATCCATTGATTGACTGATTTCATTGACGCGTTCGGCTGTCGTACGGCTTGATTTTCGCCGCTTGATTTCCTACTTTCTCCCGCCTTATGAGCAAGACCCTGTTTGAGAAGATTTGGAACCGGCATGTCGTGAAGACCATGCCGGATGGAACTGTCCTCTTGTATATTGACCGCCACTTGGTTCACGAGGTGACCAGTCCGCAGGCGTTTGAAGGCCTTCGCCTGACCGGTCGCAAGGTGCGGCACCCGGAATTGACGTTCTCGACCATGGATCACAACGTTCCGACCGATGATCCAGGCAAAATTCTCGATCCGATCTCCAAGGCGCAGGTTGATGCGCTGAACAAAAACTGCGCTGACTTTGGCATTACGCTGTACGGACTTGGCAGTGAAAAGCAGGGCATCGTCCACGTGGTCGGCCCGGAGCAGGGGATCACGTTGCCCGGCTTAACCATGGTCTGTGGCGATTCGCACACCTCCACGCACGGCGCGTTTGGTACGCTGGCCTTTGGTATCGGCACTTCCGAGGTCGAACATGTGCTGGCCACGCAAACATTGCGCCAGACCAAACCCAAAACCTTCAAGGTGGAGTTCACCGGCAAGCTCAAGACCGGTTCGACCGCGAAGGACATGATTCTCAAGTTGATCGGCGAGATCGGCACGGCCGGTGGCACCGGGTATGTCATTGAGTATTGCGGCGAAGCCGTGCGGGCCTTGTCGATGGAAGGCCGCATGACGATTTGCAACATGAGCATCGAGGGTGGCGCCCGCGCCGGACTCGTCGCTCCCGACGAGACGACCTACAACTATATTTTCGCCAAGGACCGCCCGTTCGCCCCCAAAGGCGCGGCGAAGGAAAAAGCGCTGGCGTATTGGCGCAGTTTGCCGAGCGACCCGGATGCGAGGTTCGACCGCACGATCACCATCGATGCGTCGAAAATCGCCCCGCAAATCACCTGGGGCACCAGTCCCGGTATGGTCACCGATGTCACCAGTGTGGTGCCGGATTACGATCAGGTGCCGGGATACAGCCGTCGCGATGTCGAGCAGGCGCTCGACTACATGGGCCTGAAGCCCGGCATGAAGATGACCGACATCAAGCCGGAGACGATTTTCATCGGCAGTTGCACCAATGCCCGCCTGGAGGATTTGCGCACCATTTCGAAAATCATCAAGGGGCGCAAAAAAGCCGACTCGGTGCGCGTGATGGTGGTGCCGGGTTCGATGCAGGTGCGTCGCGATGCCGAGGCGGAGGGCATCGACAAAATCTTTACCGAGTTCGGCGCCGAGTGGCGTTATGCCGGGTGCAGCATGTGCCTCGGCATGAATCCCGACCAGCTGAAGCCGGGCGAGCGTTCGGCCTCGACCTCGAATCGCAACTTCGAAGGTCGCCAGGGCAAGGGCGGGCGCACGCATCTGGTGAGTCCGGAAATGGCGGCGGCGGCGGCGATCGAGGGTCACTTCGTGGACATCCGCACGTATCAGCCCTATCTCGAGAGTTTGTCGTCGTAGGCGGCCGGGTAAGGCGACGCCTCTGGCGGAGCCGTTGATAATAAAAGGAAAAGATAATGGAACCATTTAGTTCTCATCGCGGATTGTTGGCCACGCTTGATCGTTCGAATGTCGACACCGATGCCATCATTCCCAAGCAATTCCTGAAATCCATCAAGCGCACCGGATTTGGCGAGAGTTTGTTTTTTGATTGGCGTTACGATGAAAAGGGCGAGCCGAATTCCGGATTTGAATTGAACGCCCCGCATTTTGCCGGAGCCTCCATACTGGTCACCCGCAACAATTTTGGTTGCGGATCCAGCCGCGAACATGCGGTGTGGGCGGTCATGCAGTACGGATTCAAGGTGGTCATCGCTCCCCGCCGCGAGATCAGCGGGGCGGTGGTGCCGGCGTTTGCCGATATTTTCCGCAACAACTCGGTCAAGAACGGCTTGCTGACGATTGAGTTAAGCGAGGCGGAAGTGGACAAGATTTTCGAGTTGGTGGGACGATTCACGAATCTCGATGCCACGGTGGATCTGGACGAGCAGCGGATTGTGCTGCATCTGGACGAAGAGGTTGCTTTCCATTTTGAGGTGGATCCGGTGGTCAAGGAGCATTTGCTTCACGGTCTGGACGATATAGCCCTATCGCTGAAGTATCTGGCGGATATCGAGGGATTCGAAAAGACCCACGATGCCCAGTTCGCCCCGGCGCCGTGATCGTAGCCGGCGGCGGCTAGAATTGGGTGAAGCGAAACGAAATAGTTCCGAGCGCTTCGTCGAAGATGTCGTCCTCGCCACCGGCCAGATCCAAATTCTGGACCATGCGGTAGCTGCCGCCAAGGCCAAGCATGAGGGTCTCGGTGACATTGACCCACAACGCAATCCCCGGCTCAAACACATAAAAGTCACCGCTGTCAAATCCGGTATCCACTTCGCCGATACCGGCCAGAAAATCAATCGACCAGTAGACCAGCGTTTCGGCTTCGTGGACATATTCCACGTAGGCGCCGGCGTACCATAAGTCCATGGTGTCGATTGTTCCGATGCTTTCTCCTTCCGCATCATCGATCAGCGCGCGACCGCGAATACCTAAGCCCAGCGTGTCATTCAGCAATCCACCGATGCTCAAGCCACCCAGAATGGTGCCATCGCCATCGAGGCTGGTGTAGCTGGCGTCGAAGCGGGTATTGAGATTCCATTTATCGGTGTGGTCGATCAGGGATTCGCGTTGGGCGAGGGCAAGGTGATTCGCGGTGCACAGCAGTAAAATGGCCATCAATCGCTTCATAAATTATCTCCAATACGTGACTCACCATAGATCAGCAGGGCCAAAATGGAAAGATGGAACTTTCAATCCGGGCCGATCGTTCATTTTTTTTGTATGAAGTGGGATGTTTGAGTTGACGCACCTCATTGGCTGACATACTTTTACCGGCTTACTTGATCATCTATATCAGGTGTTCAGGTATTCCCGTGTAATGTTTTACTGATTTTCGGAGTTTGAATGGCGCAGGTTTTTCATCCCGCGGCAAACATTATTGCCCGGCTCAGTATACTTGTGGCAATTGGCGGTCTCGTCGGCACGCTGGTGCTCTTTGACGCCCTGCAAAAGTCGCCCTATGTGACGGAAGTCAATGTGCCCAAGGAGCAGGTTGTGCCGTTCAGTCACAAGCACCACATCGCCATGGGTTTGGATTGCCGTTACTGTCACACCTCGGTGGAAGACGGAGCTTTCGCCGGTATCCCCCCGACTAAGACGTGCATGAACTGCCATGGCATCATCTGGAACGAGGCGCCGATTCTGGAGCCGGTCCGCTCCAGTTGGAGCAACAATGTGCCCATGGAGTGGAACCGCGTTCATGATCTTCCCCAATTCGTCTATTTCGATCACAGTGTGCACTTGAATGCCGGCGTGGGATGCACGGATTGCCACGGTCAAGTGGACGAGATGCCGCTGGTTTGGAAACAAAACGATATGTATATGGCATGGTGTCTTGAGTGCCATCGTCAGCCGGAGAAATTTGTTCGTCCTCGCAGTGAAGTCTTCAATATGGCCTACCAGAAACCGGGCAATCAACTTGAAGTGGGCGAGGAATTGCTCCGCATTCACAATGTCAATACGTCGAACCACCGGCTTTTGGATTGCTATAAATGTCATCGGTAATTCCATCATCACCAAATACCCCGGCTGAAGTGCGTGCCCGCTTGGCCCGCAATTTGGCGGATCAAAAGTTGCATGGCCGGACCGGTCGTAATCTGTGGCGCAGTCTGGACGAACTTTCCCGCGACGAATCCTTCGGAGATCTGCTCAAGGAGCAGCATCCGCGCTTCTTCGCCGAGTGGGATCCTCTGCATCGCCGTGATTTTCTGCGCCTGATGGGCGCGTCGCTGGCGTTGGGCGGGTTGACGGCGTGCACGCGCCAGCCGAACGAGAAGATCATTCCTTATGTCAAACAGCCCGAAAATATGGTTCCGGGCAAGCCGGTGTTCTATGCCACCGCCATGCCTTCCGGTGGCTACGGCATCGGTTTGATCGCAACCAGCCACACCGGCCGGCCGACCAAGCTCGACGGCAACGAGCTGCATCCGGCCAGCTTGGGCGGATCCGATGCGCTGATTCAGGCGGCCATTCTTGATTTGTACGATCCCGATCGAACCAGCGCCGTCAGCTACAAGGGCGAGGCGGGCGCCAAGACGTGGGATGAATTTTTCGTCGAGGCCAGGGCCCAACTCGACGCCGCCGGCGGTGAGGGTGTTCACCTGCTCACCGGCAATGTGACCTCGCCCACGATGGCCGCGCTGCTGAAAGAATTTTCCGCCAAGTATCCGGCATCTGCTGTTCATTATTTTGACATGGCCAACCGTGATCGCCTGTATGAGGCGACCAACGCCGCATTCGGTCAGGCTCTCGATCCCGTGTACGATTTTGCCTCGGCCGACGTGATCGTTTCTTTCGATGCTGATTTTCTCGCTCACGGGCCGGCGAGGGTTCGCTATGCGCGTGACTTCGCTGCCCGCCGTGATGCCGAAGCGGGCGATATGAACCGGCTATTCGTGGTGGAGAGCCAGATGTCGGTTACCGGCGCTGCCGCTGACCACCGGCTGGCATTGACGCCGGATGCGTTGGAGCAACTGGTGCGCGCCGTGGCCATCAAACTTGGTGTGGCGGTGGCCGGTTCTGCTGATACGCCTCATCAGGACTGGGCGGATACCCTGGCGAAAGACCTCGCATCCGCGCGCGGAACATCGCTGGTGCTGGCGGGCGAACATCGTTCCAGCGCGCTGCAATCCCTGGTGTTTGCCATCAATCACGCGCTTGGCAACATCGGCAAGACCATCTCCTTGATTCCTGCCTCGGTCACGCCTGCGGGCGGGCAGGCCGCTTCGCTGAACGCGCTTGCCGGGGCAATTCGCGCTGGCAACGTGAAGGCGTTGATTTTGCTGGACGCCAATCCGGTTTATCACGCCCCGGCCGAGCTTGGTTTTGCTGATTTACTTGGTCTGGTGCCGTTGATCGCCCACCTCGGATTGCGTTCCGACGAGTCGTCCGCGCTCGCGCATTACCGTCTACCCGCGGCGCATTTCCTCGAAGCGTGGGGTGATCTGCTGGCCTACGATGGCACGGCATCTATCGTCCAGCCTCTGATTGAACCTCTTTACGATGGCCGGTCGGCCATCGAGGTGTTGGCCGGGCTACTCGGACGCAAGAGCGCTTCCGGCTATGATTTGGTGCAGGAAACTTGGGCCGAGAAACTCGGCGGTGATTTGCCATGGCGCAAGGCTTTGCATGACGGCGTTATCGAAGATTCCGCCAGCGCGCCGGTCAGCGTTGCGCTGAACTGGAAGGATAGCGGCCCCGGAGAATCGGCGGCCGCTTCCGGACAGCTTGATCTCGCAATCGTTCCCGATTACGCCGTCGTGGATGGCTCATACGCCAATAACGGATGGATGCAGGAAATGCCCCGGCCGATCACCACGCTCACGTGGGACAATGCTCTGCTTGTAAGCGAAGAGACGGCGGCCAACTTCGGTATTGCCACCGGCGATGTGGTGGAACTTGTGTCCGGGTCCGGATCGGTGCAGGCGCCGGTTCTGGTGACCGTGGGCATCCCGGTTGGTGGTGGTGTGGTCACGACCGGCTATGGCCGGTCCGGAAACGGTCGTATTGCCGATGGCGTCGGATTTTCCGTGTCGCCGCTTCAAACGTTGGCCTCGCCCGCGCGCGCCAGCGTTCGGGTGACAAAGAGCGGCGGAACGCACGCATTCGCTGTTACCCAGGAACATCACACCATGGCCGGTCGCAACCATATGCGTGTCGGCACCATCGAGGAGTTCCGGAATGATCCGAACTTTGTCGCCCGCTACGATGAGTTCGGAGAAAAGTACGGGCGAAACGAGAAAGCCCCGTCGATATACCCCGACCATGATTACAGCCAGGGACCCCAGTGGGGCATGGTCATTGATCTATCCGCGTGCATTGGTTGCAATGCCTGTATGATTGCCTGTCAGGCCGAAAACAACATTCCGGTTGTCGGCAAAGAGCAGGTGGCCAATGGACGCGAGATGCACTGGATCCGCGTCGATCGTTACTACGAAGGCAGCTCGTCGAATGCCGCGGTGCATCATCAGCCGATGACCTGCGTGCATTGCGAAAATGCTCCTTGTGAAGCCGTATGCCCGGTGGCCGCTACCGTTCACAGCACCGACGGCTTGAATCAGATGGTCTACAATCGTTGCGTCGGTACGCGCTACTGCTCGAACAACTGCCCGTACAAGGTGCGTCGATTCAATTTCTACAAATACGCGGATCACGAGACGCCCAGTTTGAAGTTGCAGCGTAATCCCAATGTCACGGTGCGCGCGCGCGGCGTGATGGAGAAGTGCACATTCTGTGTTCAGCGCATCAGCGATGCCCGTATCAAGGCGCGCTTGGCCGGACGTCCGATTGCCGATGGCGAGGTGATCACCGCCTGCCAGCAGGCGTGCCCGACCCGGGCGATATCCTTCGGCGACATACGTGATCCGATGAGCGAGGTGGCGCGCAAAAAGGCCAGCACGCTCGATTACGGCGTGCTGTCGGTGCTCAATACCCGGCCCCGCCTGACGTACCATCCGCGTATGCGCAATCCGAATCCGGCCCTCGAGTTGGCCGCGACCCATGGGGAGGAAGCCGGTCATGGCTGAAGCGATTCCGGATAAACGTCAAGGTTTTGTCGAAATCGAACCGGTGTTGGATACCAACCACACCATGGAATCGGTGACGGCCAAGATCAGTGATATTCCGCTGACGCCCACCTTGCCCCGGCCTTTGATTGCGGTTGGCCTGGTGGCCATGCTCTTGCTCGGCAGTTTGATGACCTCGATCGGATTTCTGCTGGTGAAGGGCACTGGCGTGTGGGGCATCAATCAGCCCGTGGGGTGGGGCTTCGCCATTATCAACTTCGTGTGGTGGATCGGTATCGGTCATGCCGGCACGCTGATCTCGGCGATCTTGCTGCTGTTGCGTCAGGAGTGGCGCACCAGCATCAATCGATTTGCCGAAACGATGACCATTTTTGCCGTGGTTTGTGCGGGTCTGTTTCCTTTGTTGCATGTGGGACGTCCCTGGCTGGCCTACTGGCTGTTTCCTTATCCGAACGTCATGCAGATGTGGCCGCAATTCCGCAGTCCGCTCATGTGGGACGTGGTCGCGGTGTCGACCTATGCCACGGTTTCCATTCTTTTTTGGTTCACCGGATTGATTCCCGACCTCGCCACGTTGCGCGATCGCGCTAAAGGCAAGATTGCCAAGATTGGCTATGGTATGGCGGCCATGGGGTGGCGTGGCTCGGCGCGTCACTGGCAACGGTACGAGATTGCCTACCTTATTCTGGCCGGACTTTCCACCCCGCTGGTCGTATCCGTGCACAGTATCGTTGGTCTCGACTTCGCCGTGTCGGTCATCCCCGGGTGGCACGTTACCATTTTCCCGCCGTACTTTGTGGCCGGCGCCATTTTCTCCGGTTTCGCGATGGTGCTTACCTTGGCCATTCCGGTTCGCGCTTTGTTCGGGTTGAAGGATCTCATCACCTTGAACCACCTCAACAACATCTCGAAGGTCATGCTCGCGACCGGATTGATGGTGTTGTACGGCTACGGCATGGAAGTGTTCTTCGCCTGGTACAGCGCCAGCGAGTACGAAGGCTACATGAAGTTCAATCGCATGTTTGGCCCGTATTGGTGGTCCTATTGGGCGTTGATCCTCTGCAACGGGGTCATTCCGCAATTGCTCTGGATCAAGAAAGTGCGCACCTCGCCGATCATCCTGTTTTTCCTGTCCATCGTCGTCAACATCGGCATGTGGCTGGAACGTTTCGTGATCGTGATCACGAGTTTGCATCGCGACTATCTGCCCTCATCGTGGGGCATGTACTCGCCGACGAAGTTTGACTGGGGTTTGTATCTGGGCACGATCGGGCTCTTCCTCTTCCTGATGGTGTTGGCGATCAAATTCCTGCCCATGGTTTCCCAATTTGAAGTGCGTGAGTTATTGCACAAAAAGCAGCACAAGCATTGATGTGACATGAGCGATCAACCCAAAAATACCGTGTATGGCATGGTGGCCCAGTTCGCCGATGGCGAGGCGTTGCTGAAGGCCGCGCATAAAGTGCGTGAGGCCGGTTACACCGCGACCGATGCGTTCTCGCCGATTCCGGTGCACGGCATCGTCGAGGCGCTGGGTATTCGCAAAAGTCGCATGGCCGCATTGATCTTCTGCGGAGGCGTAACCGGGGCGCTCGGCGCGCTGGCCTTCCAAAGTTGGGTTTCCATCCAGGCCTACCCGCACATCGTCAGTGGTCGTCCCTTGTTCAGTTGGCCCAGTTTTGTGCCGGTGATCTTCGAGGGAACGGTGTTGCTCTCCGCGTTCTGCGCGGTCTTCGGGATGATCATCCGCAACCGACTGCCCGAACCGTATCATCCGGTGTTTGAAACACCTGAATTTGCCCGCGCCACCACCGATGGCTATTTTCTCGCGATCGAATCCGGTGACCCCAAATATCACGGTCCGGCGACCCGGGAGTTGCTGACCAAGGCGGGAGCCTCGCGGGTCACGGAAGTCATCAAACACGAGGCGGATCCCGAATAAGCATGCGCTACCTTCCCTCCATGATCGTTCTGGTTCTGCTGGCGCTGAACTCCGGTTGCGAGTTGCGCCAGGCGATGTACGACCAGCCCAAGTACACCGCCTTGCAGGAAAGTTCATTCTTCACCAACAAGATGTCGGCCCGTCTTCCCGTGGAGGGCACCGTGGCCCGGGGCCAGTTGGAGGATGATCCCCACCTTTACACCGGCATGGTCAACTACGACATGGTCACCACGTTCCCGTTTGAAGTGACCTCCGAGGTTATCAATCGCGGCCAGGAGCGTTACAACATCTTCTGCTCGCCCTGCCACGACAAGTCCGGTTCCGGCTACGGCATTATTGTTCAACGCGGCTTCAAACAGCCGACCTCGTTCCACCATCAGCGATTGGTCGAGGCGCCCCATGGCTATTATTTCAATGTCATTAAGAACGGTTTTGGCGTGATGATGGACTATTCCGCGCAGATTCCGGTGAAAGACCGCTGGGCGATTATCGCCTACATCCGCGCCCTTCAGTACAGCCAACGGGCCATCCTCGAGGATGTACCGGATGAACTGCGCGCCAGCATTGCTCCGGCAAACAACTAATTTATGGAAACGAGAGTACAACTAACTGCTTTGCGCAACGTGGCGCTGCCGGTCGGATTGGCCGGGCTCGCGGCATGTGTTTACGGATTCCTGCATGAGCGCGAGGCGTTTTCGGTTTCGTGGCTGATGGGTTGGACCTTCTGGTTTTACATCACCCTCGGTTCGCTCGGTTGGTTGATGATCTACCACCTGACCAGTGGCCGCTGGGGATACGTGTTACAGCGTCCGTTCGAGGCGGCGGCCCGTTTGATGCCGGTCATGTTTCTGCTGTTCCTGCCGGTGGTCGTGAACATGCATGACTTGTATGAGTGGACGCATGAGGAAGTGATTGCCAACGACAAGCTGGTGCAACACAAACAGGCTTATTTGAATGAACAAGGTTTCCAGACCCGCCTCGGCATCTATTTCGCCATCTGGTCGGTGCTGGCCTACTCGTTGAGCAGCCTGTCCCGCCGCGCCAAGGCCGACGGTAATCCTGAAACCGTCAAGCGCTTGCGCCAGATATCCGGCGGCGGCATCGTTGTCTTCGGTCTTGCGGCAACCTTTGCCTCGTTCGACTGGTTGATGTCGCTCGAGCCTCATTGGTTTTCATCGATTTACGGGGCGATCTTCATGGTCGCGTCCGGTCTTTCCACCATGCTTTTCATGGCCATGCTGGCGCATCATCTGTCCCGCCGCGAACCACTGAAGAACGTCATCACTACCCAGCAATTCCATGATATCGGCAACTGGTGCTTTGCCTTTACCATTCTCTGGACGTACATGAATTTCAGCCAGTTTATCATCATCTGGTCGGCCAATCTCTACGAGGAAACGTTCTGGTACCTGTACCGTTCCAAGGGCGGATGGATCGAGGTATCCATCCTGATGGCGGTGCTGTTGTTCGCCTTGCCGTTTTTGCTCTTCTTGTTCAAGTCAAACAAGCGCAACTCCGGTCGTCTCGCGAAAATCGCCCTGGTGGTATTTATTGCCCGTATACTTGAGGTATATTGGCTGGTCGGACCGACCTTCCGCAAGGAAGCGCTGGCCGTTCATTGGCTCGATGCCGCTGCCTGGGCCGGCATCGGCGGTTTGTGGTTATGGCTGTTTGCCGGCGGATTGGCCAAAGCGCCCCTGCTTTCCGGCGACGCCCGGTTTACGGAATTTGCCAAAGGTGGATCAGGACATCACTGACATGAGCGAACTGAACCAACAAAATGATTATACCGACCGGGAGATTCGTCTCCGTCCGCTGGTGTTGTTTTTATTCGCCACACTGGCCGTGACTGCCTTGACGCTGGTTTTCGTGAAGTACCTGTTTGATCAATATGGTATGGATGCCGCCGGGAAAGCCACCACCGCGTATGAACGTCAGGCGGCCATGCTTCGTCCGACCAACGCGGTTGTCGAAGGATTGGGTGAGGCGGCGATCGCGCTGGAACAACAACGGGTGCGTGAAGAGGAAGTATTGAACCGCTACCGGTGGGTCGATGAAGCCGAGGGGGTTGTCCAGATTCCGGTCGCCCAGGCCATGGATGTGATGGTCAAGAAGCGCATGTTTGTGGTTCGCTCGGGAGACGCGCCATGAGATGGCTGTTGGCCATAGGTGCTTTGATGCTGGCCGGACAGCAGACGGCATTCGCCCAAGCCCGTTTCACCGAGAAGCCGGATTATTCCCGCACGATCCGTGAGATGCCCGAGGCGATGAAGCGCGCCGGGTTCGAGTCGCGCCCCGATGCCCAGTTGCCGCTGGATGCCGTGCTTACCAATGAAAAGGGGGAGCAAGTACCCCTGTCGACGGTATTCGGCAATCTTCCGGTCATCGTAAATTTCGTCTACTTCAATTGCCCGATGCTTTGCACCGTTATTCTCAACTCGTTGGCTGACTCCTTGAAGGAGATTGATTACCTGCCTGGTCGGGATTACCGGATTCTTACGATCAGCTTCGATCACCAGGAAAATTTCGAACTGGCGGCCGGCAAAAAGCAGAGCTACGTCGATTATCTCGGCTTGCCCGGCGCCGATGACGGCTGGTTTTTCATGACCGGCGACGAAGCGACCATCCGTCAACTCACGGATACCGCCGGCTTCACCTTTGCCTGGGACGAAAAAGCCCAGGAGTTTGCCCACGCCAGCGGTATCATGGTCGCCACACCGGCGGGACGCCTTTCCCGCTATTTCTTTGGCGTGATGTACGAGCCTTCGGATCTCCGTCTCGGATTGGTCGATGCCTCCGAAGGCCGGATCGGCACCACACTCGACAAAGCCATGCTGATGTTTTGCTATATGTATGATCCGGCCACCGGCGCTTATTCGCTCGCCATTTTCCGGATTCTCAAGCTGGGTGGCATCCTGACGATCCTGGCGGTCGGAGGATTCATCATTCTTTCACTTCGTCAAGAATCACGGGCCGCCCGCTGGCAGGCACAACCCGCGTAAGTTATGGAAATACTCTTAAAATTACTACCTGAACAAGCCACCGAATACGCGCGGCTCGTGGATGATTTGTACCTCTTCATCCTCGCCGTCAGCGTATTCTTTACCGCGCTCTTCATCTTTCTGCTCGTTTATTTCACCGTCAAGTACCGCCGCCGCGCCGGCGAGATTGAAAAGCCGGAGCCGCCCCATGAGCATTACACGCTGGAAGTGATTGGCGGAACGGTGCTGTTCGTGCTGCTGATGATCATGTTCTTCTGGGGGGCGAAATTGTTCTTCAAGGCTCAGCGTCCGCCGCCGGATGCCATGGAAATTCTCGTCGCCGGCAAACAGTGGATGTGGAAGATTCAGCATCCATCCGGCAAAAAAGAAATCAACACCCTCCACATCCCGGTCGGAAGAGCGATCAAGCTCACCATGACCTCCGAGGATGTGATTCACAGCTTTTTCATTCCCGCTTTCCGTGTGAAAAACGATGCCTTGCCGGGTCGTTACACCCAACTGTGGTTCAAGCCTGAAAAGGAAGGAACCTATCACCTGTTTTGCACCGAGTATTGTGGCACCGAACATTCCCGCATGGGTGGTTATGTCAAAGTGGTCAGTCCGGAGGAGTACGAGCGCTGGCTGGCTGGAGCAGGGGAATCCGGCGAGACGCCGGTCCAGGCGGGTGAGCGGTTGTTTGCCGAACTTGGATGCGTCGCCTGTCATCGCCCGGACGGTGGCGCGTTGGGTCCTTACCATGCCGGCATTTTCGGCACCGAGAGGACGTTCACCGATGGCACGACCGCTATCGCCGATGACGACTATCTCCGTGAATCGATTTTGAATCCGCAGGCGAAAATCGTAGCCGGGTATTTGCCGATCATGCCGACCTTTCAGGGCACGGTCAACGAAGAGCAACTTGGTCATCTGATTGCCTACATGAAGAGCCTTCCTCAACCGTAACGGATCCACGCACCATGAGTGAACCAACCCCTAAAAACTACCTGAACGAGAAGATCACCGTCTCGTCATGGTTGCTTACGCTCGACCACAAGCGCATCGCCGTGCTTTATCTGGTGTCGTTGCTCGCATTCTTCCTGATCGGTGGACTGGCCGCCTTGATTTTTCGAATTGATCTGATGACGCCCGGGCCGGAAGGCAAGCTGCTGGCTTCCGAAACCTACAACAAATTCTTCACTACCCACGGCATCGTGATGATTTTCTTTTTCCTCATCCCGTCGATTCCCGCCGTGCTCGGCAATTTCCTCGTCCCCATCATGGTGGGGGCGCGCGACTTCGCCTTCCCGAAAATCAATCTGGCCAGTTGGTATGTATTCATGGCCGGCGGCGTGCTCGCTTTGGTGGCCACGATTGCCGGTGGCGTGGAGACCGGGTGGACCTTCTACACGCCGTATTCGACGATGTACGCGAACTCGAATGTGATTCTCGCGGTGTGCGGGGCGTTTATCGCGGGCTTTTCATCGATCATGACCGCGCTCAATTTTATCGTAACCATTCACAAGATGCGCGCGCCCGGTTTGACCTGGTTCCGGTTGCCGCTGTTTATCTGGGCGATGTATGCCACGGCCCTCGTCATTCTTCTCGGCACGCCGGTGGTGGCGATTACGCTGGTGATGATTTTTGTCGAGCGCGCTTTCGGGTTCGGTATTTTTGACCCGGCGCTCGGCGGCGACCCGGTCCTCTTCCAGCATCTCTTCTGGTTTTATTCCCACCCGGCCGTGTACATCATGATTCTCCCCGCCATGGGCGTGGTCAGTGAAATCATCAGCTGCTTCAGCAAGCGCCGGCTCTACGGCTACAAAGTGATCGCCTTCTCCTCGCTCGCCATTGCCGTTATCGGGTTCTTTGTCTGGGGACATCACATGTTCGTTAGCAGTCAATCGACGTTTGCCGGCATGACGTTCTCGTTCCTCACGTTCTTCGTCGCCGTGCCCACCGCGCTGAAAATGTTGAACTGGATCATGACTCTGCACAAGGGCTCGGTACAGTTGACCTCGCCGATGCTCTACGCCTTCGGTTTCCTCGGCTTGTTCGTCATCGGTGGACTAACCGGTTTGTTCCTTAGCACGTTGGCCACGGACATCCACTTGCATGACACCTATTTCGTCGTCGCGCACTTCCATTATGTGATGGTGGGGGGTGGGGTGATGGGCTTCTTGGGCGGACTTCATTTCTGGTGGTCCAAGATGACCGGGCGTAAATATCCGGAAGGATTGGCGGTATTTACCGCCATCGTCATCTTCATCGGTTTCAATCTGACCTTTTTCCCGCAGTTCCAGCTCGGCGCCCACGGCATGCCGCGCCGTTACCATGTGTATCCCGAGGAATTCCAACTCTTGCACATTTCCTCGACCACTGGAGCCATGGTCCTCGGTTTCGGATATCTCATCATGGCGGCGTATTTGCTGTATTCCCTTACCAAGGGCAAGCCCGCCGGCCCGAATCCTTGGGAAGCGCGCGGGTTGGAGTGGGAGACGGATTCACCGCCTCCGGTGCATAATTTCCATGAAACGCCCGTGGTGCGTCACCCGGTGTATGCCTACGAGTATCAATCGGAAACGTCGATCGAGCCGGAGAAATCGAATGGATAAGGCCCGGCCAGACTATCTCGCGCATCATTTCGATCACCTCGAACAGCAGAAGCAATCCGCCACGCTGGGCATCTGGCTGTTCCTCATCACCGAAGTCATGTTCTTCGGCGGACTATTCCTGGGATACATCGTTTATCGCGGCATGTACCCGGAGGCGTGGCACCTCGGCAGCGGTAAACTCGACATTACGCTCGGCGCGGTGAACACCGTGATCCTGATTTTGAGCAGCTTGACCATGGCCCTCGCCGTGCGGGGCGCACAAGTCGGCAGCAAAAAGCAGTGTGCGAACTTTCTGATGCTGACTATCCTGTTCGGTGTCGCGTTCCTTGGGATCAAGTCCGTCGAATACGGAGCCAAATTCTTCCCCGGTCCCGATGCTCATTACTTCCTCATTCCGGGCGATCATTTCCATTACGACCATGCGCCGCGTGGATTGCAGATGTTCTTTTCGCTTTATTTCACCATGACCGGCATGCATGCCATTCACATGATCATCGGTATCGGTATCTTGATCTGGCTGTATGTGAAAGCCCGGCAGGGAACGTATCATGAGCATTACTACAACCCGGTGGAAGTGACCGGGCTGTATTGGCATTTCGTGGACATCGTGTGGATTTTCCTTTTTCCGCTGCTTTATTTGATCGGGAGGCACTAATGGAACACCCCGTTGTCAGCGTAAAAACCTACATCACCATCTTTCTGGCCCTGATGGTACTGACCGCCCTGACTGTCTATGTGGCCTTTCTCGACTTTGGGCACGGTTTGCTCAACGATCTCGTCGCCATGACCATTGCCGTGACCAAGGCGTTGCTCGTACTGGTCATTTTCATGCATCTCAAGTATTCCGCCCGTTTGATCTGGCTCATCGCCGGTTCGTCGGTGGTGTGGATGATTGTCATGATCGGATTAACCCTCGCCGACTACAAGTCACGCGTCTGGCTGGAAAGCCAGATGCAACGCGGTATAGAATGGGTAGCCCATCCGGAGCCGGAAGGCGAGACGCCCATGGCCGACGCGCCCAAGGCGCATTGATTTTCTGGTGGACCCTTTCCGGGCCGGATCGGATCCCGCGTAAGGAGAGGGCGGAGGCAGAATCCAAATCGAATCTCATTTGCCCAAGCTCGGCACGTATCGCTGATGCGATGACCAACGCACATAGCGGTCATGTGGATGTTCAGTTTGACCCGGTGGCTCAGAAAAACCCGATCCGGCTTCGCGTTCCGTGATTTTTACGGGTAAATTTGGTTGGATATTGAATTCTCGCCCATTCATCGCGGGGTCCGTTCGATCCCGAGTGCGTAGCGAGAGGATGGAATTCAGGATTTGCGATTATAACGGATGACGTTAAATTCTTTCCGTAGTGAATCAGATCGGTGTGATGCAAGATCAGAGTAATACATATGACGCTCTGCGGGAGCTGGTGAAGCCGGGGATAGTATCGATGGTGCTGGTGACCACCGCCATTGGTTACTACCTCGGGGCGGGAGGCTTCAACGGTCTGCTGAATTTCCTGCTCACGCTAATCGGCACGGCGCTGGCGGCGGGTGGGTCGGCCGCGTTAAACAATTACCTCGAGCGGGAGAGCGATGGACGCATGCCCCGCACCATGAACCGCGTATTGCCCGCCGGTCGACTCGATGCCTCGATCGCCTTGGCCTTCGGCGTGGTTCTGGTCCTTTCAGGTGTCTCGCTGCTGGCCTGGCTGGTCAACTTGCTTTCCGCATTTCTGGTGTTGCTCACCGCATTTCTTTACGTGCTGGTGTACACACCGCTCAAGAAGCTCACCTGGTGGAACACGCCGATTGGGGCGGTACCGGGCGCCTTGCCCCCGATGGTGGGTTGGGCGGCGGCGACGAATGAATTGTCGGCCGGTGCTTGGATTCTTTTCGCGATCCTGTTTATCTGGCAGCACCCGCATTTTTATGCGATTGCCTGGATGTACCGTGACGACTACGCCCGCGCCGGGTACAAAATGTTGTCGGTTATTGATCCTTCCGGTCGTCGCGTTTTTCGCCAAGCCATCTGGTTTTCCGTGGTGTTGATCCCGGTCTCGATGTTGTTGACCTGGTTGAAGGTGACGGGTGAAGTGTATTTTGTCGGCGCGATCTTTCTCGGGGCCGCCATGCTGGCCGCATCGGTATTCATGTGGAATATCCGGACGGTTGCGTCAGCCCGACGGGTTTTGCTGGCCTCGGTGGCGTATCTGCCGGCCTTGCTGGCGCTGATTATTGTCGACTCGTTTTCCTCCTGATGTTCCCCGGTGCGATCCCCGCGCACACAAATTTAACAAAACTTAAATTATCCCTATACGGTCTTCATTTCTGGGTGTAACGTTTTACCCGTCGGTAGGATTGTGCATTCAACGCGAGTCGGGAGTCCTTACATGAAGAAAACCTTTTGGACGGTATTTTTTGCGCTTTATTGGTTTAACGCTTTAACGGTTTTCGGGCAATCATGGCCCTTTAATGCCAGTGATCCGGTGTACGGCCTCCGCTCCCGCGTCGCCACGAACCCGGATTTCCAGTACTTTCCCAGCCCGGAAGATTGGCGCGACATCAACATCTACCAGATTTTCACCGACCGGTTTGCCGACGGCGACGACAGCAACAATCCGCGCTCACAAGGATGGTACGTCGACGGAAAATCTTTTCCCGCGAACCGCAACTACCACCATGGCGGTGACTGGAAAGGTCTGAAAAACAATCTCGACTACCTCTCCGGCATGGGCGTGAAAGCGATCTGGATGTCCGGCGTGCAGATGAACGATCAAGGCAAGGACACCCGCTACACGCCCTACCACATGTACCACCCGACCGACTTTTTCAAAGTGGATCCGGTGATGGGCACCTTCCAGGATTTGAAGGATGTAATCGATGCCTGCCACGCCCGCGGGATGTACGTCATCCTCGATGTGGTCATTAATCATACCGCGGATAAAAATGGATTGCGCAACGGCGTCGATGACACCTGGTACTGGCCGAGTGGCGGTCCGAATTTCGGTTGGTGGAACGACAGTCGCAAACACGCGGCGCCCTTCGATCAGCTGCAATACTTCCACGGCAACGGTACGATCAACAATTGGGACAGTTTTCCCGAGTATATTTACGGACAGTTCAAAGGCACCGACGATCTGGCCACGGGCCGTGAAGATGTGAAGGCCTGGCTGGCTCAGGCCTTCACCAACCTGATCGACGCCACCGATTGCGATGGTTTCCGCGTCGATGCCATCAAGCATGTCGATTACAACTGGATCAAGGGATGGGCCGATGTCATGCGCAAGCATGCCGCTTTCCGGGGCAAGAATGATTTCATCCTGTTTGGCGAATACTTCACTTACGACAACAACACCCTGGCCAGCCATTGCAAGGACACCGGCTACTCCTTCAACTCCGCGCTGTTTTTTCCGCTGAGTCAGAACATCAAAAGCGTTTTCATCGATAATCAATGGGCCGGTCAACTTACCCAGCAGTTGAACAACCGGAGCTTGTACGGGGAGGGCGCTAACCGGCTGGTCGCCTTCATCGATAACCACGATGTGAACCGCATCAGCTTGCTCAACGGCGGCGATACCGGCAACGATGTGTGGAAACTTGGTCCGGCCCTCAGCTTTCTCTATCTTGCTACACCTGTGCCGTGCCTGTTTTACGGGACGGAGCATGCGTTCGACCAGGGCGGCCACTACAACGGTAGCAACAAGACCCCGGAAAATCCCGATGATGGCGACTGGCAGCGCGAAACCATGTTTGACCGCGGTTTCCAACCCGGCCCGGCCCAAGGCAACAAATTGCTCGCGACCGCCGCGCCACTCTATCAGCACATCAAGGCGCTGAATACCGCCCGCGACACGTACAAGAGTCTCACCCGGGGCTCGTTCCAGGAACGCTGGTCCGATGGCGCCTATGCCTTCAGCCGCGTTTACCTGAGCGAGGAGTCGCTCGTGGCCATCAATATCCAGGATGGCGCGAAATCAATCAACGTGAGTGTCGGCAAGCCGAATGGCACCGAATTCGTCAATGCCCTCAATCCGTCCGATAAGCTCACCGTGGCCGGCGGTCAGCTAAATATTGCCATGTCCGGCAAACAAACCAAGGTGTACGTCGCCGGTCTGGCCGCGCCGCAACTGTGGCTCAAAGGAACGCACAATTCCCCGGTCGCGGGATCCGCCTATCCCTCCACTCCGGTTTCCGTGAACGTGGAAGCCGGCCCGACCGGCACGGTGGCCAGCGTGAAGGTGGGCTTCAGCGCCAACAGCGGCACGACGTGGCAAATCGAGGTCATGACCGCGACCAACTGGAGCAGTCAGGGCGGTACCTGGTATTCCCATCGTCTGGGCCAATATCCGGCCGGCACGACAATCAAGTATTTCATCGAGGCGGAGGACACCGCCGGCAAGAAAATATGGGATAACAACAACGGGCAGGATTACAGCCTGACCATCTCCGCTCCGCCCGGCGTGTGGGTGCGCGGCACGCAAAATTACCCGGTCGATGGCGAAGCTACCGACGTGAGCGAAATCATGGTGCAGGCCGAAGCCGGGCCCTCGAATACCGTTACCCGGATCGAGACGGTGTACAGCGTCGATGCGACGAATTGGATGCGCACGAACATGACGCTGCACCTTGATATCGGATCAGCGAGTGGGCGCTGGTACCGTGCCAGTCTGGGCACATTCCCGGCCGGCGCCGAGTTGCGCTATTTTGTGGAAGCCACCGATGGCGTGACCACCAACAAAGACGATAATGCCGGCGCATATCACCGGGTGACCGTGCGCAGCATCGCCGAGGATCTCTGGGTGGGGAATGTGCGCTTCACGCCGCTGAACGGCGCAATCACACCCGCCGACGTGATTGACATCACCTCCGAAACCTGGCCACCCGGCGTGGCCACAAATGTGGCTATGGCCTACACTATTGATGGCGGCGCCACTTGGGCATTGCAAAATCTGTCGAAAGTGGTGTCAACCAACAACGACGTCTGGAGCGCGAGCTTGGGACCGTATCCTGACGGTACCGTGGTGCAATTTGCCGTCGTCGCCAAGTCCAGCGGTCCGCAGTTGTGGGACAACAACGGGGGACCTGATTACCGCGCCATCATCGGCGAGCTCGGCGTCCGCATGGCGGCATTTTCGCCGGTCATCAGCAGCGGGGGCGCGCCGGACAACTTAAGCGATTCCTTCGACTTTAATACCACAGGCGGGTCCCTGACCACGGCCGGTACAAACGGCTTCGGTCATTTTGGCGATGTGTACGTCAACTATGACGCATCGCATGTGTACATCGGCGCCGCCGGCGTGGCCATGCCGACGGATTCGGTCAACAACGCCTACATGATTTTTGTGAGTGGCGGCACCAATGCCGGCAGTGAGAATCTGTGGAACTACAATGTCAGTCCGGCCGGGCTGAATTTCACCCACAACCTGGCCTTCCAACCACCGGTCCAGATCGCCATTCTTCTCGGCGATGCGTATGGCGACGGTACCTACTTCGACTTCGGCATGTACCAGGGCGACGGATTTAACTTTGGTCAAGGCGTCTTCGCCTTGCATCCGGGTGCGGCATCCATCACGGCGGTGGAAGGTGCCCGGCTTTCGCAGTTCGGCCAGTACGGCGCCAACAACCGGCTCGCTGCGAACTGGGAATCCGCCATCCCTCTTTCCGCTTTCGGTGTGACCAATGCATCGCAATTAACCAATCTGTACCTGTCCGGGGTCATGGTAACCGCAGGCACGAATGGCAATAACCGCTTCATCTCCGGACGCTATCTTGGTGGCAGCGCCTCGCTGGGAAACAACGAACAACCTGACGCCTTCGGTAATTTCGGCTTCAGCTTCGTCAATCTCGGCGGCACGCGCATCATACCGCCGCGCCCCGGTGTTGATCTCGGTGTGCCGCCGGACTGGTTCGTGGTGCATTTGCCGACCAATTATCCGGTCACGCCCAGCAGCGATTACGACGGGGATGGCATTCCCGATCGCGCGGAATATTTCACGGGACTTGATCCCCGCAGCAATGATCGGCTCGAAATCGACATGATGGGCGGCGGCATGGCCCGCGTGAACAAGTTTGGCGGGCAATCCGTAACCTACATCATCGAAGTGGCCGACCGGCTCGTTGGCAGCGGCTGGAACTGGTCGCCTCACTCCACCCGCGTAAGCACCGATGGCACGTTCGTCATGCCGTCGCTCACCCAATCCCAGGCCTACATGCGCATTCGCGTGAATATCCCCGATGTGAATCAACCATCCGAGACCGTGTCGGTCAGCGCATCGCCGCCAGGCGGATCATTCAGTGCCGGCTCCGTTGATGTGACGCTCGCCATCAGCGGCGTGAATATCCTGACCTCGACATACCGTATCGCGGACGGTGTTCCGGTCGCCTTCACCAATGGACAAATGATTTCACTCGGTGCCGGTATGACAAATGGACAGGTCCGCACGCTGACGCTCGATGGCAGCACGATGGGGGGGCGGACGGATCAAAAAACCTACACCTTCACCAAGGTCGAAGCCTCGTTGCCGGTGACGTGGACAGGCAATCTGAACATGGATCCGGCCTCCGGATCGTGGGACACCAATGAAGCGCTGACGATCACCTTCGCCACCGCGCCGGTGGGAAGCGCGGCCAGCGTGGGTATGGTGTTCAGTTCGAATGGCGGCGTCAGTTGGTCCTACACCAACTTGACCAAGACCGGTGCCAGCGCGAGCAATGATCTTTGGTCGATCAATGCCGGCAGTTATCCCGCCGGCACGGTCCTTCAATTCGCCCTCGAAACGAAAGACAGCCAGAATAACTCGACCTGGAACAACAACAATAACAACAACTACAGCATCGCCGTGAACGGCGGCCTTCCTCCGGGCGGGAGCAAGCCTTACTCGACCAATCCGACCAAGGGCCTGTACCGCGCGTCCGGCATTACCATCGATGGTTCCAACACCGGCAACGAATGGACCACCGACATGATCATCGCGCTGGACAAGGCGAATGATGATCCGCGCAGTCTCGGCAGCAATTGGACCATGCATGAAGCGCCGCTCGACTTTACCCATCTCTGGGCCTGTTGGGACGATGCCCATGTCTACCTCGCCTGGCAGATGGTCGACGTCACGGATGTGCTCGATCCATCCAATGCCGGCAGCGGCGACCCGGTCAATCGCAACGACGGCATCCTGATGTGGGCGGTGTTTGACACCAAGGCCGGCGGCGCCACTGGTGATATGTGGACGAAGAGCAATCTCTGGACGGGAGCGAATACGCCGGACGCGCAAATCTACATGGCCGGCAGTTTATGGCAGGGCTACATGGGTCGCGCGGTCAGCAATGCCTACAATGTGCCACCCGGTGGCGCGGTCAACGACGATTACAAAACCGCCGCGGGGTGGGGCATCACCTACGCCAAGAGCGCCGCCTTGATTGCCAATGACATTTGGGGCGTCAACGACTGCGATGACCGTAACGGTTCTGAAGCGTCCCTGCGCGATTTCAAAACCACCGGGCATGCCCGTACCGATCGCGACAGCTTCTATGAGATCAAGATTCCCATGACCTCGCTGGGCATCACCAAAGCCCAACTCGAGAGCCAGGGCATCGCAGTCATGGTGGGCGCCGGTTCCGTATCCGCCCTCGACACGATTCCCAATAGTTCCGCCACTACCGATACCCCCGGGGTGCAAACCTACAACTCGTCGTTCGAGTGGGGCGACACGGATCTGTTTACCGAACCTTTCGCCCGGATTGGCCACTAGCTCGGCAACCCTTGGCCGGATTCGAAAATCGTGTAAATTTTGTTAGGATGATGCTTCACGAAAGTTTGTTTATTGGGTATCAGTGTTAAAGCGTATTACTTAAGTCGGGAGTTGTTGATATGATGAAACAGTCTTATCGGTTCATGGTAGCTTGTGCGCTGGCATTTACGGCCATCACTTCGCGGGCGGAAGTGATCATCCAGTATTTCGAAACGCGCTGGGACGAAATTTATCAGCGACTGCCGGAGATGGCGGAAATCGGCTACGAATCCATCTGGACCCCGCCGCCCGGTAAATCCCCGATTGCCGGTCCTTACCCGCACGCCTACGGCGGCAACGTCGGCTACAACTCCTACGACCGGTTTGATTTGGGAGATCATCCTCAACGCGGCCACTGGGAAACCCGCTACGGATCGCGCACCTCCTTGCGCAACATGGTGGACAACGCCCACCAGATGGACATGAAGATCTATCCCGACATCGTCTTCAACCATACCGGCAACGGGCCCGACTATCGCACCTATCCCGGCATGGTGCCGCAGGATTTCCACGTCTGGGTCGACGGAACTCAACCGGGCGGATTCAAACGCGCACCGCGCATGTACCAGTGGAGTCCTGACAATGGTTATGGCGGAACGCTGCACCAGGAGTTGGTCAGCTTGATGGATATCGTGCTTGAGTTTGATGGCCGTTTTCAGGGCGCTAATTCGCCCAATTATGCGCCCGATCCCACGCCCTTCGTGCGCCATCCCGGCGATCCGGAAAAATATCCCTACTTCAATCAGACCGGCTTCGTGCCGGAAAACTCCCGCCAATTTGTCACCCGCTGGATCAATTGGCTTGGCTACGCGATGGACTATGACGGCGTGCGTCTCGACGCGCCGAAACACGTGGCCAAGGAATACTTCGGTTTGCCAAATCAAAACCTGGCCGAGCGCGACCAGTCGCTGATCTACAACATCCAGAAAAACTTCAACGAGCGGCGCGGATTGTCCGATGCCGATCCCTTTGACGACATGTATTCAAACTATGTGCGTCGCGATGACGCGCTGGTCTACTCGGAGTTTTTCATCGGATCCGTCGGCGAAGTCGATTACTGGCGCAATCCCTCCGATCCGAATTGGGGCATCAAAACCCGCTATCTCGACTTCCCCCGCAAGTCCCAGATGATCATGGCGGCGTTTAACAACGGTGACCTGAGCGCGCTATCCAGTTTTGCCGGCTTTAGCCCGGAAGAGGGAGTGATCTTTGCCCACAGTCATGATGAGGATCCGCCGAATAAACTCGAACTGGCCTATGCCTATATTCTCACCCGCGTCGGAACGCCCGTGGTTTATTTCACCGGCAACAACCTCGCCGATAACGAAGACAAAGAGGAAAACGGCATCACCTGGATGCGCAAAGGATACGACGGCGCGCTCGGCGATTACAACCTGGGCACGATTCCCAACCTGATTTACATCCACAATCAATTTGCCCGCGGTCGTGAATATACGCGATGGTCGGAAGGCGATTTCTTCGCTTTTGAGCGTTACGAGGATAGTGTCACCGCAAATGCAACTCCTGATTCCGGTGAAGGATTACTGCTGGTCGCGCTGAACGATTCCGGATCCGATCAAACCCGCAATGGCATACAGACCTCGTTTGCCCCCGGCACCATTCTCAAAGATTATACGGGTCGTAATCCTGATTTAGTCACGGTGGCCAGCGATGGCAAAGTGAACATCCGGGTGCCCGGGTGGTGGGGGCAGGGCTTTGTTTGCTACGCGCCATTCAACGCCGATGGACCCGCGGCGGGCAGCCCGATTACATTCACCGGCGCTGGCGTGACCAATATGGGTTGGGTGATTCCGGGTGGACGTGATGCCGCTTCGAAGTCACGCACCATCACCCGCCTGACCGGCAACACCGCCACCATCAATGTGTTTTACCGCAATCCGGCGCAAGGCGGAGAAACCGTCGACAATGTCGTTCTCAAATGGGGACAAGGACGCGATCTGAACGCCGGCGCGACGAACTATGGCGGCAAAGATGTCGTGATTGGCGGCTTTGAGCAAATGACGATGGTGTCGAACGGCCATTATCGTCTGGAAGCTGATCTCACCAATGTTCCGGAAGGGCTGCACACCATCAAGGCGCGCGTCTTCAACGCCAGAACCGGCGGCAAACCCGCGTTGTTCCAGACCTT
Organism: uncultured Verrucomicrobiota bacterium; assembly: GCA_964470065.1. Lineage (GTDB taxonomy): Bacteria > Verrucomicrobiota > Kiritimatiellia > CAIVKH01 > CAIVKH01 > CALMUP01. Next base: position 15,866 of record CAYYAR010000031.1, on the reverse strand, counting down.
CAGCGCCACCGTGTATGTGGATCGCAGTGGTCCGGGTCTGCAGTTGGTGAATCTGGGCGAAGGCGAAACCATCGAAGGCGCTCGCGTGGTCACCGTGGAGAATCCCGACCGCACCTTGTACAACCTGACCTACTCGATCAATGGTGGCGCTTCGCAACAGGCGGATGAAGTCATCAAGGGTCGCTGGCGCATCGCGCTGGATGGGCTGACCCCGGGTGCCAACGCCATCACCCTCAACGCCACCGAGGCGGATCGCGCTTCTTCACGGGCGGTAATCAACAATTCCTCCCTCACCCGCAACTTCACGGTGGATACAAACGGTCCTTCCATCACCATCAATCATGCCAGCGGCGCCATCATCATGGAGCCGTTCTTTAAAACCGTGGTGACGGTGCCGACCGGTCAAGGCATCACGGCCAGCGACATCAAACTTTACTGGAACGGCTACGAGCAATTGGCGCTCGTGGAGAATCCGGTGAACAGCGGCAAGTTCGAGTCCTATTTTAATGGGCGTTATCGTCAGGGCGGCACAAACAAAATCTTCTACGGCGCCTTTGTCAATGGCCCGAACTTCTTCGAAGCCGTCGTGACCAAAAACGGCCAAACCAACAGCGCAGCCCGACGGGTCGTCTTCAATCTGTACGGCCAAAATCTACACGACTCGGACGGCGACGGCATCCCTGACGACATCGAGCTGAACAATTTCTTAAGCGGTCGCAATCCCGGCCCGAACCGTCCGCTCCCCGGCGATGGCGCCGGCCTCGACAACATTCCCAACTATGGCGAAAATTGGACCCGCCTGAATCCGATGAATGCCGAGACGTTCTACAACGGTCAGTGGGATGGCGACCGCGATTCGGACGGCGATGGCGCGTCCAACCTCGATGAGTTGCTGAAAGGACTTCGTATCAGCGGCAATCCGTACGCCTACGATATTTACAATGCCTCCAGCGTGCCGCCCGCGTCGATCGGCTCGTTCGCCAGCTCTTCACTCAGCATGTCGAGCGGCAACAAAATCATCACCGTGACCTATCGCCCGAACGATGGACCCCTTACCGGTGCATCCTCCATCACGGTTAATTTCACGCCCGTCGGCGGCGGGTCTCCGCAAAGCTTTACCATGACCGGCGGTCCGACCGAGTTCACATATTCATACACCGTCCCCGTCGGCGCGACCTCGGTATCATTCACCTTTACCAGTGGCGCCACGACCGATTCCAGCGGTGGCACCTCCTGGTCCGCCTCGACCTCAGCGGCCTTCGTCATGGATGGATTGTTCGACAGCCCGAACTTCCTGGTCTCCGACAACGGCATGCGCATCTACGCCGCCGTCCGCGGCAACAAGCTCTATACCGCCACCTGGTCGCCTCAAGGTGGTGGTAACGATCACGTGATCTTCATCACGGATAAATTCGGTGATCCGGTGACCGTGGGCCCCGCCACCGCATCCGATGCCGCTTCGAATTATTCCGGCGGCACTTGGTCGAACAATTCCAACCGTGGTACCGGATTTGGATCGTGGTCGAATGTGGCGTCCGGTGCGATCTCCGGCGTATTCATCGGTGATCCATCGGCCGCGGGAATATCCGGCATGAGTTCGCCGGCGTTCGGACTCTATGCGAAAGCCGGATCGGTGGTGAATGTGCATCGTCCATTTTCCAGCAGTCTCTCGGTGGGCGACTCCATTGCCTTCCAGTGGGGCATAAATTGGGATGGCGGCAGCGGCAGCGGGAAGAAAGGATTTAATCTGTGGGCGGGATCGACTTTCTTGATGAATGTCGAAAATGCCGGCACATCCGACATATCCGTCGGAGGCACCAGTTCTGGCATGGGCTATGGCACCCAAGTGATGGAGTGGAGCATCACCCGCACAGCCAACGACACGCTCGCAGTGCGTGCCACGCGTCGCGATGGCGGCGTCTTTACCCGCACATTGACGGTCAGCGCGTCCGCGCCCTCACGCATCGAATTTTATGCGGAAGGTCTTTCGGATGGCGATGAACGCCAACCGTATTTCAACAACCTGCGCATCTATCGCAACGGCGCCTCGGCCAAGGCCGGACGCATCTTCGGAAGCTTTGATGGCACCACCAACTCCAAGCCGTGGATCTTCTCCACGCCCGCCGTGGCCTCGCAGTATGGATTCAAGGCTTCCGGTCGTAATTGGCTGGGCAACTCCGGGTTGGCGCTCGAAGGTGAAGTGGATCTCGTGGAGGCCTTCGGCTCCGTGCCCGGGAAAGTGTTCATCGCCGTGGGCGCTTATGGCGGTGGATTCGGCGGAGCGCTACTCTCGCAGGCCCCCGCCGTTTTCGGGAACAGCGAAAGCGATATCGAAATTCCCGAATATCAGCCGCTCCACATCGATTCGATCCGAGACGAGGATCTCGACGGTTCCTTCGATGTCGGTGTGCCGGAGATGAAGACCCTCGTGGGATCGGACGAGGACGATGGCAACTACGGCCTTCGCCGTTACTACATCGATGAAATCAACAAGGAAACCGCAGCGATCACCGTCAAGTTCCGTCCGAACGTGACCAATGCGACCGTTTCGAATGTCGAGGTGTTCAGCAATATCAATCGTCGCGACTTCGCCAGGCTGGAGGAAGACCGCAATACCGTGACGCAGAACTCTTCCACCTACTTCCGGGCCTATCCGATGGATGGACCGGATGCCGAAGGCTACTACACCAAGACGATATCGATCACGCATTGCGGTGCCTACCGCGTGCAAGTCCGTTACAAGGTGAGCGGCGTCAATGGTGATAACTATATCTACTACACCGACAATGCTCAGCGCCGTGACACGGCCGTAGTGGTTTCGCCGCGCAAGACGCTGGAACCGAACATGTACGAAGTCAACCCGATGATCGTGGAGGCCAAGAACACCAACTTTAATGGACGCAGCACGTTCCTCGATTTGGTCAACGATCCGTCCAGCAGCACACTGCCCGCGATCGTGGGCGATGGATTGCCGGGCGGTGTCGGTTACGACGGTCGTCCCGATGCCATCAACAAGAGCCACTACGAAGGCCTGGGCGTCAACATGCTCTGGCTCCAGCCAATCCACCCGATCGGCGTGGATGGTCGCGACAACAATCCGGAAACAGGTTTGCCGTTTGATCCCGGTAGCCCCTATGCCGTGCGCGACTACTGGAGTGTGGCCGCCATGCTGGGTCGCAGCAACACCGCCGATAATGCCATGCAAGAATTCCAGATCTTCGTGGATCGTCTCGATCGCTGGGGCGTGGATGTGATGATGGATGGCACCTTCAATCATAGCGCGCCCGATGTCATTATGGGGCAGGGTGCGGTGGATCTCGGCATCACCGCAAATCCCACCCAGGAAATTCGTGACTTCGACCACCGTTGGTATGCCCTCGAAGGCTACCCGGCCCTGCAAGCCACCTCGCGCACCAGCATCGCCATCGCACCCGATCGCAATGACTTCGGCAACTGGACCGACGTGCGGGAATTCTATTTCGGCGACTACGATGCGCTGGTGAAGGAAAAAGGTCCGCAAAACCCGGATAAATCGTATCCGGACAATGCGTACAAACTTTCGTTCCTGCTCGAGCGGGATGAGTTTGCCGGACATAACGATCAAACACGCGACGTCTGGGAGTACTTCGCTTATTACCCAATTTACTGGATCAAGAAGACCGGCCACCCCGAAGGAACGCCGAAGAGTCAGTCTTATAAAGGCATCGACGGATTGCGTTGCGACTTTGCCCAGGGGCTTCCCTCCGAATTCTGGGAGTACTGCATCAACAAGACGCGCAGCTTGAAGTGGGACTTTATCTTCATGGCGGAGTCGCTCGATGGCTCCCGCAATGTCGCCGGTTCACTCCGCCATGGTGTGGGTTATCGCTCCGCCCGCCACTTTGACGTCTTGAACGAAAACATCGTCTTCTACTGGCGCGACACCTTCTTCGGCTATCCCGCCAACGGGGGTGCCGGAACCACCAAGAATCCGAACACGTTCGATACATGGAAGGCCTACGATGATCGCCGCAATGCCTTCGATAACGTGACGCTGCTGAATAATCTGACCAGCCACGACGAAGTATTCCCGCACAACAACGCCTTCAGCATTGCCTACGCCTACGCTCAGGTTTCGGCCAGCGACGGCATTCCGATGCTCATGTACGGCCAGGAAGCGGGAGCGCAGAACAGCAAGAACGGGTACGCCGCCAGCGAAGCCAACTTCGGGTCCATCAACCCGCTGCTTAATTTCGCCCGCTATGAGTTCAACTTCGGCAAGAGCATTCCGAACTTCAAGGTCTACAACCACATGACCAATATATGGGCCAACCGGAATTGGCCGGTGCAAGACTTCTACGGTCGCGTGAATCGTGCGCGCAAAAATTCACCGGCGCTGAAGAGTCGTAACACATACTATCTCGGTAAATTCGCGCTAGGTGGCGGCTACGATGACAAGATGTTTGCCGTTGGTAAAGTGCAGGCGCCGTATGTTTCCGCCGGCCAGCAGGAAGTGGTGTTCGTGTTTGCCAACAACAACCACCTGGCTGATCCCACGGTGGCGCAGACCTTTGATTTGAAGGCCGGCGATCCGAATTATTTCGGTATCGAGCGTGGCAAGTCCTACAACGTGGTCGATCTCATCTCGACCAACCCGTCCTCGTACCTCTGGCCGACCAACAAGACCGGCGCCGAATTGCTGGATCTTGGTTTGTATGTCGGGTTGCCTTACCAGGGTCACCATGCGCAGTACTTGAAGCTGGTCGATCAGACGGCCGGTGCCTATCAGGATCAGGACAACGACGGCATCTTTGATGCGGTCGATCCGGATTCCGACAACGATGGCGTGCCCGATGCATGGCTGGCGCAATTCGGTTATCAATCCGGACAGGTGCAAGCGACCAATCAAGCGCCCAACGGCATGACGTTCTTCCAGAACTTCATCGCCGGAACCGATCCGAACAATCCTTCCGATGTGCTGGAGGTTCGTTTGTCCTCCGTGGGTAATGCGAACGATATCCAGTGGGACAGCAAACCCTTGTATAACTACGTCATTGAGCGTTGCGTGAATCTGGTATCCGGACAGTGGGTGGAAGTGGCCCGTCGCCTCGCCGATGATCAGAGCGCCAGTTTTGTGGACAATACCGCGCCCACTGGCGAACCGGTGTACTACCGCATCAGGGTGCTACCGTAACAGTACCCGGCACGATGAACGGCCCGGGCAACCGGGCCGTTTTTTTGTGCGGTGGCAGTAGCACACCATCGCTGTGTTAAACCATACCCTTCGCAAATGCCGTTTCTGTGGTATGGTATGGCACCATGAAACGTAACGACAAACTCGCCGCCATCATTATATGGTCGCTCAGCCTGTTCATTTTTGCCGCCGTGGTGATTCTTGGCATGTTGCCCGATTTTCCCGGCAAGCCGGCGTTCGTCTATCAACTGCCCGCCCTTAACGCGATACTGAATACCCTCTGCACATTTTTTCTCGCGACGGCATGGATCGCGATCAAGCGGGGGAAGATATCGCTGCACAAGCAGCTCAACCTTGCCACGTTTGTGCTGTCGTCGATTTTTCTTGTCTCCTACGTGATTTTTCACGCCCTCGTCGAACCGACTTCATACCCCGCCGGTGAACCCGGGCGCGGTGTGTATTACTTCATCCTGATCACGCATATCGCGCTTGCCGCCGTGGTCATGCCGATGGTGCTGTATACATTCTACTGGGCCCTCACGGGCGAATTCGTTCGCCATCGACGCCTCGCCCGGTTCACAATGCCGATGTGGCTCTACGTTACGGCGACAGGCGTGATTGTGTACCTGATGATCAGCCCGTATTACGCTTTTTAACTTTCAGCGCGCTGGGTTCAGCGTTCGCATGACCCGCCGGGCGCAAACGCCCGATTACAGAGTTCTCGGTTACTTTGGAACTCCTGCGTAGCTCAAATCCCTGACTACGGCGATGTAGGTATTTCCGGCGCGGGACAGGGGAAGCGCGAGCGGAATATTCCGCACGCCGCCCCGGAACCTCACACTGATGTCGCGGGGATTTTCCGGACAAGGCATTCTTGCCACTTGCAAGGAGCGCGGCAGTGTCTCCCAGCGCCGCACATCCGGTTGCTCGAGCAGTCCGATCATGATAATTCGAAACAAGGCACCCAGTGCTTCGTTTTGCTGGTCGATCTGGTAAGCGGCCACTTCCTTCATGGCGATGCGGGTCGCGGTTTTTGCCGCTTCGGCCAGCGCGTCCCTCTCTTTGGTTTTGAATGCCAGGTCCGCCGTGTCCGCCAACGCATAGCTTCGCCCGGCCACCACACCATCGATGATGATTTCGGCGTAATCGCCGGCATGAAATGGTTTGAGCTGGTGATACAGTTCGCTTCCGCTCGGAGACCGTCCGGACAGCACGAATACCACCAGTTCATGCGAGTAGCCGGCGGCGGGCGACTGACCGCCGGTATCGCTGATGAAACCGGTTCGCTCATCGATGGTCAGGTGCGGCGCCAGGCCCTGAGCCAAGCGGTATTGAAGTCCCGCATTCGACCAATCGCCCATCAATCCCAGACACAACCCGGCCATGTAACGTGAGTAGGCATCCTCGGGATAATCCTTGCGCACCTCCGGCTTCAGCGATTCGATAATCCGCCGCGCTTCCACTGCCGCGTTTTCGGGATGTTCGAGCATCAGATGGTTCTTGGCCGTGAACGCATGCAGCAGGGTCCGCTCGAACGGCGCGCCCCGGTAATCCTGGACATTGTCATTGATGATCATCGAGCCGGTGTCCTTGCCGAGCTGAATGGCCGTCATGACTTCAATTTCATCATACGCCGAGATGAAGTCGCGGTTGCTCCCTTCGTAGTCGCCGGCGGCCTGCCGCATCAACCCGCGTTCCATTTTGAAAAGTACACGGTCCTTGTACGCGTACTTCTCCTCGGCAAGGCGGTTTGCGGCTGACAAGTAATCGCCGCGGAAGTAGGCGTGGCGCGCGCCGCCGAGATCGGTCGTGGCACATCCGGCAAGACCGGTCACCACGGCCAGCGAAGCCAACGCCACGGGAAAACGGAGAATGGTACGGGCCCCGGTCATCGCGCTGCGCTCCAAAAAAGTTCCAATGATTGGAAAATTCCTCGCGGAAAAGTTCCAATCATTGGAAAAAACTACCAACCGATCAGCGGCAAGGACGCGGCGCGGGCGAATTCGCGCTCGGTGGTCCAGGCAATCAGGCTGGTTTCAAGATCGGTAACTTCGAGGGTGAGCTTGTAATAGGCTTCCTTCTTTTTCGAGATGCGCACCTCGCGCGGCCCGGTCTGGCTCATTTCGACCAGCGATCCCGTCACCATGTACTTTGCCCCGAGTTGGCGGCCGATGAGGGCCTGCGTTTCCGGTGTGGCGTTGGCCGCCTGGTAACCTTGTTCCTTCAGGAGGTCGGCGCGCCTCGTTTCGTTGACAAATTGGGCCTTGCCGGAACGAATCACTTCCGTCCGCATGCGATCGGTCAGCGCCTTGGTGTCGACATACTGGCTGGTCCGGTTTTCAATGCCGGGGATCAGCATGATCGGGGGCGTTCCCTGCCCGGCGAGGAAGGTGTTGATCATCTCATCGGCGATGCTTTGGGAGATCTGGCGCATGTCGACGAAGTCAAAGTCCTCTTTCATGTGCGGCTTGTTGTCGAGATCGAGGTCCCGGGTCGAGGAACGGAACAACGCGCATCCGCTCAACATCGATATCGACACGGACGCCAACAGGACCGGAACAGAACGTTTCATCATCGCTGACATACTCATTCGTGAACTCCTTTACGGTGCAGAACCATGATTCATGTGCTGATAGTATCTGCTGCCTGGTTTTGACGCAAGATGCCAGAGGTTATTCAATGCGGGACGTTTTTTTCTGTCGACCCTTCCCGGGAGGATGGTGCACGCCCCGGCTGTTTGGCCATGTTTTCGCGATGTTTTATTGACGCGGGCGGTTTGCTGAGTTATCTATCCACCCTTGATTTTTGGCCAGGTCCCGGGCGGGACCGGGTCATTTTCACCTCGAAAGAATACAGGAGCATATCATGACAATCAAAATTGGTATTAATGGTTTTGGCCGCATCGGGCGCCTTGTTTTCCGCGCTTCCGTCAATAACCCGAAGGTTCAGGTCGTCGCCATCAACGATCCCTTCATCGACCTCGATTACATGGTGTACATGACCAAATACGACACCGTGCACGGACGTTTCAAAGGCGACGTGAAGGTGGAGGGTGGCAAACTGGTGGTGAACGGCAAGGCCATCACGGTGTTCGGCGAGAAGGATCCGGCGGCCATCCAGTGGGGCTCGGCCGGCGCTGATTATATTGTCGAATCCACCGGCGTGTTCACCGAAATCGCCGGCGCTTCCGCCCACCTCAAGGGTGGCGCGAAGAAGGTGGTCATTTCCGCTCCGTCGAAGGATGCCCCGATGTTCGTGATGGGCGTCAACCACGACAAGTACACCTCCGACATGACGGTCGTCTCCAACGCCTCCTGCACCACAAACTGCCTGGCTCCGCTGGCCAAAGTGGTGCATGACAAGTGGGGTATCGTCGAAGGATTGATGACCACCGTTCACTCTATCACCGCGACACAAAAGACCGTCGACGGTCCTTCCAAGAAGGATTGGCGCGGTGGCCGTGCCGGCGCCCACAACATCATCCCCTCCAGCACCGGCGCCGCCAAAGCCGTCGGTAAAGTCATTCCCGACCTCAATGGCAAGTTGACCGGCATGGCCTTCCGCGTGCCGACCATCAATGTCTCCGTGGTCGACTTGACCTGCCGTCTCGCCAAGCCCGCCAAGTATGATGAAATCAAGGCGGCGATGAAGGCGGCTTCCGAAGGTGAACTCAAGGGCATCATGGCCTACACCGAGGACGCGGTCGTCTCCACTGACTTTATCGGCGAAGCTTGCACCAGCATCTTCGACGCCGATGCCGGTATCGCGCTGAACGACAACTTCGTGAAGCTCGTGTCCTGGTACGACAACGAGTGGGGCTACTCCAACAAGGTCGTCGACCTGATTACCCACATGGCCAAGAAAGACGGCGCCGCCTGATGGACCCGGCGGTCCGGCGCTATTACCCGCGCCGGACCGGCCGTTCCTTAACCGGAGCATCTCATGGACAAATTGACGATTCGCGACATCGATCTTAAAGGAAAGCGCGTGCTCATCCGCGTGGACTTCAATGTCCCGGTGAAGGATGGCAAAGTGGCGGATGACACCCGCATCACTTCCGCGCTGCCGACCATCAAATACATTCTCGATCACGGTGCTTCGGTGATTCTCATGAGTCACCTCGGTCGCCCCAAAGGCAAGCCGACGCCCGAGTTCAGTTTGAAGCCGGTGGCCGACCGGCTGTCCGAATTGATGCACCGGCCGGTGCTGTTTGCTCCCGATTGCGTCGGTCCGCAAGTGAAGGTCATGGCCGAGTCGCTCCGCCGTGAGCAGCACATTCTCCTGCTCGAAAACCTTCGCTTCCATCTGGAGGAAGAGGGCAAAGCCAAGCTCGCGGACGACGCCACCGAGGAGCAAAAGAAAGCGGCGAAAGTCGAGATGAAGAAGCGGCAGGAAGAATTTGCCCGCCAGTTGTCCGAAATGGGCGATCTGTATGTCAACGATGCCTTCGGCACCGCCCATCGCGCCCACGCATCCACCGCCATCATCACCAAGTTTTTCAAAGTCAACGCGGCCGGTTTCCTGATGGAAAAGGAAATCAAGTACATGGGCCAAGCCATGGCCAATCCGGAGCGTCCGTTTGTCGCCATTCTCGGCGGCGCCAAGGTCAGCGACAAGGTGAACGTGATTTCAAACCTGCTCACCAAAGTCGATGCACTGCTCATTGGTGGCGCGATGGCCTACACATTCTACCGCGCCATGGGTCTGCCGACGGGCAAGTCGCTGGTGGAGGAAGACAAGGCCGGACTCGCCCAGGATCTGCTCCAGCAGGCCAAGGATCGCAACGTGAAATTGCTCCTGCCGGTCGATCATGTGATTGCCGATGCCTTCTCCGCGGAAGCGAACCACAAAACCGTGGGCAAAGACGGCATCGCCGACGGCTGGATGGCCCTCGACATCGGTCCCGAGACGGCCAGACTTTATGCCGCGGAAATTAAAAATGCCCGCACGGTCATCTGGAACGGACCGATGGGATGTTTTGAAATGGCGCCCTTCGCCGCCGGCACCATGTCGGTTGCCCAAGCCATTGCCGATACGAAATGTGTCAGCATCATCGGCGGTGGCGACAGTGTGAGCGCCATCAATAAGAGCGGATTGGCCGGCAAGATGACCCACATCAGCACCGGCGGCGGTGCCAGCCTGGAATTCCTTGAAGGCAAGGAACTCCCCGGCGTGGCTGCACTTTCACCCAAAACCTGATCATTGATTGGATACACCATGACTGCCAAGAGCACGCGCAAGCCTATTGTGGCTGGTAACTGGAAGATGAATAAGACGGTCGGCGAAGCCATCGATCTCGCCGGCGACATCAAACAGGAACTCGGTTCCCTCAAAGAAGTCGACATCGTGCTTTGTCCTCCCTTTACCGCGCTCAAAGCGGTGAGCGATGTGATTACCGGCACCCATGTTGATCTCGGCGCCCAGAATATGCATTGGGAAAAGAACGGCGCATTCACCGGCGAAATTTCCGCCGAAATGCTGCGCGAAGTGTATTGCCACTATGTGATTCTTGGACACAGCGAGCGTCGCACGTATTTTGGCGAGACCGACGCCATCGTGAATCGCAAAACCAAGGCCGCGCTGGAAGGCAATCTCACCCCGATCGTTTGTGTGGGCGAGACGCTGGCCGAGCGCGAAGCCGGCAAGACCAACGACGTGGTCGGTACGCAAGTCCGTGGCAGCCTTGCCGGACTTACCCCGCGCCAGTTGGTCGAAACCGTGATTGCCTACGAGCCGGTCTGGGCGATTGGCACCGGCAAAACCGCCACACCGGAGCAGGCCCAGGAAGTGCATGCCTTCATTCGCGGCGTGCTGGTTGAAATTGCCGACGAAGCCGTGGCCCAAGCCGTGCGCATTCAATACGGCGGAAGCGTCAAGGCCTCAAATGCCCGTGAACTTTTTAGTCTGCCCGACATCGATGGCGGATTGATCGGCGGCGCATCGCTGGAAGCGCGTTCGTTCATAGAAATTGTCAAGGCGGCCATCTAACCGTCACCCGGAGGAATCATGGAAATTCTGCGATACTTGTTAATTGTCATCGAGGTGCTGTGCTGCCTCATGCTCATCGGCGTCATCCTGCTGCAACAATCGAAAAGCCAGGGCATGGGCATGGCCTTCGGCGGGGGCATGGGCGAAAGCCTTTTCGGTTCGCGCGCGGGCAACGTCCTGACGAAAATCACCGTGATCCTTGGTCTGGTATTTCTGGCCAACACCACCTTGCTTGGCATCATGTACACGTCGCGCAGCGAGGATTCATTGGTTGAGTCCGCTCCCGCTCCCGCGCCCTTGCCGGTTGCTCCTTCCGCACCCGTAGATGCCGGTGGACTTTTAACCGCCACACCCTCTGAACCTGCTCCCTTGCTCACGCCCGGTCCGGTTGAGACCGTGGCCATGGAAGCAGAGCCAGTCCCCGTTGAGATCGCCACCGAGCCGCCGGCGGTAGAAGTTGCGCCTGTCGTTGTTGAAGACGTGGCTGCTCCGGTCGATGCCGAGCCTGCTCCGGCTACCCCGTAAGCCAGATCAAGAACGTGGCTCGGCGCGACGATTTGGCCGGCCGTCGGCAAGGCATGAATAATTTCTGCCGGGTCGGGCATATGAAATGACAAATCGTACGCCATCTGAGATTCTTAAAACCTTGCGAATCCAGGCGTCTGCGTGGATCGCCGCTTTGTGGCTCGTCGTCAGCTCCACCGTGGTGGCCGAAACCACCCTTCGTCTCGACACGTCGCGCATCCGCGGTTTCGATCCGGTGCGCGCCGGTGATGTCGCCAGCGCCATGGCCATCGCCCGGATTTACGAAACCTTGTTGCAGTACTCGTACCTCGATCGACCCTATCGACTTGAGCCGTTGCTTGCCGCCGCCATGCCGGACATTTCCGCGGACGGGCTGACCTATACATTCACCCTTCGCAAAGGCATTTACTTTCACGATGATCCCTGCTTTGTGCAATCCGGGGGTCGCGGACGCGAACTGGTGGCTGCCGATCTGGTCTATGCCGTGCAGCGCTTGGCCGACCGGAAGAATCAATCGGTCGGCTACTGGACGCTCAGCGGTCGTCTCGAGGGCCTGGATGATTTCCGCGAACGCTCCGCCGCCCCGGGTCCGGTTGATTACGATGCGGAGATTGCCGGCATTCGCGCGATAGATCGCTACACGCTTCAATTCAAGCTTACCCGTCCATATCCGCAGTTGTTGTGGATTCTCGCCATGCCGTACGTGGTGGCCACACCGCGCGAGGCCGTCGAATTTTACGGCGACGACTTCACCCGCCATCCGGTGGGTACGGGTCCTTATGTGCTCAAGGATTGGAAAACCAACTATCGCCTCGAGTATGTCCGCAATCCGTCGTGGTCCGGTGATCAGCGTGTGGAGTATTTTCCGGGAACGCAGGATCGCTTGCCGCTGACGGATCGAATTGTCGAGTATGTGGTGCTTGATCCGGCCACCCGCTGGCTGATGTTCATGCGCGGCCAACTCGATGTCTCCGATGTTTCGCGCGACAATTGGGAAGCCATCCTTGATGAAAACCGGGCGTTAAACCCAGCGCTCGCCGGTCAAGGCATCCAGATCAGTATCGGACCCTCGTTGCGATTGGGTTATTTCGCCTTCAACATGGAGGATCCGTTGCTGGGCCCCAACAAAGCGCTCCGCCAGGCCATGACCTGCGCGTTTGATACCGAGGCGTGGATCCGCTTGTACAACGGGCGAGTCACCCGGCCCGCCGGACCCATTCCGGATGGCCTCGCCGGTTATGATCCGGATTACAATCCCTTTCCATACAATCTTGATCGCGCGAAGCAATTCATGATCGAGGCCGGCTATCCGGAAGGGCGCGATCCGTCCACCGGACGGCGCTTGAACATCACGCTCGAACTCGGCAGCGCCGACAACGCGGAGCTTCGCCAATCCGCGGAAATGTTCGTTTTTTTCATGAGCCGCATCGGGATTCAGATCAACCTCAGCTACAACAACGGGCCGGCGCTCTTTGAGAAACTGGAGCGCCGCCAGGCGCCGATGTTCTTTCTCAGCTGGGTGGGTGATTACCCGGATGCGGAAAACTTCCTCCAACTCTTTTACGGGCCAAATGCCTCGCCGGGACCCAACCGCTGCAATTACCGCCGCAGCGAATTTGATGCGCTCTACGATCGCGTCGCTATCATGGCGGATAGTGATGAGCGAACCGCGTTGTACCGCGCGATGTCGCGGATCGTGGTGGATGACTGTCCGTGGATATTTGCTTTTCAGTACATCAATGTCGGTTTGCGACAGCCCCGCTTTCGCAACTACACCATGCATGCATTTCCCTATGGCATGGATAAATATTACCGGCTGGGAGATGCGCCATGATGCGTTTTATCCTGCGCCGGCTGATGCAAATGGTCCCGACGATCTTCGGGGTATTGCTCATCACATTCATTCTTTTCAATCTGGTAGGCGGAAGCCCGGCCCGCATGATGCTTGGCGATAAGGCCTCCGCCCGCGAACTCGAGGCATTTGACGAGGAACGCGGGTTTAATCGCCCGCTCTTCTGGGGTAGAACCAGTTCCACGCGCCTCTATCAAGAAACCGATCTTCTCCGCACGGCCGGTCCCTGGGCGGCCGTTACCGGGGTGACCTGGCAGGCCGGAACCGGGTTGCAGATTGCCGGTCCTGCTGACGTCTCCATTCCGCTTACCTTCGACCCGCCGGCAGACCACGTCTTCGCATGGCAATTAAGCCGCCAATTTGATTCATCAGTAACCACCCGGAAGGTCGAACTGCACGAACCCGTCCTGCGTGTGCCCGCCGGCGAGGTGTGGACCATCACGGGACTTGTCTGTCACCGTGTGCATAATCAGCCGTGGAAATCGCAATGGAGCCATTACCTCGGACAACTGATCCGTCTTGATCTTGGCCGCTCCCACGCCGTGAATCGCGCCGTGACTGACTTGTTGCGCGAGGGTATCGGTCCAACCCTGATGCTGGCCACGCCGATTCTGATTGGCGAAACATTGATCAGCGTGGCGCTGGCGCTCGGTTGTGCCTATTACCGCAATCGTCTGTTTGACCGGCTGACGCTTTTTGTCTGTGTATTGCTGATTAGCATCAATTATCTGGTCTGGATTGTCGCCGGTCAGTACTGGCTTGCCTACCGCTTGGCCTTGTTTCCCGTGTGGGGATTTGAATCGTGGAGCTATCTCTTGCTGCCGGTGATCATCGGCATACTTTATGGCTTGGGTCCCAATGTGCGGTTTTATCGCGCCGTGATGCTGGAGGAGATGCACAAGGATTACGTGCGGACCGCGCGGGCCAAAGGTGTGGGCACCACCGGTATCCTGTTCAAGCATGTGCTGAAGAATGCCATGATTCCCGTCATCACAAACGTGGTGCTGTCCCTGCCGTTTCTTTATACCGGCAGCCTTTTGCTGGAGACATTTTTTGGCATTCCCGGGCTCGGCTATCTCAGCGTGAATGCCATCAATTCGTCGGATGTGGATGTAGTGCGCGCGGTGGTGCTGATCGGATCGTTGCTCTATCTTGTGGCGAATCTGCTCGCTGATCTCGCCTATGCGTGGGTGGACCCGCGGGTGAAGTTGTCATGAAATCAACGGTATTTCGTCAACTGATGTCCACCCGTCTGATCCGCGCGTGTCTGCTGATCGTTCTCTTCTACACCCTGATGGCCGCTTACGGTGAGGTCATCTATCAGTATCACCAGTGGAATGACACCGTGCCAGCCTATCAGCACCAGCATCTTGATCGTCGCTTTCAGCCGCCGGATCGCGAGCACTGGATGGGCACTGACTCGCTGGGACGCGATGTCTTCGCCCGTCTGGTGCAGGGCGCCCGGATCGCTTTCCGCGTCGGTATTATCACCTCGCTCATCGCCATACCGATCGGCGTGATGCTCGGCGCGCTCGCCGGCTATTTCGGAGGCAAAGTCGATGATTTCATCGTCTGGTTGTACTCCACATTTGCCGCCATCCCCGGACTGCTCTTCATTCTTGCCATCGCCATGATCGCCGGCAAGGGATTGCTCGGGGTCTACCTCGGCATCGGTTTGACGATGTGGGTAGGGGTATGCCGTCTCATCCGCGCCGAGGTGATGCGACAGCGCGAGCTCTCCTATGTTATGGCTGGCCGGGTGCTTGGCTTCAGCCATTCCCGCATTCTTTTCCGGCACATCCTGCCCAACGTGACCCATGTCATCATCGTGGCCTTCACGTTGCGGTTTCCCGCCTCGATCGGCACCGAGGTGTTCATGAGTTTTCTAGGCCTCGGCGTGCAAGGCGAACCGTCATGGGGCATCATGATCAACAACGCGCGCCTCCGCCTCTGGCAGGGCGTGTGGTGGGAGATGACGTTTGTGACGATCGCCGTCCTGCTGATCGTGCTCGCCTTCAATCTGCTTGGCGATGCGCTGCGGGACGCCCTCGATCCGAGGGTCAAATCAATCAAAGCCTGATGATTAATCCGGCGGGCCAAATCCCGCCACGGACTATCCGAGCACGTTGTCGATTCTGGTTTTCAGCGCAGCCTTGCTCAACGCGCCGACGCTTTGATCGACCACCGCGCCACCCTTCCTGACTTCAACAATGGGACACCCTGACGTACATGCCTGCGGGAATCAGCTTGCGGAGAATCCGGGTGTTGATGCTTTCTTTATCTATCCGCCGTCGGCGGCGGATAGATGCGTGAGTGCGAGTGGCATCC